>NZ_JBQFLY010000001.1:0-678976 GCF_056531545.1 Ruegeria sp. N10 | reverse complement strand
GGTCTCCGGGCTGCAAAGCCTTGCTCCCGTCCCGCCCTCCGGTGACACTTCTGCTTTGCAGAACCAGTGACATTTCTACTTGGTTGCAACACCTTAACCCGTCTGGCGGCGGCGCATCAGCGCCAGCCCACCTAGGGCGGTCAACAGCAGCATGCCACCTGCTGGCAACGGAACCGCTGCCACGTCAAAATCAAATGAGACATTCGGGGCGGATGAGGCCCAGCTGAACACGAGGTTCTGGCTCAGAGTATTCGGGCTTACGCTGCTGAAGATGGTATTGAGCTTCGTCGTCACGTCACCCAGAACGGCTGTTGTGGCCAACACGATGCTGGGATCGTTGGCGTCAACCCAGCTCATCGTCAAACCCAAAGGGAATGCCGCGTTCAATATGCGCAGGGTAATTGATGCCCCCGCATTTCCAAGCAATGGGTCAACAGGCGACGTGAAATTCACCGAATACGTGCCTGGTCCGCCCGCGCCCGAGTTAACCGCGCCGAAAAATAAATTGTCGGAAGTGATGTCGTAGCTACCGCCGGCCGACACTTGTGTCAGCGCGCTGGCCGATCCCGCCATGAAAACGGCAGTGATAAGGCCTACAGCCATCATTTTCAAAGAGCTAAACATAAAAGTCCCACCTTCTAGTTTACACACAACTATCCATGCGCAGTCTCAGCACGGCACCTACTTTAAATATTAATAATCTATTATTGTCTGATTACGAAGGCTTTTCTCGCGAATTGGGGCTTTTTTTGGGCGGACTGACGCTCTCATCAACATAATGGCGCGAGAAACTTGGCTGTTGTTTCTCAGACGTGAACACAAAAGGCCCCAACAGCCTCGAATCGGCCCCAAATGGGTTGAAGTGGATTCAAAATGCTGGCGGCTTACTTCGGCACGATGGTTAGTGCGGCTTTGTTCAGGGGAGTGCACGTCTGCTCTTCGCTCGGATCAAGAAACAATTTTGCGCAATATGGCACACTATCCATGATCCATGCTCGAATTTTCACCCGGGGCTTGTAGATCGTGTTGGACACGAATAAGGCACGAAGCCAGAGACATGCCATATTTCTCCTTCGACACGCCCGAAGTTTCGTGTAGCGTTGACATGGGAATTTTTAGTTTAGCCGTTTGTTCTTTACGTTTGTCTGGTCACGAATAGATGGCTTCCTCGAGGGTTAGCGAGAACATAACCACAGAGAATGCGGACTGGGTTGGTATCGATATTGAAACAAAAAAGTTAAAAGATGCTGGGTACGCTGATGAACGCGTCTGATTATGATTTCAACAACATGAACTTCGCTTCAATACCGACCCTGAGGGCTGGCGGGGCTGGTTGCCCCAAGTGCCGCTGGAAGGCGAGCCAGTCGCAACAATTGTCTGTTCCCCTGGCGTTTCAACTGCGGCGGCTCCGCATGCTGCCGAACGGCAATGAGTAGCAGAAGCCTGTCCGCCGGGTCATCGCACTGGCTGAGGCCCTTGTTGTTGCTGATCGCGACCGTTGCCGTCTGCTTGATGGTCCTAGTGATCAACCGGGGGCCGCTCGTCTACTTTGATACGGGCAGCTACTTCCGGCAGGGCAATGTCGCCTTGTCCATGATCCTGCGGGCGCCTTCGCCACAGGCTGACCTCGGCGCGGCAGAAACAACCGAAACCGCGAAAGCGTCTGACGAGGATGACACCGCCGGAGGATCGCGGTCTATCTTCTACGCGTTGCTTGTCGCCGTATTCTGGCGCGCCGATGCACTGGGGGGTGTCGCCGTTGCGCAGCTGGCTCTGCTGATGCTGTCGGTCTGGCTGGCGATGCGCCTGCTTCAGCGCAGCGCTCCCTCGGGTCGAAGCACACTTCAGTTGGTTACCATCCCTCTGCTTGTCGCAACGACGACCGCGCTGCCCTTCTACGTCGCCTATATCATGCCGGACATTTTCACACCGGTGATGCTGATCCTGATTGCGGCGGTTGTTGCGGCGGGGAAGCGCATACCAGTTGCTGAAGCGATGGGGATTCTGGCGCTTGGCACTTTTGCCGTGGTTCTGCACCCCTCGCATCTGGGAATTGCGGTTCTGATGCTGCCCCTGGTCGTGCTGGCTGCCCTGTTGCGTGTCGGCCAGGGCCGTTGGCTTGCCGCCGGGTTTGCGGCATGTCTGGTCATCGTTGCCATCGCCGAGCGCAAGGCGTTCGAGATTGCAGTGGAAACGGTCACAAAAAAAGAAGTGGTCTATACGCCTCATATCACAGCGCGACTGATCGTAGACGGCCCGGGGATGGCATACCTGGATGATGTCTGCCCGACATCCGAATTGGCAACATGCGCCCTGCACGAAGCCCTGTCCTGGTCTGATGACCCTTACCGCCTGACGGCATCGCATATCATTTTCGAACGATCCGAGAACCTTGGATCTTTCCAGTTGATGACACCCGAAGATCAGCGCGCAGTGGCTTTCGAACAGCGTGCGTTTTTCCTGCGGGTCCTGGCGGCCCGCCCCTTCGGTACGATTTTCGCGCTGACGCAGAATGCAATGGAACAGCTGGCCTCGAACAGCGTGGTGATGACGATCCCGCATGACGCCAGCCTGCAGAACGCAAAACTACTGTCTGGATTGCCTGATGAGCGGCTTGTGTTTCTGGACAATACCCTGCTGACCCGCGATCAGTCCTGGCTCAGGATGGCGGATATCATTCATCCGGCGATCTATCTAGTCTCTGCCCTGGTGGTGGCCTTGCTGCTTGTCCGGCCGGCCCAGGTGGCGCCCCCTTTCAAGGTGTTTGTGCTATTTCTGCTGCTTGGCATCGCAGTCAATGCCCTAGTGTGCGGAGGAGTGTCACAGCCAGCGCCGCGATATGGCGCGCGTGTGATGTGGCTCTTGCCATTTGCCGCTGCCTTTCTTCTTCTTGTCAGGCGCCCCGCGGCGCTGCAATCCGCCAGCACAGAGGACCAATAATGCCGAACGAGCCTCTTTCCATCAGCGTTGTAATGCCGGCTTACAAGGCCGAGCACCTATTGCCGCGTGTGTTACCTCCCTTGATTGAAATGCTGAACAAAGGTCAGGTACAGCAGGTTCTGGTGGTCGATGACCAATCCCCGGATGGCACGGCAGCCCTTGCGGGTGAAATGGGCGCCACGGTTCTGACCACTCCAGTCAATGGCGGACCAGGGGCAGCGCGCAATCTGGCCGCGCAGCACGCCACGGGTGAAATCTTGTGGTTCGTGGATTCCGATGTCATCGCCTGGCCGGACGGACCGGACCATATCCGTAGCGCGATGTCGGAGGACAATGTAGCCGCCGTATTTGGCTCTTATGACGATACACCGGACGGGCAATCCTGGTTTTCGCGCTATAAGAACCTTCTGCACCGCTATCATCATCAGCGGGCCAAACGTGACGCCCGCACCTTCTGGGCCGGATGTGGGGCCATCCGGCGAGACGTGTTTAATGAGGTCGGCGGATTTGACGTAAAAACCTATGAGGTTCCCTCGATCGAGGACATCGAGCTGGGCTACCGGATCGCCAGTACCGGGCGCCGTATTCTTGTAGAACCCCGCCTGCAGGGCAAACATCTGAAAGTCTGGACCATACGCAACAGCCTGAGCACAGACATCTTCTGCCGCGCCCTGCCCTGGGCCCGGCTGATGATCTCGCGCGAGGGGCTGACGGACGATCTCAACACCTCGATGATCGAACGGCTGCGGGCCGCGATCGCTGGGCTGTTGCTGCTGTCAATGCTGGCGCTGCCATTCTGGCCAGGCACCTGGCCGCTGCCGCTGTTGCTGCTGCCGCTGGCCTTTGTCATAAATCTCGATCTGGCGCGCACCATGGCGGGCCATGGCGGGTCATGGTTTGCGTTTAAATGCCTGCTTTATCATCAGGTCTACTACGTCTATTCGGCCACCATCTATGTCTGGTGCTTGTTCGAGTATCACGTACTGGGGCAAAAACAGAAACTGCGCGTCACGCGGGGATGAGCCCCCGGATTTTGGCACCAGATGATTCGCCATGCCTGCGGTCCAGGGCGAGTCGCCGTTTGGGGCGCCGCCGGCTCCCATGGCCCCTGCGCAGACAATTCCCCAGCATACCGCGTATTGTTGAAGATACGTGCAAGAACATTTTACCATCACAACCGGCATTTTCTCTAATGTTCGCGATGCGCCACGATGCCAGCCAAATAAAATAAAGGCCCCGGCAGGCTCAGGCAAGCGCGGGGACATTCGGCATTTGGCACCGGAAAAGCCGCCATTTATAGTGGCGCAACTATCGCCAGCTTATTCAATGAGTTGCCATTCACCCTGCCCGTCGAAGCTCCGCATATACCGTTTCGCAAGGTATCCCTGCCTGCGCCGACCGCCACCTGCCCGGTAACTGCAGTGGAATCGCGATCCGTCATCGAAGCGCGCTCTTTATCTTTCTGCATGCAAACTACTTCACAAACACGTTGCACCAAGTCGTTTAACTTACAGGAAGTTGTTGTGAAACTGCTGTGACCTCTTGTAGCCTGACGTCAGAGTTTTTGTATGAGAATTAGTGTGGGTGTGAGTGATTTGACCAAAGATATTATTCCAGTTGTAGTCATTGGCGGCGGCCCGGCCGGATTGACGGCCGCTTATGAACTCCAGAAACTGAGCGATACGCACGTCCCCCAAGTCTACGAAGCGTCGGACATGGTTGGAGGGATTTCGCGAACTGAAACCCACAAGGGATACCGCTTTGACATTGGCGGGCACCGATTCTTCACCAAGGTAGGAGAAGTCGAGGATATGTGGCACGAGGTGATGGGCGATGATTTCATCACTGTGCAGCGCCTCAGCCGTATTTTCTATCGCGGCAAGTTCTACGATTACCCACTGCGCATCTTCAACGCCCTGGGCAACATTGGCCCCTACGAGACCTACAAGATCATCGGCAGCTTCATTAAGTGGAAGATCCGGCCCAAAAAGCAGGAAGACACTTTTGAAGAATGGGTGATCAACCGCTTTGGTGGGCGCCTTTATGCGCATTTCTTCCACAGCTACACCAGAAAGGTCTGGGGTATTCCGCCCTCTGAGATCCGGGCCGACTGGGCCGCGCAGCGGATCAAGAACCTGTCCCTACCCAAAGCGGTCTGGAACGCGATTTCCGGTGCCAACGACACCGCCAGCCTGATCGAGGAATTCCAGTACCCCCGTCTTGGCCCCGGCATGATGTGGGAAAAAACCCGCGATCTGATCCGGGAAAAGGGGGGCAGCGTTGAGACACACTCCGAAGTGATTCAGGTGAACCGAGACGGCAATCGCGTGACCTCGGTCGACATCCGCCACTGGGACGAAAGAGGGGAAAAACGCACTGAACGGGTCGAAGGGGAAGAGTTCATCAATTCGATGGCTGTGCGTGATCTGATCCACGCCTTTGATCCGCCGCCGCCGCCCGAGGTTGTCGAAGCAGCGGATCGTCTGCGGTATCGCGACTTCCTGATCGTGACCCTGGTCCTCGACCATGCTGACCCGTTCCCGGATAACTGGATTTACATCCACAGCCCGCAGGTGAAAGTCGGGCGCATCCAGAATTTCCGCGCCTGGTCCAAAGAGATGCTGCCGGACCAGAACACGTCGTCCATCGGAATGGAGTATTTTTGCCAGAAAGGCGACGGTCTGTGGTCATCCTCCGATGAGGATCTGAGAGAACTGGCCAGCGAAGAGCTGGAAAAGCTCGGCCTCGCCAAGGCAGACACCGTCATCGACAGCGCCATCATCCGGCAACCCAAGGCCTATCCGGTCTATGACGGGGATTACAAAGAGGCGCTGGATACGGTCAGCGACTGGTTGAAAACGCTTGAGAACTTCCAGACTGTCGGCCGCAACGGCCTCCATCGCTACAACAATCAGGATCATTCGATGCTGTCGGCGATGTACGCAGCCCGCAACATCATGGGTGAAGACAACGATGTGTGGGACGTAAATGTCGAGAGATCGTATCATGAGGAATTCGAGGTCAAACCCAAAAAGCGGAAAACCCTTAAGGATCATCTTCGTAGGGGGGCATACTCGAATGGTGGAGTAGACACCGAGGCCAAAGCACTTGGCGACAGGTAATGCCCGAAGTTCTTGTGTCTTTGACCTCCACCACGTTTAGTGTGCCGTAGGTTTATGAACCGTCGGGTATCCAAATGAACCGCAAATTACGCAATCGCCTGTTTACCCTGCACACCTGGCTGGGCCTGCATTTTTCGATCTTTTTCTTCTTCCTGTTTCTGACAGGGTCCATTCTTGTTATCGGTATTGAACTTGATGCAATCGGGCGGCCCGCGACTTGGACCACCACAGTTGAAGAGGAACGTACCGCCAGCTTCGGAATGATCTATGATGGCATCAAGGAAGCCCATCCGGAAAGCCAGGTCCGCACCATCGTAAAACGCCCGTCTCGGTGGCTCGCAGATCAAACATACGGTCGTACTGGTTGGGGTGAAGAGGTCATTTTCTGGACGGATCCCAAGACAGGGGCCGTTGTTGATGTGACAAGTGTATTCGGCTTCGGGGAGCTTGTGCGGGAACTTCACGTTGCGCTGATGACCGGTCGACAGATCGCATTCCTTGCGATCTGCGCGACATCCGTCGTGCTATTGTTTCAGATTGTTAGCGGGCTTATCACCTATCGACGTTTCTGGAGGGGCTTTTTCCGATGGCCCCGTAAGTCGATGGAGTTCAGATCGTGGGTCAGTAGTACACATCGGGTAACTGCTGTCTGGACATTCCCCTTCCTGATTATCAGCGCGGTAACAGCTTTCTACTTTCTGCTGGGCGACTTGGGGTTTGACGGCACAACACCGAAAGCCCAGCCACCGGTCGCGCGTGACTCCAGATTGCCGGTCGATTTCGGTATGGCTACCCTGGATCGGGTCGAAGCCCGCGCGCGCGCGGCACTTCCGGGTTTCGAGCCACAAACCCTGACGATTCCCGGAAGAAAGGTAGAAAGCTATACGTTTGAAGGATATTTTCCGGGCATTTCGGATATCCGCGGCTATAGCCGCGTGATAGTTGACCCCAAGACATTCGAGGTTCTGGGCGCTTTCACACCAGACGACAGCACAAGCTTTGCGCGTTGGAGGCCAATGGTGGATAAGCTTCACTATGGCTTTTGGGGTGGAGCTTTCTCGATGGTGCTTTGGTTTGCCCTGGGGCTTGCAGCGACCGGGGTCGCGTTCACTGGCGCGCTGATCTTTGCGGCCCGGATGGTGCCTGACGCCGCGCAATATCATCCGATCAGGCGTATCTGGCGCGGGTTGGGGATTTTTCGATGGGCATATCTGCTGCTTTTGGTGGGAATTGTACTGGCGGGGTATCTTCGCTTTGGCCCCACCTCCTACCCTACCACCAGAGTTTACCCAACGGATGCCGCTTATTCGGTGGCACACCTGCTTTTGCAAGAACCTTTGCGGCGCAAAACGCCTGTTAACCTCGAATTGCGTGTCAGCGAGCCGGAGATCAGCGCTGCACGGATTGAAATCAAAGGAGAAACAGATCAACAGATCAGCTTGACGCCAAGGGAAGGCGTGACCTCGGCACATTTTCAACTCACCCCCACCGACACGGCAAACAACGTTATTACACATCTTAAAAAACCGGATGGGAGTGAGCAAACCATCACTTTCCGATTGGGACGTCCAGTCTGGTAATATGATCGCCACACGAAGCCGACCAGCCACATGCCGTCCAGACACGCACCAGTCTTGACGCCGAAATGGTCTAATTTGGCCAACTTTATTGTCTATGTTCAGACTTGAAGTGTTCGAATACCGTCTACGGCAAAGGAAATTTATACTGTCACACCTTTTTTGCCATGCACTTGGTACAGACGGGCACGGGCAGAAAAGATAATGAATGTAAGGGGTTCTCATTTTCATGAACAAAGTTGCTGAGCATATTGACGCGGAAAACGCCGCGACCGGCGCACCAGGCACGTCAGGCACGTCAGGCATGAGCCTGAGCGTGGTCATCCCCGCGTTCAACGAGGAAAACGCCGTGCGCGCCACAGTCGAGGACGTGCGCACCCATCTCGAACCCTTGGGCATTCCTTACGAGATCATCGTGGTGGACGATGCCAGCCAGGACAACACCCGCGCCGAGGCCGAGGCCAGCGGAGCCACCGTCACCTTCAACGACGTGAATTCAGGCTACGGCGCCAGCCTCAAGCGTGGTGTGCGGATGGCGCAGTATGAATATGTCGCCATTCTTGATGCTGACAGCACTTATCCCGCGCGCTATCTGCCCGACATGCTGGCCATGTGCCGCGATCAGGACATGGTGGTGGGCGATCGGGGTGCTGCGATGAAGAACGTGCCGCTGTTGCGCAGGCCGGCCAAGAAATTCCTGTTTGCCTTCGCTTCATTTCTGGCCGAGCGCAAGATCAACGATCTGAACTCGGGCCTGCGCGTGTTCCGCAAATCCGAGCTGATCCCGTTCCTTCCGCTGCTGCCTCAGAACTTTTCGTTCACCACCACAATCACGCTGTGCATGACCTCGAATGGCAAGCGGATGATCTATACGCCCATCGAATACGGCAAACGGGTGGGTAAATCAAAAATCCGACCGGTTGATTTTATCAATTTTATTATCCTGATCTTGCGGATCAGCACATTGTTCAATCCGCTGCGGGTTTTCATTCCTATGGGGCTGGTGTTTTTTGCTCTGGGGACTGTGAAGTTCATTATAGACCTCACCTACCTGAACCTCAGCGGAACCACGGTGTTCGCGTTCCTTGCTGCGATCATGATTTGGTCATTGGGATTGATCGCCGACATGATCTCACGGCTGCATCTCAGACCCTGATTGGGCATGGCACAAACTTTCCGAAGCAATAAAGGAATGCACACGTGACGGATGTCTCCCCTTCAGATGGCGGCACTGAAAGGCCCCATATCATCATACTAGGTGCCGGACCGGCCGGGCTGGCCGCGGCCCATGCGTTAACCGGGCAGGCCCGCGTAACGGTAATCGAACGCGCCGCTATTGCCGGTGGCAATTCGGCTTCCTTCCCGATTGAGGGCGTGATCTGCGACTATGGCTCGCATCGGTTTCACCCCGCGGCAGAGCCCGAGGTTCTGGCCGATGTAAAAGCCCTGCTGGGGGACGATCTGCTGCTGCGCCCGCGTCATGGGCGCATCCGGCTGGGCGGAAAATGGATCCACTTCCCGCTGAAACTAACTGACGCGCTGATGCGCCTGCCCAAACCCTTTGCCTTGTCGCTGATCGGCGACATGGTACTGAAGCCGTTCCGCAAGAAAAGCACCGGGCCCGAGACATTCTCGACCGTGCTTTATGACGGGCTGGGGCCGACGATTTCGGACAATTTCTATTTCCCCTACGTGCGCAAACTGTGGGGGCTGGACCCGGACAAATTGGCCGTGAAACTGGCCGAGCGCCGGGTCGGCAGCGGATCGGTCGGCAAGATCCTGATGAAGATGCTGCGCCTGCTGCCGGGGCTGCGCAGTGAAACCGCCGGGCGGTTCTTTTATCCGCGCAAGGGGTTCGGGCAAATCTCGGATGCGATGCGGGACAGCGCGGAAAGCAACGGGGCCACTTTCCTGTTCAACACCGAAATCACTGCCATCGAGCGGGACGGCACCCGCATCACCGGCCTGACGATCCGCGAGGGCGAGGGCGAACGACACCTGACCGGCGATCTGATCCTGTCGACCATCCCGCTGACCGGGCTGACCCGCCTGATCGGCACGCCGCCACCCGAGGTGGTCGAAGCCGCCCGTGCGATCCGATTCCGCGGTATGATCCTGCTGTACCTGGTGCTGGAGACAGACCAGTTCACCGAGTTCGATGCACATTACTTCCCGGAACTCTCGATCCCGATCAGCCGAATGTCAGAGCCCAAGAACTATAACGCCAGTGGCGCGCCGAAAGGCGTCACCGTGCTGTGCGCCGAACTGCCCTGCGACCCGGATGAGAAATGGTGGTCCATGTCCGATGAGGAGCTGGGGCAGGAATTCACCAAATGGCTGGGTCAGCTGGGCCTGCCGGTCACGGTTTCGGTGCGCCGCTGTGAAACCCGACGGCTGAGCCACGCCTATCCGGTTTACGATATGGGCTATGAAGAGCGGTTTGATACGGTGGATCAGTGGCTCTCAGATCTGGACGGATTGCTCGTATTTGGACGGCAGGGTTTGTTTGCACACGACAATACGCATCACGCCTTTGCCATGGCCTATGGCGCGGCGGATTGCATTGATGAGAAGGGCCATGTCGACCGCGCGAAATGGAACCGGTATCGCGAGATCTTTGCCACCCATGTGGTGGAAGACTGACCCATGTCCGCCTGGCAGGCCGATATCCTGATGTATCATTCGATTTCGGATGCGCCGGGGCCGACCTCGATCGCGCCCGACATCTTTGCCGCGCAGATGCAGGCGCTGGCGGCATCCGGCCTGCCGGTGGTCACGCCGGACGCGCTGGCCAACCCGCCCGCCCCCCGCGTGGTCATCATCAGTTTCGATGACGGGTTCCAGGATTTCGCCGACACCGCCTGGCCGATCCTGCGCGATCACGGATTCTGCCCGATCGTCTATTTACCCTCGGGCCTGATGGGCGGCAGCGACCGCTGGGCCGGAGGCAATATCCCTGCCCGCCCGCTGATGGGCTGGGACAGGGTCGAGACGCTGGCAGCTGAAGGGGTCTGTTTTGGCGCGCATAGTGTCACTCATCCCGATCTCACCACGTTGGATGCGCTCATGCTGGAAGAGGAAGTCAGCGGATCCGGTCAGGACATTGCCGCCCGGCTTGGCCAGCCCACCCGGCATTTCGCACCGCCTTATGGCGCGTCGAACTCTAGCGTTCTCAGACAGATCGCGCAGCATTACGACACCTCGGTCGGCACAAGGCTGGGCGTGGCCAAAGCGGGGGATGATATGCACGACCTGCCCCGGCTCGAGATGTTCTATTTCAACAACATCGCCCGCTGGAAGGCGCATCTTGCCGGACGCGGCGGGCCCTATCTCACGGCCCGCAGGGTAATGCGCGGCATCCGTGCGATGGTGCGGGGAAAATCGTGGTAAAGTTGGTTCTTACACAGTGACTGGTACAAACAAATGCATATTCTGATTACCGGTGGCGCCGGGTTTATAGGCTCCCATTTAACGGAACGACTGATCGGTGAAGGGCATCGGGTCACGATCCTTGACGATCTGTCGACCGGGCTGATGTCCAATCTGGCTTCTGTTGCGGACCACCCGGGCCTCACTTTTGTCAAAGGCAGCATTCTTGACCGGGGGCTGGTCGCCGAACTGGTCGATCCGGCGGATGTGGTGTTCCACCTGGCGGCGGCCGTCGGGGTCAAGCTGATCATGGACGAACCCAGCCGGTCGATCCTGACCAATGTGGCGGGGACAGAGAACGTGCTGGATGCCGCGCTGGTGAACAAGACGCATACGTTCATCGCCTCCAGTTCCGAGGTTTATGGCAAAAGCACCAATTTCCCCTTTCAGGAAGAAGGCGATCTGACCATCGGCGCCACCCGCAATCTGCGCTGGTCCTATGCCTGTGCCAAGACGCTCGACGAGTTTCTGGCACTGGCCCACGCGCGTGAATCCGACCTGCCGGTCACGGTGCTGCGGTTCTTCAACACCACCGGTCCGCGTCAGACCGGGCGCTATGGGATGGTGCTGCCGAATTTCGTCAAGTCAGCACTGGAAGGCGCGCCGCTGATGGTCCACGGCACTGGTGAACAATCACGCTGTTTCGGCCATGTCGCCGATGTGGTCGAAGCCATGTGCCGTCTGATGACCCTGCCCGAGGCGCGCGGCGACGTCTTCAATGTCGGCACTGATCAGGAGGTCACGATCCGCGAGCTGGCCGAACAGGTCATCCGAACGACCGGCTCTGCCTCGGAAATTCAATGTGTTCCTTACGACACGGTCTATCCCGAAGGCTTCGAAGATATGCAGCGCCGCCTGCCCGATGTCTCGAAACTGCAACGTGTCACCGGGTTCCGCCCGATGCGAACGCTGCAGCAGATCATCGATGACATCGTCGCCGAGATGAAGCGCCCGGTTCCCGCATGAGGCCGCATACCCCGGCACAGACGGGCCCAACCTCGTGACCGATCTGGTCATCGGATCGGGGCCATCGGGGGTGTCCGTGGCCAAGGCCCTATTGGCGCGGGGGCGACAGGTTTTGATGCTGGATGGAGGGCGCAGACTGGAAGGCTCGGCGCAGGCCCGCCGTGACAGGCTGGCCGCGGCCGGTCCCGAAATCTGGTCCGCCGATGATGTAAAAGCCTGGCAAGCTCCTCAGTTCGACACGCCATCTGGGCAAGTCCGCCGGTTCGGGTCGGATTTTGCCATGGTACCGGGGGCGGAAACGCTGGTATCGCCCGACCGGATCGGATTGCGCGCCACACACGCCACAGGCGGGCTGTCCAATCTCTGGGGCTCGGCCGTTTTGCCCAACCGCGCCGAAGATATCGCCGACTGGCCGATCGAAATTGACGATCTGTCACCGCATTACCACGCGGTTGCGGAATTCCTTCCCATCAGCGGTCGGGTGGACGCATTACAGACTCTGTTCCCCACCCTTTCGATGCAGGATCGCGCCCCTCTGACCCCATCGCCGCAAGCCGAACGGATGCTGACGCATCTGGATCGCCAAGCAGCGAGGCTTGCGAAACTGGGGGCCCATGCCGGTGCCGCGCGGCTGGCTGTTGAACCCGGTTGCCAATATTGCGGCCAGTGCCTGCATGGCTGCCCCTGGGGTCTGATTTATGCGTCCGGGCAAACGCTTGACGTCCTGCGTCACAATCCGGATTTCCGCTATCGCACCGGTCTTGTCCGCCAGTTCGATGAACGCCCGGGTCATGTCAGGGTCACGCTGGAGGACGGCGAAACCCTGCAGGCCGACCGTATCTTTGTCGCCGCCGGGGTTCTGGAAACCGCGCGGCTGATGCTGGCGTCATCTCCGAACTCCGCAGCCCGCTTGCAACTACAGGACAGTCAGCATTTCTTTCTGCCCAGCCTGCACCGCTGGCGCGCGCCGCGGCGCCCGGACCGAAGACCCTATCACACCCTGCCGCAGATCTTCATTGAATTGGATGACCCCGCGGTCTCACCGCATCTGGTCCACGCGCAGGTCTATACCTGGAACGAGTTCTATGCCCATGATCTGATCAATACTTATGGCTCGAAACTGCCCGGATCGGCCCCGTTATGGAGGCTGCTGGCGCAACGGCTGGTCGTGGCGCAGGCGTTTTTACATTCTGCCCATTCCGCCCGGATCGATCTGACGATGGCCGCAGACGGGCGGCTAACCCCGACCGTGCAAGGTAATGACGAAACCGAACAGGTCATGACGCGCGCCACGGCACGCATGGGGCAGGTCCTGAAGCTGGCAGGGCTTGTGCCGCTGAGTTTCGCCCGCCGCCCCGGCGATGTGGGATCCAGCTTTCACGTGGGCGGCTCGGTTCCCATGGCCAAAACGCCTGGTGCGGGGCAGTCGGATATTCTGGGGCGACCGAAAGGGCTGTCACGGGTACATCTGGTCGATGCCTCATGCCTGCCAAGCATCCCGGCCACAACCATCACTTTCTCGGTCATGGCCAACGCCCACCGGATCGGAATGCTGGCCCCCTGACAGTGTTACAACTCCGAGGTGTTTATCCAGCGCCGGTTTCAAAGACCCCAGCTTCCAGCGCCGCAGCCAATCTTTGGTTTCCTGCACCATGGGCCACGCGCGCCAGCGCCGCGCCATACGCCTCCAGCACGGGTGTTTCGTGCCAGATCTCCAGAAACGCCTTACGTGCTGCAGCACCCTGAACTGCGCGCTGGTCAGGCTGGTGCTGAAGGTTACGCATCGCTGCAATCAAATCATCCTCGGTCTCGAACAGTTCCCCGCCCCCTGCCCGCTCGACGATCTCGGGGAACGGACCCAGCCGCCGGGCGATCACCGGCGTGCCCAACCGGAAGCTTTCGATCAGGATGATGCCGAATGTCTCGTAACAGACCGAAGGCACAATCAATCCAAGTGCGCCGCGATAATAGGCATTCAACTCGTCAGGTGTCTTGCGGCCCAGGAATTTGATCCGGTCATTGCCTGCGGCTTGTGCCTTCAGCTCATCCGCGTAATCGCCATCTCCGAGGATCAGCAGATCGGCATCCGGGTAACGATCAAAGGCCGGGAACACATCCTGCAACCCTTTGATTTTTTCCAGCCGTCCGACAAACAGGAAATAGGGACGGTCATGCGCGGCGGGTTCCGGCAAAGCGTCCTGGTCCAGATCGGGCAGGAAATAGGGCAGCACCTGCATCTCCTGCCGCAGGCCGAACTCGCGATGTTTGGCCCGGCTGAATTCGCTTTTGGCGATGATCAGGTCCATGTGATCCAATGCCCGGTCCAGCGCACCGGTATAGCGCCACAGCTGAGGCGGACGTTTGTAGTTCAGCACGCAACGCAGGCACTGGCGGTCATCGCACAACTCGCGCCCGTGCCGCCACAGCACATGCGTGGGGCAGACCAGCCAGTGCTCATGCGCCTCATAGATCTTCAGCCCTTCGCCCATCGGCAACAGGCCGGGCCCGCCGATCAGCGAAGTATTGTTGTGCCAGATGATATCCGGTTTCCGCTCGGCCAGTATCTCGCGGATGCGGGCGGCATGGACAACCGGGCGGCCAAGCTGCTGGGTCAGCAGGTTCGACATCATACCATTGCGGCTGCGCAACCCGATCCGCCGGACCCCGTCCGGGGCACCTTCTGGCTGTGGTTTGCCGCCCAGGATCAGATAGCTGTCTTCGTCATGCACCACCGTCACATCGTGCCCCCGCGCCACCAGCGCCCGGGCCATGCGCTGAATACCAATAGCATCGCCGCCAAAGGAATAGGGAGGATAAAATGTAGTGAACATCAAAATGCGCAGGGACTGCATGTGACTCAAACCGGATTACCAATGGCTTTCCGGTATGAAACACGATCCCCACAACATTCGAAAGTCGGAAGCCATACGGACAACCGGTTCGCATCCGGTGTTGCGAACATGTTGCAAATACATCCGAGCTTTGACACGCCGTGACCGCAGCATAGGCAAACAACGTTCACGTGCTATTATTGGGAAATAGTTCAGAAATTTGGCCCGAATCCGCTTCAGATGCAGACCGATCCACCCTCAGACCCACTCCATATTGTCGAAATGGGCACCCAGTTCGGGATGGGCGGTATCACCCGGCATATTTTGGGTTTAAGCGATTGGTTGCAGGCGCGTGATCACCGTGTCACCTTGGCAGGCACCGCTGATATCTGGGGCGGACCTGGCCAGCAGTCGGATTTTCTGGACTTGCCCACTCGCTTCGTCGCGGGCGACGGCGGCAGCATGGCCAACCGGCTGCGCCATACGGCGAGTGCCGCTTGGCGGCTGCGGCGCTGGCTAGCGGACAATCCGACCGATCTGATCCATTGCCATGAATCAGCCCCTGCCCTAGTCGCCAATCTGGCCCGCACCGGGCAGCGCATCCCGGTTGCCGTTACCTATCACGGGTCGGAACCCGAACGGATTGCCGCCTTTGGCCGGATTGCCGCGAAATGCGATCTGGTGATCACGCCTAGCCATCGTTCTGCCGAAGATCTGGCCAATATTGGAAATGTGCCGCGCGACAAGCTGAAGGTGATCGGTCTGGGCGTCTCCCCTCCACCTGATGACAGCGTAGAAGAAATCGCCGCGCTACGGGCCGAACTGCTTGTGAATGGCGACCGGCTGATTGTCACGCTGGCCCGCCTGTTGCCGCAAAAGGGGATCGACATCTTGATCGACTGCGTCGCGCAGATGAAGGAGACGCATCCCGGCTATCGCTTCGTCGTTGCCGGGGACGGGCCAGATGAGGTGCAGTTGCACGCGCGGGCGCGGGACAAGGGGCTTGGCAAACACCTACAATTCATTGGCCGCACCGATAAGCCTATCCGGCTGTTGCGAGCAGCCGACCTGTTCTTGCTGACCTCAAGGTGGGAGGCCCTACCCTTTACCATCGCCGAGGCGTTTCAGGCCGGAACCCCCGCCGTGGCCACCGCTTGTTCCGGCGTGGTTGAGTTGATCGATGACAGCGTTGGCGCTGTCGCTCCCATTGGCGATATCGACGCGATCTGCGCGGCCGTGTCGGATGTCTTGTCAGATGAAGACCGCCGCCAAATCTTGGCTGAAAACGCCCTGAAACGCAGCCAAGAGGATCGGTTCGATCCAGACTGGGTGCACCGCCAGTTCGAAAAGACCTATTGTGAACTGATTAAAACCACCGGCGGAGTAGTGCCCACATCTTTTTTAGCGAACAAATAGCCCGCCAAGGTCCAGGCGAAGCATTCACGAAATCACACAATCTGAATGACCGGGAACGGAGAAATAAACTTCACACCCGCGTTGCGTATATTGGTTTCACGCTTGAGGATGCCGTCACGGAAATGCCAGGGCAACATCAGGTAGAAATCGGGCTTCAAAGCTGCGGCTTCCGCCTCGGAAACGATTGGAATGTGTGTCCCCGGTGTAAAGCGGCCGAATTTCTCTTCGTTCACTTCGACGATTGCGATAATATCTTCCGACGTTAACCCGCAATATTGCAAAAGCACGTTGCCCTTGGTGGAAGCACCATATCCAAGCACTCTGTAACCCTGACTCGTAAGGCCACGAATGAGGCGCACCAAATCTTCACGATGACGTTCTACCCTGTCAGCAAAAGCAAAATAGGGGGCCGGCGTGTCCAGTTCCCAGCGGCGCTCTTGCTCTAATTGCCATTCTATAAGAACCTGGTTCGTCGCAATTTTGCTGTGATCGTGGGCTGCTGTGATCGCGATGCTGCCGCCATTTATAGTATTGAGTTCAAAATCAACGATCTTGAGCCCCGCTTGGCGAAGCAGGTTATGTATCACCATTAGCGAATAGTATTCGATATGTTCGTGGCAAACAGTGTCGTATGAGTTTTTGCGCAACATGGTGGGCATGTAAGATTGCTCAAAATGCCACAACCCATCGTCGGCAAGCACCGCAGCCACGTCCTTGACGAATGCGAGCGGATCTTCGAGATCGTAAAACATGGCAATCGATGTGACGATCTTGGCTTTTTTCCCGGTTGCAGACCAGTAGTTCTGGGCCGAGAAAAAGTCGGAAACAAGACCGACGTCATCCGGATAATATGATTTAAACTTGTTGCCCGTCGGGTCGATGCCGAGGCGATCCAGCCCTTCGGTCTGGTACGCCTTCAGAAGTGTTGAATCGTTGGAGCCGATATCGAGAATAGAGTCCCCTGCCTTGAGACCTCCCATGGCTTCCAGCCGCCCGACCGTGCGCCTGAGATGGTCCACCATGGACTGGTTCAGTCCTGATCTGTAGCCATAGTTATCGCCGTACATTTCTGTCGGCTCGTAGGAATGGCCAAGCTGTAACAAACCGCTGGATGGAGACCATACCAACTGCAGCGGCCCTACGGTCACGTGCTCATCGGTCGTGGCCGGGAAAACCCCCGTAAGGGCCTGCTCTCCAAGATCCAGAACCGTTATGAGGTCATCTGCGCCTCCGATCCGGCAACGCTCAATGCTTTTATAGGAAACCATTTTTTCCTCTCGCTCGAATGATCCTGAAGCTGCCGGGGGACGGCGCACGCTGTCTGACATACTATCCATTGTACATACTCTTTGATCGGCGGAAGAGTTCACCGTCATCTGACTGCCGAAGTCCACGATAAAATGCGACAGTTTCACGAATGCCGTCCCGGATTTCGATTTCAGGGGACCAACCCAATGCGCGCGCCTTCGAACTGTCCATGAGTTTGCTCATCATGCCGACAGGCCGGTCTGTATCAAAGACGAAATCGCCGTTATATCCCATAGCCTCGGCAATCATCTGGTAATACTCCAGCACCGAATGCTCGACCCCGTATCCGACGTTGAGCAATTCAGGCATCTTTGTCAGCTCTGCAATATGCGCCAACAGGAAGCGCGCGAAATCGTCAACAAACAGAAACTCTCTCCGCGCGGTTCCGTCGCCCCAAATCGTAACCGAGGGATTACCTTCCTTGATCGCAGCGTCAATTTTTTGAATGGCCGCTCCGATCAAATGGCTAAAGTCGGGGGTAAAGTCGTCATAGGGACCAAAAAGGTTACAGGGTATGAATGTACGGTAAGCCAAGCCGCTTTCGGCATTGATATATTCACAATGCCTGGCACCGCAGATTTTCGACAGAGCGTAACCTTCACTGCTCGACTCCAGGGGCGCCTCTAAAATGTACTCTTCTTTCAGAGGGATCTTGTAATCCCGCGGGTACATGCAACTGCTTGCAACAAATATGAAGTTCGGAACACCTGATTCATACGCGTATTGAATGGTGTTCGTATTGATCTGAAGGTTCTGAACCAGAAAGCTGACGGGATTTTCGACACTGGCCATTATGCCGCCAACACGCGCGCCACAGTGAATGACCGCGTCATACCGGTTGTTTTCAAAATGGGCTTTGACAGCAGCTTGGTCTCTGAGATCCAGTTCAGATTTGGCGGGGGCGTTGATCTGAAAGTCCGGGCATAGATTATTGGCCAGCCGTACCACGGCTTTTCCAACCATCCCTCCACCGCCTGTCAGTAGAATGTGCATACCAGTCACCCATTAATCACTGGCGCGTATTTTCGGCCGCACGAATGTCAGCTGCAACCATTTCATGTACCAGCGCTTCGAATTTCATTTCAGGCTCCCAACCAAGAACCTCTTTGGCCTTGGAAGCATCGCCGAGCAATAAATCCACCTCTGTCGGCCTGAAGAGTGCCGCATCAATCTCAACAAGGGTTGCTCCGGTCTTGGAGTTGATGCCAACCTCATCGACACCACTGCCTTCCCATTTGATATCGACGCCAATATGAGCAAACGCGGCTTCTACAAATTCACGCACAGAATGGGTTTCACCGGTGGCCAGCACATAATCCCCTGGCTTGTCCTGCTGCAGCATCTGCCACATGCCCCGAACGAACTCACGCGCATGCCCCCAATCGCGTCTGGCTTCTAGATTCCCAAGGTAGATTTTCTCTTGCGATCCATTGTGAATTGCTGCGACGGCACGGGTTATCTTGCGGGTGACAAAGGTTTCACCGCGAATTGGGCTTTCATGATTAAAGAGAATGCCATTTGAGGCGTGAAACCCGTAGGCATCCCGGTAGTTTACCGTCATCCAATAGGCATAAAGCTTGGCAGCGGCATATGGGCTGCGGGGCTGAAACGGGGTTGTTTCAGATTGAGGAGCTTCTTTGGTATCGCCGTAAAGTTCGGAGGTTGAAGCCTGATAGAACCGCGTTGTTTTCTCCAGGCCAAGTATCCTGATCGCCTCCAGCAGGCGTAATGTGCCCACGGCATCGGCATTGGCCGTGTATTCGGGGGTTTCAAAGCTTACGGCAACATGGCTTTGGGCCGCCAGATTATAGATTTCGGTAGGCTGAGTGCTCTGAACAAGGCGCAGCAGATTTGTTGAATCTGTCATATCGCCATAATGGATGTAGAATCTTGCATCCTTTTTATGCCGGTCAACCAAGAGATGATCAATCCGACCGGTGTTAAACGCAGAGGACCGGCGTCTAACACCGTGAACGACATATCCTTTGTCGAGTAGAAATTCTGCGAGATAGGCGCCGTCCTGGCCGGTAACGCCTGTGATTAATGCAACTTTAGACAGCTCTGGCACTCACTAACCTTAATACTAACCAATATGAAGCGATCAAAACCTGTGATTTTGGCGCCAACAGCGGCGAAACCACATCGTGCCTCTCAGGAGTAATCACTATACCACCAATACGATAGTTAAATTGGTAGGTAACTTCCCCCGCTTAAGCAAGTAAAATATGGAAATCCGTCGCTACCTTCAGGACAATTTCTGCATATATTTCCTATTGTTGACGCGCGATCTGACTATGCCGCGCCTTTCTGCAGACAACAACGCTGACTTAGCCCCTGTGCACAGATCAAACTTGTGATGTGAAACACATGTATCCTATGCTCAGGAAAGGTAGTGTATTTTAAGTGTTTTAATGGTTTCAAGCATGTCCTCTCGCAGCGCTGCAATCCTTTCCATTCTTTTGCTTGCCATAATTGTTCTCAGCCGCATCATTGCAATCTGGGACGGGCGGGATCCTGGTTATGACCAGGCGATGCTTATGTCCAACTTCCCGCTTCCGTCCTTTTCCGCCTATTTCCAACCGCTACCCTATTTTGAACAATCCACTCCGCTCGGGTCGGTTATCGAACTCGACATCGCGACACATATCTTCGGGAATGAGGGCCTTTCGCGGTTTACGGCGGTTCGTATCGTCGCAGCAATATTGGCCATCTGGGGGTATTTCATCATCTGGCGCATTATGCGCCGTTATCTTGACCTTCCCGAGGCGCTCTGGTCTCTCGCTCTTCTGGCTTCCACCAATGAAGTGCTTCTTTTCACGACAAACCCCAAACATTATGTTTTTGGTTTCTTTTTTGCATGTGCCCTGCTTTGGATAGGCCTTTCTTATCTGGACTCTCCCACGGTCAGACGGGCCATCGCATTCGTCGGCTGCGCATTCCTGACATGCGTGTTTGAGTTCGCATCGCCCTTGATACTGACCGCCGTTGGTGGAGGGATGCTGGTAGAGACAATTTCAAGACACCTAAATTCCAATGCCGGGACGCCAGAGCTCTGGCGTTCGATGTCTCGATTACTTATTCTGGGTATTCTAGTGCTGACGGTAAGTGTCGGATTTCATCTCTGGTACACCCAACCCATGGCCGAAATCCAACAGATCGCCTACGCCAACCGCTATGAACAATCGATCCTGAACATATGGGCCCCGTTTTCAGAGCCTACGATTAAGGCTGCTCAGGCAATACTGAACGTATATTACCTGATGATCGAACCGGCCTATTTTCCACAGCTTTTGTACGCGGCAGGGCTGATCAGTCTGCTACAGGAAATCCATATTCTGTGCGCTTTGATCGCGCTCGTCGGATTGCCCACGTATTGGCGCAAAGCCCCCATTCTGGCAGGCGGTCTGGTCGTCGGCTCACTGGCGTTCCTGACACTGAACACCATGGGGCTGCTTCCCATCATTTTTGTTCGGCACTTCATGTTCTTCACACCGTTCGCAGTACCCTGTTTCGCAATCGGTATAATCGTAATCCTCAGGGCTGCTCTGAACGTCGTGCGGCTGGGGGCGCAAACATCTTTGATCGTATCCCTGATGAGCCTTGGGCTGGTCACTGTCGCACTGATCCGCTCAGCTGATTTGAAGAATGCCGAAGTTTCGGTACATCTTGAAACGGTCGAACATCATCCCGCGAAACTTTGGGTCTATTACGGGGCACAACCCAGTTTACGGGCTTTACGACCGGATTTGATGAGCGGAGAAAACTTCGAAGTGATCGGGCTACTCAATCACGACAGCTCGGCACAGTCCTGGCAGATGCAGGCACGCGATGACGACAACTTTCTGACAAGCGATGATTATGTTGAACGGGCGGGCAAATGGCTATCGGGAAACGACCCGATCTGGTTACTCTTTGCACATTACTGGCCAGAGAATTTAGTGCCCGATGGGATATCCCGATTTATCGAATTGGCGAAAGCGGACGGGCGCGTCTGTGATGAACAGATCGACAAAGGGGGAATCCTGGTTTTCTGCGCCCAACCTGATGCATTCCCAGAGTATTTGACATCGGCGCCAAGCGGGCTTCCGAAGGGGGGAGATCTGCAATGAGTTTGCGAGCCATATTACTTGTGATGGGGGCGATCCTTGCTTGCCTGGCGGTTGCCTGGATCGGCTTCATCAGGTGGTATTACTACAAGGACGAAGGCCAGGAGCTCGCCTATCTGACAGAAGAATACATTGCCGCCCTCGACTTTCGGATGACCGAGTTACACCAGGGCCTTTATCTGCTGCAAGGAAATGGTGGTAATGTAACGGTTCTCACAGGCCCTGAAGGTGTATTGATCGTGGACACCGACGAAAGGTTTCTGACGGAGAAACTGATCAATACAATTGAGCAACTGAACAGCGGCCCCGTACAATATGTTGTCAACACACATGCGCACGGCGATCACACCGGCGCAAATGCCGAGTTCCGCTGGTTGGGCGCTGAAATTATCGCCCACCCCAACACATTTATAAGCCTCAAGAACTCCCCCGAAGAGACAAGGGAAAGCTTGCCGACAAAATTGGTATCCAACGGGGACCAGATGCAATTCAATGGGCAAACCATTACATTCATCCACATCCCGTTTGCCCATACCAACGGTGATATCGCAGTGCTGTTTGAACCAGCGAACGTCATTGCGACCGGCGACATGTTTGTAGCAAACGGCGTGCCATATTTAAGCGCGCAAGAGGGCGTGACGCTGGCAACGCACCTACAGGCACAGATCGAACTGCTGAAACATCTTGACGCTGAAACCGTGATCATTCCCGGGCACGGCGGGGTTTCCAGCAAGCAGGATCTGATCGAGGTCCACACTAATCTGAAAAAGACCGAGGAATACGTCACCTTCCTGAAAAGGTCGGGCATCCCCGTACGTTTCATACCGTATTTCCATCCGCTTTATGCCTGGCCGATATCACTGCATCGCGGCTTCGGCTGGGAAAGGTTCTGGCTGGGCATCGTGTATCACGGGGTAGATGAACAATGACGCGGCCTTGTCCCCGACGCAGACCCGCGATCACTCGATAAGCAGCTCCTCGCTCCAGGTTATTGATCCGTCCACATCCATATATGAGACGGCAATGGAAGCCGGGGCAGCTCCGCGCCAGGCGGCTGTATGGAAACACCCGTCGGCCCAGGAATGCCCCGACGATTCTATACCAGAAAACGTCGCCACGCGGCCCGGCGCATCTGTATCAGAGACGACAACCTCATAGTTTCTTACAGACGTATCACACGCATCACGAAAGCGGATCACTGCGGTCCGGGTAAAACAAATTTGTCCGATATCAGCATTACCGCTATCGACACAGCTTTCGTCCGTAAATCCATCCACCGCCGACAAACAAACATATACCGTCTTGTCGTGAATATAGACCGAGTCATAGGCGGGAAACTTGGCACAGGCTCGCGGCCCGTCCGACAACCCGCCCTCTGCGTACCACGGAACATTGAAAAGACTTTTGAAGATTCCGATGAGCGGATTACCGGGATGGAACGATGTCCACCCTATGATATCGCCCCACTCAAGGTCGTGGTATGCCGTGCCGCCAACAATCCTGAATGGGCCGCCGTCATAGCCTTCGACGCTAGAAACCCGCGCCATGATCTGGGCTGCCAATTCACGGTCGCGCGTTCCCGTTTCAATCTGATCGTTCCACGCCGCAGCGGCGACCATCACATGCACTGCCGCAAATGCAGCGGGAAAGACAAGCAAGGCAAGGCGCCGCCTGAAATGACCCAGGATAAGACCGGCCGATGTAAGATAAAGTACCGACCAAAGAATTCCTGAAAATGCAGCGGCGCGGGGCGGCAAATAATTGCTTTCGCTTGAGAGCCAGACAAAAAGCGGCAGAAGCACCGAAATTCCGGCCGCACCGAGAAGCACTCTGACAGGCACCTGCCGCCGGGTCCCTGATCGTCCGGTGGCCTCTACAGCAGACCACAGGACAAGCAGGCCGGTGAAGACAAAGAAGCTGACATTCAGCCATTTCAACCATCCGGGAATGAACTGCAGCGTGCCGGCCCAGACGCGCAGGAACTGCACGGGAACCTCTGCCAGCTTCACCACCAGGCTGGATGCCGAAACGATCTGAACACGATCCACGGTCGGCGGGCGTGGATACAGTGCAAGTGCAAGCTTGGTTTCTATCGCATAAAGCAATCCCGCAAGGGTGACGCCCGCGATCGCAACAAGGGTATAACGCACCAGTTGTTCACGTGTGAACTTGTCCACACGCATGTAGGCAACGAACAACAAAACGGCCCCAAACGGCGCAAATGGCTGATAAATTGCGGCGCAAAACGCGATAGACTGGGCGGCCAACAACACCAGAACAAGAGCATTCTTCCAATCACTCGTGGTGCTTTTCCAAAACATCCTGAAAGCGCCAAGGGACAGAAGCAGCGCCAGCGGGTAGGCGAAGGCATGGCTCGAGAAATTCAGAACGTTGACCATGTAAAGGTGGTGGACACCCAACGCAAAAATAAACACGGTTCCCAGTGGCTGCAGCTCTTCGTTGACCGCAGCGCGCGCACAAATCCGGGCAATGAAGAACAAGACAAGGGCCGCGAGCCCCGCTTGCAGCCCCGGCATGAAGCGCTCGCCGAAGATGTAGACGAATATCAGCTCCATGGCCCATCGGCCTTCGTCGGTCGTCCAGTTCACCGGTATACCGCTGCCAAAGGGCGCACCATGAACCTGACGCCAGTCGTCAGCAGTCCGTCCATCGGCGACCAGCCCCGGAGCGGATGCAATCAAAAACACGGCCATGGACACTACAAAGGCCTGAGGCCAGCGACACATACGCTTAAGGCTGTCAAATAGTCGATCGTAGTTCATGGCGACCTCGCTACATGTACCAAATTTACCGTTACTTCACCTGATTTCATCCGAAACCGAATTTCGGGCACCGGGATGCCATGACCTTGCTGAACGGAAAAGATTCTGACAAGAATCCTCATCGCTTTGTCGTACTCGCGCTTGATGATATTGATCAAAAGAGAAATTTATTGGGCCTGTCTCTGGCTTGTGATGAGGACTTGGAATGAAACCAACGCTGTCAATTGTGGTTCCAATGTACGATGAGGAAGCGGTCCTTAACACCTTTTTCGCGCGCTTGGTTCCACTTCTCGAAGATCTCGGAGAAAGCTATGAGATCATTCTTGTCGATGACGGCAGCACTGATTACTCCGCCGATATTGTTCGCAAGCTCCATCAAGAAAGCCCGCAGATCAAGCTGATCGAGCTGTCCCGCAATTTTGGCAAGGAGAGCGCTTTGACGGCCGGTCTCGATTACGCATCGGGAGAGGCGGTTATCCCGCTCGACGCGGATCTTCAGGACCCGCCCGAACTGATCCGCACATTCGTCGAGAAGTGGCGCGAAGGGTATGACGTTGTCTACGGCGTGCGTGCGAATAGGAACCGCGATACGTTCCTTAAGCGCGTTTCTGCGGGTATCTTCTATGCCTTTATCCGTCGGCTTGCCGGTTTTGAGATGCCTTCAAATGCCGGTGACTATCGGCTGATGGATCGCTGTGTCGTTGACGCGCTTGGTCGCCTACGCGAACAGAACAGATTCATGAAGGGGCTGTTTGCATGGGTCGGATTCAAACAAATCGGCGTGCCTTACGAGCGCCCTGCCCGCGCGGCCGGTGAAACCAAATTCGGCTACTGGAAGCTGTGGAACTTCGCAATTGACGGATTTACGGGCTTTACGACCCTGCCGCTCCGGCTTGCCGGATATGTCGGTTTCCTCACCGCGTTCATCGCTGTCGCCTACGGGACATATCTTGTTTTCCGGACGTTCTTCTCAGGGGTGGATATTCCCGGTTATGCCTCTTTGATGGTCGCAGTACTGTTTCTAGGCGGGCTTCAGTTGATGGTTTTGGGTGTGATTGGTGAGTATCTGGGCCGATCCTATTCCGAAGCCAAAAAACGACCTCTTTACGTGGTGCGCGATTCCCTGGGGTTTGAGGCGGTCGACATGCACGACCGGCGGATTGCCGACGCGGCTCTTACGGTCCAAAGCCAACAACCCGTAAGGTAGGCTATGCGCCTTCAACCCGGCACCGTTTCGCGCGCGAAACACTACCCTGCCCGAGCTTGTAACCACTCCCGCAATTCAGCCAGGAACGCATCCGAAACGTTTTCACCCGACAATGTCAGGTGGGCGCCGTTTCGGCTTTGAGTTAGATGAATACCCCCGATGATTTCCGGTTGTAGCACGCTGGCTTCAGTTCTTGGGTGATTGCGAGCCTTCTTGCTCAATTTCAGTGTCGCCTGTGTTAGAGACTGACTCTCCTCTTCGGAAGTATGGACCGGGTCATCAACCAAAGCCTTGATAAGCTTGGAGGCTGCCTTGGAATCCTCCTTCAAAACTTTGGCAACCGACAGTCCCAACCGTTCAGGGATCGCTGAAGGGAAGCGCAGGTGATCATCCAGCGCGTGATAGATCGTAATGAAGGATCCGATCTTTGACCGTTTCGCCCGGCTGGCCGACGCAAACAGTCCGCGCAGGGCAGCGGCCTCATCCGGGTAAACGCCCTGCTCTGCCGCCCGCGCCACGATCCGAGCACGCTCGTAATAGCTGAGCCCGACACGGATTTCGTTTTCCTCGACCATGGCCACATACGCGTCTGAGGCGCTCTGCGGCTGCCTGAGGAACGCGCGAACGGTTGCAAAGCGCGCCTCACCCGTCTCCTGCACCAGCGCTCGCAGCGCGGTCATGCGCCGCCAACCCGTCAATGTTTCGGTGACTTCCAAAGATGGCCCGCAAGCAAATAAGGGTAATGCGTTGCCACCCTGACTGGCACGCAATCTCTTCCGGGCAGCCGGTCTGCAGCCCCTGACGTTTCTCAAGCGTGCGGGCGAAGTTGCCCGCCTCCAGAAGGATGCGCATGGGTGCTCGTGCCTAGCCAGGCATAGCCGCGCCCCATGGTTTCGACCCTAAGCTGGCCTTCTTCCAGATACATCTGCTGCAGATCGGTGATTTCCAACTCGCCCCGAGGGGATGGTTTTATCTGTCTGGCGCGGTGCCGGCCAAAAAATACAGACCCGTCCCCCTGCCCTTCCCAATAACCGCGCACTGCTTCCAACAGCGTTTAGGTGCCGACGACATTGGTTTCGATAAAGGCGCCAGGGCCGTCGATTGAGCGGTCCACATGGCTTTCCGCCGCCAGATGCATGATCGCGTCCGGGGTATAGTCGACCAGCGACCGGCCCGGATTGCCCGCCCTACTACCGCCGAACCGATGAAACCTGCACCTCCTGTCACCAGTAGCTTCACGATCTGCCTTCCCAGACAAACGGGTTGTCAAAATCCGCCAGTGCCGACACGATCTTGTTCTTGTTGGACAGCACCGGGTCGCCAGTCAGACCCCAATCGATGCCGCAACTGTCCCAGCTCACCGCCCCGTCGCAACCTGGTGCATAGTAATCGGTACATTTGTAGCAAATCTCGGTGTCGGGCTCGCGCGTGACAAAGCCGTGCAGAGACCCTTTTGGCACCAAAAGGTGTTTTCCATTCTCTGCGGTCAATTCAACACCCAGCCACTGCCCATAGGTGGGTGAGCCTGTGCGGATATCGACAACAACATCAAACAACGCGCCGCGAACGCCATCAAGGGCAGGACCAAACGTCTCGATCTACATAATTCGGCGGATAGCGCCGAGCTTCCTCAACCAGCGCGGCAGCGCTGGCTCCCACGACAAACACCATTGACCACACGGTTTCTCCATCAGGTGTGATCTCGAAAACGCGGCCTGATGTGCTCTCGGTTATAAGAATATTACCGTTGGGCAGTACCTGATGCCTGCCCATGATAAAGCTGAAAAACCGCTGATCGTCGGTTTTTGGATAAACTGTCTCTGCCAGGCCGGTCGCAGGATCGAAGCGAAGCACACCGGCTCCCTCGAATTCGCGACCTGGCATCCGTCGATCAAATCCATTGTCAAAAATTGTGATGGTTCCGTCCGGCGCGATATCGGGATCATGCTGCCCCAGCCATGGCCCGTGCTGCATCCAAACGATCTTGCCGCTGGATTTGTCCAGCACAGCCAGCGCGTTGAGGTTGCGCATGGAGAGTAGCAAATCACCTGGCTCTGACCCTGGAATGCGTGCACTCAGTTCAGGGGTGACAACTTCGATATCGTTGAGATGTATCGGGTCCAATTCTTCCGGATTGAGCCCGTGTATGATGTCGAACTCCTGATTTTCCACCAACCAGTCAACCGTTGGTTCCAAGATCGGGACATCTTCGATGATGCGCCCCTCGGGATCGATTAAAAGCGCTGAATCGGCATAAAAATTATCGGAATTCATGATTGCTTCGACCGAGGCTCCCGGAAGCATGTATTCTGGAGCGATGGTTGCCGGATCACGTTTGTTTGGAATCCAATAGGTCCCGTCCGGATTCTTCGTGATCGAGTGATGCGTCATCTGATCAACGGTCCAGACGATATTCCCACAAGGATCAAGGCGTACGGTGCCGCGTTCTGCGAAATTAACGAGGACAGAGCCATCTTCTTCCAGAGCTATCCCCTGAGTATGATACTCCCCGAACTTCCGAGGAATATTTTTCTCTGGTATTATGTGTGACGGGTCGGGCCAAATTGCATGGAAATCAAGAGGCCATTCACGCAGAAGTATACCATCAGCGTTATAGACACGCGCTCTTGCACCTTCGTCAAACATGCCTTGCACAACCGTGAGTCCGGCCCAACTCCGTTCAGGATCATGCTTGACAAGGCCTACGCCCTCATAGCGGCGTGGCATCCACCGAGGGTCGCGAAACCACGGGCCACGGATCAGTTCCTCGGCCGTGTCTTTGGCTTCCCGGATCAGTGCAGTCGGCGGCAGGTTCAGAATAGCGGTGGACATACCCGCCAGAAAAGCCAAGACCGCACCGCATACAAGAAAAACAATAAAACTAACTAAATTGTTGCGTTCCACTACAAATTACTCCTAACACTTGCTGGCTGCGATTGCCGCTGGCACTGTGTAACCACAGTACTGAACGCGATCAGAACCCAGATCTCAATTTTCTTAAAAAGAAACTTTTCCATTACAACCTCACCTCACCGCTCGCGCCACCAATGCGTCGTAGACGGCGGTCGCCTCCTTTAACAGATCTCCAGAAAACCCTTCATCCATCTTCGCGTCTGGCCGGGCATGAAAGAACGGGCGGAAGTTCATGTTGCCGGCACTGAAGCCCAGCCGCTCAGTCAGCACTGGAAGCACCTCGTTCGGTCGGGCGCGAAGATCGTCCTGCACCACGATATGGCACGCGTCGCAATGTTCCGTGACTTCACGAAATGCCGCGATCCAATAGGCCAGCCAGTAATTCGGATCATCAAGCCCATACTCATCGACTGCCAGATGAGGGAAACCCAACGGCTGATGAAGCAGACCGAACTCCAGATGACCTATGTCGCGCATGTAGCGCAGGACAAACTCGTCCTCTTTCTGCCGCCTGAGAAAGTTTCTGTGCTGGCGTAAAAGCGACCACGCATGCGCTCCGGGGTGCCTGACCGGGACAACAATGCCGCAGCCGGGGAAACAGTTCGGCAACAGCCGCAGCCGGGCGATATTGGCGTTGTTTTTGGACAGGTAGCGCGGCGGAACCTGCCCGTTGACGGCAGCCGCCGCTTTGCGCAAGTAACATATTTTCCTGAAATGCGTTATGAAAAATTCCTGTGCTTCCGTGCGAAAATCTGCCTGATGCCAGAGCGTTATCTGATCTCCGCCATATTTTTTTGGCCAGAACAAGCGCCAGAATACTTCGTCAAAAGCCTCTGGGCTGTCGAGCCCGATCCGCAACCCGTCGCCATGTGCCCGTTCCACCTGAGTGACCTTGCGGTTCAGCAAATTACCCATGCCGTTCCACAGATATGGTGCCGAGATAAAAGGCATGTCCCTGTAGCGATGCGTCGCCAGCCCCTCAACTTCGGACAACGCATTCAGCAGCGACGTCGTGCCGCCGCGCGCCAGAGATGTGATGAATACCGGTGGCCCGACCTTAAAATCCCCAACCCGCTTGTCAAAGGCATAGTCATCAATCCTGGCCGTCGTCCGGTGAAAACGCGGACCTGAAAACGCCAGCATATGTGCGAACCGATCAGTGGTTCCATAGATTCCGGTTGTGCTTGTCTCCCGCGTCCTTTCCCGGGTCTTTCGGCGCAATGGCCACCCGATGGCGATCGCCGCCAACGAAACACCGATGATGTATTCGGGACGCAGCATCAGCGACGTTGTTTCGCTGATAGCGGCAAGACCCAAAACGTCCGCAATCAGAAGGGGAACTGCCGCAGCGAGAAGAGCCGCGCCAAACCGCCAGAACACTCTCCAGCCATGCACAATGAGGGACCAACCGGATTGCCGGACCAAAACCTCCTTGGCGTCGTCGTCCATCTCGCTGTCCAGCATTGCAGAGATGCCCTGCATCGCGTCATCCGCAAGGCTCTTTGTCACCCCAACAATCCTCAAGAACCAAAGACCAAAGCCGAAACCGGCGACGGCGAACAATGAAACAAAAAACGCGACCGTCATTGCTGAGTGTCAGCGTCCTCAACCTTCACATCACCAATTTTTCTTTTTCTGAGGGCGCGTTTCAGCGGAAACCATATAAACCCCATGACAAGGAGGAAACCTCCAAGGAAAATTGCGACCAAGGTGAAAAGGGCACCAAGCCCTGCCCCCGGGCCGATATAGGCATGGGCGGGCGTTGCCAAAAGCAACAATAGGGCGGCCTTAGTCCAAATACGCATGAACACCTCACTGGCTAACGTTGGCTACTATGTTCTTTTGCCTGCACAACAATAAGAAAATCTCCGTAAGGTTTAGCACAGCACCTCGCTTGACTCAAAAAAAATAGATCGAAACCACGGCATGCATATGCCAGCGAATACAGTACCGGGATATCGGCCAAACTGTTATTCGGGCAGCATGAGCAAACTCAGGGAAAGATCGAGCGCTGGCACCAGACATTGAAGACCCGCATTTTGCTGGAAAACTACTACCTGCCCGGTGATCTCAGGCAGCAGATCGACGCCTTTGTCGATCACTAAAACCACCGGCGCTATCACGAGAGCCTGCTAAACCTCACCCCGGCCGGTGTCTACTTCGGGCGCGGCCACACCATTCTGAAACAACGAGAAAGGATTAAACGGAATACACTCGAAACTCGGCGTTTGCTTCGCAGCAAATCCGCCGCATAATCAAACCAACCAGATGCGCCAGATCCTCTCCTAGCTCAGGCGGCCATCTGTCCCAAAATCCCTGACGACGGACACATGAAGGGGCTATTTGCGTGGGTCGGGTTCAAACAGATCGGCGTGCCTTACCGCGTTCATTGCTGTCGCCTACGGGACATATCTTGTTATCCGGACAATCTTCTCAGGGGTGGATATCCCCGGTTATGCCTCTTTGATGGTCGCAGTACTGTTTCTAGGCGGGCTTCAGTTGATGGTTTTGGGTGTGATTGGCGAATATCTGGGCCGATCCTATTCCGAAGCCAAAAACCGACCTCTTTATGTGGTGCGCGATTCCCTGGGGTTTGAGGCGACCAACATGCACGACCCGCGGATTGCCGACAAGGCTCTTACGGTCCAAAGACGCCGGTCCAAAGCCAACAACCCGTAAGGTAGGCCATGCGCCTTCAACCCGGCACCGTTTCGCGCGCGAAACATTACCCCGCCCGGGTTTTCAGCCAATCCCGCAATTCCGCAAGAAAGGTACCTGAAACACCCTTGCCGGACAACGTGAGCTGCGCTCCATTGCGGCTCTGTTTCAGGTGAATACCGCCGATCGTTTCTGGATGCGGCGCGACGGCCTCGGGGATGGCAGACTTCCGATCACTCTTGTCCAGTTTCAGGATCGCGCGTGCCAAACTCTGCCCCTCATTTTCGGGTGTGTGGGCCGGATTAACCTTCAGAGCTTCGGCCAGCATCGAGACAGCCTTCGGATTATCTTTCAAAACCTTCGCAACCGACAACCCCAACCGTTCAGGAATGGCCGAAGGGAACTGCAGATGATTATCCAGCGCGTGATAAATCGCCACGAAAGACCCTATCTTGGACCGTTTGGCCCGGCTGGCTGATGTGAACAATCCGCGCAGGGCGGCGGCTTCATCCGGGTAAACCCCTTGCTCTGCCGCACGCGCCACGATCCGGGCGCGCTCATAATAGCTCAGCCCGACGCGGATTTCGTTTTCCTCGACCATGGCCACGTAAGCGTCAGATGCGCTCTGTGGTTGCCTGAGAAAGGCACGCACGGTTGCAAAGCGCGCCTCGCCCGTGTTCTTTGCCAAGGCCCGCAAAGCGGTCATGCGCCGCCATCCAGAAATCAGGCCGTATCGCCCCCCTTCCAACTCCACCACCTCGATCGGAGTTTGCTGCCCGCGCGCCTTCAGGCTTTCCTTCAACGCCTCCATATCCGCGTCATCAGCCGCCAACCGGTCGCGCACCAGATAGGTTTCCTCGATTGAATCCAGCGGCAGGTCCTGCACCAACCGCCCCTCGGCACGGGCGGCACGCAATTCTCCGGACAGCTCCTCCAGTGCCGCCTGAGCCGCCGTGGCTCCGGCCACCTGTGCAACCGGAGGCGCAGCGCGGGGCGTTTCCGCAGGGAACATGGGGTTCAACCCGGGGGCAGGGCGGGTGTCTTCCAGATAATCCGGCCGGGCAGGGGTCAACCGTTTGCGTTTTGCCATCACTTTCTCCTTTTCCAGCGCGGATCAGACCCTGTTTCGGGCGCCACTGATGTGTTTCGCGCGCGAAACATGATCACCTTAGCGCCAGTTCCGGCGTCCCCGCCGCTTCGGCCTGCTGCGCCAGTTCCTCACCTCGCCAGACGCCAATCAGCAGCTTCTTGAACGAGGCATAGGTGGCATCGAAGGTTTCCCGCCCGCGCACATAGGTCTCGCGGTTGAAATCGCGGTAATCGGCCTCGTAGATACCGTTGACCTGTTCCCCGGCCTGCCCGATCAGCGCCGTGTAGCCCTGCCAATGCGGTGACAGGGTGCGGCCCAGATAGGCTTGCATCAGCCCGGCCAGCTCGGCCTGCTGGCTGCCGTCATAGCGGGTGATGATTGTGCGCACTGCGTCCCATTGAAAGGCCATCTCGGGCCGCCCCAACGCGCGGGCCGCCATGTTCTCACCATCTTCGATGGACTGAAACGTGGAATGCAGCATGTCAAAGAACCGCCCGGTGGAGTCGAATTCCAGGAACGAGGCCCCCATGGGCACCAGAAGGATATCCGAGGCGGCCAGCCCGTTGATCGTCAGATAGCCAAGGGCAGGGGGGGTATCGATGAAGATGATGTCATACTCGTCCAGCACCCCATCTTCGTCCAGCGTATCTGTCAGCGCATCCCACAGCTTCCAGCTGCGGCCCTGCATTCGCCAGACGGGGATCTGGAATTCCGCCCAGTACAGGTTCAACTGCGCGCCGATCAGGTCGATATTCGGCCAATGCGTGGTCTGGATCAGATCGCTGCTGCGGACCTTCAGCGCTTCGGACAAGGTGTCGTCGATCGGATGCGGTGCCTCACCCCGATCAAGCCGCCCCTGATTGTCACGGCGCAGATGGGTGGCGTAGTGGCGGGCGAGCAGAGGGAACACCGTCTGCCATTCATCGGTTACCTTACCGCCAAAGATCGACGTCATCGAACCCTGACTGTCCAGATCAATGACCAGCACCTTGTAACCATCCAGGGCGGCAGACATGGCCAGATGCGCGCAGGTTGAGGTCTTGCCAACACCGCCTTTGAAATTGGCGACCGAGACGATCTTGGCAGGTAGCCGGTTGGGCCGGTAAGGGCGGTACTCCTTGGCTTTGGACCCCTCCGAGGCAAAATGTGCCCTCAGCCGCAGAACCTCATCCAGCGTGAACCACTTGGCCCCGCCCTCGGTTTCGGATTGCCCCTGCGGCAAGTCCGGGTTGCCCTTCAGCACGCGCCGAAAATGGGCGGGTGCGACAGGGATCAGATATTTGGTGATTTCCCAGGTTGAAAACAGGCGCAGCTTCTTCTGACCGTTTTCCTCCAACCCCCGGTTTGCCAGATCACTGCGCCCCCGTGCACAGGCATCCGCGATTTGTGAAAACTTACCCGTGCCGGTTGGATTTCCAAGTTCAGCATAAGCAAGATCCGGATCAATATTGAAATAAGGGGGAAGCCCCTCGGAGGTTGCTGCTCGCATTGAAAACCTGCCTATGTGCTATGTTTTGATTAATATACCACAAAAGGAAGCATGTGGAAGCATTATGAGTACAAAACCGGATTTTCTAAGCAAAATTAAGGGGTAGAAAGTCTTCGAGACGCTGCTTTTGAGCGTATAGCAAAAAAATGTTCAGTTAGAATCCTGTTATCTTATTAGTTACAGGTGAACTTGAGTTCTATTAAGTATAAGAAAAAAAAGAGGTTTTTGTATTTTTTGTGGATCATACTGAATCTGATCCCACGATATGGTGACTCTGATCCCACGTTGGAGTGACTCTGATCCCACGTTTCGGCGGCTTTACGCTTCCTGTGGATAACTCTACGGTAGGCGTCAATAAAACCACGAACAAAGATTCGGGCAGGACATATGGGCAGGGCAGTATGAGCGGGTCAGGGGCGTTGTTGCCCGACCGGCACCCAACGGGTGATTTTTTTGTATGCGATATCTTCGATGCGCTGCCCAAGACAGATATGGGCTCGATGGAGCATCCGATGTTTTCGCTCTCGACCCGGCCGGATCGCCGGATCCTCAATTACGAGCATAACGGGGTCGAGATCACGGTGACGCCCTCGGTGCGGGGGCTGGCGACGATCCACGACAAGGACATCCTGATCTTTTGCATCAGTCAGTTGATGGCAGCGATCAATGCGGGCCGGACGGTCAGCCGGGTGTTGCATCTGAAAGCGCATGATCTGCTGGTGGCCACCAATCGCGAAACCAGCGGCGATGGCTACAAGCGTCTGCGCGAAGCGTTCGAGCGGCTGGCAGGCACCCGGATCACCACCAACATTGTCACCGGCGAGAAGGAAACCACCACCGGGTTCGGCCTGATCGAAAGCTGGGAAATCGTCCGCCACACCCGGGCGGGCCGGATGGTCAGCGTCAGTGTGAAACTGTCGGACTGGCTGTTTCGCGCGGTGCTGGCGAAATCCGTGCTGACCCTCAGCCGCGATTACTTCCGCCTGCGCAAACCGCTCGAGCGGCGCATCTATGAGCTGGCGCGCAAACATTGCGGTCGTCAACCCGAGTGGCGGATTTCGGTTGAGGTGCTGTTGAAGAAATCGGGTTCGGCCTCGCCCCGGCGGGTGTTCCGCAAAATGATCCGCGACATGATCGCAGCCGATCACCTGCCCGATTATGAGATGATCGAAGAGCCCGGCGACCTGATCCGCTTTTCGCGCCGTGGCCAGGTGGTCGAGGGACCGGACAAACCGATCCTGCCGTCACAGGCGCTGGAGGAAGCCAGGGCAATGGCACCGGGCCGCGATGTCTATGCGCTGGAAGCGGACTGGCTGGCCTATTGGGCCGCGTCCGGTCGCCCGCAGATAAGAAACCCGCAGTGGGCGTTTCTGGGATATGTGGCCAAGAGGGTGAGTGGAAAAGAGTGACAGTTCAGCCTGAATAGGCGTGGTCTGGTTTCTCTGTACGCATTCTTAGTGATCTGGTGGCATAGAGCGCGGTGAAGGCAATCAAGATGAAGAGCCAGCCGGACAGTGCATAAACCCCAAAAGCCATCAGCAGAGAATACCCGGACAGCCAGGTCGCGATGCTGGCAGCAAGGCCGACACATATCGCTATACTAAAGATTCCCAGCATATTGGTCCAAGCGCTCCGTTCTGGTTCCGTTTTCTTTCACCCCATAAGGGCGGGTCATCGCAGTACCACAGGGGAACTTCCCCTTATCGATTCCGGTGTGGAATCATGGCAAAACTATGAACCACCTGAGGTTAAAATTTGGTTATTGGATACCCGCTGGAGCTGAGCTCCACTACTCGTTCGATACTGCGTATTGCCTGTGGTCAAAGGACTGCCTTTCCCAATTCTTCTCTGGAATTCTCAGAAAGGGCAATCTTTGAGCGGTTTTGCCGTGCAAATGTGCAAATCTCCGCCTGCCAAGGGGTGGGGCGGTGGTCTCAGGCAGGTTTGACCTGGGAGAGCACGACCACCCCGGCAATGATAAACCCGATGCCAACGAGTTTTTGCAGGTTCAGGGCTTCAGCGAAGAGGACATGACCCATAATGGCGATTCCGACCATGGCGAGCCCGGTAACGATAGGATAAGCGATACTCAGTTCGACACCGCGGATGGCGATGAGATAACCACCGAGAAGGAGAATACAGCTTATTACCCCAACCCATGCCCAGGGTGCTGTCAGCGTAGCGCGAATGTCGAGCGGCCCCGAGAAACCGAGTACGGCCAGTTTGAGGGCCACGTTTGCTGAAATATTCGCGCAAACAGCAAGCAACAGTGCAGACCAGTAAATCGACATGAGTTTCTCCTTGAAGTTTCAGGTCAGGCTTGGGCGCTGGAACAAAGTGAGCTCATGGCGATACCAAAGCATATCTATGTTCTGCCGCGCTTGAACAGTGAGCCCTTCCTGGGCACCCCAGGTTAAAATTTCATCTATATCCACGTAGTGAATCCATTCCTGGGCCACGACCAGATCATGAAGCCGGTTTGCAGTGGCGCGCCAGGCCGGTCGCCGGGCCATATCTTTGTAGAGAAACCATTTACCCGGTGCCACACGCGCTGCGGCCTGAGTAAAGACTCCGCGCTGTGCAACCGGAGGGACGTGATGCATGACATCAATCATGGAAATCAGATCGAATTCCCCTTCCGGCCAAGGTTTGGTTGCATCCAGATGCTGAAAGCTGACGTCGTGGTTTTCCGGCAATTGGCGTGTCATGGCGCCTGCAGCAGCGATGGCAGCTTCGCTGCTGTCAAAGCCAAGCCCTCCCGCAATTCTGCCGGTGGAGGCAAGCGTTCCCAGAAAGAGGCCTGCTCCGCATCCGACATCTAGAACCCTGACATCCGCGGGCACCTGATCGAGCAGAACGTGATAAGGACAGATCAGAGGGCGCCAATGCTGCAATTTTCGCAACATGATCGGACCGTCACAGTAGATCTGCCGGGCAATGTCTGAAACTTGGGCGGGCTGGTATCTAACCATTCTGGGCAGCTCCATCAAATGGTGAGGTATTTGGCGGTTAGGGTCACCACGACAAAGGCCCCGCCGATCAAAAGGCTTATTCTGTCACGCAAGGCGAACAGGACCGGATCGTCGGCAATCCGACCGCGCCGAGCACCGACCCAGATGCGGTTGCCCCAATACAGCAGCAACAGGCACAGCAGCCACAGGATTTCCGGAGTGCTGTAAAAGCCTTTCACTTCGGGGCTGTTGATGTAGAGCGCAAGAATTACAACGGCGGCTGTGATATTGGCGACGCCAAGGCTGAACATGGTCTCGCTGTCGGCATGGGAATAGTCGCGGCCATGCACATTGGTCTCGTCATGTGGGGCCGCTGCGACCTCGATATATCTCTTGAGATAGCCGAGGCTGACGAAGATGAACATCGAGAATGCCAACAGCCACGAGGACAGCACAATGCCCGTGGCGGCTGCTCCGGCGATGACACGCAGCGTGTAAAGCGAGGCCAGCACCATGACATCTGCGGTTGCGATCTGCTTGAGCCAGAAGGAATAGGCCATGGTGATGGCCAGATAGGCGATCAGCACAATCGTGAAGGCGGGCGGCAGAAAGAGCAGGGACAAGGCAAAGGCGATGCCGGGCAGGGCGATGGCCCCGATGACGCCGGTCTGAAGCGGCAGATCACCCGCGGGCAGGGGACGATGCCGCTTGCTGGTGTGGCGGCGGTCGGCCTGCAGGTCCATTAGGTCATTCAGGAAATACACGCCCGACGCACAGAGGCTGAAGCAGATAAAGGCTAGAAGTGCCGCAAGGAACCCCGCAGCGGGCAGGTGCATCTGCGAGGTGAAGATCGGCACAAAGATCAGGGCGTTCTTGGCGTATTGATGAGGGCGCATCGACTTGATGAAGGCGCGCCATACCGGCGGGCGTGAGGCGATGATCTTTTCAGCGGTGCCCGCAGCCTGCGCCGCGGCCACGTCCGAGGCCGGGGCATTGACGAAAATACCCGACCCGGCTGCCGCCCAGATCGGGCTGTCTGCTGTGCTGTCCCCGGCATAGGTAAAGGCGTCGGATCCGGCTGTGTCACGAATGGCGGCAAGCTTGTTGGGCCCTTTCAGGTTCCGGCCCTCCTCTGTGGCCAGAACAGACGAGAACAGGCCCAGATGCGCGGCCACCTTTTCGGCATAGACGCGGTGCGAGGCTGTAGCGAGGATCAGATACCTGCCTTCTTCTTTCTGCACGCGCAGATAATCCAGCAGGTCGGTTTCGAACGGCAGGTCCGCAGCTTCTAATCCGATTTCTCGGCCGATCCGCGCCTTGGCATAGGAGATACCGCGGAACACCCACAGGAGAACCGGAAAAAGATTGAGCGGGTTTTTCTTCAGGAACAGCAGAATAGCCTCGACAAACAGGTCTGTTCTGACCAGCGTCCCATCCAGATCAACAAAGATTTTTTCCGGTTTTTTACTCATTACTGGGGGTCTTCTTTCGAATTGCACATGCCTGAAAGTAAACCGGTTGTCGGTGGCGTGTCTCTGCCATGGTCCGCAGCTTCCGGGGGCCGGGACCCTGGCCTTTATCAAAGTTTCCTGAACCGCCCGCTGTCTACTGTGATCCCGCGTTTTGCAAAAACATTGCGCGTATCAAAAACCAGTGTCGCCTCGCGCGCGACCAGACCGTAATCCGGGGCGCTGTGATCGGTGATCACGGCCACCGCCGCATAGCGTTTCAGGTTGTCCGCCGTCAGCGGCTGGGAGGTTCGGCCTGCAAGTTGCGGATATTCGCCGCCTTCGGGCAGGCGGGGGAAATACGGGTCGTGATAGTCCACTTCGGCCCCCAGCTTCTCCAGCTCGTCCAGCAACACCAGCGCCGGGCTGCGGCGGGTGTCTTCGACATCGCGCTTATAGGCGATGCCCATCAGCAGGATGCGCTGACCGGTCAGGGGTTGCCCGGTCTCGGCGATGGCCGAGCCGTTACGCGCCGCCAGTTCGGCCGCCATCCGTGCCGCCAGCATGGATGGCACGGCGTCGTTGCTGGAGCGGGCCAGATTGATCAGCGGCGTATCAGATCCTGCATCCGCGGCGCGCCAGGCCAGATAGGCCGGAGACACCGGGATGCAGGCCCCACCAATTCCGGGACCGGGATAGAAGGGCATGAAGCCAAACGGTTTGGTGGCCGCCGCCTCGATCACTTCCCAGACATCCACGTCCATTGCTTCAAGCGCGGTCTTCAACTCGTTGACCAGCGCGATATTGACGGTGCGAAAGCTGTTTTCGACCAGCTTCACCGCTTCGGCTGTGGCGGCCGAGCTGACCGGAACGGCGCTGGTGACGATAGCGCGGTAGAAATCCTCGACCAGTTGCCGCGACAGCGGATCGTCGGCACCCACCACCTTCGGGATGCTGTGCGTGTCGAACTTGTCATTGCCGGGGTCTTCGCGCTCGGGCGAAAACGCCAGGAAGAAATCACTGCCCGCGCGCAGACCGCCCGCCTCAAGGATCGGCTGAACCAGGGTCGCGGTGGCACCGGGCCAGACGCTGCTTTCCAGCACCACCATCTGACCGGGGCGCAGATGCTGCGCGATGGTCTGCGCTGCGGCGGCGACAAAGCGCATGTCCGGGTCTTGTGCATCGGTCAGCGGTGTCGGCACGCAGATCAGGATGATATCGGCCTCGGCCAGTGCCGCGGCGTCCTGCGTTGCGCGGAACCTGCCACTGTCTACCGCTTGTGCGATCCGGTCTGACGCCAGATACGATATGACCTGATCGCCCTGATTGATCCGCGCCACCCGATCAGGGTTGAGGTCAACGCCGGTGGTGTCGAACCCCTCATCATAAGCCGTCAGCGCCAGCGGCAGCCCGACATAGCCCAGCCCAACCACAGCAACCCGCGCATCGCGCGCCGCGATAAGCTGCTTGAGGGAAAGATGGTGCGAGGTTTCGTAGTTCATAATCTATCCTGATCGTACAAAGTCAGACTGAAATCAATGTGCGGTTTGGCCGTCGGAAATTCAGGCTCTTTCCACGGATAGGGCGGAACGGGGGCGAATCCAACAAATTTGTCGACCGGGTTCGAGACTGCAACGCCGTGTTTCCTAAGGGGGATCAATTTTGGATTATGACAGAATTGTCGAGGATTTTATAACAAACCGAAATCGGACAAATTTTTATCATTTCGGGCGCAACGCTTGCCGAAACGATACCTCGGCCAGTTCCGCGCCCTTGTCCCAGCTAAAGCCCGCGGCCTGTGCCTGTGCCTTTTGCGACAGATCGGTTTGCAGGCCCGGTTCACTCAACAGACGGATGGCCCGATCCGCCAGGGCCTGGCTGGACAGAGGATCGAAATACAGCCCGCCATCGCCCACCACCTCGGGAAGGCTGCCGCGATCCGAGGACAGAACCGGTGTGCCGCAGGACATTGCCTCGAGCGCGGGCAGGCCGAACCCTTCCCAGAGTGAGGGGAAAACCAGCGCGTTGGCGGCGTTGAGCAGGGCGGCCAGTTCGGGGTCATCAATCTCGCCGGTGAAGACGATGCTTTCAGACCGGGCCGCATCGGCGGCGGCACTGGCCTTGAGGTCTTCGATGTTGTCCCAGAACCGTGCACCGGTGGTGCGTCCGACAATGGCCAGACGTGTGTCCGGCACTTTTGCCAGGATTTCGGGCATTGCCTCGATCAGCCGCAGCACGTTCTTGTGCCGGTTGAAACCGCCCAGATAGACCAGCAGCGGCGCATCGGGCGGGATATCATAGGCCTGCCTGGCCTGTATTAGTGCCAAATTATCATCAAGCGGCCGAAAAATGGCTTCAGCCCCTTCGGTGATCGTGTCGATCCGGTCGCGGGGGATGCGCAGGATACGCGTTAGGTCATTCGCCGAAGCCTCTGAGATCGTCATCACCCGCGTCGCCTGCATCTTGGCCAGCCAGCATTTGGCTTGCCACAGCCGGAAATTCAGTTTTTTGGGAAAGATCAGATCGGGAAAGCGTTCCGGGATCGTGTCATGATAGCACACCACCGTCGGGCGTCGGGCGGGCAGGGGGAAATAGGAATACACCGCCGGATAAAAGAAGACATCGCAGTCGATACGCCGTGCCGCCTTGGCCATTGTCAGCAGATCGGTCCCGCCCCGGGCCTTGGCCCCGGATGAGGCCTCGGACATCGACAATTCAGACCCTGCAATGCGGATTTCGACCCCATCGGGCACGGGCCGCGTCGGTTCCTGATCGAACAGGAGCGTATAGCGAAAGCCGGTATCGCGGGCGGCCAGAGCGGCGACCAGGTTGCGGGTGAACCGGCCAAAGCCGCGTTCATTTTCCCATGGCGTTGCGTCAATGGCGATATGGGTCAAATGTCTTTATCCCTGATAACATGTGGTAACTGATTACAAACAAACTATTTTCCGTATCTGGCGCGCAGATAGTCGCGGGTGGCGGCTAATCCGGCCTCAAGATCGTATTCCGGGGCATAGCCTAGTCTGGCACGGGCATGATCGATCCTGCACTGACCTGTGGTCGAAAACAGGTCCAGCATATAGCGCTCCGGGTAAACCTCATCCTGCTGCGGCAGCCGTCGCTTGATCATTTGCACCAATGCCTCGAACCGTTGCCGGCCAATCCAGCCCCGTGCGGCGGCGCTGATCCGGGCTGCCAACGGCGGAGTATCGGGGATCTCGCCCGGTTGTTCCTGTGGCAGCCGGGCAGCAAGGTCGGCGATTGGCGCATGGCGAACCGTGCCCTTGCCGATGATGCCCGCATAGCCGGTCAGCAAATCCGACCAGGAAAAAGGGGGCGCACCCGAGATGATGAACCGCTCTTGCTCCAGCCCTTCCAGCACGGCGGCGCGCAGCATGGCTTGAACCAGATCGTCGACAAAGACCGCGTTGCACCGCCCTTCGGGGTCCGGCAGCACCACGCTACCCGCCGCCATCCAATCGGCCAACCGGTCGGTCCAAAGCATGCTTCCGGGGCCATAAACCAGCGTCGGCTGCAGGATAGCCGCCGGGCACTTTCCCTGTATCAGAGCTTGCTCCATCGCCATTTTAGCCTGCCGGTATGGTGTGCCCCTGGCCTGGGTTAGCGGGCTGTCCTCGGACAGATTGTCCTGCGGCCAGCCGTCATAGACGACGATGGAGCTGATATGGATGATCCGTCCGACCTCGGCGGTGTCAGCTGCTTGTCTGAGGGTATCGAATGCGGCGAGATTGTCAGCCGCGGGTGCGCGCATGTCATAGGCCAGATGAAACAGCACGTCCTGATCGCGCAGGGCGGTTTCCATTGCAACCCTGTCGCCAAGCGACCCGGTCACGACATGCGCGCCCATCGCCTCAAGCGCGCGCGCGCCGTGGCGGCTGCGCAGCAGAACAGTGACCCTGGCGCTGGTATCCAGCAGAGTCGGAACAAGCCGTTTGCCAACAAAACCGGTTGCTCCGGTCACGAAGACGGTCTTGCCATTCAGGTGTTCCAGTCCGGCGACGTTCACGACTTTGGGTTCCTCTTCGATTTCGCTGTGTCGGCAAGTGCTGTCTTTCAGAAGCCTAGCGTGGAGGCAGCGCCTATGCTACTCCGCTTGCAGGTGAATTGTTGTTAGAGATGTCGGGTGTAACCCTATTGCGCACCTGCAATTGTTAATGAGGAATTTTATGAAGATCGGTGTGATCGGGGCGGCCGGTAAAATCGGCCAGATGCGGGTTCAGAACATTCTCGAGTCTCCTGATGCCGAACTGGCAGTGGTTCTGGATCTGGAATTTCACCGTGCCGTGGCCGTGGCTGATGGGGCGCCGGCCTTTACCGATCTCGACCGGTTCTTTGAGACGCCGATGGATGCGGTGGTGATATCGACCCCCGCGCATGTGCGTGAACCCTTATGCCTGCGTGCCTTTGAAAAAGGGCTGCATGTGCTGACCGAAAAGCCACTGGCCCCGACCGTGGAAGGCGCAAGGCGGATCGTTGAGGCGGCGAAAAAGGCGGGCAAGGCCCTGGGGGCCGGGTTCAACATGCGCTATTACCCGTCGTTTGCGCATGTGAAAGAGGTAGCGACCTCGGGCGAGATTGGCGAGATCGACCATGTCCGCGTCTATGGCGGCCATGACGGGCTGGGCCATTTCACCCATGACTGGGAATATCAGGCTGAATTCTCGGGCGGCGGTGCCCTGTGGGATGTGGGCATCCACATGACCGACATGGCGCGATTCATTCTGGGCGAGATCACCAGCGTTTACGGCGTGGCTACCAACACGGTCTGGAACGTGCCGGACTCCGAGGATAACGCGGTGGCGATCTTCAAGAACCCCGATGGCATTCCAGCGATCTATCAGGCCTGCTGGAATGATTGGAAAGGCTATCAGAGCGTGATCGAGGTCTATGGCTCGCGCGGCATGGTGCGCGGGGCCTATGCGCCGATGCAGAACCTTGTCATCACCATGGACAAGCCGGGGGGCGCGCCGAAAAAGGTGCGCAAGTTTTACCCCGAAATCATGGTGCGCGAGAAACTGAAATCCTGGAAATCGACGGCAATTCAGTCCTTTGGCGAAGAACTGGCCGATTTCATCCGGCTGACCCGTGGGGAAACCGGTCTGAACTGTGCTGATGGCCATGCCGGTCTGCGCGCGGTCGAAATAGCCACCGCCGTGCCGGAAAGCACGCGCAGCGGCCAACCGGTCATTCTGGACAATCTTGGGGACATGAAAATCTGATGAGCAGCGATCCGACCCTTTCCATCGTTTTGACCATCGTGCAAGGCGGCAGCTATGTGCGGGATTTCCTTGAGGCGGTGCGTAGTTTCGATGACCCGCCGCCGCTGGATGTGATCATTCCCTATGACGCCAGCGTGGCGGATGTTGCCCAATATGCTGATGACTACCCCGAGGTGCGGTTTCTGGATCTTGGCGTGATTGAGCCGATCCGCCCAATTACGTCCGAGGCGGGCAAGCACGAGCTTTATGATCGTCGCCGTTCGGCAGGGCTGGCTGCGGCCACGGGTGACATCATCGGTATTCTCGAAGACCGCGGCCTGCCGCAATCGGATTGGGCGCGCACCATAGTGCGTTTGTACGCGGAGACCGGCAAGAACGTGATCGGCGGCGCGATCGAATGCATGGAACCGGTCAGCTCGCTGAACTGGGCCTTCTACGTCACCGATTTCGGCCGCTACGGGCGACCGTTCGACACCGGCCCGGCAGACTGGGTTTCAGACGTGAACCTGACCTATAGCCGCAAGGCGCTGGATAAAACCCAGCACCTGTGGAAAGACCGCTATCACGAGCCGATCGTGCACTGGTATCTGATCGAACAGGGCGAGCAGCTCTGGCTGTCGAATGAGGTGGTCGTGCATCACCATCGCCCCAAGGCAACCTTCCGCGAATTGCTGCCCGAACGGTTTGACTGGGGCCGTTTGTTTGGTGAAATCCGGGCGCGTAATCAAAGCAACGCAAAGCGTCTGATGCTGATCCTGGCTGGTCCGCTGATCCCGCCGCTGCTCTGGGTGCGTCATTACAAGCTGCAGGCCAGCAAGGGGCGCGGCATGCGGTATATCAAGGCGTTGCCCTATGTCATGCTGCTGTCGACGGCGTGGACGCTGGGTGAGGTCTGGGGCTACATCACCAAGCGGCCATAGATAAAGCTGCTGTCGGGGATCTCGACAGCACGATGCACCTTACGATACCTGTTCTGCTTCTGTGTTTTGGGTGTGCAGCTCATGGTGCAAGGTTCAGGCATGACTCATTTTTTTAGATGACCTGGCGCCGGTGGGTGATATCGCTTTGTAACTGCTCCGATAAGTTCACTAAACAAACTCAGCTTGCCGCGGAACCCGCGAATCTTGGTCGGCACGGCACCAGTTCGAGGGTAGGCGCGGGTCACACCAACTTCTGTCACCCTATAGCCCAGTTGTGACGCCCGTACGGACAGATAAAACAGCAGATTATAATTCACGAACACGTTTCGGAACGGACGGACATTTGGGTCATTCAGGAAAGCTCCAGAATAGCCGCGGAACCCGTTGGTTGTATCGGTGAACCAATGCCGCGCCGCCAAGCTGATCAAGGGGGCGTGGATCATGCGACCTGCAATCCAGCGCGATAGGGGCGTGTTTATAGCCTGACCGCCCTGAATGTATCGCGATCCCTGAACATAGCCATACCCGGCCTGAAGCTTGTCGAAAATTCGCTGAATTCCATCGACGCCATCCTTGCCGTTTCCATCCATGGTAATGATCGCGTCATAACCCTGCTCAAGCGCCCAAGCATAAGCCATCCGCAATTGCGCGCTCAACCTGCCCGGGCCCGTTTTTGTCAGGCATGCTCTGACCCGCCTGCATTCAAGCTGTTCCGCATCCGTTGAACCATCATCGGAGCCACCATCTGCGACTATGACATCTACAGGCAGTTGCAGGGCCGCAATGGCGTCCAACTGCCCGAGCAATCGTCCATTCTCATTGATGACTGGAATGACAAGCGCTGCCGCAAAGCTGCGGGGGCAAAAAATATCACACCGGCCCGTAGGCACCTGCCAGTCTGACTTGTCTTCGGGCATTCAGCCCCCTTTCATTTTTGAATGAAACAAGCAGCAAGCGATTTGGAAAGCGCAGGAATTCCACCGCACATTTCAACCGACACCCAGTTGTGCCAGTCTGCTGTTTCTAGGGCGTTTAATAAGTGTTGCACGGCAGGCACCTGCGTTGCCAAAGGGGCGAGTTCCGGGGCGCTGAGATGAACATGGTTCGAGACGTTCAAAGCGGCAGGAAGCCAGGTTTCAAGTGTTGCTACCTCTTCCGTCATGATGGCCGCTCCCAAGTCCAGGTTCATGCGAATTGCAGGATGATTGACCGATGTGACGACCGCTAGAGTATCGGCGATGGTGGTCATGAAATTCGTACCATACTGTATCGGATTGGGCTCAAGTGCGACGACAACGCCCGCGGCAGAGGCTGCATCTCCCATCTTAAGGAAGGTGTCACGCCATATTGCCTTGGACTGCGCGTCACTCATTCCGGACGGGATCACTCTATTCTTCGGCGATCCAAACACAAGGTTCAAACAGCCGAGGCGTGCCGCCAGCGTAATGGCGTGACTTATGGTTTCTCGCAGGGTTTCCCTGGCGATGGGAGAGCCAAAGAGCTGGGCGTTGGATACACCGAACAGAAGGGATTGCATGGAAGATGGACGCAAACCGAATTCGGCAATCCGGGCAATAACACGGTTGCAATCGTCCGCATTTGCATGCAGCGGCGAGGGCAGATCGGGAAACAGAAGGCTTGGCGCAAGTTCCAGGCCGGTGACCCCATGGTCGCGCAGAAGCGCATAGGCTTCGAGCTTTTGCTCGGGAGGCCATGCGATATTCGATACTGACAGCTTCATTGCCCCAACCTCGCAAACTCCCGGATGCCCGAGATGATTTCATCTCGTCCAAGAAGGTAGCCGTCGTCGCGCGCCCAAAGGTTTGAAAACCGGCTGCGTATGTCCTGAGTAATTTTGGGTGCCTCACGGTAGTGAAACGACTTGCCGGTTAAAGCACTGAAAATATCACCCGCTCGAAGGGGCTGGGTCGCAAGGTTCAGAATAGGCAGGTCATTTTTTCTCGCCTTCTTAATATCGTCCCACAACCGGGATAGGTCATAGAACTGGAAGGTGCTGTCTGCATGGGTGAAGGCCAGGGCGGTGATGCCGACGTCTTCGCAGATTTTCCCGAGGCGGTCGCCCGTTGATGTATCTGCAATTCCAGCTCTGTCGTATTGCCACATGTTTGAGGATTTATTCCAGTTGAAGGCGGTCTCGATAACCTGCCGGTCAGCTTTTGGGAGGGCCTTATACAGACTGTCGTAAATTTCAGGCTTCAGGAAAGACGGCACCGGGTTCATGAGGTCGAACAAAAAGTTCTTTTTCAACCCGTGCCCAAACAATGCTGGTAATCGCAGCACCAAATGATTTGGGAAATGATCTGAAATCAGCGTTTCAAGTTCCCGACGGTGCTTACCATAGGGCAACTCGGCCTCAAATGCTTCACTGTTCTCGGTCACCGCCTGAGATGGGTCGCGATAAACGGCAATGGTCGAAATCAGAACAATACTGGCGGCCCGCGTGTGGCGTAACTTGCCGAACAGCCCCAGAATATTGGCACGATCCGCATAAGGGTTCTGGTTGGCCAGCCACATTGTTGCCGGAACGGCTGAAATGACCAGCGTATCGTATTCATGCTCGGTTATCTGATCGATGTTTGCAGAGTTGAATAGACCTCCGAAGTTGTGCTGCCGTGCCAAGTTCCCGCCAACAAACCCCGTGTATCCAACAAGACAATCCATAACTCATTCCCCCGAAACCTTCTAAACTACAATGGCCCGCTCATGCCTCTAGGGTGACCTTTACATTTTTTGGCTAAAAACAATGCGGGAATTTATAGAAAAATTAACTGTAAGTGACACGCTGGCGCCAACCAGAAGAATCAACGCGTCTCTCGACCATCCGTTCACCATCATAGCACCGGCAAGCGGATCAAGGATCAGAATTGTGGAGATGCGAGCGAGCCCGGCGAGGGCCGCGCTGACCATGACGCCGATCAAGCGTCGGGCGGATACCGCGCTGCCCTTCCTGCGGAACAGCCAGAATTCGAAGATTACATAATTGCATGTTGCGACGATCAGAAAGCTGAGTGTGGCGGAAAGCCATAGTGGCATTCCGACGGCACGATGCAGGAAAAGGGCGGCTGCAATATCAACCAGAAGACCAATGCCGCTGATGGCTGTGAACTTGAAAAAGCGCATCAGTGCTCTGTTAGCAGGTGTGGCGACAGTTGGGACCATTCCTCCCGCCTGGCTGTCAGATATTCGAAAAGATCAAAGATATTGTCTATTTTGCCCCCCAGTACTGAAAAAAGCCCGGGCATCTGTTCGTGCTCTTCCATCAGGATCGGACGTCCGTCGTCGAACTCGTTGCGTATGAGAACGGTCTTTACCTCGAAAAGAGATCGCACCCACTTTGTGTTCTTTATGCAGGGCATGTAACGCGCAGCATCATTGACCATGTGGCGCCAGCGGCTTTGGCGCCGCAATCTCGCGGCAGTGGCATAAGCGGATGTACCGGTGGGTGTATCTATCCATGCCGCATGTGGGGAATAGCGGACATGGGACAGGGAATAGACCGCCTCGGCCGGAAACGGCATCAATGAAAAGAACGGTCCATCCATTACAGTAACCGCAAGATTCGCCAAGTCGGGTGGAGGGGTCACAAGAGCGATTTCCACCAGCTCGTGTTTGAGCGGATAGAGATTGAGGCCACTGTTCCTGAGCAGCATATTCAATTGCGCGTAGGTGATATTGAATACAGTCTCTGCTGTGATGGATGAACCGTTGGAAAGTTCAAGCTCCAGTAGACCGCCTTGTGTCTGCGCTACGCGATGTGCCTCGGTTTCTAGCTGGATCGTTATGCCATTTTTCGCCATTCTGCTCTGCAGATGTTGTCGCAGCTTGATCCAGTTGAAAGCGTATTCGGGGCAGGTAAAAACCGCTTCTATAGTATCGTTGTCAAACAGAGCGGATTGCGAGGCGTTGGCGGTTCGGATCGGCGCGTTCATAAGTTGAAACATTGCTTCAAACCGATTGGCCCGGATACGGGAATTCCGTTTTGAGATTGCATAAAGCATCTCGAAGTCGTCTTGAACGCAGTTTTGAAATGTTTCAATAAATACAGGAAAATTCTTTAGCGACCGGTACGCCGTCGCGAAGTTACGCGGATAATGCAAACCGGAATGCACCCGCGCCTGATTTACGGCGGATGCCCTTGTCATAAGCTCCGATCCTCTTTCGATCACAAGAATCCGGTGCGTAATGCTGCGGAACAGCAGGCTAAGCGCGCAACCGAAGAAGCCGCCGCCAATGATGACGACATCGAATTCGGCACCACTATTAGGTTTCGTGACTGAAAGGTCATTCATGGAAAATCGGAGCCTGGGTCACTTTGACCCCAAGGTTTCAACATTGATCCTCCTGTAATCCCTAAAGAAATCCGTGTTGTTTAATTCGCGAACAATTTCATCTCCGGTATCATTTTGTAATCTGCTGAGGACCTGATAAAGCGCAGTTGAAATTGCCCCGAATAAAAGGCCGGCAAACGCCGTTGAGCCACTGATTGCAACGCTTGTCGATAGCCAGCCGGGTTGAAGTGGAAAGCCAAAAAGAAATAGGCAGACCGCATAGACAAAAAACAGGACGGCACATAGCGATACAAAAAAGCTCATCATAGCCAACAAACGTAGGATGCTTGGCGGGGAGTTGGCCAAAATCTCCATTGCCATGCCAAATTTTAAATAAATAGGACGGCTGGACGGCCGACGAGAGTTTGGTCCCACTTTCAGAGTAGTCAACTCCTCGGACAGCCAACCTTCCCGAGGTGTAAAACGCAATGCGATTTCACGATCCGCTCTGGGAGCGATCCGCTCTATATGGGACCGATGAAAAGCGGCTGACCGCAAGAGTTGGGGATCGACCCTGTAACCGGAAATCAGGCTTAGTAGGCGCGCCAATATACGAGTTACAGGACCGGCTGGGCAGGCTTCTCTCAATCTTACTGACACACCTGTTTCGATCACGGTGTCGTAGATTTTTTCCAGATTCAGAATTTCGTATTCGTCGGCCAGAATGATTAACACAAAGTCTCCGATGGTTTCGGTGGCGGCGACGATGGCGCTTCGATACTCGCCCGTCCCATCACGCAAAATCAACCCTCGTAGATTCCGTAACCCAAAGAGTTGATTGTAAGCTTCTTTGTTTCGATCATATTCTGATATGCTGACAAGAAGCATGATTTCAAAGAATTTAGCCCTAAACTCCAAAAGGCGCATCGCTGCATGTACCGCCTTTTGAATCTCGGAAATTGTGCCTCTTGAAATGATTGCAATGCTGAACAGATACTCTCCGCAAGGCTTCGGAGCCTTTGTCTTAAGTGGCGGAGAGACAACTGGAGAATCTTGCAAAACAACCTCAAAAAAAACCCAAACCAACCTAGTAGCGAAGTTTCAGTGCGTTTGGGGTGCCTGTCAAGTTCCGTCGATCTGCTGTACCGGGTATGCCGTCTTGGAATTCCGGGACAGATTGAGGCAGAAGTTTGCCAAGCCGGTGCATGGTTGTCACAAGTTACCAGTGTTGGTGAGGACTAATGCCTTGGTTGTTGATCCTCGTACCTGAAACAGCGCGCTGCCAGCAGGTTGGCCAACCGATCAAACACATCCGACACAAACCGCCCGGAAAACAGCGGTGATCTGGGCGCCTTAACGTCGGCCACCTCTTTGGTGTTGAGCTGGCGCGGGCGGGATGGGTCGACCATGATTTGGTCGCCATCGACAGAGACGACTTTTGTCAACGACATCCCGTTCTCGGCCAGCGATCGCCAGATCAGGCACAATAACCGAATAGCTGGTGCAAGGATTACATACCCGAATGCGTTCTTCACTTTGGCATACTGGTGCTCATAGTTGAGGTCAAGAAACTGCAGGTTCGGGTTCATGACCAAAGCCATCTCGCCGACAGCGGCGTGACATTTCAGAAGGTAGTTGCAGCGCGATAACAAAAGGGCGTCGACCATCACCTCGGCTCCCCGAAGCGCCTTGTTTTCGGCATCGTGAAGTCGGTTTTCATTGGTGTCGCTCAATGAAATCTTGGCGAATGAGAGAATTTTCCCCGGATATGCCTCTTCCATGATGCCGAGCCACTGGCGCTGGTCGGTGGCGACAAAGATCTTGGTGTCGTCGGGGTGTTCGGCCAGATATTTGTCGATATACGGAAAATACTCCTCGGGAAGGACTTTCCGCCCAAGATTGGGGCCGCTGCCGAAATCCATCTTGTCGGATCCCCTGAGTTGTAGACCCAGAGTGTTCTTGGAAAAGTTTTCCTCGACGAATTGATCAACTTGCCGCCCTATCGTGTCATTGACCCGGATTGTTCCGTCCTCAAGGAAGGCCCTTGCCTTTTTTCTTTGCGATAGCCACCAGCCCGACGGATAGCGGCCGTCCGCCCGGTTCTCTACGCTTTTATAGTACCCGAAAGGGTTCATGAAAAAGCTGCGCGGATCCCATCTGAACAGGCGAAAAAGATCGGAGGCGGTCGTCAGGGTAAAGACCTTGCCGTCTTGGATCAGAGAAGCCAATTCGGCGGATGAGACTCCGATCGCATCGTAATAATATTCCCAGACGTTCGGTCCTTCGCTTTCGTCGAAATACGGGTTTGGCCCTCCAAACATGTAGCTAGATTTGTGCAAATAAACGATTGGCTGGAATCCCAGCCGCAGCGCCAGTTGAAGCTGGACAACCACCCCATTGAACTGCGCGACGAAGCCATCCGCCGTATTGCAGATAAGCAGGTACTTTGTTCCCTGACTTCCCACAAACTGCCTCCCGGATCCAAATTCACTTACCATGCGCCGCCTTGGCGGTTGCGCCAATCTATGAATTTATGAGTGCAGGATTAGATGGAAGCAATTGTTTTTTATCCGGCTGAACGTGATCTGAACGTAATACGTGGAACCATAAGGAGAGGCCGGATAACATTGTTGGTTGAGTCCTGAGGTGATTAACCTATCCCATTGACAGAAATGACCTTTTACAAGCGACGAAACGGAAGATCATGAACAAGCGGCATTTCGCGATTGGCACAGCCTGGACGGCTGGAGCGGCTTGGCTCGAACAATTGGGCAACTTTGTCATCTTTGTTGTCATTGCCCGGATGATCGGTACCGAGCCGTTCGGGATTGCGGCGATGTCTCTTGCCTTTGTTTTGTTCGGAGAGGTCCTGGTTCGCGAAACGATAACCGAAGGCATAATTGAGCGCCGCGAGCTTGACGACGGTTTCCTTGAGGCCACTTTTGTCGCCCTGTTCGGTTTCGGGTTGATTATATTCGCAGCGCTGTGCGCCCTCGCGCCGATCGCCGCAATGATCTACGCGCAACCCAGCGTTGCCTTGCTCATGCTGGCGACCAGCCCGACAGTCCTACTCATTGCAGTGTCTGGCGTTCCCACGGCGCTGTTGCGCAGGAAGATGGAGTTTCGGTCGCTGGCCTATCGCTCAACGGCAGGGGTGATCGTTGGTGGTGCGATCGGTATCTTTATGGCGATGGAAGGCTACGGCGCCTGGAGCCTTGTTTGCCAACGCCTTTCGATGATGACAGTCAACTGCGTCTTCACAATTATTGCAGCCGGATGGTGGCCAAAACGATGGCCGAAGCGGGCTGATTTCCGCCTGATTGGCGGCCTCGGGCCACAGGTGCTGATCCTGCGCGCGACCACTCTGATCATCACGCAAACCCCAGCAGTCACACTGGGGATCGCCGGCAGCCCACAAGCTGTCGCCGTTTATTCGCTTGCCTGGCGCCTTGTCGAGGTCCTGGTCACGGTAACTGTGTCAGCGCCGCGATCGGTCGCACAATCGACCATCGCCGCCGTCCGCAGAAACGACGGAAGCACCATCAAGCTTTTCCTGGAATTGTGCGAGCTTGTTGCCCTGCTCGGGGTGGCCGCCCTTGCCGGGCTGGCGCTTGTTGCAAATCCTGCCATAGGGCTGATTTTTGGCACGCAATGGCAAATGACCGCAGTCGTATTGCCCTGGATCTGCCTAGCTGGTGCAATTGCCGCGCTGACGGAATTGCAGGAGTCGTATCTGATGGCGATCAATCAATCACGACAATACGTAAAGGTTGTGGTCTGCGAAGCGCTTGCGGGAATCGCGCTGCTGAGTGTTGCCAGCCAGTTCGGGGTTGTTGCGGCAGCTGCAGCTTTTGGCCTGCGAGCAATGTTCTTCCTGCCAATTCGAACTGCCGCCGCCCTGACGCCCGAAAGAATTGGTGCTGCACAATATGTGCGGTCGCTGATGCCGCCAATCGTGGCGGCGGCTGGGATGTCAGCCTCGGTGGGGCTGTGGCGGGCATTGGCTCTGGGGCATATGCTGGACGCCATCTATCTTGTTGCTGCAGTGTTGATCGGGGTGGCGTCATTTGGCGCAATCCTTGCCTTGGTGACGCCAAGTGTTCTGGTTCGCCTGAAGTCATTTGTTGATTAACCAGATGCTACCGGGTCGATATCGGTCTTCCCAACAATCGTTCATTTTTGGGTGATAATCGGACATATTTCGGAAACTGTTTATCATAGATCAACTATCGCATCGCCTTTAACAGTAACCAATCTACTCGTGTTGATGGTCGCGCCGTGAGATCCCTGCAGCCGTTGCCGTCAAATTGCAGGCGTTTATCGCCCCGCCGCGACACATCGAGGCGGTCGTTCGGTTGCGAGCTTTCACGCATACGCCGAAATGGGGGGCATTCGGGGCATACAAAAGAAGCTCTTTAGTCTAGATTCGAGAGAATATTTAAAAATAGTATTTGAGAGAAACGGCGCGAGCGGCAATTCTTTCATCAGACCGATTTTGTTTGAGTGCTTCAGAGTGTGTGATTGATATGGCCAATAATGACCCTCGCTTAGGCTCTGCTGCGATTAGACTGTGGGGTGTTACAAGGCTTGTTCTTGGAGCATTTGCCGTGGGTTTGTTTGCGTTTATGTTGGTGGGGGCCATCAATCCATCTTCTCTTTCCCGGGTCGAATACTGGTGGCTCATGATCGCATCGATGGCCTTGTTCGTGGCCGGTGTTTGCATTCGGACACAGTGGCAAATGGCAGGCATTGCTGCGGCGCTTTTGCTGGCAGGCTTCGGCGCACAACTGGCGATCAGGGATCCGTTCTGGTTTCAACACGTTCGGTTTCATCCTGCGCCTTTTTCTTACGCGATGATGGCCATGATTGCGATCCAGGGCGCCGGGACGACGCTTATTCTGCTGTGGCACAACGCTCCCCGGCACCTTATCAAAGTTTGTTCTGATCTGGGCTGGGCGCGCGTCCTTATGTTCCTGATAATACTGGCTGCTGCCTCAAAGGGAGCAATGGATTTTGTCGCCACGGAAAACTACCCTAGGTTTGCCAAGCACCTGATTATTGGGTCGGCTTTCTTGGGCATCAACATTGCCAGCTTCGTCGCCATTTTGGTTGCGCTGCCTGGTGACAGGTTGGCCGAGCTAGGCGTGCGGGTCTCACAGGCCGTCAGCTTGCCCGGCAGCGGGGACGAGGTGCAAAAGCTAGACAGGGCGTTTCCGGTTTTTCTTGCGGCAGTCCTTTTTCTGCTGTCCACCCTGATAGGTCTGGCCTCCCTCGGAGGGGTGCCGCATCTGGATGACATACTGTACCTGTTCCATGCACGCTATTTTGCCGATGGTTTGCTTGCGCTGCCGATACCGCCGTCGACTGATGCGTTCGACCATTACCTAATGAACAGCTATCAGGATCAGTGGTTTGTGACGACCTTCCCGGGCTGGCCTCTGGCGCTGGCCCTTGGGGTAAAAATCGGAGCGCCATGGATCATCAATCCTCTACTGGCGGCAATCAGTTTACTGCTGCTGCACAGTTTCATGAAAACCGTGACGGACCGAGGAACCGCAAATCTCGCCGCCCTGCTTATGGCTGTGTCGCCGTGGTACATCTCGATGGCCGCGACGCAGTTGATCCACACATTCACCTACACCTTGATCCTCGGAGCCTGGGTACTTCTGCTTAAAGCGCGGGAACGGCCCTTGATCATCGCACCGTTTCTCGCTGGGGCGATGATGGGTTGGCTGGTCATGACGCGCCCGCTGGAGGGCTTCTTCATGGGGGTGCTGACCGGATTGTGGATACTGACTTTTCTGAAAGACAAAAGACAATGGCGGACTGTTCTCGCCTATGGGTTGGGATGCGTTGTCATTGGTGGATTGATTTTCCCCTATAACGCCTATCTGACAGGGGACCCGTTCCAGACCCCGCTGAACAATTACTACAACACGTTCTGGGGGCCGGGTTCCAACGTGCTTGGGTTTGGCCCTAAACGAGGAGCCCCGAACTGGGGCAATGTCGATGTCTTCACGGGCCACAGCCCACTGGAGGCACTGATCAACGGCCAACAGAACCTGTATGAGCTCAATTTTTCGCTGTTCGGGTGGGGGGCAGCATCGTTGGCCTTTGTTCTGTTTTTTGTGTTTTGGGGCAGGTGGACCAAATTCACGGTGGCGATGGCCGTCATCATCCTGGCGACTTTCGGATTGTACTCGCTGTTTTGGTTCTATGGCGGATATTTCGCCGGACCGCGCTATTGGTTCATGATGATCGTTCCGCTGCTTGTCTTGACCGCTTGTGGAATAGTGACCACAACCTGCAAGCTGAGCCACTTTTACCCGGCTGGTCTGGTTTCACACCGGATCGGAGTTGGTGTTGTCTTTCTATGCTTGTGTTCGGTTCTGGTGTTCGAAAGCTGGTTGGGTTTCAACAGATATCCTGGGATCAATGGCTATCACGCAGACTATCAGGCACTGGCGCGGCAGGAGCGCTACCAGAACAGTCTGATGTTTATATCCTTGGAGGTGCAAAAAGAATATGGCAGCGCTTTCTGGCTGAACGATTTCAACGCCACCGCCGACAGCCCGTTGTTCGCGATTGATCTGGGGGCTAAAAGCAACCGCAATGTAGCTGCTGCCTATCCGGAGCGGGAAGTTTATTTTCTGGAGGGACGTTCGCCCACACGGGATCGGGTCATTGTCTTGCGCGGCCCCATATCTGCCGCTGATCTTAATAAGTAACCGTGAAGAACAATGAGTTGTTTGAGCATATGCATATTAGCACAATGAAGACGAAACATTTTTCTGCCCGATCCACTCTCGTGACCGCCGCCGGATTGGTGCTGGTATTTCTGGGGCTGTTTTGGGTCACTGGGGCATTGCTTAGGGGCGACAGGAGCGGTGACGCGGCGCTGGTTCAGGGCGTATGGCTGTTTAGGGCTGGTCTGGTTGTCATCGGGGCCTATTTTCTGCTTTTGCGGATTCTGCCGATCAGCAGCCCGAACAATCCCCTGGATGCCGGGCTGGCAGCGGCCAGCCGATCCCAGACGGCGGCTTTCACCGCATTGCTGATCTTTGCTGTCGCCCTGAGGTTTTATAACCTGGATATCGGCATCTGGTATGATGAGATGCTGATGTCCGTGAACTATATGCCCCTGACCGTGGGACAGATCGTCAGCACCTACCATGACGCCAACAATCATGTGCTGTATTCGGCGTTGGCGCGTCTGTCTCTTTCAGTCTTCGGCGATGGTGTCTGGGTGCTCAGGCTGCCAGCAGTGGGTTTCGGCATCGGTTGTATTGTTGCGCTCTACTATTTTGCGCGCCGGGTTGGTCCGACCAGTGAAAGCCTGTTCGCGGTGGCACTGATGACTTTCTCTTACCACCATATCTGGTTCAGTCAGAATGCGCGGGGTTATACGGCACTGCTGTTTTTTTCCATTTTGTCCAGCGCCTGGTTTCTGGATGCCATGCGTCAGGGCACCGCGCGCAAATGGGGGTTTTATTGCCTGACTGTTGTTCTGGGGGCTTACACGCATCTAACCATGGGGCTGATGGTGATGGCGCATTTCGCGATCTGGGCTACGGCCTTGTTCAGACCATCCGCACAGTATGCGCCTTACCGATGGAATGGCCTGTTCTATGGTTTCATCCCGATTGGCCTGCTGACCTTTCAGGTCTACGCGCTGGTGCTGCCCGACATGGTCGGGGGCGCGCTGCTGAATTCCGGCCTGCAGGGAGAGGAAAGCGAGTGGACCAATCCGCTATGGGCGCTGGCAGAGGTTCTCAGAAGTCTGCAAGTCGGATTTGCAAGCGGTGGCGTTGTGCTGGTGGCGGGTGCGATCTTTGCCGTTGGGCTTCTGGATTTTGCCCGCAAGCGACCGGCGGTTGTTGCGCTGTTCCTGATTCCGGTGGCGGTCGGGGTCACCATGATGACGAGCATCGGATATACACTTTTCCCACGGTTCTTCTTTTTTGCCTTCGGGTTTGCCATCGTCATCGTGATCCGCGGCGCCACAGTGACTGGCCGGTTCGGAGCGCAGCTGATCCGGGTGCCCGCATCAGCGGCCGGGTGGGTGCCTGCGCTGCTATGCGCCGGTATCGTGGCGGTGTCCGTGATGTCCCTGCGCCATGTTTACCTGCCCAAACAGGATTATGTCGGTGCAATTGATCTGATTGAACAGGAGGCGCAGGCCAATGACACGGTGCTGACCGTTGGCATCGCCGGTTTTCCGTTCAATGAATATTATCAGATGGGGTGGGAGACCGTGATGACGGTCGAGGATCTGGATCGCCTTGAATCACAAACCGGCAGAACTTGGCTGATCTACACAATGCCCGTCCAGGTCCAGAGCGCCCATCCCGAACTGCTGGCCAAAATCGAAAGTGATTATGCGGTTGTGAGACAGTTCTACGGGTCTCTGGGCGGGGGCGACGTTGTTGTTAATCTTGAAAACCGTGACACCGGTGCCCGCCCGCAGAGCGGGTCAGATTTTGGTAAGGATGTTGACGAGTAATGTGTGGTATTTGTGGAATTCTGAAAACCTATCCATCGGCGGAAAATGTTGGCGAAAATCTGATCACCGCAATGGCCGCAACACTGGCCCATCGTGGCCCGAATGATGATGGGGTCTGGTTGGATGAGCACGCCGCGCTTGGGTTCCGGCGCCTGTCAGTGATCGACCTGTCCTATGCCGGGCACCAGCCGATGACCAATGAGGACGGCACCATCGTGATTGTCTTCAATGGCGAGGTTTATAATTTTCAGGAGCTGAAAGAGAAATACCAACTAGAAGAGCGCGGCCATGTTTTCAAATCGCGCACCGATACCGAAGTCCTCATCCATCTCTACGAGGAAATCGGTTTGGACATGATCCCGGAACTCAATGGGATGTATGCCTTTGCTATTTGGGATACACGCAGCAGGGAATTACATCTGGTGCGCGACCGCTACGGAATAAAACCGTTCTTCTACCAAAATGACGGGGCGCATTTCCGCTTCGGCTCTGAAATCAAAGCGATCATTGCTGATGAGAGGGTCGTGCGGAAACCGTCGATCCAGGCTCTGCACGATTTTCTGACTTTCAACTACATCCCCGGCACTCAGACCGCCTTTGAGGGCATATTTGAGGTGCCGCCAGGCCATTACATGACCGTTACCGCCACAGGAGAGGTCACGACACAACGTTACTGGGATCTGAACTTCGATGTGGATCACGGCATCACTGAGGATCAGGCTATCGCGCGGTCGTATGAGTTGATGGACAAATCCCTGCAGCGCCGTCTGGTTGCCGATGTGCCAATTGGTGTCTTTCTGTCTGGTGGGCTGGATTCCAGTACTCTGGTGGCGCTCATGCACAAGCATGTGGACGAACCCATCCACACCTATTCCGTCGGGTTTGAAGACCAGAGCTTTAATGAACTGCCTTATGCCCGGATCGTGGCCGAGACCTTCAATACGAAACATCGTGAGGTGATCGTCACGGCCGATATGGTGCGGGAGATGCTGCCGAAATACCTTAGCTTCACCGACGAGCCGTATGGTGATGGATCGGCCATACCGACCTATTTTATCAGTGAACTGGCCAAGGACGAAGTGGTGGTTGTTTTGTCGGGCGAAGGCGGTGATGAGGCCTTTGCCGGCTATGATACGCATGCGGCCTATAACATCTATAAACAGGCCCGGAAGATACCCGCCTTTGTTCGGAACGGGGTGATGAAACCGCTGGTGAACTGCCTGCCCGTTTCAGACAAGAAACTCAGTTTCGAATTCAAGGCAAAGCGGTTTCTTGGCGGGTTAGATTTGCCGCCCGAAGAGGCGCACCTGTGGTGGCGGATCGTGCTGGGCGAAGCCGAAAAACTGGATCTTTACGCGGACGGTGTTGCCGAGGCAGAGACGTTGCAACCGTCAGTGCGGCATTTTCAGGCAGCCTATGAACATTGCGGCGCGGAAGAAACCCTGTCGCGGCTGATGTACATCGATTCAACTATTTTCTTACCTGATGATCTGATGATCAAGAATGACCGGATGACCATGGCGCATTCACTTGAGGCGCGGGTGCCCTTTACCGATCCGGAACTGACTGGGTTTCTGGCCACGGTGCCATCAGGTTTAAAGATGAAGAACCGACGCAAGAAACACCTGATGCGTCGGGCGATGGAGAATGATCTGCCTGACAGCATCCTCGACAAGAAAAAGGTCGGGTTGGAGATGCCTTATTCCCGATGGCTCAAAACCGACCTGAAGGATCTGATGATGCGCTATCTCGGCCCGGAGAATGTCGAAAGAGTGGGCTTGTTCCGTGTCCAGGCGATCCAGACGTTGATCAACGATCATCTGACTGGCCGACGTGACAACGGCCGCCCGCTTTGGGGTCTGCTGAATTACATGATGTGGTACGAACTTTATATCGACGCTTAGCCTGGTTTGTGGAACACCCAGAGCGTTGAAATAACATAGCTGGTGACAAACGAAGCACCGATTGCAACCAGCAGTATGAACCAGAAGGGCAGGGCGGTCACATAGCCCAGAACCGCCACCACGGCCAGGCGCACCGCCAGCGAAGACAGCACGGCCAGAAGATACTTGCCATACCCCCTGATCGAGATGGTGCCTTTGTCGGTATGCTCGTAGCTGAAGATATTGTGCCCGCAGTAATTGACGATCGAGCCCAGGATGAAGCCGCAGATCGAAGCGAGGACGTAAGGCGCAGAGAAGATAAGAGCCAACAAAACAGCGAGTAGATAATCAGCAGCCGTTCCCAGAACGCTGATGCTGAGGAACCTGAAAAGCAAACTTTTGTCATTGAGTTTTGAAATCATTTCAGGGCCAGGTTCCGGAATTCGGGGCAAAGGCAAAGACTTACAAGCCCGACAAACGCGATAAATCGCTGGTTGGTGAGGGTTGCCATAAAAGGTGTTTGGTTCATGAAAAATTCAAAGCCGCCTCCGTCAGCGGGTGGGATAATCCTCTGTAAGTGTGGAACCGGCTTTGAGACGCTCGATTTCACCGCCGGGGCGCACGCCGTATTCATGATAACCGTTGGCCGGGCCGGTCGCATAATAAATGAATTCATCGTCATAAAAACCGGGTGCCGAGGAGGACTGATCCTGAATGATGGCATTGTTGAGCACCACCCAGTCTTTTTGATTATTGTACCCGATGATACCTCCAACGGCGTTTTGTTCGATGACCACATAGGTTGCGTCCGAGACATTGATGTGTGGGATTGTGACATTCCCCTTCTCTTCTCGGTGCACCCGGATAATCGAATTTTTGCGGATCGAAATATTATCGATGTGATGTACTGATATGCCATGAACATGCGCATTGTAGATGACGTTGTTTTCGATCAGCACATTCTGATGACGCAGCATCGGATTGCTCGTGTCTTTACCGTCGCCGCCCATCCAGATTGTCTGGGCATAGTCCCCAGCGCCCATGTCGAATATGTTGTCCCGGATGACCATGTCGGTGCTGCGCTGATTTGAGCTGCGCAGAATCTGGATCATGTCGCGGTGATCCGAATTACCTTCCACGCCACGAAAATTGTGCATGTGGTTAGCTTCGATCAATAGGCCGTCAATCACGCCAAGCGCCATGCCGTCTGAACGGATATCGGAAAAATCATTGCCGCGTATTGTAAAGTCGGTGACCCTGTCTGCGCTCAGGGCTTTCCACCATTTCCTGAAAACTGAACTATTGATATCAATCTTCGCACTGTTTCGGACCATCAGCCCGCGACCATGGCCCGCTTTTGATCTGTAACCACCATCGAACACGGAATTCGTGATGGTGATGCCACGGCTGTCCATAATGCTGAAATTATTGTGGTGGTCCCTGTCGCCAGACGTGTACTCGTAGTCAAAAACCAAGCCGTCAAAAATGACATTTCCGGCCTGACTCAGGCGCAAAGCGGTAAAACAAGCCGGATCCTCAGGATTGGCCGAGCGGATTATGACCGGTTTCTGGAACGCTGTTCTGATTAACAGATTTCCGTAGTTTCCGCCCTCAAGGTTGAAAGTTTCTCCACCCTGCGCATGTTTGATCCCTGTTGAAAACTCTGAGGGAGTGCGGATTGTCTGCCCACCTTCTGTGTCGGATACCCTCGTTGTAATCTGCGTATCTTCGCAGGCTTCAGCGGCGGAAGATGGCGTTGGCAGGGCTAGAAGCAAAGTGCAGGCGTAAGCCATTAACCCGAAAGAAAAGTTCTTGTACCGCATAAGCGTCTCACTTTTTACTTTTCACCATGTGGAAAGGCTACGAGCAAGGGCGAGCCGTGTCCAGCACAGTGTGCTGCGCGAACCTTCGGGGCAATCGGGTGGCTGGATAGGTTGACGGAAGGGCACTCAGCAAATCGTCGCTTATGATTTTCCACAATACGCGGGCGCTCGCCTGAATAATGGCGTTTTTGTGTCCATTGTTGCGAGGCAGGAATCAATTGTGCAAGTACAGAATTACCGCCAAGGGATGGGGAACAATTCCTGGTATTGAGTATCGAGTTCAGCCGGGAATGAAGGCAATGGGGCAATATTGTCCCAATTCAGGCAACAGTTTCCAAACATAGCCACATTTCGGCCACTCTGCCGCCTTCGGGTGGCTGTTCCATTCGTCCTGGGTGTGCGGGATCTCGTGCGCTGCCACTCACAGCGCCTATGAAACAGAAGGTGAAACATGTCGACGACAATCACGGTAACCTCTGCGGCAGAGCTGAACCAGGCCCTGTCACAGGCATCAGGTGGGGAAACGATACTGCTTGCGCCAGGCAATTATGGGAAGCTTGTCATCAACAATTCTCAATTTGCCTCGAACGTGACGATCAAATCCGCCGATCCGAACGCGATGGCCAGTTTTTCCGAAACCTATGTGAGCAACTCATCGAACGTCACGTTCGAAGAGATCAAGTTCGACTACACGTACGCTTCGGGGGACAGGGATCACCACAGCCCGTTCCAAATCAACTACAGCAGCAATATTACCATCGACAATTCGGTCTTTGACGGCGATCTTGCCAGCGGTACAGGCATTGGCAGAGGACTCGTGATACGAGGTTCGACTGATGTAGATGTCGTCAACACCGAGTTCCACTCGTGGTGGAAGGCGCTGTCGGCGGTCCAGTCGACAAACCTCAACTTCATCGGCAACAACATCCACACGATCCGGTCCGATGGTATTTCGCTGGGTGAAGTCCAGAACGTTCTGATCGAGAATAACTACATCCATGATTTTGGTGGCCTGGCAGGATCCGGGGATCACCGCGACATGATCCAGATCCAGCGCGCCAGCGGAACAGGTAGCAGTGACATCTACATTCGCAACAATGTTCTCGACATCGGCGCTGGAGATTATGCGCAAGGCATCTGGGCAGGTGCGGACAAGGGCAACATCTCGGATCCGACACACTGGAATTATAATATCGTTATTGAAAACAACGTTCTCTACAACGCGCATTCAAACGGTATTGCCTTGCATATGACGGATGGGGCGACGATCTCAAACAACACAGTGATCGCTGTACCAACGCAGCAGACCGGCGGTGTGACCATCCCCAAAATTATTTTGGCAGTCGGATCGCAGAATATCACGATTACAGATAACGTCGCACCGGCGATTGTGGGGTATATAGGTCAGCCCCACTTTAACGTCCAAAACAACGTTATCACTCAGAACACGGATCCGTCGGCACCAGGGTATTATGATACCCAGTTCGTTTATCATGCCACGTCCGCTGCCGATGGATACAACCAATACGGTGTTATTCCTGGCAGTGCGGTTGATCTGCAGAATGCCGGATCAAGCTTGGTCGATGGCTATCCGTTCAGCTACTATAACTGGGTTGGCAGCTCCAGTACCTCGGTGAATCCGGGTACGACTGCACCTGGCAGCGGTGCATCGGCCCCAACCGCGCCCGACAGCGGTGCATCGGCCCCAACCGCGCCCGACAGCGGTGCATCGGCCCCAACCGCGCCCGACAGCGATGCATCGTCTCCAACCGGGCCCGACAGCGATGCATCGGCCCCAACCGCGCCCGACAGCGATGCATCGGCCCCAACCGGGCCCGACAGCGATGCATCGGCCCCAACCGCGCCCGACAGCGATGCATCGTCTCCAACCGGGCCCGACAGCGATGCATCGGCCCCAACCGCGCCCGACAGCGGTGCATCGACCCCAACCGCGCCTGACAGCGGTGCATCGACCCCAACCGCGCCCGACAGCGGTGCATCGACCCCAACCGCGCCTGACAGCGGTGCATCGACCCCAACCGCGCCGGATTCAGATGGACCGCGATTCCCGGGGGGTTTTGACGGCTTCTTTGGGGGAATCATCGGCGGGGTGAACACAGGTGGCGGCGGGGGGCAAAATAATCCGTTGAATTTTGACTGGCTGTCGCAGGCCGGGTTCTCTGAACCGTCGTCTTTCGACTTTGTTTTTTCCGGAAATGACACTGTTCGTACCCCGCAGCTGCCGTTCTGGGGCAATGGAAATGCGACACCGAGTACTTTCGGTCCTGCGATCTCTTTTGGTGGTATAGACACGGAGTTGGATTTCGGCGGTGGCCGAGGGTGGCATTTGGGCTTTGGCTCCAATGGCGGTGACCGTGCCGATAGTGGTCTCAGAGACAATGCGAACGATGGCGATGTTCAATTTGTCGATACCTTCGGCGGGTTCTTTGACGACCTCTGGGGCTAACGGCTAGAATCTTTGACCGTAACCAAAATACTGAAAGGGCAGATCGGAGTTTTGATCTGCCCTTTCCTTTTTCACCGGACGGATTGCCAAACCTGTCACGGCTCCGGCATATGGTGCATATTGGGTTGAGAGTTTCCTGTCATGATTTTGTCCGACCGCCACAGATTTGTATTCATACATGTGCCGAAATGCGCGGGTACTTCTGTCAGGCACGCGGTTCAGCCCTACCATGATGCGGATGAACGCTTTCTGAAAGCTGTTGAACGGCACCCGGATCTAGGTGCGATCGATTTCCGGCATCTTCCGCTGCGGTTGTTGCGCGATCTCGACCCAGAGGCTTTTGAAAAGCTGAAGATCTATGACAGCTACGCGCTATTGCGGGATCCGTTTCAAAGATTCAGATCTGCAATATCGCAACGGGCTAAAATGTACCTTGGCAAGGAATTCGCGCAACTTGGAGACGGCGAGTTGCGCGCCGAGTTGCGCCGGGTGCAGGATTACCTGTTGTCAGAACCCCGTGTCATCGCGCCGGAATTCATTCATTTCGCCCGGCAGGCGGATTTCGTTCAGATCGGCGATGAACGTCTGGTCTCCAACCTTTTCCCGCTTGAACGGCTTGACTTGTTCACCCGTGCACTTGCCCGGCATATCGGGGCTGAAACGTTGCCGATGGGGCATGTGAACAAAACCGAAGTGTTTCGTTACCCGCAACTGAAACATATGGCGCGCACCGGCGGCCTGCTTGCCCGGCGGATGCTTCCCGGGCCTGTGCATGAGATACTGCGCCGGTCGGCACGGCGGGTGCTTATGAAGCCGGTTGCCAGGACAAAACGGTCAATTTTTGATGACGCAGAGATGCGGGAGTTCATCTCCAGTTACTACAGCGCTGATGTTGCCCTGTACAAAGAGGTTCAGGCGCGTATGGCCGCTGAATTTCAAAACCAGCAGGGGCAGCACCTGAGCGGCAGGCAGGCGCTGGTTAGGAAATGAATGCAGGTTGCACTGCAACACACTTGAAAACTGAAGGCTGACCTGTTCCGCTTTCCGGCGCATTGAAGAGAAGGGCAAATGTTCTGATGAAGAAGGTGAAATCTATTGTTCGAAACAGCCTTGAACAGATCGTAACATCCAGACGTGGGCTCAATATTATCTTCAGGCATTTTGCCGCCAAAGGAATAAGGTTTCATTCGAACACCGGTGATACGTCATTCATATATGATCCGTCCGAGTTCATCGGGCGGCAAATCTATGAAACCGGCGCTTTCCAAAGGTCCGAGATAGAAAATGTTGCGAAGATTGCGTCGAATGAAGGCTCGGGCAGGGGCGTCATGCTGGAAATTGGGGCCAATATAGGGACAACGACTGTTTATGCCGCCAAAACCGGCCTGTTTGACAAAATAATCGCCATCGAGGCGGATCCGAATAACTTTGATCTTCTGGTCGCAAACATTCGGGTGAATGGTCTGACGGATATGGTGATACCGATTTGCTGCGGCGCGTCCGATAAATCCGGGTCCATGATGCTGCAGAGAAATACCCTGCATTCAGGCATGTCCAGCATAGAGTCGGTAGAGGGCGTTTTTCATGCGGACGCGACCGGGTCGTCCGAAGAGATTCCCGTCAGGAAGGCGGATGACATATTGGCGGAACTGGGCATCTCTCCCGAAGATATTGCTTTGATCTGGATGGATGTAGAAGGCCACGAACCCAAGGCGCTGGCGGGAATGCAGAAGATTTTATCAACCACCCCGCCGCTTTATTTCGAGTTTACCCCCGCGCGATATTCGGAAAACGAGGTTCTCTGGATAGAGAAGGAAATTCTGGACCAGTACAATTCCACTCGTGTCTATTCGAACGAATGGCTTGATTTACCCGAAGAAGGCATCAGAAAGTTGGATATGGACAGCCATATGAATCTCTTTTGCACGATGGCTGGCAGCTGATCCTAGAGGCTGTCGTTACCAGCTTGCAAAAGCTTTTGGGCCGCAGCGATACGTTCCTCGCTCCAGTTCCAGCGCAGTTTCTGCACTGGCACAGCGCCGGCTTTCAGCAGCGCGGCGGTTTCTTCAAAGTTAATCTTGTGTGTGACCGCGTCATGCACAAGATGCGGGCCATAGCAGCTGATTTTCGGAATTTCGTCATAGATGCGCCGGAACCTGCGGCTTGTCAGATACAGATAGTCGATCATGATATGCGGCCAATAATAAATATGTGGTTTTGATCGGCTTTCCCAATAGCCAAAGCAGGCTTCTTCCCAAAGCGAGATGAATTCGCCTTCGGGCTCAGAGGCAAGAAACCAGTTCGTCATCGACCGGCGCATACCCGGCCAGGTGAACCAGGTATCGTATTTTGTCCATGTAAAGGCGAAAAAACCGCGCTGTGCCGCCATGGGCAACCAATTATCAAGGGGTGCCAGGCAGTATGTCGTTGCATCTGCCCAGACACCCCCTTTCTTTCTGAGAAGCCTCAACCGCAGCAGATCAGCATAAGACTGAACCGGCAGTTTCGATGGATCATGGGGCAGATCGGTGATCTGTGCTGCGCTTTTGGCATCCAGCACCTGAATGTCCCAGCCGGGGTTATGAATGCGCCACGAGGCGATGCAGTCCTTCACCAGTTCCGGGGCGTTCTCTTCACCCTGATCCCAGTAAACCCAGATTGTTTTGGGAATAAGGCGTGGCGCGGATCGCGCAAAGTAATTGGGTTTCCCCTTCAGCTTCTGGTAGGCACGTCCCCCATATGTCGGCAGCAATCGGGCCGCCACAATCAGGACGAACAACCATGTCCAAGGCTTGCCAGCGCGCATACATACTCCAATACACTTTAAATAAACTTCTAATCACCACCTGAACTTTGCGCCAGCTATGCTCGGCATGTCATTCGATTTCCGATGTTGGCTTCAACTCATGGCTGGATGGTGGCAACAATCAGGAATAAAATACGACATTGTTGCACGAAAAGCTTCGGGATACCGTCACATCCGCGGATTTATTGTAAACAATGGTCAGGATCGTATGATTCAGCGTCATTGGATTTTCGCGCCTTAAGGTGGGTATCATGACAGTTCGCGCGCGCCGAGAAGCTTTCCTTTCGGCAGATTACGTTCTGCCCGGAGATGGATATGATATCAAAGCAGCAGAGAACACTTGGCCGCATGACAATACCGGTGAGAAAGAGGACAGCCTGACGCAATGACGCTTGCCGCACAATCCGGGGCTCGGACGACAAGAGCCGTAATAGAGGATTCGCCCAACCGGCTTATGATCGCGCTTTTTATCGTATCGCTTGTTATGCCCTTTTTCGTGTTTTTGGGCGGCCTCCGACTGAGCATGTATCGTGTTTACCTGCTTGTTTTCCTGGTCACCTTTGTGACCCGGTGGCTGAATGGATCGGCGGGGCGGGTCCGTGCCCCGGACATTCTGGTGATTTTCACAAGCTTCTGGATGATGACGGCGCTTTTCGTCAATCACGGGATTATTCAGCAATGGGAATTTGCGGGCATTTTGGTGATTGAGACAATAGGCCCCTACCTCGCGGCCCGCGTCCTGATCCGGAACCTTGCCTCATTCAAGACCTTTGTGCGGTGGTACTTTCTGATCGTGGCGATGTTGTTGCCGTTTGTGCTCTTTGAGAACATGACCGGAAAACCGATCCTGCTGGATCTCTTCCGCAGCATTCTTTCAGTCTATCACAACGTCAATATGGAGCCCAGGATGGGGCTGGAACGCGCTCAGGCAACGATGCCTCATCCGATCCTGTTCGGAGTGTTCTGCGCACCGGCCTTTGCCCTGTCGTGGTACACCCTCAGCCCCGACGGGGCTTTGTTCAAGCAGATACGCCGACCGTTCGTCGTGGGGGTCGCAGTTTTCGGTTCGCTGTCTTCCGGCGCCTTCATGGGGGTGCTGTTACAGGCGCTTCTGATTGGCTGGGACGAGGTGCTGAAAAAGATCAAGAACCGATGGAAGATTTTTGCCGTTCTATTCGGCATTCTTTACATCGCGCTTGAGCTGTCTTCGAACCGGAATGCGTTCCAGATCATCGCAACCGAGTTGACGTTTTCAAAAGCGTCCGCATGGAACAGGATTCATATTTTCAACAATGCAATTGACGACGTTTACAGCAACCCGATTTTCGGCCTCGGGCAGAGGGACTGGACCCGCCCACACTGGATGAAATCGAGTGTCGACAATTTCTGGCTGCTTATGGCGATGCGCTATGGAATCCTGGCCTGGTTCCTGCTGACACTCTCTACCGTTCTGGTTTGCTGGAAAGCCATTGTCGCGCCGCTGTCCGGGGAGCATGCGCGGGTCCGGCGGGGATATCTGATCGCATTCATCAGCATGATTGTCTCGGCGTTTACAGTTCACATCTGGGACGCGGCATATTGCGTGTTCATGTTCCTGTTGGGGGCTGGGGTGTGGTTTTCCGACCCTGACTGTACGCAGGAAAGCGGGCCTGACACCGCCGAACCCAAATCAGCAAAACGAGAGATCAGGTATACGAGGTTTCCCAAGCCTTCTGCGGACGCGGTATCATAGGCAAACGCGTCACCCCGTGACCGTCCAGCGCTTCTGAACCATCCGGACCGCGCGGCGCAGGCGGCGCAGGGGAGGCATCCGGTTTGACAGGATGGCCTGCATGTCGGCGTCATTCATATCGCCGCGCAGGGATGTTCGGGGCCGAAGGAAGGTGTCCCGCCGGAAACTGCCGCCGTCGCTGGACCATGCGGTGGTGTAGCCTGCTGCCCGCAACGCCCGCAGCACCCGCGCGTCATAGCGACCAAAGGGAATGCCCGCTTCGGTGATCGCATGTCCGCAGATATCTTCGAGTCGGGCGCGGGAGGTTTGCAGTTCCTGTTTCAGGTCCTCATCGCCCAGCGTGGGCCAGGCGGTGTGATCGATACCATGACTGCCGATCGTCATGCCCGCCTCGGACAGCGCCCGGATATGCGCCTTGTCCAGCGATCCGGGTTCTCCGATCCGCCCAGTCAGCACGAAAAACCGCGCGTGCAGCCCGTGCTCCACCAAGGCGGGCAGAGCGCTGTCATGGTCTGACAGGTTGCCATCGTCGAATGTGATCCGGAAACCCGCAGGCGCTTTGGCCACCTGAGCCAGAACCTGTTCGAATTGCTGGGTCGAGACCCAATAGGGGGCCTCGCCGGTTTCCAGACTGCGCCGGGGTTTACCGATGCCGTGGAAATTCAGACCAATCATCGGCGGGCCTTCAGGTGTGTGTGGACCGTTTCAGCAGTGCGGATCAGGGCGGTGGTCAGGCCAGCGGGCCGGAATTCATAAGGCCCTGCGGCGATAACCTCGGCGCCGCCTGTCCGCAGCTTGAACCGCGTCACGCTGGGGTTGCTGTCTGCGTCGATGCCACCCAGGTCGAACCAGCGCAGGCCATGGGCTTTGCAATGCAGGATGGCCTGCCACATCAGGTAGTGTCCGGCATTGAGCCGCCGTCCGGCCTCTGACGTGGCACCAAACAGATAAACGCCATTGGTGCCCGTGCGCCCGATTGTCATGGCACCTATATCCATGCTGCCGTGCCGGGAAAACAAGACGTCATGACTGAAATCCGTGCCCTTGAGGTGATAGTAAAACTCGGGCGGGATGTCCGGGCTGAAACCTTTCGCAGCCTGCACCTTTTGATAGAGGCTGTGAAACCGGTCCGCGCAGTCTGTAATCGGCCGGACTTCAAGCTCCATTCCTGATTTCAGAGCGTTGCGTAGGGGGTTGCGCCATTTGCCGTGTAGGGCGCGCATCAGAGTATCCTCATCCTGATCGCAATCGATGATTACCGTTCGGTATGGAGAGGAGCGATCTGTTGGCGCGAAGCCAGTCTGGGCCGCCAGCCGGTCCACAGATGGGACGTCGCGTAGCGTTGAGGCGGGCAGTCGCAGCCGCAGGATATGCCCGCTCTGCTCAGCATGGGTGTGAAGGGCGGCAAAAACAGCCTCTAACCCCTCTGACGTGGCCTCAGGCTGCACCATCGGCCCGGCCGCGATCCAGGCGATACCGCGCCCCAGACCCGGCACCGGTTTGACACGCAGGCAGGCCGCTGCGACGGGTTGGCCCGTCTGATCCGACAGGGTGATGAATTGCGCTTTGGCCCCGATCCGCTGCGCCGCCGCCTGCGCGTAAGTCAGGGTCTGCTCATAGGTCCGCTCACGAAAACCAGCGCTGATCCGGGGCCAGTCTTCGGCTGCAACACTCTGCACTGTCAGGGGTTTCGTCATAACCGCGTCCGTATCCAACTGGTCCACAGCCTGCCGGGTCTCAGCCCCAGCCGAGGCCGGAATTTCAGGAACCAGGCGCGGTAGTAAAACAGATGCAGCGCATCCGCCCACCACAGCAGAACCCGCGCCCGCAGTCGCGCCCCGGGCCGATCGGGGGCCAGCACGATGGTATGGATCGGCACCAGTTCGCCACCGTAACTCAGCTTGTATTCATATTCCCCAGCACCGACCTCGACCAGTTTGATGCCATCTTCAATCAACCCCTCCACCCGCTCGACCAGCCCGACGCGCCCCAGTCCGATCTTGGCAAATTCAGGGTCTGTTTCGCGGGCATTCAACCACCAATAAGCCTTTTCGCTCAGCGTATAGCGCAGCTGGCTCGACAACAGCCGGTCGCCTTGCCATTGCTCATCAATCATGGCCTGCCCCTTGGGGCCCAGCCTATGCAGCAGGTCCCGGTAGAACGCGGCGGCCACGGACCAGTCAGAGAAATGCCCGCCCTTCCCAGCCGCCTGCCATTGCGTTGTGTGCAGCGCGATGAACCGGTCCATCATCGGATCGACCGTCTCAGGGGTTGAGCTGGTGTTGTTAAGCGGCGCGACCTCAGTCAGGCGCTTGATATCCCGCCGCACCTCGCGCCGCCGACTTTTTGACAGCGCCTTCATGAACCCGTCAAAGCTGTCGGGCAGGTCCATCAGAGTATGCCCGCGCGGGCTGTCGTCGCGCAGGATCGACAGCCCCTCAGCGGTGCGGAGATGTTGCAGCTGTGCCGCCCGTTCGGACATCGGCGACAGGCTGACAGCGGCGCAGTTCATCTGTTGTGTCAGGTGATTGAAAACGGCCCGCAGAACGGTCGTTTCGTGACCGGCAGCGATGGGCAACCCCATGACCGCGAAATTGGGATCAACCCCGGCCAGCCGTGCAACGCGCACGGGAACCGGCCCAGCCCAGATTGTTTCTATGCAAAAGGGCAGGGCGCCGATCAACTCGGTCCCGTCCCGCAGTAGGAAGCAGACCGGGTGGCGGCTGGCGGCAAAACTTTTGCCGTAGTGATCCCACCAGGCCGCCTGCCAATCGGTCAGAAAATAAATATCGGCGCCGGATGCCGCGACCAGATCATCCCATTCGGCTCCTGTCGCAAGGGCCTGAGCCGGGGTTTCCAGACAGTCGAGCGTAGGCCCGGAACTGGTCGAGATCGCATCCATCACGTGGCTGGTTCCTGTCCGAACAGGTGGTACCGGATCGCCGCTCCCGACAGCCGCAGACGGGCGGAACGGTCCGGCGTGGCGCGCAGCAGGCCCAACAGGCCAAAGGCGGCCCCGCGCAGCAGCGCGCTGGTGACAAAGATGGCGCGGGTCAGCAGCTCTCCACCCCGGCCATAATGTTTGCGGGCGTAGATCGTCTTGCTTTTCTGCTTTTGCACATACATGCGCGACTTGATCTGGGCTGTGCTTTTTGAGCCGCCCTCAAGATGCAGAATCCGGGCTTCGGGCGCGAAGACACAGCGCCAGCCAGCATTGCGGATGCGCCGGCACCAGTCAGCCTCTTCCGAGTAGATGAAAAATGCATCGTCCAGCAAGCCGACCTTTTCGAAAACCGGGCGCGGCACCATCATGAACATGCCCGAGACTACGTCCACGTCGCGCTGTGTCGTCCGGTCCCAACCACCGTATTCGGGCCAGGAGAACAGCCGTTTCAGCCCAAATTCGATCACCGCTAGGCTCAGCGGTCCCGGGTTGGCAAAACAGGTCAGCTGGATGGTTTCGGGGTCCTCGAACACCTGACATCCGACGCATCCGACATCCGGATGCGCGTCGAGCCAGCCGCTCATGACGTCGATTGCGTGATCCAGGATGATCGTATCGGGGTTGAGCAGCAAGAGCTTGTCGCCTTTGGCAATCTCAAGCCCCTGATTATTGGCTGCAGCAAATCCGTGATTGCTGGTGTTGGCGATCAGTTTCACATCGGGGAAATTTTTTCTGACCATTGCGGCCGAGCCATCGCTCGAGGCGTTATCTACCACAATGACCTCATGGGGCAGTTGTGTCTGATTGCCTATGGATTCGAGACAATCGCGCAAAATATCGCACGTGTTCCAGTTTACGATAACAATCGACACGGCGCATTCCGTGCCCGCTGATTCAGATGAAACGTTCATGACACTCTCAACCCACGAGAAACATACATCGCAACAGGCGCTTAATTCACCGGTGCATGCGCCATTGATCCGCACTCCGACGCGCGAAGCCACTGAGACGATGAATTATTTTTTACATTTCGTGGCATATACCTTCTATATTTTTGAACAGGATGACGAATTTAATAGGTTTGGTATTTTTGGCTGACGCTTCCGTAGTCACGCCAGGAAAGTGAGTGGTTAATGGATATTGAATGTTACGATGACCTGACCGGTGAGCAAATACATGAATGGCGTGAATTTGTGACGGGTTGTCAGCATCAACACCCCAGACAGGACCCTCGGTTTGCCGATGTAGAGCGTGCAATTGGAGGGGTCGTTGTTTTTGTAATCGCGCGCCGTCAGGAAGCAATTTGCGCTGTGGGTCTTTTTTCACTCCAACGCAGTCGGATTATGGTGGGCAGATATTCTGAGGCATTGGCGTTGAGTGGCCCGATTTGCGACGATGCCGAGACGCTGGCCGAATTTGTAGTCGCTGTGTCAGACCACCCGCGCTTTGCAAAGGTTGATGCCATTAAGGTGACCCCATACTGGCTGGATGATGACGCTGATCGTTTGCATCAGAAATTTAATCAAGCCGGGATGGCCATTACGGACCCAGGACCGCATCGCGACACCGGATTGATCGACCTCAACCGCACTTTGGAAGAGGTGCGAAGCTCGTTTTCAAGAAGCGCGCGCCGCAATTTGCGAAATATCGAGGCGACGGATGTCGAAATCCGACACATAACATCCCCTGATGAGATCAGTGTTTTTTTTGATTGCCTGAACGCGCTTGTGATCAATCCCAATAACCTTACTCCGGTCACGCGCCCTGAATACGAAGCCGGATTTCGCAATGTTTACAATGATCCTGAGGCCGGGGTTCTGTTCACGGCGTACCACAAGGACACTTTCTTAGGCGGTTTTCTGTTATACCGCAGCCGAATTACAGCTTTTGCCCGGCGTTTCGTGGCTGACCCCGCAGCGGCTGGCCTTATTGGAAATCTGCGCATTGCGCCGCTGCTTTGGCTCAGAGGGATGCAATGGGCGATGGAACAGGGATGCACAAACTTGGATGTCGAAGGATATCTGCCCGATATCGACCGCAGCCATCCCGATTTCAGTGTTTTGGAATACAAAACCTATTTCAAGCCGCGCCCTGTCAGGCGCGTGGCAGAACATACTTTGGTAAATAACCGTCTGTTCCACCAGGCGAATGTGGTTCCGTCACAGTTGAAACGAGTGGCGCGGCGTGGTGTCAGAGCGGTGCAGGCCCTGACCAAAACGGGGTAGAGGTCACGGCATTGCAGGAGGTTTGACGAGTGTTTGGACTTGGACAAAGGAAAAAGCTGCTCTTGCTGCGCAATGCCGCCCGTCGCGGTGCGGTGCCGTTTCTACAGCAAGCTTGGGCAACTGTAGCGGACGTATGTCTGCGTCGAAGAAACCTGGTGTTTCAGCTTGATGGAGAGGATTTTCTGAAAGATCCGCCTCCGGCTGACCCGCCTTTGGAAGTTCGTAAGGTTTCGGATTGGGAAGATCTACCCGCCAGCCTGCGTCAGCGGTTGGAATCCGGGGAAGAGAATCTGGAATGGGGCGACAAAAGCTGGTTCAACAAGGATCGCAGGCTTTGGCTGGCCACCCTCAATGGAAAGGATTGCTGCTTGGCCTGGATGTTGGGCTCTGACGTGGGCAAACACTTTTTCTGTTCTGTCCCTTCAGATGCCGAAGTTCTTTTCCAGATGGTTGTTCTACCCGAGTTCCGGGGAAACAGCCTGCAGGTCAGGGTGCATCGGATCATGATGATGGAAAGATTACAGGCAGGCACGAAGCGTTTTTTCGTCGCTTGTCACGAATACAATTATACGTCGCGGCGAAATATCGAAAAACTCGGGTTCCGGCTTATCGGTCTTCACAATGAATCCCGTTTTACGTCCCGCCAAACCTGGCAGCCGCTGACACGCTGATGCAGACACGGGTCACCGACGCTGTTGCGAACATGCCCATGACGGCCGGCAGTTTGTGGGTGCGAGACGCACAGGGGGGTATTCCCGCATTATTCGCCGACCGGCAGGTGCATTTTGCGTTTCAGACACGTGTCGCAATCCGCGCCGCCTGTGATGTGCTGGGACTGCAGGCCGGTGACGAAGTTCTGGCTCCAGCTTATAACTGCGGCTCGGAACTTGACCCGCTTGTACATGCCGGGCTGACCGTGCGGCTGTATCCGGTCGGTAAGGACCTGCACGCCGATCCGGCGCGGATCGAACCGCTGATCACGGAGCGAATGCGCGCACTTTATGTCACGCATTATTTTGGGATCCTTCAGCCCGAACTGGCCGCGCTGCGCGCGCTCTGTGACAGGTACGGCTTGCGGATGATCGAAGATTGTGCGCTGAGCTTGCTGAGCGGAGAGACGCCGGCGGAAGGACACACCGGGGATATATCGGTATTCTGCTTTCACAAATTCGTACCAGTGCCAGAAGGCGGGGCATTGGTCGTGAACGCCCCTGATCTGAACGTAGCTTCGCCGTTTTCGCGCCCGGCACATGGAAAGATGATTGCGAGGATTCTGGCGCGGGCTGCTTTGGTAAATGTGTTGGGATCTGCCCGAGCCCAAAGCCTAAAGCGTGCCTTGACCAAAGGACCGGACGTGGCGGATCCGGTTGATGTGACACCCGACGAGATAGAAGATATTCCGCAGCACTACTATTTCAACCCGGCCCTGCAGGACCGCCGGATCAGCGCTTTCGCATCCCGATCACTCCGATCCTTTTCGGTTGCGGATATGTTGTCCGCTCGACGGGCCAACTGGCACCGTTACCGCGAGCTATTGGATGGGGTAGGGGGTGTTGAGATGCTGAGGTCTGAGCTAGAGCCCACAACCTGCTCGCTGAACATGCCGCTTCTGGTGAGCGAGCGCGACCGGGTGGCGCGCGCCTTGCAAGCTTTGGGCATCGGTGCAACGCCGTGGTGGGCTGGCTTCAACCGCAATCTGGACTGGTCCGGCCAAGATGAGGCGATTGACCTCAAGAACAACGTGCTGTCACTGCCTTTGCACCAGTACCTCGGCCCCGCGCATCTTGAGCATATCGTCACCCGATTGCGGCAGGTGTTGTGACAGCGCTTATGCTTTCCTGTCGCGGAGATGGTTGCGCAGCTTGCCCAGCAGGGAAAACACCATGGTTTCGAACCCGTCCGGGCGTCCGGTCACGGCCCATAGCGCGATATGAGTCGAGGTATAGGTAATCACTCCAACGCCGGTCTTTGTCAGTACGATGCCCGGGGTGTATGAAAACTGCATAACATTTCTCAGCAGGTAGTTGGTGGCGATAACCGCCACCGCCATCACCGCACAGGACACAAAGCTGCGCCAGCCGACGGTTAAGGGCTCGAAGAACCCACCGTTTCCAAAGCGCTTGGCGATGAACAAGGTCACGATCAGCGCCGCCAGTTCGGCAAGACCGGCCGCTATCAGGGCTCCGTTGAAGCCATATTGAACCCCGATCCACATCACAACACAGACAATGACCAGAAGAATTATGTTTCTGTAGAAAAGCAGAGAGGTCGAACCCTCAATGTAAACAGCCGAGCGAACATTCGCCTGCAGCGAGCTCAGCGCATAAAGCGGGGCAAGCACCCAGATAACCGGCGCGGCGGCAACCCACGTATACCCCATGAACATCCAGATCACATCCACTGAGACAAGCGCGAAACCTACACTGCACGGTAATATGATCGCCAGGAACCCGGCATTGATTTTGCGGAACCCCTCTTTGCCTTTGTCGGTTTTTCGGGACAGGTCAGCCAGCCCGGGATACACAACCCGGAGGATTGGCGTGAACAGCTGGTGGGTGACGACATTGACCAGTCGCGTTCCGACCCGGAACAGACCTGCATCCGCCAGACCCAGCGTCGCGCCGATGATAAGCTGCGGGGCGCTTGCAGACAGAAAGTGGGCCAGTTGTGCTCCGATGGACCAGGATGAGAAAGACAGGCTGTCGCGCCATTGGGACAAGGAAAACCTGGGCAGCATTGGCGCAATTGCAAATGTCCAAATCCCGCGCATAGCCTGACCGGCGAAAGTGGCCACGACGATGGCCCAGTAATCCCGCCAGTACCAGGACAGGAAGATAGCAAGAACTGCGTAGACGACGCGGCTGAAGGTTTCCTCTCCTGCCACATAGCCAAAACGCAGACCGCGTTCGAACAGCAGAAAGCGCGGGCTTTTGATCGCCACAACCAGCGACATCGCGGAAAGCACGGGCATTAACTCTGTGAGTGCAGGAATTTCCAACAGCGCCACAATAGGTTGTGCAGCCCAAAACAAGAGAGCGGCCATGATCCCGAAGATGATCTGAAAGGAGAAAACTGTATCCAGATGCGCGGGCGTCACATTGTCGAGCCGGATCAGAACCATCCCGATCTGCCGTTGAAACATCTCCAGCAATCCGGTTGCAATCAGAAAGTATGCGATAATGCCAAAATCTTCGGGCGTCAGAAGGCGCGCAGTAATCGCAATCGTCAGAAGACCCAGCCCCTGCCGGAATACTCCGGAAGCAAGTAGCGTTGCCGCGCCCACCGCAAGGGCAGATCGGCGGGTGAGCATGCTGGGGGCCGGATTGTGGTTTGGGGTATTTTGCACGTGGTCAATATTTCCGAATATGAGGCAATAATTGCCTTTTGGGGGTAATGTTTCTTTTAATGTGATCTCCAAAGCGACGCTTTGGAGTGTGGAATCTCAATTCTGGCAAGCTGACCGGCTGGCTGATAATCAGATCAAAGAAGGTTTCTTTATATCGAGATCGCATGTTTTTATTATTCAGCGTTAGACGGTTGCGTGATGTTTTGGCCAATATCTCCATTCCGTGTCAGCAAATGGCATCACATAGCAAGGTAAATTTCCGCTTCAGTGTCTCAGATTGGCTTCGGTTCGTGCAAGTCTGCTGACTAAGTGTCGACGCGGTTTGGTTGGACTGCGGGTATTAAGTTTTCAAGACGGTATAATGATATGAAGATTGCGATTTTTGGTTTGGGGTATGTGGGGTTCACGGCAGCGTGCTGTCTGACCCGTGAAGGGCACGAGGTGATCGGCATTGATGTGAATGCCGACAAGGTGTCCGAAATCAACGCAGGCCAGCCCCCGATCAAGGAGCCGAAGGTGGCCGGGTTGCTGACCGAGGCGCTTGGGAAAAATCTGATCCGGGCCGTGGTCGAGATGCCGGATCTCGGGGATGTGGATCTGGCCATTGTCAGTGTGGGCACGCCCAGTTCCACTGACGGCTCGCATAACATGAGCTTTGTGGCCGAGGTGACGCGCCAGATCGCCGAAACCGTATCGCCGGATCGGGCGCGGCCTCTGACGGTGGCGTATCGGTCAACCTTCCGACCGGGCACCGTGCGGCAGCTGATCGAGCCGATCTTCCAAAGCTATCTGGGCGAGCGAACGGCGCAGGCGGTCGAGATCGTCTATAACCCCGAATTCCTGCGCGAGGCGTCGGCGGTGGATGATTTCTTCAACCCGCCCAAGATCGTTGTTGGTACAGCCGATGGCAATCGCTCGGCGGTGATGGACGAAATGCACGAGGGTCTGGACGCGCCGGTGTTCTACACCGCTTTTGAAGAGGCCGAGATCACCAAATTCGTCGACAACACCTGGCATGCCACCAAGGTGGCCTTCGCCAATGAGATCGGCCGTATCTGCCACAGCATGGGCGTGTCCGCCAAAACCATGCACGAGATTTTTGTCTCGGATACCAAGCTGAACATCTCGGCCTATTACACCCGCCCGGGCGGTGCGTTTGGGGGCTCGTGCCTGCCCAAGGATGTGCGTGCGCTGCAGCATATCGCCGGCGAGGTGGGGGCCCATACCCATCTGATTGACAGCCTGTTGCAGACCAATCAGGCGCACAAGACCTATCAGGCGCAGGACATCATGGCGCGGCTGCCCGAAGGCGGCCGGGTGCTGATGGCGGGACTGGCCTTCAAGGCCGGAACTGATGATCTGCGCGAAAGCCCCAATGTCGATATTGCCCGGCGGCTGCTGCAGGCGGGGTATCAGCTGTCGGTCTATGATCCGGCCATCAAGCCTGCCGATCTGCGGGGGCAGAACTTGGGTTATGCCTTTACCCACCTGCCCAATGTGGGCCGCCTGCTGGTTGATCGCGCCACGGCCGAGGCCGGGCCATGGGATTTGGTGGTCGGATCGAACCGGATCGTGAACGAGCTGAACCTTGGCGATGCAGAGGTGATAAGAACCTATGAATATGACTAGCCCTGTGTCCGCCGTTCAGCCGATCTCGTTCGACGAGCTGCGCCAGAGCCAGCCGCTGAAAGGGCTGAAGGTTCTGATCGTGGTGGAAAACCTGCCCGTGCCCTTCGACCGCCGCGTCTGGATGGAGGCGCGCACGCTGGCTGCCGCAGGCGCGCTAGTCTCGGTTATCTGCCCCACCGGCAAGGGCCATGAGGAACGTGTCTGGGAAGATGAAGGCATCAAGGTCTACCGCCACCCGCTGCCGTTGGATGCCAGTGGGGCGCTGGGGTATCTGCTGGAATATGGCGCGGCGCTGTTCTGGGAAAGCTGGCTGTCACTGAAGATCAAGTTCACCCGTGGGTTTCACGTCATCCATGGCTGCAACCCGCCCGATCTGATTTTTCTGGTGGCGCTGCCCTTCAAGCTGTTTGGCGTGCGTTATCTGTTCGATCACCACGACATCAACCCCGAACTTTACGAGGCCAAGTTCGACAAGCGCGGCTTCTTCTGGAAGCTGATGAAGACGTTCGAGCGGCTGACCTTCGCCTCGGCACGGGTGTCGATTGCCACCAATGAAAGCTATCGCAAGATCGCCATCGAGCGCGGCGGCATGGCGCCCGAGGATGTCTTTGTGGTTCGCTCGGGCCCCGATCTGAGCCGGTTGCAGCACCTGCCGCCAAACCCCGCGTGGCGCAACGGGCGGACATACATGGTGGGCTATGTCGGCGTCATGGGCGATCAGGAAGGGATCGACCTGCTGCTGGAATCCGTGGCGCATCTGGTGCAGGTTCAGGGGCGCGACGACATCCAGTTCTGCCTTGTGGGCGGGGGCCCCAGCCTGGACAAGCTGCGCGAACAATCTGCTGAAATGGGCCTGTCGGATTATGTCACCTTCACCGGCCGCGCGCCGGATCATGATCTGTTCGAGATCCTGTCGACCGCCGATGTCTGCGTGAACCCGGACCGGGTGAACGAGATGAATGACAAATCCACCATGAACAAGATCCTTGAATACATGGCGTTCGAGAAACCCATCGTTCAGTTCGACGTGACCGAAGGGCGGTTCTCGGCGCAGGAGGCCTCGCTTTACGCCAAGGCCAACGATCCGGTGGATATGGCCGACAAGATCACCGAATTGCTGGCCGATGACGACCGCCGCACCGCCATGGGCCGCTATGGCCGCGCCCGGGTCGAGGCGGAAATGGCCTGGCCCCATCAGGTCCCTGCGCTGATCGCGGCGTATCAGCGGATCTGGAAAGGGTAGGGCCCTATCTTCGCTCGTTGGCAGCTCTTTCGCTTATGTGCATTTGTCTAGTTCAGGCCTTCGGCAATTGAGCCTTTCCAGTCGAGCTTGGTGATTGTGATAGGATAAGGTGGTTGTGTTACAAAGTAATTCGGTCGTGGAAGGATTGGGGCAGTGCCTCAGTGTCTCTTTTATTCGTCTGTCTTTGAACACACCGGAGTATTTTTCGATTGTAATCGAGGGAAACCAAGCCGGGCTTCTACCTTAGATCAAAACGGCACAAACCGTGGTAGGCGGTTCAGGCTGGGTTCCATGAACCGCTGGAGTCGCGCATCCGCATCCGCTTCGGTTTCGCCGGGCAGGATGGGGGTGACAAATCGAACCAATGCGCCGTCGGTCCGGCCCATGGTGAACCCGTCCTGAATAACGCTCATCTTGGCGCGGAAATCGTTGACCATGCGTTTGCCGCGCTGTTCGAACCAGTAGTAAACAAGCTGCTTTGACAGTTCTTTCTGGATGACAGCGCGGTTGACGGTAAAGCTGCCGTAGGGGGTGTTGCCCGGATTGATCTCATATGGCTCAAGGCTGAAGATTTCCCAGCCACCTACGGGCAGGCAAACCTCGGGTGAATGGATGCCGTCGCCATCAGTTTGCTTGTCGTAGAAGGCCACGAACATGTTCACGAAATCGCCCGATCCGCTGTCGATATAAGTGGCATGGAGGTAATCGCTGGCGCCCAGAGTTCGTTCAACATTGGGATCAAGGCTGGTGGTCGACCCCGACCAGTCGCCCAATTGGCGCGGATAGAGGACAAAGGGGTCCCGCTCGACGAGTTTCACCTCGGAGGCGGGGCGCAGTGCCCATGCGGTCGAGACCGCAAGCGTCAAAAGCGCCGCGAGAGCCAGCGCGACCGAAGCGCGGATGGCAAAGATACGCAATGCGACGGTACCCAGCCCTTCGGTATCCAGATCGATTGCCTCGGTGAACGGTTTCGGATCAGGGGCCAGACGCTGCAAGCCGAGCGCCATGAGAAACAGAATGGCGACGCAGAGCAGGAAGATGATCCAGCCTTCGAAGAAATGCATGAACCCTTCGGCCTGTTCGATGCCATGCTGATTGACCAGAATGCCGATCACGCCGATGCGGATGGAATTCATCAGAACAGTCAGCGGCGCGGCCGAGACCAGCAGAACCACCTTGTGCCAGATCGGACCGCGGTAGAGCAGGGCAAAGAGGTATGAAAAGCTGAGAATCGGGAACAGATAACGCAGGCCCGAACAGGCCTCGGCCACCTGCAGCTTGTAGACCCCCAGATCGATGACATTGCCTTCGATAAAGACCGAAACTCCGGCGAGCTGCACGAACCAGACGCCCAACTCGGACGACACCCATTGCAGGAAGATCGTGAGCTTCCAGTAGACGAACTGGGGCAGGGGCAGCATGAAGACCAGATGGATTACGGGCAATTGGTGGTATTTCCCGCGTTGCCAGCCGAAGACGGTCACCATGACGCCACCGGTCCAGATGATCATCGCATAGGTGACGATATCCGGAATTCGGGCCAGGTTGCCGAGAATGGCAATCACTAGCGCAACCACAATCACGGCCACGCCTGGCCAGCGGTCATGGACGACCGGATTGGGCGGAGGCATATTGCGCAGCTCACGCAGGAACAAATACAGCGAGATGATGGGGATCAGCGGCCCGTGGCTGTATTCCGGCGTGCTCCAGGCAGCCCCCAGCGACACGATCCCGATCCAGAAGATGGGTAGGGATCCAAGTAGCAAAAGTGCAAACCAGAACAGCCCGGTTGCATTGATTTCCGGCAGAACCCCTCGGGCGGCCCCAAGCGTTTTGCCGGAGCTGTCATTCGAATCGAGATGATGCATCACCGTCCATCATGCACAATAAATTCCGATGCTGAATTATGCCGCGTCCGGGGCGCGGTGATTTGACCAAAAATAGAAACAATTATCGTTAAATTGCCGTATTTGTCGCCGCTCAGGAATCGGCTCGGCGAAGGGTCAAGGTTTGAGTGTGAACCGTCGTCCAAGCGTAACAAACACCGAACTCGATGTAGCGGTAAAGCCGTTCTGTTCATCCATCTCATATTGATAGCCCAGGTTCACGGCCCAGTCCCGCGTAATGGCACGGGAATATGAGGCGTTGAACGTGCTGCGCTGGCGCGGGTTGGACACACCGGTCCCTTCGTCTTCCTGATCGATGTAATCGAGGCTGAAAGACAGGGCCGAAAGCGAGTTAATCAAATAATCATAGGTCAGAAAAGCGGTTGTTTCGCGGGTTTCCACACTTTGTGTGCTGGTGCCGACCCGGCGCTGGATTGTCGCGCCAATCCGGGAACTGGCCAGTTGATAACTATAGTCAAGCTGACCGATCGGCGTTACTTCATCAAACGGACCCCGGGTGAAACCGACATTGAAAGCAAACGATCCGTTGGCCCGCTGGTACCTTCGACCGAAGGTGGCGTTTGTCCTGGCGCCATTCACGCCAAATGTCTGATCAAGAAAAATATCGGCGGTTCCATCTGGCAGCGCTTTGTTCCAGCCAAAACTCCACACAAAATCTTCTGTCACATCATTTATGCCGGTCGCGCGTTGTGTGTCGTCGACGCGACTGTAACCGATGCTTGCGCTGACATCCGTAACAGAAGAGACGTTATATGTCGCTCCGGTCGATACGGTTGTCGTGTTGCGATCGGTCTGCCCAGTGTCATCCGCCACGAAATCCCTGTACCTGACAGTCAGGTTTCCTTGTACAACCGGAGAGATCCGCAGAAACGTGATGGCAGAGTAGTCGTCATACTTGTTGTCGAACAGGGCCGGATCGATCGTGTTCTCGTATCCGCGCTTGCTATAGTTGTAGGAGAACTGAAAACCTAAAGGATCGTTGAGACCGGTCTGCCAGTCCAGATTTCCGAGGGTGTCCGTCTGATCGCCTATGGTGCCGATGACATCAGAGGAGTCGATAACCCCGTCCAGATTGATGTCGGTCAGAGACCGGTTAAAGGCCAGATCCCTCTCTCGATATGAAGCAAGCAATCGCAAACGGCTGTTGGGCCGGTCGCGCCGATAGGACAGTTGAGTGAAGGGATCCGAGAAACTGGATTCCGTCCCGATGATCGGTTCATCGGCAATCCGAAACAGCCCCGACAGATCGAAGGTTAGAGTGGAATCCGGTGTTTGCTTCAACACCGCCAACGCCAGTGTATTTTCCCACCAGGTGGTTGACCCAAGCGACGGATCGGTCAGGCGGAGGTTGTCGTCGTATCTGAGCGAGGACAGGTAATCCAGCGTAATACTCAGGCCAGTGCCGGTGCCGGTCTGCTGACCCGTTGCGGCCTGACCAACCTGCCGAGCCGGGTTACGCAGCGCTTGTTGCGAAATCAGCTGCTGGCTGGGCGTTTGCTGCACAGCCGTTGTCTGTTGAGCGGTCGTTTGTTGTGTCGAACCCGCCTGAGTCTGCTGCGTCGTTGTCTGTGTTGTCGCGGCCTGTTGCCCTACCGCTGGCGTCAGTGAGATTATAAGGGCTGCTCCGCCCCCCAGCATGGTGGACAGCCTGAATTTCGATTTTCCCACCTGTATCAGCCCCTATTCGAACAAGCGGCGTGCTGGCACGACAACAACGTCTCCAGCTTTAAGCACAGTGTTACCCTGGATGCCGCCGCCCGAGCCATTGTAGTTATAGTTAAATTTGTTCATCACGCCTGTCTTAGTGTCAGCCCGGCGCAATTCGATGCGCTTGCGGGCCGCGAAATTGGTCAGGCCACCGGCCTGAGCCAAAACCTGAAGAATGGTTGTGCCTTCGGACGCAAGAAGTTTCCCGGGTCCGAGGACCTCACCCATGACAAAGACCTCGATCGTCGGTCCGGTCGTGGTCGTCTGCCCACTCTGAAGCAGTGGTGGAGGTGCCAGCGACGCAACCGAGATAAAGACGGTTGGCGGCGCATTGAAGTTTGAAGCCAGTGCTGACGAGAGAGATGAGCTAAGCGCGTTGGTGGATTGCCCCGCCGCTCGAAGTGCGCCGGCCAACGGGAAGTTTATGGAGCCATCCGGCAGAACCAGAATGGTTCGGTTGAGGGTGGGGTCTTCTAGAACTTCGACCTGAAGTGCGTCACCCGGCTGAATCTGGTAGGACTGCGCCCAGGCGCCCGTTGCGACCGTCAGGTAAATTACAATACCTATAAATGATCCGATTACTTTCCGCATATTCAAATCTCTCACTTTTCCCTCCATTTATGCCCTTTTGCAACTTGGGAAACAATCTACTGGATGTTTGAAGGGGGCAAGATGCGGCAGAAATGCAGCGCCTTTGTTGGTTTCTTATTGCCCTGCGATATTTGCAGCGTTCAACTGCTCAATTTCATCTTCCAGCGTTGGAGAAACACTTAGGGGAACGCCGGTAGCCTGTGCCGCGCGATACACGCGCATGGCGTCCTCGGGGCGGTCGACCGCGGCGTAGGCTTTGCCCAGATGGTACAGAACCAAGGGATGATCCGAGAAGGTACGCGCAGCAGCTTCAAGGTAAGCCACGGCCTCATCGTAATTACCGAGCCGGTAGGCAACCCAACCATACGTTTCCTGAAACACTGGTTCGCGGGTACCGCGCAGGCGCCGGGCTATAACGTCGGCGCGCTGTAGGCTTTCGTCATCGCTGCGATGCGTTGTCAGCAGGCTTGCCAGATTGTTAGCCACAATTACAGATCGGTTGCTGAGCGGATATAACTTTTCATAGACAGCAATCGCCTGATCCAGTTCTCCGGCGCGTTCGTGATCCATGGCCTGCAGCATTAGAATATCCGGGCTTTCAGGCAGCACGGCTAACGCGTCGACCAAGACTTGCTGGGCTTTTTCAGGTGCTTTCTGCCCTTTCAACAGCGCATACAACCCAACCCACGCCCGCGTTGTGCCCGGGTAATCTGCGAGGATAGCCCGATAGAGCCGTTCTGCTTCGCCACTGTTACCCTCATCAGCCAGAGCATGCGCCTTGACCAGGCGCACCGGCAGAGAGTCGGGGGCTTCTTCAAGTATCTGATCAAGTCGGGCGAAGGCGGCGGCACTTTCCCCCCGTGTCAGTAACGAGCGGATCAGCGCGATATCCGCCGACAAACCGAATTCGGGATCGTCAGCCAATTCGTTCAGAAATTTTGTCAGATCGTCAGCCCGATCCTGAGCAGCCAGCATATGCGCCTTAAGTTCTTTTGCCTGTCGCCGCGCTTGGGGGGCGTCCAGCTCGCCGATTGATCGCTGTACCGCCCGTGCACGATCCCAATCCTGCGTTTTCAGGTAGATCTCACCCAATAGAAAAAGAAGTTCCGACTGTTCCGGGTTCTGGTAAAGGGAGGAGGTCAGAATGTGTTCGGCAATTTCCAAATCACCCTCTGCAATCAGAAACCGGGCATAGCGCAATGCCTCTTCCGGTGCGCTTCGGGACATTTCTGTCGCCAGAGCAAGCATTTCGCCCGTCAGTGTCCGGTCGCCATTTTGCTCATGCGCGTACGCCATCAGGGTCATCAGCTGCGGGTCACGGGGTGTTTGATCAAGCGCTTTGCGAAGTTGCACGATGGCATCGCCTGTATTGTCCTCGCCAATCAGCCAGTACGCCTTGAGTTTGAGCGCCTCGACCTGGGTCGCATCCTCACTCAACACATTATCGATCAGGGTCTTTGCATCGTCTGTTCTGCCGATCCGAAACAGCATGCGCGCGAATTCCACCTCGCTTTCCCGGATCTGCATGGTTCTTTCTGCATCGTTAATCAGATCCTGCATCTCGGCGATTGCCGTTTGCGCGTCGCCCGCGTCGAATTTCAGCTTGGCTCTTACCGTTTTGAGTCTGGAGCTGTTGGGGCCGTTCTGTGCGATGATTGTGTCCAACTCGGCAATCGCCGCTGTGGTGTTTCGATATTCGCTCAGAAAGGCGACCAACCTCTGGGTTGGTAGAAAATCCTCGGCCTGTGGATCCACCTCGGTGCGCAGAAGCTGTTCGGCGGCATCCAGATTGCCTTGGTTGATATGATGCTGCACCAGAAACTGTTCGACGCCCTTATCATCCGGGAAAACCTGCGCCATCTGGTTGAGCATCTCTTCAATCTTATCCGGTTGATCCAATTCCTGCAGGGCGTGAAGCCGGATGCCATAGAGGTTCTCCTGTTTTGGAGCGATTGCCAGGGCCGTGGTTGTTTCGTCCAGAACGCCAGCCCAGTCCTGATCGCGGACCAGATGATCGATGACAACCTGCCGTGATGTCATCAGATCGGGATGTGTCCTGATCATCTCGCGGGCAGCGTGAACAGTGAAATCAACCCTGGCCGCATCGCCAACCCCGACGGCGTCGGCATAAGCCAGTGTGTTATTAACGGACTTGATCCCGATATCATCCGGCGCCAGCGCAGCAGCAACGGCACCGTGGCGCCTTACGTCTTCCCAATTACCCACCTCCAAGGCCATTTCGGCCAGGCTGCGCTGCCCTTCGAGATTGTCCGGATACTGCTCCACCAGCCGCAGATACTGGCTGTAAGCGAGGGAAATATTGCCGCGTTCGCGTTCCAGTCTGGCAAAGGTCAGGCGGGCCTCTTTATGCTGGCCATTCAGTTTGAAAACATTCCTGAATTCGACCAGGGCACGCTCGACATCGCCTGCGTCCAGATGGGCCATTCCCGCTTGGAAATGCGCCTCTGCCCTCTCTTCGGCCGAGTCGCATGCGCTGAGTAACAGGGTCACTGCAAAGAAGGCAATGGCCAGTCGCTGGCTGATGAAGAATCTTGATACACTCAAAGCTGCGCTCCCGCAAAACCGCGAAAAACATGAACCGATGGGCATGTGCGCTTCAGCAACCGGTGCCGCGCAGAACGACAAAGATAGTTCGGATCAGGATGGAAAGATCAGTTCCGAACGACATGCTCTTCCAGTACTCGGTATCGTGAAACGCGCGCTCGGCAAATGTAGACTGGTTGCGTTTGGAAACCTGCCACGGCCCCGAGATACCCGGGCGCATGTAACTATAGAATTCACCGGGATACAGCTTCTGCTGGTTCACCATCATCGGGCGGGGCCCAATCATGGACATCTCACCCAGAAGAACGTTCCAGAATTGAGGCAGCTCATCCATGGAGGCTTTGCGCAGAAACGACCCGAATTTGATGATGCGCGGATCATCGCGGAGCTTCTGATTGCGGTGCCATTCCTCGCGGGCCTCGGGGTTGGCCGCCAGATGCTCTTTGAGAACTGTCTCGGCGTCATGCACCATGGTGCGCAGTTTGAGCATTTTGAAGATCTTGCCGTTTTTGCCGACCCGATCCTGCCAGTAAAACGGAGACACGCCCTGGAAGGCTAGAAATACAGCCAGAAAACAAACCAGTGGCACAACAAATGGTGCTGCAAGCAGCACAAACGTGATATCAAAGACGCGCTTACCTAAACCTCTGTAGAATCCTAGATAATTCCCCGAGGTGGGCACTGCAGAAATGTTGGCGTAGCCAGGGTCGGCTACGTCTTTCGAATGACTTGTCACTATTTAAACCCCCAGCACACACAAAACCCCAAGAACCACCTACCAAACTAAAACCGACTACGCTCAACCTCAGACTAAACAAAATATTTTTATATTATTATGTCTTTTACGACCCTGTCTTTGCACACATGTAGACAGACCACACTGGCAATAATTGTTAACAAATTCCGGTGCTGCTTGCAAAACATTAATCCTGACAGGATTGCCCGCCACACACGAAAAAGAGAGTATATTCCGGTGCTGCTTGCGTCTGAGGTGAGCATGATCTGGTTGTAAGTTTTTGAATCTCCGTCACACGATTTGACACAATGTGGGAAATATTTGCCTTTTGGTTCTCAAAACAATGTTATTAAGGAGTGCAGAAATTTATTCTGTGTTGCCGACCTTTGACCTGCCTGCCACTTTTCTAGGCCATTTTCTCAGGGGTTTGGCTGAGATAGTGACCCTTAACCCTCATGATCGAGTGGATCGCACAGTCAAATCATCGCGTGTGAAGCTTAATACTGCTTGCTACCTTGATTTTATGGCACAGTAGTATCCAAGTATTTTCGACTTATGTAATGTGTTCGTTGGTGAGAAATTTTAGTGGTTCAGAGTATGAGTTTAGGTAATCTCCGGGAAGCCAATACGAGGTTTGATAAAGCGGAAGGTAACCGTGGTGCGATGGCGTCCAGTGACGGATTTTATCTAAACTTCTTTGGGCTGGATCGGCGACCATTCACGCTGCTTCCAGACCCTGGATTCATGTATTGGTCTCCGCTGCATAAGCGCGGCTATTCTGTCCTGCAATTCGGCATCATGAGCGGCGCACCGATTACGGTGCTGACGGGTGAGATTGGCGCAGGGAAGACAACGCTCGTTCAACACCTGCTTAGCGAATTGGAACATTCAATAACAGTAGGGTTGATCTCGAACGCTCAAGAAGGACGGGGAGAGCTGTTGCAGTGGGTGTTACATGCTTTGGGCCTATCGATCGAAAAAGATGCAACCTATGTGCAGTTGTTTCGGGCATTGCAGGATTTTCTTGTCTCAGAATATGCCGCAGGGCGGCGCGTGGTTCTGATTTTTGACGAGGCGCAGAATCTAACAGTCGAAGGCCTGGAAGAAATCCGCATGCTGACCAACATCAACTCCAACACGGATGAGTTGATCCAGCTTGTTCTGGTTGGGCAGCCCGAATTACGTGATATGGTTTTGGACCCCAAGATGCGCCAGCTGACGCAGAGGGTAGCCGCAAGTTTTCATCTGGAACGGATGGATGAATCATCGGTCGAACACTATATTCAACACAGAATGAAAATTGCCGGAGGCTCGGGCGAAGAATTCACGAAAGGGGCCTACAACCTGATCTTTCTTCAAACCCGTGGCGTTCCACGCCTAGTGAACCAGTTTTGCGATTTTGCCCTGCTCTATGCCTGGACAAATGAAACGGACAAGGTGGACGAAGACATTGTTAATCAGGTGATCGATGATGGTGTTTTTTTTGGCGGCAATTCACTTGAGAAGGAGGTGACGGTCTGAGATGAGTCCTGCTCGTTACTATTTCTCTATTTTCTTGCGGCGGTTTCCATACTTCCTCATCGTAGCCACGATTGTGTCAGCCGTTTCGATTACGGTCGCGATGACATTGCCTCCCACTTACGTTTCACAAATGCGGCTGATTGTTGAATCGCCGCAGATACCCGGAAGCCTGGCGGCCAGTACCGTTATCACCACGCCGTTCGAGCAACTTCAGATTGTTGAACAACGCCTGCTGACACGACCGGTTCTTCTTGACATTGCACATAAATTCGAAGTGTTGCCTGATGCCACCCCAGACCAGATGGTCGAAGAATTGCGCGCAAAAACCGGGACCTTCATCTCGGCCGGTCGCGGCCAGGCGAATCTGATGACCTTCACATACGAAAACCGGAGCGGCAAAATCGCAGCTGGCGTATTGAATGAATATCTGACGGAAATTCTAAAACTTGATGTTTCGTACCGCAAAGAGCGGGCCTCTGACACGCTAGAGTTCTTCGAGCAGGAAGTTGACCGCCTTGGCAAGGAGCTCGATAAGCGCAGCGCGCGGATTCTTGAGTTCCAAAACGAAAATTCTGACGCCCTGCCCACCAGTCTGCAATTCCGAATGGCCCAGCAGGGAGCATTGCAAACGAGCCTACAACAGACCGACCAGCAGATTTTTGCACTTCGCAACCAGCGTGAAAAGCTTGTGGATATCTTTAATACGACCGGTCAGGTTACCAATGTCGGAACGCCACAAACACAGTCGCAGGCGCAACTGGATCAGTTGCGTAACCAGCTTGACAATCAACTGGCCGTTTATTCCGAAAGCAGCCCACAGATCAGGATTTTACGGGCCCGGATCGCGCGCTTGGAAGGCGTTGTCGCGGCCGAGCAGGCCTCTGATGCTGCTGCATCCAGTGCTCAAACGGGCAATTCGACGCTTGATCTCCAGTTGGCCCAACTGGATTCACAGATCGCCGCCCTCGAAGATCAACGCGTTGTAACGGAAAAAAATCTTAAAAAAGTGACCCTGACGATTGATCAGACCCCGGCCAATGCGATCACACTGGCCGAATTGCAGCGTGATCATGATAATATCCAGGCGCAATACAATACGACCGTCGCACGCCTGGCCTCGGCCTCAACCGGAGAACGGATCGAGGTCACGTCGCAGGGGCAGCGGATTTCGGTGATCGAACATCCCACGGAACCGATCACGCCAACCAAACCCGACCGGCTGGTGATCGCCGGCGGTGGCACATTCGCCGGCATAGCGCTGGGTCTGGCACTTGTTGTTCTGCTGGAACTTCTGAACCGGTCCGCGCGCCGACCCGAAGATCTGATCAACAAGCTGGATGTCTGGCCAATTGCGACCATTCCTTATGTACGGTCTCCGGGTGAGGTGACGACACAGCGACTGGTCTGGGCGACGGTTATTCTGGGGATCCTGATCGGCGTGCCCGCTGGCGTGTGGGCTGTGCATACCTACTATCTGCCGCTGGACCTGATCGCGGAAAAGGTGGTCGACAAGCTGGGGGTGTTTTGATGGTTTTCGCTCTGAATAAAGGAGGGAGGGTATAATGGACCGTCTTCAACAGGCGATTCAAAAAGCCCGTGAGGAACGCAACAGCCGCCCACCGGAACCGGCGGTGCCGCGCGAAGATCAGCGCCATGTTCAGGAAGACGGTGCGCCTGATGAAGATATCTGGTTGACCGTACCTGAGATCAGCATCGAACCGCACCTCATATCCAACAAGCGTCTGGTATCATATCGTGGCGGCCCTGACGCAACGCCCTATGACATGTTGCGGACCAAGATGCTGCAGCAAACTCACACCAACGGCTGGCGCCGGGTGGCGTTGACCTCTCCTTACAGCGGATGCGGTAAAAGTACGACCGCAGCCAATCTGGCCTTCAGCCTGGGACGACAGGAAGATCTGCGTACGATCGTAATCGATTTCGACATGCGACGCAGAGGGCTGGCCGAAATACTCAAACAATCCGGCAATCATAGCATGGCCGATGTCATTCAGGGCAAAGTGCCATTTCACGAACACGCTCTGCGGCACGGTGACAATGTGATTTTCGGGCTGAATTACACGTCGACGCGCAACCCGGCAGAAGTTCTGCAAAATCGTCAGACGCTCAAGTTTCTGGACCGGCTCGAGGCGGAATACAAACCCGATATTATCCTCTTTGATACGCCGCCGCTGATGGCAAGCGACGACAGCCACGGGTTTCTCAGGAATGTCGATTGCGCTTTGCTTCTGGCCGCTGCCGAAGAAACCAGCATCGACCATGTCGACATCGCAGAGCGCCAATTGGCGGAACTTACAAATGTCATGGGGATTGTCCTGAACAAATGTCGCTATATCAGCGGAACTTTCGGCTATGAGTACGGCTCCTACTGACGCAAGGCCGAAGGATGCGGTCATTATCCCTCATTACAACGACTTGCCGCGGTTGGAACGATGCCTGCTGGCGCTCAAAGAGAATGACCTGACAAGGACCGAAATCGTCGTAATCGACAATAACTCGCCGGTTTCGTTGCAGGAAATACGGAAAGCCTTTCCCGAAGTACGCTTTTTAGTGGAAACCCAAAAAGGCGCAGCCCACGCGCGCAATCGCGGCGTTTCTGAAACCACGGCCTCTCGGCTCTTTTTTATTGACGCGGATTGCGTACCCTCGCCGGATTGGCTGACAGTCGGTCGTCAGATTGCAGATCAGGCTGATTTGATCGGAGGTCGGGTCGACGTCTTTGATGAAACCCCACCGCCGCGCAGCGGGGCTGAGGCGTTCGAGGCCGTTTTTGCCTTTAATTTCCGCAGATATATTGAGGTTCAGGGGTTTTCCGGCGCCGGCAATCTGCTGACCCGGCGTGATGTCTTCGACACAATTGGGGGCTTTATCAACGGCGTATCGGAAGATCGGGAATGGACCATGCGTGCGGTCGCCCGAGGCTATAGCCTGATTTACGACGATGGGTTCCGGGTCAGCCATCCGTCCCGCCAAGACTGGCCCGCCCTCAAGGCAAAATGGCGACGGACGACACAGGAAGGCTATCAGTTGAACGGAACGGGGCCCACCGCGCGCCTGCGATGGGCAATCCGCGGATTAGCCATGCCCGCCAGTGCCGTGGTGCATACGCCCAAAATTCTGACCAGCAGGAAACTCAGTTCGACGGGTGAAACCCTGCGCGGTATTGCAACTCTGATCCGGCTCAGGTTTGTGCGCATGGTCTGGATGCTGCGTCAGGCTGTCGGAAAAACCATTTGATCCCAATCCAAAATAAAAGGGCCTAAAACTCGGACCTTTTAACATAACATCTGTTATGAAGCTTCTTCTTGTAGCCGCAAAGCTAAAATGTCACCCGTAAGCAAAGCAGAAGTGTCACTCTGCCCTCAAAACAAGAAGAGGACGAGCTGGCATGGGATGGGTGATGATGAGCGAACGCGAGTTGAATCGTGTGGAAGTGTTGGCGCAAGTCGATGATGGTCGGCTGACGGTTGATAACGCGGCGAATCTGTTGGATCTGACGCGGCGCCAGATTTTCCGGCTGTTGAAGCGGTATCGTCGAGACGGCGCGTCAGCGATACGGCACAAGGCGCGCGGCAAACCTCCGAACAACCGCATCCACAAAGCTAAGCGCGACTATGCTCTGAGCCTGATCCGGGAGAGCTATGCGGATTTCGGGCCGACCTTGGCAGCCGAGATGCTGGCCGAGCATCACGGGTTCAGGGTTTCACGCGAGACGGTTCGCAAATGGATGCAGGAAGATGGCCTCTGGCTGTCGCGCAAGCAGCGTCGAACGTTTCATCAACCGCGGCTGCGGCGGGAATGTTTTGGCGAGCTCATCCAGATCGACGGTTCGGATCATCGTTGGTTTGAGGATCGGGGCGATCCCTGCACCCTTCTCGTCTTCATCGACGATGCGACTAGCACGCTCATGGAACTGCGGTTCGTCAAATCCGAGAGCACGTTCAGCTATTTCGAAGCGCTCAAGGGCTACCTGGTTCAGCATGGTCGCCCGGTGGCGTTTTACAGCGACAAACACACGGTGTTTCGTGTGGCCAAGGAAGATGCCAAGGGCGGCGCGCGCATGACCCAGTTCGGCCGGGCGTTAAACGAGTTGAACATCGAGATTCTCTGCGCCAATTCCTCGCAGGCCAAGGGGCGTGTTGAACGTGCGAACCGTACGTTGCAGGATCGTTTGGTGAAGGAGCTGAGGCTCGCCGGTATCTCGGACATGGCGGCCGGAAACGACTATCTGCAAGGGTTCAAGGAACGTTATAACGCCAAGTTCGCAAGGACCCCAGCCAAGTCCGACAACCTGCACCGCGCTCTCAATGTCGAACCGGATCGGCTTGCGGATGTGCTGTGCTGGCGTGAGAACCGCTATGTCGGCAAGCAGCTGACATTCTCCTATGATCGCAAGCGCATCATGCTGGAAGAGAATGACATCACGCGCGGGCTGGTAGGCAAATATGTGGACACCTACGCTTATGTGGATGGCCGGTTCGAGGTGCGCTGGAAAGGCCGGCCCCTACCCTATAGCATCTTCGACATGGACCAGCGCGTGACCCATGCCGCGATCACCGAGAACAAACGCCTCGGCGCGGTGCTGGCGCATATCAAGGACATCCAGGACAAGGCGCCACCCAAATATCCGGTCAGGACAAACTCCGAGAAGATGGGCTATAGGCCGCGAGACAGAAAGCCCGGCCGCCCCTCCGGATCACACGCCAAAAAGACGATTGTGCAGGCGGCGGAATAGCCCCAAGATTGGCGTCATGGATGCCGAAGACGACCCAGAGATTATATTCTCCGATTACACGCAATCCGTTGTCATCGACGGGCATCATTTCGACGTTGAGATCTACAAGACCAGCATCGATCCCGGCTGGATCCTGTCCGTGGAGAACCAGTTCGGCACGTTGACGATTTCCGATAACCCACCCTTCTTTGGCGATGGCCTCGCCTGGCGCGCCTTCGAAGAGCTTGTGCGCGAAGAAGGCATCAAAGCGTTTTACAGCAAGAAAGAACGCCGAAAGCTCGGTCTGTGACCTGACCCCCGCAAGGCTTTTCAGCCCTGCGATATGTGAGGTCTCCGGGCTGCAAAGCCTTGCTCCCGTCCCGCCCTCCGGTGACACTTCTGCTTTGCAGAACCAGTGACATTTCTACTTGGTTGCAACAATGACACGGCGGAGAATTACTCAGATACAACCGCAATCAGTGATCAAACAAATTCGACCAAAACAAGTCTGATGCGTGTTATCCCAATGCGTAACCAGCACCGCGGACTGTGCGAACAGGATCAACCCCGCCATGTTGCGTCAAGGCTTTGCGCAAGCGTCCAATATGAACATCAACCGTACGCGTATCGACATAGATGTCGCGTCCCCAGACCCGATCCAGCAATTGTTCACGGCTCCAGACCCTGCCCGGCTTTTCCATGAACGTGCTGAGAAGCCGGAACTCGGTTGGGCCCAGTTTCAAGGGCTTGCTGTCGCGGCTGACCTTGTGGGTTTCCGAATCCAGAATGATGTCGTCATATTGCAGTCGCAAGCCAACAGTTGCCGGTCGAACGCGGCGCAGTTGTGTTCGAACACGCGCCATCAGTTCGACGATCGAATATGGCTTGACCACGTAATCGTCGGCACCGGTTTCAAGCCCGCGAACCTTGTCTACCTCTTCTGATCTGGCCGACAGCATGATTATCGGGATAGAACGTGTGTCCGGACGGCTTTTGAGTCGGCGGCAAACCTCAATCCCGCTGAGATTGGGCATCATCCAGTCCAGAACGATGATATCCGGGCAGTCTTCGTCGACCAGCAACATAGCTTCGTCACCGTTGGCCGCTTTTGAGACGCGAAAACCCTCGGCTTCAAGGTTGTAGGCCAGCACCTCGCGTTGGGCCAACTCATCCTCGACCACCAATACTGTCGGTTGATCTGCGGACATCTGAAGCGTCTCCTACGCTGTTTGCGACGTTATGTCGGCCTTGGGCCGAGCCTCGGTCGGGCGATCGCCTGTGACCAGATACACCACCTGCTCGGCAATCGAGGTTACATGGTCGCCCATACGTTCGATGTTCTTGGCGATGAAATGCAGGTGCATACAGGCGGAAATATTGCGCGGATCCTCGGCCATGAAGGTCAGGAGTTCGCGGAACAGGCCGTTATACATCTGGTCGACCTCTTCATCGCGGTTGATGACGTCGGTGGCCAATTCCGCGTCGCGCTGAATATATGCGTCCAGCGCGTCGCGCAGCATACGTTCGACCTCGCGCGCCATGCGGCGCAAGGCAGCGGCGCTACCGCTGATCTCGCCCGCATTGGCAAGAACGGTCGTACGCTTGGCGATGTTCTTCGCATAATCACCAATCCGCTCGAGGTTGCCGGATACCTTCAGGACCGAAAGAACCAAACGCAGGTCACTGGCCGTGGGCGCGCGCAAGGCAATCAGACGCGCGGTTTCCTCATCAATCAGATCTTCCAAGGCGTCGATGGCCTTGTCACCTTGCCGCACATCCTGGGCCAGCTCAACGTCACGGCTTTCTAGAGAGCGCGCCGCGCTCATGATAGCGGCCTCAACCAGACCGCCCATCTTCATGATATGCGCCTGGATTGTTTCGAGGTCGCGGTCAAAAGCAGATGCAATATGTTGTTCGCTCATTGTTTGATACCTGTGTTTAGCCGATACGGCCTGTAATGTAGCTTTCCGTGCGCGGATCGACCGGGTTGGTAAAAATCTGACCGGTTTCACCAAATTCCACCAGATTACCCAGGTGGAAGAAGGCCGTTTTCTGACTGACGCGCGCGGCCTGCTGCATCGAATGGGTGACGATCACAACCGAATATCGGGAACGCAATTCGTCGATCAACTCTTCGACCTGTGCGGTTGCAATCGGGTCCAGCGCCGAGCACGGCTCGTCCATCAACAGGACTTCCGGTTCGGTTGCCACGGCGCGCGCGATACACAGACGCTGCTGCTGCCCCCCTGAAAGGCCCGTGCCGGGCGCATCCAGACGGTCCTTGACCTCATCCCAAATCGCGCCTCGACGCAGGGATTTCTCAACGATCTCATCCAGTTCCGCCTTGTTCTTCGCCAAGCCGTGGATGCGCGGACCGTAGGCCACGTTGTCGTAGATCGACTTGGGGAACGGGTTCGGTTTTTGGAACACCATGCCCACTTTGGCACGCAACTGAACGGGGTCGACCCGCTTGTCATAAATGTCTTCACCGTCCAGCAGGATATCACCTTCGACTCGGCAGATATCGATGGTGTCGTTCATCCGGTTCAGACACCGCAGGAAGGTCGATTTTCCACAACCCGAAGGGCCGATAAAGGCCGTGACGGTCTTGTCTTCGATCTCAACACTCACGTCCTTGATGGCGTGGGTATCACCGTAGTAAACCTGAACCTTCTTCGCGTTGATCTTGATTTCTTTGGAGTCCACGGTTCTCTCCACTCGTGTCATGTCGTTCATTATTGCCCCCAATTACCAGCGGCGTTCAAAGCGGCGGCGCAGGATGATAGCGATGATATTCATGGTCAGCAGGAACATCAAAAGGATGATGATGCCGCCCCAGGCCTTTTCGTAAAACCCGACATCAGCGCGTGCGGCCCAAGTGTAAATCTGGGCGGGCATTGCCGAGTTCGGCTCGGTAAAGCCGGCAAGGAACCCGTCGGGATATCCCCGCGCCACAAAACCTACCATGCCGATCAGCAGCAACGGTGCGGTTTCACCCAAAGCTTGTGCCAGACCGATGATGGTACCGGTCAGAATGCCGGGCGCGGCCAAGGGCAGCACGTGGTGGAACACCGCCTGCATTTTCGAGGCCCCTACCCCCAGCGCCGCGTCGCGGATCGATGGCGGAACCGCTTTTAGCGAGGCGCGAGTCGAGATGATGATCGTCGGAAGTGTCATGAGGGTCAGAACCAGACCGCCAACCAGCGGTGCCGATTGTGGCAGGTGCATGAACTGGATGAACACGGCCAGACCCAGAATACCGAACACAATCGACGGAACGGCGGCAAGGTTCGAGATGTTCACTTCAATCAGGTCGGTGAACCTGTTCTGCGGGGCGAACTCTTCAAGATAAATCGACGCTGCCACACCAATGGGCAAAGACAGGCCCAGAACCACCAGCATCATGAAAAACGACCCAATGACCGAGGCCCCGATGCCCGCACCGCCCGGGTTGTCAACGCCTGAATCCGCGCCGGTGATGAACGGCCAGTTGAAGGCCTGCTTGATGATGCCCGCCTGTTCCAGCGCATCAACCAGATCCAGATCGCTTAGCTGTAGAAACCGGCTGTCCTGCAAGGTGTCACGGGACACGCGGCCTTTGAAATACCCGTCGACCCGGCTGGAGGCGGCCAGATCAAACTTGACCGGATCACCCAGCTTGCCGGGGTTGTCGGCATAGTAAGTTCGGATTGTACCGCCGATTTTACCAAGAAGACGTTCGATGGCCGCTTCGTCGAAATCAACGCTGATCCCTTGGTCCTCCAGTTCCTTGCTCAGCTGAGCGATGAACAGGTTGGAATAGGCCTTGGTCTTGAACAACGTACTTTCCGCCTCGTCTCGCTGCGCAGCGGACAAGGTGAAATCCACGCTGACAACAGTGCGCTGAAAGGCCGGAATACCTTGCGACAGGATCGAGGCGAACAGAACGATCAGGAAGAACAGGCCCGTTGCAATAGCGACAATCCCGTATGCCCGAAATCGTTTCTCTGCATTTGCACGTTTTTTGGTATGTGCATCCCCTGCAGTCAGCGAGACTGAGCGATGACCTGTTTCAGGGCTTTGCATGCTGGCGTCGGTCATTCGTATTGCTCCCGATACTTGCGCACGATGTAGAGGGCAAAGATGTTCAGCCCAAGCGTGAGGGTGAAAAGGGTCATGCCCAGTGCAAAGGCTACAAGCGCTTCGGGCGATGCGAAATCCGCGTCTCCGGTCAGCTGGCTCACGATTTTTGCGGTGACGGTCGTCATGGCTTCAAACGGGTTCAGGCTCAGCCGCGCTGCGGCCCCTGCCCCAAGGACCACGATCATTGTCTCACCTATGGCGCGCGATGCGGCCAGCAGGATCGCCCCCACGATACCCGGAAGCGCCGCTGGCAGAACAACCTGACGGATGGTTTCGGACAGCGTTGCACCCAATCCGTAAGAACCGTCGCGCAGAGCCTGCGGTACCGCGTTGATGATGTCATCCGACAACGAGGACACAAACGGGATCAGCATTATGCCCATGACCAACCCAGCGGTCATGACTGCCGTGCCAGCCTTCATCCAGCCAAGACCGTCATCCCCGAACAGTCCAAGCAAAAGCGGACCAACGGTAAGCAGCGCAAAAAGGCCGTAAACGATGGTCGGGATACCTGCCAGTATCTCGAGCAGCGGTTTTGCTACGGCGCGGACGCGGGGTGACGCGTATTCGCTGAGGTAAATCGCGGCGAACAGCCCGATCGGGACAGCCACCAGAAGGGCAACGAGCGAGATATAGAATGTCCCCCACAGCAGGGGAAGAATGCCAAGTTCAGACGACCCGCCGCGCCCCGAAAAACTGGGGGCCCAAGTCGTGCCGAAAAAGAAATCGGTAGCAGGGTAGAGTTTGAAGAATTCCCAAGTGTTGAAAACCAGGGACAGGACGATCCCGACAGTAGTCAGAATTGCGATGGACGCGGCTGCCAGCAACAGGGTCCGCACGCCCTGCTCGACCACATTGCGCGCGCGGTATTCCGCGTGGGTTTGAAGCCAGCTGACCGCAGCACCGGCGAGTGCCGTCAGTATGACGGCGACTGTCATGATCGAATAGCCGGTCGCATTCATGATCCGATAGCTTTGCGCCGCGCGCAGCACAGGTTGCGTGATATCCGACGTCACCACCTGCCCGGCATCCTTCAGACGCTGGGTCATGTCGATTACATCCGCGCGCGCGTTGCGCGCCAGTTCCTCGGGTATCTGCCCGGCGGCAACCGCGTTGTCCAGACCGTACGCGGTGCGACGGACCTCGGCCATGACCAGATTTAGGGACGCGCCGTCTTGGATGGCAGAACCCGAGATCGTTTCAGAAACCTGAGAGTTCACGTAAAGCGGTTGTACCAGCAACCAGAGGATCATAAGGCCAAATGCGGGAACGATCGTCTTGAGAGCGACATTTGCGCCATAATACGACGGCAGCGAGTGCAAAGCCCGGATATCTCCTTTGGAGCTTTGCAGGGCGCGTGAGCGCCCCAACACGTAACCGACTGAAGCAATCGCTAGCACGATCAGAACAAGCCATACTATCGGCATGAAACCCCCATTTGGTCTTGGCCGGGAAAGCTGAAAGATGTGGGGGCGACAGGAATGCCGCCCCCGGTATTTCGAACCAAAGGCCGGATTAGCTGCCCGAACCCATGGTTACTTCGTTGGCGATTGCATCCTGAGTCTTTGCCAGCTCAGGGTCCGCAACCAGACCATAATTTGCTAGAGGACCCGAAGCACCTGCGATTTCGTCGTGGGTAAAGAACTGGGCGTATTCTTTCAGGCCGGGAATCACGCCGATATGGGCTTTCTTCACGTAGAAGAACAGCGGGCGCGAAACCGGATATTCACCGGTCGAGATGGTTTCGGTCGAAGGAGCGATACCCGACATGGTGGCCACTTTCAGCTTGTCGGTGTTGTTCTCGTAGAACGCCAGGCCGAAGATGCCGATGCCATTGGGGTTGGTGTCGATACGCGCCAGCGTTTCGGTGTAGTCACCATCGATGTCGACCGCTTTCCCGTCGGTACGAACGGCCAGACATGCATCTTCTGCGTCGTCTTCGCTCATACCGCCAGCAATCATGGCTTCCAGCGCGCCGGTCGCTTCACAACCGATCAACAGAACTTTTTCTTCGAACACTTCACGGGTGCCGTGTTTGGTGCCCGGAATAAAGCCCGCGATTTCTACATCAGGCAGTTCAGAGTTGAATTCGGCCCAAGTGGTGTAAGGATTATCAACCACTTCGCCGTCTTTCAAAACTTTTGCGCCCAAAGCGTTAAAGATGTCGGTAGGTTCAAAAGCGGTGAAGGCAGGACCGGTCTGCTGGCTTGCAAAAACGATACCATCATAACCGATGCGGACTTCCATGATGTCAGTCACACCGTTTTCGGCGCAGGCTTTGATTTCTTTTTCACGGATCGCGCGTGATGCGTTTGCAATGTCGATGGTGTTTTCACCAACACCCTCACAGAAACGCTTCAGACCAGCTGACGAACCGCCGGATTCAACAACCGGGGTCGGGAAGTCGGTGTTCTCACCAAACAGTTCCGCGACGATCGAGGCATATGGAAGAACGGTCGACGAACCGGCAACCTGAACGTTGTCACGGGCAGCAGCGGTAGTTGCCGAGACGGTGGCGATTGCCAGCGCAGAAGCCGACAGTTTTACAAAGGACATTTCAGTCTCCTTGAAAAGGTATGATTGATCACCCCCATGATGATCCTGCGTGCACCCCTAGGGGCCATGCGTAAGCCTTTTGTGACAAGTGTGTAACGCTTTTATGACAACCTTCGATTATCCGGAGATTTCGGGTCAAAAAATCGTAACGAGACAGGTTTTGAAGGGCGGTAATGTGGGAAGGGCTACCGTGGTAAGATGACCGTAAAGACGGACCCTTTTCCCAACTCACTTTCCACGCGCAACCGTCCGCGGTGGCGATTGACGATGTGCTTGACGATGGCCAGCCCCAGCCCCGTTCCACCCAACTGCCGGGATCTGTGATTGTCGGCGCGATAGAATCGCTCGGTCAGACGTGGCAGATGCACGGAATCAATTCCTGGCCCCTTGTCGATGACCTTCACCCGCACCCCAGGTCCACGCATCGCCGCGTCACGCTCTGATGACAGAACGCTGACTGTGACGCTGCCACCGCTGGCACCGTATTTGATTCCGTTTTCGATCAGGTTGGTGAATACCTGCCGTAACTGATCGCTGTCTCCGGTCACGGAAAGTGGGCCGTCCTGTGCGTCAAGCGTCAGCGTCACACCCGCCTCTTCCGCCAGAGGGCGCAACGAGTTCAGCGTGGATTGCAGCAGCCCTGTCAGCTCCAGCTGTTGATTTGGGCGTACTCTTTCTTCGCTTTCCACGCGGTTCAGGGACAAAAGATCGCCGACCAGCCGGTTCATCCTGTTGGCTTCATCAGCCATGATTTGCAGGAACCGGTCACGCGCAGCCGGATCGTTGCGTGCAGGGCCACGCAAGGTTTCAATGAAGCCCATCAGTGCCGTCAAAGGCGTCCGCAATTCGTGACTGACATTGGCAACAAAGTCGCGGCGCATCTGACTTGCCTGTTCCAGATGCGTGACATCTTGAAAAGTGGTCAGAACGGCCCCGCCCGACACGGCTCCGACCCCGTTCAAATACCGGCATTGCACATCAAATGTTGTGTCCTGTGCACCATCATTGGAAAGATGACGCGCCGTCTTGGTTCCCTTCGATTGAAGGCTTTGTTCAATTGCTTCAAGAACCTGTGGCTGCCGCAGGATGGTCGCAAAATGCCGCCCCACGATATTCTGCCCCAAAAGGGTTTTCGCATCCGTATTGGCGGCAACGATCCGTTCGGTCTGATCCACCATCAGCGCGGGCATAGGGATGGCCTGGACAAATCCATCAAGAAGGTCATCTGACATGCTTCAAACCCCGATCAATCCACGCGCCTTATTGAGCAGCTCTCAGGGTGTCACGAAACCTGCGCATGTTTTCCTGATAGTGCAGCGCGCTTAGGGTAATCCGTTTTGCTGCGACCTCGTCCAGCTGGCGTACCACTTTGCCCGGAGCCCCCATCACAAGGGAATTATCCGGAATCTCCTTGCCTTCCGTGATCAGGGCCCCTGCCCCGATCAGGCAATTCCGGCCGATCCGGGCACCATTCAGAACAATCGCGCCCATTCCGATCAGAGTATTTTCTCCGATCGTACACCCGTGCAGCATCACTTTGTGTCCGATGGTGCAATTCGAACCGATCGACAAAGGATACCCGGCATCGATATGCATGACGCAGTTTTCCTGAACGTTGCTGCCTGCACCAACGCGGATTTCCTCGTGATCTGCGCGTATCGTGCAGCCGAACCAAACCGAGGCGCCCTGTTCCAGCACGACCTTGCCGATTAGGTTGGCATCGGGCGCAACCCACGTGTCCTCGTGAATTTCGGGCATGTGCTCGCCTAACGCGTAGATCGTCATGACAGCCCCTCGAATTCGTTTTGAAGTTTGCGCACGTGCTGTTGCAGATTTGGCTGTTGAATACGGCGCATCCGTTCGGCGCTGACGATGGTCTTCAGCTTCTTTTCGGTCGCCTCAAGATCGTCATTGATCAGGACATAATCGTAATAGCCCCAGTGGCTGATCTCGTCCCAGCTTTTGAGCATCCGCCGTGCGATAACTTCATCGCTATCTTGTCCACGCGATTCCAGACGGCGGCGCAGTTCAGGGATCGATGGCGGCAAGATGAAGATCGACAACGCATGCTTACCCAGATCCGAGTTGCGGATCTGAACCTCGCCTTGCCAGTCCACGTCGAACAGCACGTCCTTACCCGCGTGGATCGAACTACGCACCGGATCAGCGGGTGAGCCATAGAAATTACCGAAGACATGCGCATGTTCCAACATCTGGCCATCGGCGACCTTCTGCTTAAACTCGTCTTCAGAAAGAAAATAGTAATCCCGCCCATGTTCTTCCCCCGGACGCGGGGCACGGGTTGTGGCCGAGACCGAAAACTCAAGGTCCTTGTCCCAATCCATCAGCCGCTTTGCCAGGGTGGATTTGCCTGCCCCGGACGGGGAAGACAGGATGATTAAAAGGCCTCGGCGATCCGCCATATCAGTCGTTCCCATCATTATTCCACGTTTTGCACTTGTTCGCGCATCTGATCGATCACCGCCTTCAATTCCAGCCCGACAGCCGTCAGATCCGTACTCTGAGCCTTGGAACACAGCGTGTTGGTTTCGCGGTTGAACTCTTGCATCAGGAAATCAAGCTTGCGTCCGACAGCCCCTTCCTGCCCAAGCAACTCTCGCGCTGCGGCCACATGTGCAGACAGGCGGTCGATCTCTTCGGTAATGTCGGCTTTGACCGCGATCAAAGCCAGTTCCTGCGCGACGCGATCCGGGTCCGCGCCCTGCGCATTGTCCAGTACGTCCGCCAGATTGTCCCGAAGTGCCGCGGCCATCTTGTCCTTGCGTTGCACGGCCAGATCGGCTGCCTGCGCTGTCAGCGCCGCAACCTGATCCAGCTGAGTGTTCAGCACGGCCGCCAAAGCCTCACCTTCGGCCCGGCGCATATCGACAAAAGCGGCCAACAGGTCGTTGAAATCTTCGGTCAGGCGCGCCACCAGCGGAGCGGGATCATCCGCATCTGCGGTTGCATCCAACATGCGCTTCAGTGCCAAAAGGTCCGAGGCGCGCGCCGGTTCCAGAGCGATGCCGCGCGCAGCTGCCATCTTGTGTGTTTGTTCCAACGCACTCAGAGCAGCGGCCATAGCGACCTCGTTCAATGCCAGTTCCGAGGCAGAGTCCTCACGATTCAGACGCATTGAAAGGGTCACATTCCCACGGCTCAGGGATTTTGACAGCGTGGCCCGAAGGGCCACCTCAAGCCCGGTCAGCCATTCAGGGACACGCAGGCGCATATCAAGGCCTTTACCGTTGACACTGCGCAACTCCCACGTCCAGCTATGCGGTCCGTATTCACCCTTCCCCGAGGCAAACCCGGTCATGGATCTGATCATGACTGTCCTTTCCTGTGGCCTCACCCTTTTGGATGTTTGCCGCACCTAATGCGATTGACCGGTACAGAGCAAGAGTTGGCTGAGGCCGCATTTGTTTGGGGTAAGTTAACCATTCGTTAAAGAATTGCTCCAAAATTGAATAAACCCGAGTCAAACTACCCCTGGTAATGGCTTGCAGGCCACAAATGCTCCGGTTGTGTTGCATTTTATGAAAATGGCGGCCAATTGACGTAAGGGTGAAAAAATGAAAACCTTTTTCGGGACTGGTTCCGGGTCAGAATTTGGAAAGATCGTCGCAATGGATCGCTTTGACAGTGGGCGCAGCCTTACGCCGATCCGCCAGGCCGAAGCGTATTGGACTGCATTGCTGAGAGGTGACGGTGTTCCGATGCGGTCCCAGGTTGACCCGCGCGGGCTGGAAAACATACTCGAATATACTTTCATTCTTGAACGGATCGCCCCTGGTCTGGCTCGGTTTCGCCTTGCCGGAAGTCACCTGAACGGGCTTGCGGGGATGGAGGTTCGTGGCATGCCTGTGACGGCCTTTTTTCAGCCTGATGACCGCGCCAGGATTAAGGACGTTCTGGAGCAGGTATTTGCAGCACCCGCCGTTGCCGAACTGGGTCTGGATTCGAGCGGGATACTGGGGCGTACCCGGATGCAGGCCTGCATGATCCTTTTGCCGCTCAAAAGTGATCTGGGCGACGTCAGCCGGGTTCTGGGGGTCATGGTCGCGGATGGAGCGATTGGTAAAACCCCACGCAGATTTTCGATTACGGATACGCGGATCAAATCGTTTTCGGAAATTCAGGCACCGGTTCCTGCTGCGCCTAAAACCGTTGACGGTTTAGCCGAAGACCAAACGGATTTCAAACGCGCGACCAAACACCTTCGTCTGGTCGTGTCGCGCGATGACTGAACCAGTCTGAACACCCGGAACAAAAAACAGCGGACCGATGGCCCGCTGTTTTTCTTTCTTTTCGAACGCTTAACTTGCGGCGCGTTTTGACCCGTTGCGGCGCAGGTTGGTCAGTTCTTCCGCCACAAGGAACGCCAGTTCCAGCGACTGAGACGCGTTCAGGCGCGGGTCGCAGGCGGTGTGGTAGCGATCCGACAGATCCTCTTCGGTCACGGCCCGCACACCACCGGTGCATTCGGTAACGTCGAGACCGGTCATCTCGAAATGGACACCGCCGGGGATCGTGCCCTCAGACTGATGCACGCCAAAGAAATCGCGTACCTCACGCAGGACAGAATCGAACGGACGGGTTTTGTAGCCCGTGGCCGATTTGATGGTGTTGCCGTGCATCGGGTCGCAGACCCAAGTGACCTTGGCGCCTTCTTCCTTCACGGCCTTGACCAGACGCGGAAGGTGTTCACCCGCCTTGCCCGCGCCAAAGCGCGCGATCAGAGTCAGGCGGCCCTCTTCATTTTCGGGGTTCAGCTTCGACATGAGAACCTTGAGGTCTTCTGCCGTCGTCGTCGGACCACATTTCAACCCAATCGGGTTCAGAACGCCACGACAGAACTCGACATGTGCACCATCAGGCTGTCGCGTACGGTCGCCGATCCAGATCATGTGACCAGACCCGGCCAGCCAGTTGCCCGAGGTCGAATCCAGACGGGTCAGCGCCTCTTCGTACTCCAGCAACAGACCTTCGTGACTGGTGTAGAATTCAACAGTCGAGAATTCGTGTGTCGTGTCTGCCGTGATACCGGCCGCTTCCATGAAGTCGATGGTGTCCTGAATGCGATCTGCCACCTCAGAGTACTTCTGAACATCCTGTTCGTCGGTAAAGCCCAGAGTCCACGAATGGACGCGGCTCATGTCGGCGAAGCCACCAGTTGAGAAGGCACGCAGCAGGTTCAACGTGGCCGCCGCCTGCGTGTAGGCCTGCAACATCTTTTCGGGATTCGGAATCCGCGCTTCGGGCGTGAACGCCAGTTCGTTGATGATGTCACCGCGGTAGCTGGGTAGCTCGACACCATCCACAACCTCGGTCGGGGCGCTGCGTGGCTTTGCAAATTGGCCGGCCATACGACCGACTTTAACCACCGGCACCTTGGCACCATAGGTAAGAACCATCGCCATTTGCAGCATCACCTTGAAGGTGTCACGGATCGCATCGGCGCTGAATTGTTCAAAGCTTTCAGCGCAATCCCCGCCTTGCAGAAGGAAGGCCTCGCCGCGACCGGCGGCACCAAGATGTTGCTTGAGGCGCCGCGCCTCACCGGCAAAGACTAGCGGGGGATACTGCGAAAGCTGGGCCTCGACCTTGGCCAATGCGGCCGCGTCGGTGTAGTCTGGCATCTGAACCCGGGGCTTGTTGCGCCAGTTCGATTTTTGCCATTCGGTCATAGCTTTGATCTCCGCTGAAGTGTTCAGGTCGCCTCTATACAAAAAGCAATGAAGAGTGACCATATCCCATTTGCGCCTCTTGACGCCGCAAACAAGCTTTGATCATGGTGACTGCCAAATACGCTGCGGGATACCAGGTTTTCCTGCGCAGAATTAAGGACATTTTGTCATGCAAGTGCAACGCCAAGCAGTCACGATCGAAAATGCTGGGGCCACGCCCCGCCATTTCGTTTTTGTCCTGTTGGACAATTTTTCGCTGCTGTCTTTTGCGTCAGCGCTCGACAGTCTGCGCATCGCAAATCGCATGGCGGACAAACAGCTTTATACATGGACACTTTCCGGTGAAGGCGGGAACTCGATTTCATGTTCGGCCGGGACCGAATTCAAGCTGGACCGTGATCTTGAGGAGTTGCAGCGCGACGATGTCGTTCTGATTTGCGGAGGCGTTGACGTACAGTCTGCCACCACCAAACGCATTCTGAACTGGTTGCGACGCGAGGCACGTCGCGGATTGCGCATCGGCGGTCTGTGCACGGCTGCTTATACCTTGGCCAAGGCCGGTCTGCTGGACAACAAGCGGGCGACGATACATTGGGAAAACTCAGACAGTTTCATCGAAGAATTCGATGAGGTCGAGTTGACGAAAGCTGTCTTTCAGATTGATGGCGGTCGTATGACAACGGCAGGGGGGACCTCGTCTATCGATCTGATGCTCAAGTTGATTGCAGACGATTTTGGCGAAGACTTGGCAAATGCGGTGGCGGACCAGATGATTTATTCGTCAATCCGGACAGATCAGGATACGCAACGTCTGTCGACACCGACGCGGATTGGGGTCCGGCACCCCAAGCTGAGTCAGGTCATTCTCATGATGGAAAAGAACATCGAAGAGCCGATCTCTCCTTCGATTCTGGCCAAGGAAGTCGGTATGTCGACTCGCCAGCTTGAGCGTCTGTTCCGGCGCTATCTCAGCCGCTCGCCCAAGCGGTACTATATGGAACTTCGCTTGCACAAAGCGCGGAACCTGCTGATGCAAACGGATATGAGCGTCATCAACGTAGCCCTGGCATGCGGCTTTGCCTCGCCCAGCCATTTCTCGAAATGCTACCGCGCACATTACAACACCACGCCCTATCGCGAGCGCGGTGCGCAAAGCGGGCGGCTATCGGTGTAAGGTCACTTTGCCGGGGCCATTCTGTAGACGGCCCCCTGCCCAACCGAGATAAACCAGATCGACCCGTCTGGCGCTTCGACGATATCGCGGACGCGCTCGGTTTCAGGGCTTCTGATCTGTTCGGCCTCACGCATTGGATCGCCCTGAAGCCGTGCGATATAGTCAAATTTCAACGACCCTACGAAGATATCACCCTTCCATTGCGGCCATAGCTTGCCGGAATAAACCAGCAGACCGGATGGCGCTATGGAAGGATCCCAGTAGTAAACTGGCTGTTCCAGCCCATCTTTAGCTGTACCGTCGCCGATTTTTTCACCCGAATAATGCGTGCCATATGAAATAACCGGCCAACCATAATTCCGCCCTGCACGGGGTTGGTTGATTTCATCGCCACCCCGCGCCCCGTGTTCCGAGATCCAAAGTCGGCCAAGCGCGTCCAAATCCGCGCCCTGCGGATTTCGATGGCCGTAAGACCATATTTCGGGTTCGATATTCGATTGCCCGACAAAGGGGTTATCCGCCGGAACTGTCCCATCGCGATTGATGCGAATGACCGAGCCCATGGGATTGGACCGATCCTGTGCATTCTCCGCCTGTCCCCGGTCGCCCAAGGTCACGAACAATGTACCGTCCAGCGCTTCGACCACACGGCTGCCAAAATGGCGACCACCTGTACCACCTGGCGATGCCTCGAAAATTACTCGAAGGTTCTGAAGGTTTTTGCCAGTCTCGGACAGACGCGCAACCGCAACAGCAGTTCCTGCACCGTCGCCTTGCGGTTTTGCAAAAGTCAGTAAGACCTCTCGACTTTGATTGAAATCGCGTGAGATCGTGACGTCCAACAATCCGCCTTGCCCCAAAGTCGCGACCTTTGGAACGCCTGAAACATCCTCCACTTGTCTATTTCGAACATACAGCAACCTTCCATCCCGTTCCGTGACGAGGAAGCTTTCATCGGGTAAAATGCCAACCGCCCATGGGGTCTCCAACCCGCCAACCATTTCTTCCAGTTGGACCATCCCGGCTGAAACCGACAGCGTCTGGGCCGCGGCACTCAAGGCGCACAGTGAGAAAGAGAGAATCATCGCCGTTCTGAGCATTCTGGTCCCTTTCGGTGACAATCAGGGGTGAGTCCCAACAAAACAGATAGAATTTCAAACGAAAAAAACACGTTTGCGTTAGGACTTTTCTTTTCCGAACAGCTTGCCTAGGGTCGTCGCCAGAACGAATACGTTCACAACTGGGAGTAACCATATGAAAAAGCTGCTTACTGCAACTGCAGCAACAACATTGCTGGCCGGCGCAGCCATGGCCGAAGATGTCAAACTGGGGATTTTGATCGGCTTTACCGGCCCGATTGAATCGCTGGCCCCCGCTATGGGATCGGGTGCCGAGCTGGCAATCGCCGAAGTCAACGAATCCGGCAAGTTCATGAACGGTGCCAGCGTGGCTGGTGTACGTGCCGATACCGGCTGTATCGACAACGGTCTGTCCACCTCGAACGGCGAGCGTATGATCGCTGACGGCGTTGCAGGCATCATCGGCGGCGACTGTTCGGGTGTAACCGGCGCGATTCTGCAAAACGTTGCCATTCCTAACGGCATGGTCATGATCTCGCCTTCGGCGACCTCGCCCGGCCTGTCAACCATGGAGGACAATGGCCTGTTCTTCCGCACCGCGCCGTCGGATGCGCGCGAAGGTCAAGTTATGGCTGATATCCTCAAGGATCGCGGCATCAACTCGATCGCGCTGACCTATACCAACAACGACTATGGCAAAGGTCTGGCCGATGCGATCCAGACGTCCTTCGAAGCGGTTGGCGGCGAAGTGACCATCGTTACGGCGCACGAAGACGGCAAGGCCGACTATTCGGCTGAAGTTGGCGCGCTGGCCTCGGCCGGTGGCGACATTCTGGTTGTCGCAGGTTATCTGGACCAGGGTGGTCTGGGCATCATCCAGTCGTCGCTGGACAGCGGTGCGTTTGACACCTTTGGTCTGCCCGGCGGCATGATCGGTGACTCGCTGCCCGCAAATGTCGGCCCCGACCTGAACGGCTCGTTCGGTCAGATCGCCGGGTCCGGTGGTGAAGGTGCAGAAAAGTACTTTGCACTGGCCGAAGCAGCCGGGTTTGACGGCTCGTCGCCCTATTCGCCCGAATCTTATGACGCGGCAGCGCTGTTCATGTTCGCCATGCAAGCCGCCGGTTCGACCAACCCGGCAGATTACGCGGGCAAAGTAATGGACGTCGCCAACGCACCGGGTGAAAAGATTTATCCGGGTGAACTGGCCAAAGGTCTGGAACTGCTGGCCGCCGGTCAAGACATCGATTATGTCGGCGCGTCCGGTGTCGAGTTGATCGGCCCCGGCGAAAGCGCAGGATCGTACCGCGAGATCGAAGTGACCGACGGCGAAAACAAGACCGTCAACTTCCGTTGATCCCGCATATCAAGCCATAAAATCAGACAGCCCGGGCCTTGTGTCCGGGCTGTTTCAATGACAAAAGGCTGCACCTCGTTTCACGGGGACAAGGCAAGGGGATACCATGATCGTCGTCGAGGACGTGCATAAGCATTTCGGCGGATTTCACGCGGTGGATGGGGCGTCGCTGGAAATCCAAAAAGGGTCGATCACCGGCCTGATCGGGCCCAACGGGGCCGGAAAAACCACTCTTTTCAACGTGATCGCCGGTGTTCTGCCTCCGACCAGCGGCAAGGTGGTCATGGATGGTGAAGATATCACCGGCCTGCCCCCGCATGAGCTGTTTCACAAGGGTTTGCTGCGCACGTTCCAGATCGCGCATGAATTCTCGTCGATGACCTGCCGCGAAAACCTGATGATGGTGCCCGGTGCGCAATCCGGTGAGGCGCTGTGGAATACCTGGTTCGGGCGCAAGCGCATCGCTGATGAAGAGCGCGCGCTGAAAGCCAAGGCAGACGAGGTGCTGGAATTCCTGACCATCGAACATCTGGCCGATCACAAGGCCGGTCAGGTATCGGGCGGTCAAAAGAAACTTCTGGAACTTGGACGCACCATGATGGTGGACGCCAAGATCGTATTTCTGGACGAGGTCGGAGCTGGCGTGAACCGCACCCTGCTGATGACCATCGCTGATACGATCTTGCGCCTGAACAAAGAGCGTGGTTATACGTTCGTCGTTATCGAGCACGACATGGATTTCATCGGCAAGATCTGCGACCCGGTCATCTGCATGGCCGAAGGCAAGGTTTTGGCCGAGGGCACTCTGGATGAGATCAAGGCAAACGAGCACGTTATCGAAGCCTATCTTGGCACCGGCCTCAAAAACAAAGACAAGCTGGAGGCCCAGACATGACCGCTGGCATGAGCGACAACCCCTATCAGGACGACAAGGGCAACAAGGACGCATCAATTACCAACACGCAAGGTATCGGTACAATGACGCCTGCCCGTCGTAAAAGCGGTGCAACACACCGCGTTGAAGGCGGCCCGTTTCTGATCGGTGACACCATGACTGGCGGCTATGGCAAAGGCCCGGATATCCTGCACGACTGTACCATTGCCGTGGATAAGGGTGAGATCGCCGTTATCGTCGGCCCCAACGGTGCGGGCAAGTCAACGGCGATGAAAGCCGTGTTTGGGATGCTGGATGTGCGCGCCGGCTCAGTGCGTCTGGATGGCGAGGATATCACCAGCCTCACCCCACAAGACCGCGTGATCCGCGGTATGGGCTTTGTTCCTCAGACGTCGAACATTTTCACCTCGATGACTGTCGAGGAAAATCTGGAAATGGGTGCCTTCATTCGGCGCGACGATTTCTCGGACACGATGGAGCAGGTCTATGACCTGTTCCCGATCCTGCGCGACAAACGCAACCAGCCCGCCGGTGAGCTTTCTGGCGGTCAGCGCCAGCAGGTTGCCGTGGGTCGCGCGCTGATGACGCAACCCAAGGTCCTGATGCTGGACGAGCCCACCGCAGGTGTCTCACCCATCGTTATGGATGAGCTTTTTGACCGCATCATCGAGGTCGCACGCACTGGCCTGCCGATCCTGATGGTTGAACAAAACGCCCGCCAAGCACTTGAAATCGCTGACAAAGGATATGTTCTGGTTCAAGGTCGAAATGCCTATACCGGGACAGGTAAGGAATTGCTGGCTGATCCGGAAGTGCGGAAGAGTTTCTTGGGCGGGTGAGAATGAAGTACCTTGCCAAATTCCTTGCGGTTTCCACCTTCTTTTTTGTGCCCGGAAACGGGTTCGCAGAAATTCTGCGTTTGAAGGCGAACGGTGTCGAGATGCACTGTATCGCAAAACACGATTGCAACCCACCTCTTGATTGCGGTGGCGATGATTTCAATGACTGCAAACAACGCAAGGGGTATTGCAAAGACTCCTGAGCTTCGCATTTCAGCCTCTTAAGGCGGAAGATACTAACGATCAAAAACCGTATGGCATGTTCGCGTTTGCTGGTCATGAAAAGTTCGTTTTAACGGGCGCAAAGATTGCTCTGGAAAACCAACAGAACGTAGTTTTGGTTTTGCTGAAGGGTCAACCGCCTTTGGATGAATTTGAGAACTGGAACGTCATGTTGTCAGATAACGGACGAATTAGTGTTCACGTGAAACTTACGAGCGGCATACCGTCTGTGGCTTCTTATCGTGGCGCTTGTCAGGTGCCCAATTAATGGGCTTCCTCACTCTTCCCGTTGTTTTTTGAGCCAACGGGCTAAGACTGAGCATGTGTTTCGCCCACGCTCAAATTATTCCGCCATCCCAAGATTTCCACGCGTCGGCTGCAATCCGGTCACATTGTGCGTTTAGCGCCCGGCGCTGTGAAGGAAACGGTTTCCCGGACAAACAAATCTGATTCCGAGAAATCAAGCGAACCTTCTGAATGAAAAACTCTATTCAGGACCCAAAAATGAAAAAATGGATATGGGTGGCCGTCGCCACTTTGTGCACGACCGCTGCAATTGCGGAAGAACGCCACTTTGTCTGCGTCTCAGACCGTGACGGCAGTGAAGTGCGCCTCAAACGGGCGTCGGAAGGAGACAAGGGCATCATCGAAACCGCAAGTGTTTCTGGCGACGCGATGGTCTTCAAAGGCGTTGGCAACATAACGTTTGTCTATATCCAGGGCGATGAGGTCATGACTTTTGTCGTGAACTATGACGACATGACCTTTGATCTTTCGGTCAAAGGCCCCAACGCGGGGACTGATCGCGGCGCTTGTACTGAAACAAACGCCTGAGCCCCCTTCCGACCATCTCGACCACGCACCGGAATTGACCGGTGCGTGACTGAGCCGGGCTTGATGTGGAAAGTCCGTCCTTCTTGAAAGTTTTTCTAGGGTATTTTCGCTACCAGCAGGAAAATATGACGATAAACCGCGTGCAAAACATTGTGCCCGCGCAGACCGTTATGCCATAAGGTCGCACCCGGACAGTGAGAAGAAATAATGGACTTACTCAACGCGCTTGTTGCGCTTGCCAACTTTGTCATCGTGCCTGCGATTGCCTATGGCAGTCAGTTGGCATTGGGGGCGCTTGGCGTGACCCTGATCTACGGCATCCTGCGGTTTTCGAACTTTGCCCATGGTGACACCATGGCCTTTGGGGCGATGATCGCTGTGCTTGTCACCTGGGGCTTACAGGCCGCTGGTGTCAGCTTTGGGCCGTTGCCAACTGCCCTGCTCGCCCTGCCCTTTGCTATCCTTGGCTGCATCATGCTGGTGTTGGTTACAGACAGACTGGTCTACCGCTTTTACCGCGAACAAAAGGCCAAGCCGGTTATCCTTGTGATCGTTTCAATGGGTGTAATGTTCATCATGAACGGTCTGGTGCGCTTTATCATCGGGCCGGATGATCAAAAGTTCTCGGACGGTGCAAGATTCTTGATATCCGCGCGGGACTTCAAGTCCATCACGGGCCTTCAGGAGGGTCTGGCCATCAAGACCTCGCAAGGGATCACCCTGATAGTGGCCGTTATTGCCGTGGCCTTGTTGTTCTGGTTCCTCAACAAAACACGAACCGGAAAATCGATGCGCGCCTATTCCGACAACGAGGATCTGGCACTTTTGTCCGGTATCAACCCTGAACGTGTTGTGATGATCACCTGGATCATCGTAGCCGCCTTGGCGACCACAGCGGGTGTTCTTTATGGGCTGGACAAAAGCTTTAAACCCTTCGTCTACTTCCAGCTTCTGCTTCCGATATTCGCTTCGGCCATCGTGGGTGGCCTTGGTAACCCACTGGGCGCAATTGCAGGCGGGTTCATCATCGCGTTTTCCGAAGTGACGATCACCTATGCCTGGAAAAAAGTACTGACCTATGTGGCCCCCGAAAACCTGGAGCCGTCCGGATTGGTTCAGCTCCTGTCCACCGATTACAAATTCGCTGTCAGCTTTGTCATCCTGCTGATTGTGCTTCTGTTTAAGCCCACGGGCCTGTTCAAGGGAAAAGCAGTATGACCGAATCTGTCAAAAACACTCTGCTTTTCATAGCTGTTGGCTGCCTCATTCTGCTGACCGGTTTCACGCAAAGCTGGAACACCGCCGTTCTGATCCTGAACATGGGGCTGATCTCGGCCATCATGGCGATCGGTGTGAACCTGCAATGGGGCTTTGCGGGCCTGTTTAACGTGGGGGTCATGGGCTTCGTCGCGCTGGGCGGTCTGGCCGTGGTGCTAGTATCAACAGCGCCTACCCCGGGTGCCTGGGGCGCAGGCGGTTATGGTATCGTTCTGTCCTTGCTACTGGGGGCTGCCACTGTTGTTGCAGCCGTACTGGTGGCAACAAGAATGCCCAAAGGCCGGGTGCAGACGCTGACAATAATCACTGTCCTTATCGTCGGCTTTTTCCTCTACCGGGCCGTGTTCGACCCCAATGTTGCCGCAGTTGAAGCCATTGACCCGGCGATTGCCGGTAACATCGGTGGACTGAACCTGCCCGTTCTGCTGGCCTGGCCTGCCGGAGGTCTGCTGGCTGCCGGGGCGGCATGGCTGATTGGCAAAACCGCGCTTGGGCTGCGGTCAGATTATCTGGCGATTGCCACGCTGGGTATCGCCGAGATTATCATCGCCGTCATGAAGAACGAGGACTGGCTGGCCCGCGGCGTGAAGAACGTCTATGGCATCCCGCGCCCCTCGCCGGTTGTCGGGTATGAAGTTGACTTGCAGCAAGATCCGGCTTTTCTTGCCCGCGCCGAATGGCTGGGGCTGGATCCGGTCACTGCATCCACCCTTTCGGTGAAACTTGGGTATTCGCTGCTGTTCATGCTGGTTCTTCTGGCGCTGCTGTGGATGGCGCAGATGGCGCTGAAAAGCCCGTGGGGCCGCATGATGCGCGCAATCCGCGACAATGAAATTGCAGCCGAAGCAATGGGCAAGGACGTCACCCGTCGCCACTTGCAGATTTTCGTATTAGGGTCGGCCATTTGCGGCGTCGCTGGCGCGATGATGACCACCCTGGACGGACAGCTGACACCGGGCACCTACAATCCGTTGCGCTTTACCTTCCTGGTTTGGGTCATGGTGATCGTTGGCGGTTCGGGCAACAACTTCGGAGCCGTTCTGGGTGCGTTCCTGATTTGGTTCTTGTGGGTTCAGGTCGAGCCGATTGGCTTGTGGTTGATGAGTGTGATCACCGCAGGCTTACCGGATGGCAGCGCGCTGAAGTCACATCTTATTGATAGTGCCGCACATATGCGTCTGTTCACGATGGGCCTGATCCTGTTGATTGTTCTCAGATTCAGCCCAAGGGGTCTGATCCCCGAGAAATAGACCGACGCCACGTTCCAATACACAAAACCCCGCCACTAATCTGGCGCGGTTTCTTGATTCTTAAGGTTTTTCTGAATAAACGGACCCACCACAGTGTTTTTGATTTGCGGCAGGTTGCTGGCACTCACCCTCGCCTATGCCGTTTCAATCGATCAACAAGACGAGTATACAAGAGTAGAAAATGAAAGCACCACGTCTGAAATCACTCATTCTGTTTCCGGCTATTGCGGTTGTAGTATCCGCATGCGTTCCCAGCCCCGAAGATCTTGAGACGACGCCGGTCAAGGTACAGACTCCTAAAGGTGTTGTGACCTGCCAGCTCTATCGTCAGGATCGTGTGACCTGGGACCGCGCAATCGACTTCCCAGCCACAAAGATGTCTGTCCCCGAGGCTGACGCCTATTGCCGTCAGGAAGGCCAACGCCGACTGAAGTAAACGCGACAGCGCCCCCAACGGGCGCTGCGTTCTTACCTGTTGCGGAACAAACCGCCGAGGATACCGCGCACGATCCGGCGCCCGGTAGTGCCTTTAAGCTCTTTGATCACCGCTTCGGTCATCGCTGTGGCAAAGGTGTCCTGCTTGCGCTCAACCCGGGATGAGGACCGGTCAACCCGGCTGCCCGAATATCTGCGGGCCGAAGAGTATTCGCGTTCGATCGGCGATTGCGCTTCAAAAACTTCGTCGGATTCGGCCAGTTCTGCGGCATTGGCCGCAGCTTGGGCCCGCGCCTGAAGAATCTCGAAGGCAGATTTTCGATCTATGTTCTTGTCGTATTTCCCCGCCATTGGTGAAACTGCTAGAATGTCCCGGCGTTCGGCATCTGAAATTGGCCCCAGCTGAGATCCCGGCGGGCGAATAAGCGTGCGCTCGACCACGCCCGGAACACCTTTCTTTTGCAGCATGGAAGTAACGGCTTCCCCCACGCCGACTTCGCGAATTGCCGTTTCCGTGTCAAAAGTCGGATTCTCGCGATAGGTTTCAGCGGCCAGCCTCAGGTTCTTTCGGTCCCGCGCCGTGAATGCCCTTAATGCGTGCTGAATACGGTTACCCAGCTGACCCAGAATATCTTCCGGGATATCGGCGGGACTCTGAGTAATGAAGTATACCCCCACCCCCTTTGAACGGATCAGGCGGGCGACCTGTTCGACCTTGTCCACCAGTACCTTTGGCGCATCGTCAAACAGCAGATGGGCCTCATCAAAAAAGAACACCAGCTTTGGTTTTTCGGGGTCTCCAACCTCTGGCAGCTCTTCGAACAGTTCACTCAACAGCCACAACAGAAACGTTGCATAAAGTCTTGGGGCGGCCATCAGCTGGTCTGACGCCAGAATGTTCACCATCCCCTGCCCGTTTTCGTCTGTTCGCATCAGATCGGCCAGATCCAGCGCCGGTTCTCCAAACAGCTTTGTACCGCCCTGATTCTCGAGGACCAGCAGACGTCGCTGAATCGCACCGATCGAGGATGTAGATACATTGCCGTATCGCAATGACAGTTGCGCCCGATTCTCTCCGATCCAGACCAGCAGCGCCTGTAGGTCCTTAAGGTCCAGCAACGGCATCCCTTCTTCGTCGGCCACGCGGAATGCGATATTCAGGATACCTTCCTGCGCCTCACTCAACTCCAGTAACCGCGATAGTAACAGCGGGCCCATTTCCGTCACTGTCGTGCGCACGGGATGGCCCTGTTGGCCAAACAGATCCCAGAATGTCACTGGGCAGGCAGAATAGGCAAAATCATCGAACCCGATCCGACCAGCCCGGTCTTGGAACGCCTGATGCAGTTTGTGCGTCTCGCTGCCCGGAAGGGCCAGCCCAGACAGGTCCCCTTTCACATCCGAGAGGAAAACTGGGACACCCGCCTGAGAAAACCCTTCTGCAAGAATCTGCAATGTCACAGTCTTGCCGGTACCAGTTGCCCCGGCAATCAACCCATGGCGGTTCGCATATTTCAACGCCAGTTCCTGCGGCTGGCCATAGTTTTCACCGCCACCGCCCAAAAAGATATTCGTGCCCATTAACATTGCCTTATTGTTCACCGATCCGCCGCCAGCATACAAAGTTAACCTTTGACTGCGATAGTCTATTTGCCTTGCATTGCGGGGCAGACTTCCTCCCTGTCGACTGGCCGTGCCTGCTGGCACGGCCCTTTTGGTTCGGCCACTGGATTATTATTCTGGCGCATAGATTAAAAATTGAGGATAGCTGTTGACCCGTGTGCGCCCCTTACGTAGGGTTTGCGCATAAATAAGTCGGCCAGTCCGACGGGGAGAAACTTATGGGGAAGGGAGCTGGTCGAACAGCTCCCTTTTTCTAATCTCTGAAGGTGCGGTTCCAGCCCTCAGGCAAGAATCCGTTCACCTTCGCAAAGGCTGTTCTGTTAGTGCCTGACACTGGTTCAGAAGAGTGTTAAACGAAGCAAAAAGATCAATCATCAACCCGAGGCATTCATGTTCAAGAAAATCCTTTCGTTCAACACGGTCGCCGCCGTTCTGCTGTCCGGAGCAGCGTATGCACAAGACACAACCACAACCGCGCCAGACGCTGGTCTGGACCTAGGTCAGGAAGGACCCCGGGTCGGAGAACAGTTCGTAAAGGAAGAATTCGGCGATTGGGACGTATCCTGTATCAAGGCACAGGAAGGCGAGGATCCTTGTGCCATCGTTCAGGTTCTGGAAGGCAACAATGGTGATCCGATCGCAGAAGTATCGATCGGGAAACTGCCGGAAGGTGGTGCCGCCGTTGCTTGGGCAAACGTCATCGTACCCCTGGAAACACTGCTGCAAGCGCAACTGGCCCTGTCAATCGATGGCGCTCCGCGTAAATTGTACAACTATCACCAATGCGTTCCCGTGGGCTGCATCGCGCAATTAGGTCTTAGCCAAGGGGATATCGATGCGATGAAAGCTGGCACTAAAGCGACGTTTTCGCTGGTTCCAGCCCGTTTCCCGGATCAGGTTCTTGAAATGGACATGTCGCTCTCCGGCTTCACATCGGGCTTTGACGCTCTGAACGTCAACACAAACTAAGAAAAAAACATCCGTGGAAGCCGCCGTATTAGTAACGGCGGCTTTTTCACTAAACCCGCTTCAGGGCCAGTACGGCATTTAACCCACCAAAGGCGAATGCGTTGCTGAGAGCGACGTCGACCTTTGCCTCGCGCGCTTCGTTCGGTACGACGTCCAACGCGCATTCCGGGTCCGGTTCCTCATATCCGATCGTCGGTGCAATGACACCGTCCCGCAGCGCCATGATACAGGCCAGCAGCTCAACCGCGCCGGTCCCGCCAATCAGATGACCGTGCATGGATTTCGTGGACGAGATCATCAGATCGTCGGCGTGTGGGCCAAATACGTCGGCCACAGCTGCGCATTCGGTTTTGTCATTTGCAGCCGTTCCGGTGCCATGAGCGTTGATATAGCCCACATCTTTTGCGTTCAGCTTCGCATCGGCCAAAGCACCAGCCATGGCACGCGCGGCCCCTTGTTTGCTGGGCATCACAATGTCCGAGGCATCCGATGACATGGCAAAGCCGACAACTTCGCACAGAATTTCGGCACCTCGGGCCCGGGCGTGTTCGTATTCTTCAAAAACAAAGACACCTGCCCCTTCACCCTGCACCATTCCGTTGCGGTTGGCACTGAAAGGGCGACATGCGTCTTTCGACATCACGCGCAACCCTTCCCAGGCTTTGACACCGCCGAAACACAGCATGGATTCCGAGCCCCCCGTTACCATGACCGGAGCCGCGCCACTACGCACCATCTGAAAAGCCTGAGCCATCGCATGATTTGACGACGCACATGCTGTCGAGACCGTGAAACTTGGGCCCTTCAGGTTGTGTTCCATGGAAACGTGGCTTGCGGCAGCATTGTTCATGAGTTTTGGAACGACAAAGGGATGTACCCTGTTTTTTCCATCCTCATAAACCGAACGGTAATTGTCATCCCAAGTCGAAACACCACCGCCCGCAGTCCCCAGAACAACACCTGATCTGGCTGCAAGTTCGCCATGAAACTCGATACCCGACTGCTCAATCGCCTCTTTGGCTGCCGTCAGGGTGAATTGGGTGAAGCGGTCGTACAGCGACATCTGCTGTCGGTTGAACCGCCCTTCTGCCTCGAACCCCCGGACCTGTCCGCCGATCTTGATGGCCAACCGGTCGACATCCCGAAATTCCAGATCGGAAATACCACAACGACCTTCGCGCATGGCTTCCAGCGTGTCAGGGACCGAATGGCCCAGCGAATTGATCGTACCCGCTCCGGTTATGACAACGCGTTTCATGAGCGTTTGTCAGACCTTTTCCGACACAAGCTTTTCGATCCCAGAGATGATCGCAGCCACATTCGAGATATCAAAATCACTGGCCTCGGGTTCGTTGGCATTGAAAGGAATCGAAATGTCGAACTCTTCCTCGATGGCAAATATGCTTTCGACCAGTCCAAGGCTGTCGATACCCAGATCTTCCAGCGTGCTTTCGGGCGTTACATCCGATGGCTCCAGAACGGCCTGCTCTGCAATGATCGCGATGACGCGGTCGCTGATGCTCATGTCGATCCCCTGATTATCAGTTTGAAGTTGATTTAATCGCTCGGGGTCTGTTTGAAAACAGCCTTTTTGAGTGCCTCGACGTCGCGGGCCATGCGGGGCAAGCGTCGTTGCGCCTTGTAGATATCCGTATGCGTTTCCATTTTGACGCCGGGATACCCCATGATCACGCGGCCGGCGGGAACATTGGACAGTATCTTGGTGCCGCCTCCGGCAATAACCCCGTCCCCGATGAATATGTTGTCGACAACGCCGGTCTGACCGCCCAGAACCACGTTGTTTCCGATCTCAACCGATCCCGACACACCAGTCTGACCGCACAGCAGGCAGTCCTGACCGACGCGAGTGTTGTGCCCGACATGGACCAGATTATCCAACTTGGATCCGTTGCCGATACAAGTGTTTCGGATCGTGCCATTATCGATTGTACAATTCGCGCCGACTTCGACGTCATCACCGATTTCCACCGCACCCAACGAATGAATGCGCAGCCAGCTCTGTGCTTTGGCCTCACCCTGATCGCCCATTGTCTTGCGTACATTTTCGACGCCCGAGACTTCGGGTGTTACGAAGCTGAACCCGTCCCCTCCGATCCGGGCACCGGGTTGCGCGATAAAGCGATCTCCGATCCGCGCCCGTGCGCCAATGCTGACCATTTCGCGCAACACCGCTTGGTCGCCCAATATGGCGTCCATTCCCACCACGCACTGTGCCCCTATGACAGAGCCTGCGCCGATCCGGGCGCGCGCGCCCACAACAACCAACGGACCAATCGCCACATCCGGACCGATTTCAGCGGTCGGGTCGATCACGGCCGAGGGGTGAATCCCGGGTTCAACTCCCTGCCCCCGATCCAGCATGGCCGTGATGCCAGCCATGGCCATGCGGGGACGTTTGACAAAGATCGCGGCACGCAATCCCATCGCCTGCCAGTCGGCCCCTTCCCAAAGGACAGCCGCACGTGCGGCTCCGTTGGCAAGCGCCTCGGCATATTTCGGAGACATAGCCATCGCCAAATCTGTCGGACCTGCGTCGCCCGGTTCGGCGGCGCGCACGATCGTCAGGCCGCCATCGCCCTGACATTCTGCCCCCAGAGACTCGGCGATCTGTTGTACGGTAAACTGCATGGCGGGCTTCCTTTTGGCAGGATTTGCCCTGTGCTTACCCCTGAACGTCCGGCAGGGCCACCCCTGCCTTTTGCAAGGCTTCCCAAATCTTGCCGTCCCGCCCATAAACATCGCGGCGATACTGCACTTCGCCTTTGGGCCCGATATAGGCCGTGCGATAAATCAGATGCACCGGAACTTTCTGCTCCAGATTGACTTTGGTTTCTTTTCCGGTGTTCAGAACGCGATGGAAGAATGCCTTTGGATCTTCCTCCTGTTTGGCCAGCAAGGCGTAAGCAAATTCAAAGGGCTGGGCCAAGCGGATACACCCATGTGAAAAGGCCCGAACCTCACGCGAGAACAGGTTTTTCTGTGGAGTATCATGCAGATAGATGTTGTGCTTATTGGGGAACATGAACTTCACCAGACCCAGCGCATTGCTTTGGCTGGGCGGTTGGCGCATTGCGAAAGGAAAATTTCTGGTCGTAAACTGGGTAAAATCCACCGCACTCCGATCGACTTGCCTGCCGCTTCTGTCAGTTATCAGAATATGGCCCACGGCATTCGGGTTTGATTGCAGCTTCGGCAGGTATTCCTTGGTCACGATCGAGCGGGGAACATGCCAACTTGGGTTAATCACCATATGCTCCATCTCATCCGAAAACTCCGGACTTCTGCGATCATGAGCATTTTTACCGATGACTGCGCGGGTTTCAAAAGTGACTTGCCCGTCGTCCACGATCTTGGCTGAGAAATCGGCTTGGTTCACAAGGATATGACGCGTACCTCGTTCCCGAGGCAGCCAGCGTTCGCGTTCCAACGCAACGTAAACGGCTTTCAACCGGTCTGTGGCTGGACGGTTAATCTCGGCAATCGTCCCCTTGCCCGCCACGCCATCGGGTTCAAGCCCATGCGCTGTTTGAAAGGTGCGTACACCTTCCAACAACGCGTTGTCGAAAGACGGGCTGGCGGATGGTTTCATGTAACCCATCACCACCAGACGGTCGCGCAGCTTGACAACATTCGGTCCGGTATCACCGTATTCCAGCTTGTTTTCGGGCACTGTTGGCCCCCATCCGCCCTGGAACACCAGTTTTTCCAGAACCAGCTTCTGCTTCATCAGCGCGCGGTATTGGTGTGTTTGCGGTGACAGGGCTGCAAAGTAGGCCGCGCCCTGAGTGTTTATTCCCTGCAAATGCTCGGCCGCGCTGCGACGATCTACGGATCGAACCAGCCCCTCATCGACACTGCTGGGCCGGATTATGCCTGCGTAAAGCGCGTCGGCGTATTCGACAAAGATACGGCTCAGCTCTGCTTCAACAGCACCGAGATCGCGCACCGAACGGGCCTTTTCCATCTTCTCCATCACGGCGGCAACAGTCGGCTCGGCCTGTGGCAGGCCATGCAGATGCGCATTCGTAAGCGCATTGATCAGCGCCGCCCGGCGCCGTGTGTGTTCGGGCGTATCACCCACCCAAACTGGCGAAAACCCGTTCGCCCGGTAGAATTCGACCAATTGCGGCGCCTGCGGCGTATGTTCAGCAATCGCCATCTGAAACGCAGTCCCTGGCACCGCTTCAGGCGACGTATTGGCGACAGATGCAGTAGCCACGAAACACGCGGCAAACAGGATGCTGGTACTGGTGCGGAGAACGGAAAGCATAGGATGGCCTTGAAATTCAATAGCTTGAACTGGTGATTGATACGTCGCACGATTATGCAGTCGCGTCAGAACGCTTGTCCACTCACGAAATCCTTACCAATTCGCTTCTTCGTGGGCCTGATGCGCGTTTGCATCGGCAGGGTGACCCAAAGCCCACAACTGCGAAATTTTCGTGATTCGCTGTGACATATGCGCAAAAAACTGCCGAAATTTCCCCCTTGAAAAGGTGCAATTGAAACACTTCTTGGCCGTCGATTCCGATTGTGCCATACATTCCGCATCTGGGATGGGAATAATTAAGACAGTGCACGTAACATCGTGTGCAGGCAGGAACAGTACGGGACGAAACTAAAATGACAGAGAGCAGTTCCTCGGGCTTGACCCGGCGTGCCCTATTGGGAGCGTTTGCAGCAACGGCAGTCGTAGCAGCACCCACCTACTCCAACGCAGCAGGCTTTTTACGCGGTGGCGGCGATATTCGTCGCATTCGTATGTATTCCGGTCGCACTGGCGAACGGTTGGATATGATCTATTGGGTCGATGGTAAGTATATCAAGGACGCTGTCAAAGAAGTGAACAACTTCATGCGTGATTGGCGCACAGATCAGGTAAAATCCATCGATTTGCGCACGATTGATATCATGGCGGCATCACACAACCTGCTGGATGTCAACGAACCCTATATGCTGTTGTCAGGCTATCGCTCTCCTCAGACCAACGCAATGCTGCGTTCCCGGTCGCGCCGTGTGGCGCGCAATTCGCTTCATATGGAAGGGCAAGCAGCTGATCTGCGCCTTGCCTCCCGCTCGGTTTCACAGATGGCCAAGGCAGCGATGTCGTGCCGCGCAGGCGGAGTTGGTCAGTATTATGGATCGAACTTCGTACACATGGATTGTGGCGTGGTTCGCACCTGGCGCGGGTAACGCCCGGACGCTTTTGGTCTGTTCAGAACCTATTCTGACTGTATCTTCCGGTCGGTTTTCTCGTAGTCGTAGCGATTGGCGGCAGAGCCGCCAAGTGTGCTAATTTGTTATTCTCGGCACCTGACAGAATATCTCTCCCTCAAGCACTGCAACTCAGCTATGATTATTAGCTTGCGAGCCGTTGCAATGACTGCACGATCAATGCGCTAAGAAAGCCAAATGACAAGCCCACTGTTCAGGGCTTCCGAATTCAATCCGACGTTGAATATAGGGTGGCGCACCTGAGAGGATTCGAACCTCTGGCCTCTGCCTTCGGAGGGCAGCGCTCTATCCAGCTGAGCTACAGGTGCCTTGGCCGTTAGCTAACCTTGTTCCAATCCGGGTGCAACTGCAAATCGCGATTGCCGCACCCTTATCAAGACCAAAATCAGGCAAACAGATCATGCGCCAATTCAAGCGCTTCGATCAGTGTATCAACTTCATCGGTAGTGTTATAGAGACCAAAGCTGGCGCGGCATGTTGCAGTCACCCCCAGATGGTCCATCAGCGGCCCGGCACAGTGGTGACCGGCGCGAACCGCTACACCTTTCTTGTCGAGAATGGTTGAGACGTCGTGAGCATGGCCAGCACCGTCCAGCGTAAAGCTGAAAATCGCGGCCTTGTCCGGGCGAGTGCCTTGAACCTGCAACCAGTTCAGCCCAGTCAGACGTTGCATCGCGTAATCGCGCAAGCTGGATTCATGAGCTGCGATGTTTTCCATCCCCAGGTCCATCATATACTCCAGCGCCACGCCAAGACCGATGATCTGAACGATCCCCGGCGTGCCGGCCTCGAACTTCATTGGCGGGTCATTATAGATGATCTGATCCTTGCTGACCTCTTTGATCATGTCGCCGCCACCGATAAAGGGGCGCATTTCGGCCATGCGTTTGGATTTGATGTAAATCGCACCCGACCCTGACGGCCCATAAAGCTTGTGGCCTGTGATCGCGTAGAAATCGCACCCGATTTCTTCGACATTTACCGGCATGTGAACGGCACCCTGACTGCCATCAACCAGAACCGGGACGCCCTTGGCGTGGGCACCATCAGTTATGGCTTTCACATCCACGACCGTACCCAGCACGTTCGAGCAGTGTGTCACTGCAACCAGCTTGGTTTTCGGTCCGATTGCATTGATTACCGCCTGCGGGTCAAGCCCGCCCTCTGCGTCGACATCGACCCATTTCAGTACGACGCCCTGTCGTTCGCGCAGGAAATGCCAGGGTACGATGTTTGCATGGTGCTCCATCACACTCAGAACAATCTCATCGCCCGCTTCAAGTCGCGGCATAGCCCAGCCATAGGCGACCAGGTTGATCCCTTCGGTCGTACCAGAGTTCAGGACGATCTCATTCTCGTTCGATGCCCCCAGAAACCGCGCGATCGTGCCACGAACGGCCTCGTATTTCTCTGTCGCAAGATTGGACAGGAAATGCAGGCCACGATGGACATTCGAATACTCCTCGGCATAGGCCCGCGTCACCGCGTCAATGACCACCTGAGGTTTCTGAGCCGAAGCACCATTGTCGAGATACGTCAAAGGCTTGCCATTCACCTGACGCGACAAGATCGGAAAGTCAGAGCGGATTTTCTGCACATCATACATAAGAGAGGTATTCCTAGACGGGCCCGGTTGGGCTTAGAAACAGAACGAAGGGGATGGCGACAAGGGCTGACAACACAATTACCGCAAAGGATTTCCAGAGCGACCCGAGTTGATGCGCTTCGTTCAGAAAATGAAGCGTGACGTAAAGGCTCAGGATTGCTGTCGCCAACAATGTCATCATCATCAGGAACGGTAGGGTCAGGCTCAAGATCAGCGTCACGACCAAGGCGGCTATTTGCAAGAATTGCAGCCAGATCGTCAAAACCATCAGATCATCGAACTTCGCCAGACCTCCAAGCATTCGCCCGACCAGCAGGAATGCGACGATGCTCAGCATCATGGCCCCGGCCGAGCGCACCAAAACCATGGGAATGCTTTCGAGCGCCGGAGAGGGTTGGCCTGCCGCCATTGTTATTGACAAACCTATTCCCAATTGGACAACGCAGTTCAAAACGACCGCCAGTGCAAATGCCAGCCAAAGCACTTCTCGCCCCAGCTTGAGCGCCATCAGCCGTCGCGCCGCTTCGGCCGGGTTCCTGATCGTCAGGACAGCCAGATTTCCCAGAAAACTCGAATTCATGCGACGGACCTTTGCACTTGTCTGAGACCGGATACCCAGAACCAGACAAAAACAGCAACCCAGACAAGACCCACAATCGTCAATGTAGGCCCTGGTCCGATAAACCCGGCGACAAGGCCGTTCAGCAGAACCAGCGGTGCAGACGACAACAGCGCCCAGAACAGCGCCAGGCGCGCACCATAAGCGCTTCCCTGACCGCCAAACAAGCGCGCCGCCCAATGAGACACCAGTGCCAGCGTGTAAAAGACCAAGGGCAGAATGAACACGGATCCGAGCAGAGCACCACCCAAAAGCATGTTCAGCTCAACGCCTTCCAGATGCGCTTTGCGCGCAAGGCCAGGCATCTGGGCGATGAATGCCACCACACAAAACGCCATGACAAAGATCAGCGCACGGTCTTCTCGTTGACCCATATCCAGAAGCCTGCGCACCACGCGCCCCGGCCCCTTGTACGTTGCCAGGATATCCGACGACAGGGCCATCAGCTTCGGCGCGCCAGCCACCCTTCCAGACGGCTTACGATTTCATCTGCCAATGTGCTGTCTTCGATCTCGTCCACTGCTTCGGCCAGGAATGCCAGCGTCAACATGTTGGTCGCGTCCTTGACCGGTACACCCCGTGACCGAAGATAGAACAACGCCGTATCGTCAATCGCACCCGAAGTTGAGCCATGGGAACACGCCACGTCATCGGCGTAGATCTCAAGTTCCGGTTTGGCGAGGAACTGGCTGTCATCATCCAAAAGCAGCGATTGACTGATTTGGTAGCCATCGGTTTTCTGGGCCCCTTGCTTTACAAGGATCTTGCCTTGAAACACTCCGGTCGCACCGTTGCGCAGCACTTTCTTAAAGACCTGACGGCTTTCGCAATTCACCGCGTCATGGGTGATGAACACCGTGTCATCATGGTGGAAATCACCATCCCCAACACAGGCCCCGGCCACATGCGCCACCGCATTGTCGCCGGTCAGTTCAACGACCTGTTCGTTACGGGTCAGCACCCCATTCGCAGTCAAGGTGAAGGACTTGTAGACCGACTCTGCCCCCAAACGAGTGAACATATGGGTCGCGGCGCGACGTTCATGGTCCCTGCCCTGCGCCCGCACATGATGCAGCGTCCCCTTGTCGGCAATTTCAATCTCTGTACATTTGTTGAAACGCGACGCCGCCGGGCCGGATTCAAGAATAGTCACCTCGGCCCCGCTTTCCACGCGAATAACGTGATGCAGGATCGCGTCGGATGTCGGCGAGGCATGACGATAGATCAGGTTGATCGGTTTGGAGGGTTTGCCCGTAACGTGAATGGCAACGCCGTCCGACGCAAAAGCCGTGTTCAATGCAGCCAACGGGCGTTGAACCGGGGACTGGCCGCGCGCTTCCAGAACGCCATACAGGTCTTTTGCCCAATGAATGTCTTTGCAGCAGATGTCTTCAATCCGGTCGATCTTGACACCGTCCAGCGACAGGTCATCGGATTCCTCGGCGCTGAACACCCCGTCGACAAAAACAATTTTCAAACGGTCAAGGTCGTTGAAAAGCACCGGTTCATCATTGATAAACACCGCCGCAGGCAAAGCCTCGGCAGAAATCAGACTATCGGGTTGAGTGTATTTCCAATACTCATCCCGGCGCCCCGGCAGGCCGGATTCCAGAACACGCGCCAAAGCGTCTTCGCGTGCACCACGGGTGCAGCCCGCATCGGGCATGATCAACGTAGCCAGACGCGCCTCGGTTGCGGATTGTTTCGCTTGCGGCAAAGCCATCAGTTCACCTCGGCCAGAATGTCGGCATAACCGTTGTTTTCAACCTCAAGTGCCAGTTCAGGTCCGCCCGTCTTAACGATGCGACCATTGGCCATGATATGCACAACATCCGGTTTGATGTGATCCAGCAGGCGCTGATAATGCGTGATCACCAGGAACCCACGGCCTTCGTCCCGCAGGGCATTCACACCTTCGGCCACCAGTTTCATCGCGTCCACATCAAGGCCCGAGTCGGTTTCGTCCATGATGCACATCTTGGGTTCAAGCATGGCCATCTGCAGGATTTCGTTGCGCTTTTTCTCACCGCCCGAAAAACCAACATTGACCGGGCGCTTGAGCATATCCGCGTCGATCTTTAGCGTCTTTGCCTTGGCACGCACCTCTTTCAGAAAGTCTGCGGCAGACAGTTCCTCTTCTCCACGGGCCTTGCGCTGCGCGTTTACCGCGGTGCGCAGGAACGTCATGTTGCCAACGCCGGGGATTTCAACCGGGTATTGGAAGGCCAGGAAAACACCTGCTGCCGCGCGCTCTTCCGGTTCCATCTCCAGCAGGTTCTGACCGTCCAGAGTGGCCGAACCTTCGGTCACTTCGTACCCGTCGCGCCCCGACAGAACATAGCTGAGGGTCGATTTGCCCGACCCGTTTGGACCCATGATCGCGTGTACCTTGCCAGCCTCGACCGTCAGGTCCACACCTTTGAGAATCTGCTTGTCTTCTTCTTCAAGCTGTACGTGCAGGTTTTTGATTTCCAGCATTTTTTGTCCTTTTGCGTATCGCAAGGGGCGTCTTGGCCCCGCATTGTTCTAGCCCAGTAATCTGCGGATCAGTCTGGCGAGGATCCAACCCAGGACCGCCCCGCCACCTACCGCCCAAACCGGGTTGATGAATTCCATGTAATGGGTGTTGACGTAGGCCACGCCAAGCAGACCGCCCAGAACCGGCAATGCGTACCCAAGCCAAGTCAACACATCATCCTTACGGATGCGGGTTCTGGGTGACTGCGTCATCACCCAACCGACCCTTCAAGTGAGATGGCCACCAACTGCTGTGCTTCCATCGCAAACTCCATCGGAAGCGCCTGAAGCACGTCCTTGCAGAACCCGTTGACCACCAGGGCCACGGCTTCTTCCTCGTCCATGCCGCGCTGACGGCAGTAGAACAGCTGATCGTCATCCACTTTTGACGTCGTCGCCTCGTGCTCAACGCGGCTCGAGTTGTTCTTGACCTCGATATAGGGAACCGTATGTGCACCGCATTTGTCGCCGATCAACAGACTGTCACACTGTGTGTAGTTCCGGCTGTCCTTGGCTTTCGGGTGCATCGACACAAGCCCACGATAGGTGTTCTGGGCCTTGCCCGCGCTGATGCCCTTGGACACGATGCGCGACTTGGTGTTCCTGCCCAGATGAATCATCTTGGTGCCGGTGTCGGCCTGTTGATAATTGTTGGCAATAGCGATCGAATAGAACTCACCCTGGCTTTCATTGCCGCGCAGGATGCAGGACGGGTATTTCCATGTCACGGCCGATCCGGTTTCCACCTGCGTCCACATCACCTTCGACCGGTCACCCCGGCAGTCGGCGCGTTTGGTCACGAAGTTATAGATACCGCCCTTGCCGTTTTCATCCCCCGGAAACCAGTTCTGAACAGTCGAGTATTTCACCTCGGCATCTTCTTCGACGATGATCTCGACCACGGCAGCATGCAGTTGTGCCGTGTCACGTTGGGGTGCGGTACAGCCTTCCAGATATGAGACGTACGAGCCCTTGTCAGCAATGATCAGGGTGCGTTCGAACTGACCGGTGTTCTCGGCGTTGATGCGGAAATACGTGCTTAGTTCCATCGGGCAGCGAACGCCCGGCGGGATGTAGACGAATGAGCCATCCGAGAATACAGCTGAATTCAACGTTGCATAGAAGTTGTCCGATACGGGAACTACAGTGCCCAGATACTTCTTGACCAGCTCAGGATGCTCTTTGATTGCCTCAGAGATCGAGCAGAAGATCACGCCTGCCTTTTTCAGTTCGGCCTGAAAGGTGGTACCCACGGAAACCGAGTCAAACACTGCATCGACCGCTACCTTGCGGCCTTCGGCAGGTGCATCCTCTGTACCTTCGACACCAGCCAGAATCATCTGTTCTTTCAGAGGGATACCAAGCTTTTCGTAAGTGGCGAGCAGCTTTGGATCAACCTCATCCAGAGATTTGGGTTTCTCTTCCATCGATTTGGGGCGGGCATAGTAATACTGGTTCTGAAAATCGATTGGCGGATAGTGAACCATTGCCCATTTGGGCTCTTCCATTTTGGTCCAACGCTCGAACGCGGCCAAACGCCATTCGGTCATCCACTCAGGCTCATCGTTTTTCCCCGAGATCAGACGGACGATATCAGGGTTCACGCCTTTGGGGGCGTATTCCATCTCGATATCGGTATTCCAGCCATATTTATATGTGCCGACCTCACGAACCGCATCCACGGTTTCCTGATCGACACCTTCTTTCACCTGGGTCTGGTCCAAAGTGGCCATGACTTACCCTCCGTCAGATCACGCAGCCCGCGCGCGATGCTTTTTCTCTTTTTCAAGCCACGTTTCGGCGAAACGCAGCACATCTTCTTCCGTCGTCTCTGGCCCCAACGAAACGCGGATTGCGCATGAGGCCACCGTCTCATCAAATCCCATTGCCGTCAGAACCCGACTGGTTTTGACTTTGCCGCTGGAACAGGCGGATCCCGCACTGATGGCAAAGCCAGACAAGTCCATCTGCATCACCTGCGTTTCGCCTTTCCAGCCGGGCGTCGCGAAACACAGGGTATTCGGGAGTCGCTCCTGATTTTTCCCGACAAAAATAGTAGATATTGCACCAGCCTCAAGGGCGTTTTCTAGAATATTTCTAAGTTCTCTGACTTTTTCCCATACTCCATCAGCCAGATCGCGTTGAGCTGCCTCGGCAGCCGCGCCAAAACCGGCAATACCCACCACATTTTCAGTGCCGGATCTTCGCCCCATCTCCTGACCGCCACCGCTGGCCAAAGGTTCGATATCGATACCTTGCCGCAGGATCAAAGCGCCAACACCTTTTGGCCCGCCAATCTTATGCGCCGACAGGATCGCCATATCTGCGCCACTCCAGGCAAAGGAAAACGGAATGCGTCCAACAACCTGCGTAATATCCAGCAACAGCCAATCAGCGCGCCGCGTGCCATAGGGCCACTGGTTCTCAACTTTCTGAGGCGGCTGCGTGATGACTCCGGTCTCAGAGTTCGCTAGCCCCATCGCCAATATGTGCCCGGGGCCAAAAGGATGCTCGCTGCAATGGGTCAAGTCGAAATGCGACCACAGCGCATCGTGGGCGGTGCTGTCGACAAAGACGTCGCAGCCTTCGGGGCGGTTTTGCAGAACCCGCGCTGCTTCGGTCGCGCCAGAGGTAAATATGACCTCTTGCGGACGGCAACCGACGGACTCGGCGACCTGCGCCCGCGCGCGTTCGACCAACGCTTTTGCGGCACGCCCTTCTGCATGAACAGATGACGGGTTCCCGACCACATCCATCGCCGCGATCATCGCCTCGCGTGCTTCGGGTCGCAGCGGTGCGGTCGCATTATGATCCAGATAAACACGTTTCATGGATACATCTTTTCTCGCACAGTAGTCATATGCATGTTCGACTTGCCCAGCTCATTCATCGACGACGGAAAACAGGCTTGGAACTGCCGGGCAAGGCGCAAGGTCATTCCTGATCACATCCGACAGACGCGTCTGGTGCAAAAAGACATAAACATGCGCGCTCAGGCTTTCCCACAAACGGTTCGTCAGGGATTGCGCCCTGCTGCCCGATGACGCACCGGATGCTCCGGCCCCTTTTTGCAGGGCGTCAACCGTCTCATCCACGGCCGCAAGAACCTCGACTACGCGAATCTCGGACGCGGGACGTGCAAGACGATACCCCCCCCCGGGCCCACGGACAGATGCAACCAGTTCCGCGCGACGCAGCTTGACGAAGAGCTGTTCAAGATACGGCAGAGAAATGTCCTGCCGTTCCGAGATTTCGCCCAGGGTTACCAGCCGGTCTGTTGGCTGAAGCGCGATATCCGCCAAGGCGACCATTGCGTAACGCCCTTTGGTCGAAAGCTTCATTCTCTGCCCCTTTTTAGACGGATCTGCGCGAAATCATTGACGCCGACGCTGCCAGTGCGTATCTCCGACTGGCAGCGCGATTGCGCCAAGCAATGTAATTAGAACCGTTCTAAGGTGTCCGACGATTATAGTCAAGTATATCCGGATGCCCGCACGAAAATGACAGGACCAAAGCACACATGCCCGAGGTGATTTTTCCCGGACCCGAAGGCCGCCTGGAAGGCCGCTACCACCCGCAAAAGGAAAAAGACGCACCGATCGCCATCGTGCTTCACCCGCATCCTCAGTTCGGCGGGACCATGAACAACAAGGTGGTCTATAACCTGCACTATGCCTTTTACAACATGGGCTTCACAGTGCTGCGTTTTAACTTCCGCGGCGTCGGTCGCAGTCAGGGCGAATATGATCAAGGTGTTGGCGAGCTGAGCGATGCGGCATCTGCGCTGGATTACCTGCAATCCATGAACAACAACTCGAAACACTGCTGGGTTGCGGGCTTTTCGTTTGGGGCGTGGATCGGAATGCAGTTGCTGATGCGCCGCCCGGAAATCACGGGTTTCATCAGCGTGTCGCCGCCTGCCAACATGTATGACTTTTCCTTCCTTGCGCCCTGCCCGTCTTCGGGCCTGATCATCAACGGATCGGCTGACCGTGTGGCACCACCAGCAGACACCACCGCGCTGGTCAACAAACTGCACGAGCAAAAAGGGATTACGATCACCCATAACGAGGTTGAGGGCGCGGATCATTTCTTCCAGGATCGCCACATGGACACGCTGATCACAGATGTCAGCGACTATGTGAAACGTCGGCTGACCGAGAACACCCGCTAATGTCCGACACCATCACATCGCTTGCGGCCAAACTGGCCGAAGATACGATGAAGGTTATGGACGAAACCGGCGAAGACCGGTTCTTTGTAGAAGTGGGTCAGGTTCTTGGTGCGGCGTCTCAATCTTTGGAAGAGGCATTCCTGACGGAAATTCGCGTGCGTCTGGCTGAACGCAAGGCACGACAATTCGTGATCAAACGCCTCGCCGCGCATCGCGCGAAACTCAAGGCGATCGAAAAGCAATGACCGACCGCCTTGTTGCGCAGGTCGCGTTTCTGAAACGGGCCGACAGTCTGAAACTGGTCGAGCGGGCAAATGTCCTGCTTGACCAATCGAGGCCCGAAAACTCCGCCGAACACAGCTGGCACTTGGCATTGTGGGCAATGGTCATGGCACCACTGGCCGGGCCGGACATCTCGGTCGACCGGGTCATCCGCATGTTGCTGCTGCATGATCTGGTTGAGATCGTGACAGGTGATCACCCGATTCACCTCGACACGGATTGGGGCAACGTGGCTGAGGCTGAACAGGCCGCCGCACAGGAATTGTTTGGCCTGTTGCCCGACGAACAAGCACAGGAATTTCTTTCGCTCTGGCGTGAGTTTGAGGCGGATCAGACCCCGGATGCCCGGTTTGCCAAGATTCTGGATCGCTGCCAGCCGCTGTTTCAGGTTCTGTGCGCCACCGACCCGCGGCAGGATCATGTAGAAATTGCGCGGTCGAACCTGGCGGACGGGCGCGCATCGTATCTGGCCCTTGCGTTTCCGCTGGCCCACCAACATGCCACAAACCTCTTGAATAACTCGGACCCTCAGGAGGACGCATTCACGAGAAGATTGGCGTTTCTTACAGAAGCGGACCAGTTGAAATCCGTTCTGCGCGCGTCACGCCTGATGGCCAGCGACCGGTTCGAAAACTCGGCGGAACATTCTTGGCATGTCATGCTCTATGCCTGGGTATTGGCGGAATACGCGCATTCGGATGTTCAGTTGGACCGAATACTACAGATGTTGCTTTTGCACGATGTTGTCGAAATCGACGCGGGCGACCACCCGATCCACGGTCATGTCGACCACGCGGAACAGGAAGCCAAGGAACAGGCCGCCGCCAAACGATTGTTTGGCCTTCTGCCTGACTGTCAACACCGGTCATTTACTGAACTATGGCATGAGTTTGAGGCGGCTGAGACCACAGAAGCCAGATTTGCAAAGGCTGTTGATCGTTTTCAGACACCCATAGCAAATCTGGAAACAGGTGGCGGGTCATGGGTCGAATACAGCGTTAAATTCGATCAGATTGTTACGCGTGTCCGACCCGCAATTGCAGCGGGAGCGCCTCAGCTGTGGGACTGGCTGCAACCCCAACTGGTTGCGCATTTTGAATACTGTGAAACACGCGACCCTCAGGCATAAAAAAAGGAGCCTGAAGGCTCCTTTTTTCTTGCTTGGTTTCTAGCGGCGTTCAAAAAACACTACTACCATCAAACTGTTGAACCAAGTTGGCTGCATTCACTTCGACGGACCCCCCGTCAGCAAGCCACCCAATCGCCACTATCAGAGCCGAAGCAAATATCATTGATTTCGCAAATAACGTCATCGCTCAAAACTCGTTAACAAAATTAAAAAATATGGGGCAAATATTACATTCATTCGACTGAAAAAACAGTCAGGTATACCTGACCCAAGGTAATCTTGTAGACTGCATGGCGGTCGACGTATTTCACTCACGCAAATCGCCATCTAGCCACCCGACCCACCCTTTTCGAGGTACTCAAATGCCCCAAGCCTATCTGTATTTGTTGCTGGCTGTGCTGGCGGAAACCATTGGCACGACGGCCTTGCAAGCCAGCCAGCAGTTTTCGCGGTTCTGGCCATCCGTGATTGTTGTCGTTGGGTATGCGTTTGCATTTTACCTCATGGCGCTGACGCTGAAGGTCATGCCTGTCGGTATCGTTTATGCAATCTGGTCCGGTCTCGGTATATTCCTGATCGCCGTGATCGGATTCATCGTGTTCGGCCAAAGGCTGGATTGGCCTGCGATCCTGGGGTTGACGTTGATCTTGTCCGGAATCCTGATCATTCACCTCTTTTCAAGGACTGCCGGACACTGAACCACGGTTAGGGCTGGTATATCTTGCCGCGCCACGTTATGCGCGCGGCAACTTCCCGTTCAAAGGCTGACCTCTCATGGACCTGCGCAACATCGCAATCATCGCTCACGTGGACCACGGCAAAACAACCCTGGTCGACGAGCTGCTCAAACAATCCGGTGCATTCCGGGAAAATCAGGCCGTCGCGGAACGTGCCATGGACAGTAACGACCTGGAGCGTGAACGCGGCATCACCATCCTGGCAAAGGCCACGTCGGTCGAGTGGAAAGACACACGCATCAATATCGTAGACACCCCTGGTCACGCCGATTTCGGAGGCGAGGTCGAGCGCATCCTCAGCATGGTCGACGGTGTTGTTCTGTTGGTGGACGCCGCAGAAGGCCCGATGCCCCAGACCAAGTTTGTAACGTCCAAGGCACTGGCGTTGGGCTTGCGTCCGATCGTGGTCCTGAACAAGGTCGACAAGCCGGACGCCGAACCTGACCGCGCGCTGGACGAGTGCTTTGACTTGTTCGCCAATCTCGGTGCGGATGACGACCAGTTGGATTTCCCTTCAATGTACGCCTCGGGCCGTTCTGGCTGGGCGGATATGGAGCTGGACGGCCCCCGCAAGGACTTGAGCGCACTATTCGACTTGATCGTCGATCATGTCCCTGCCCCGAAACAGATCGAACACAAAAATGAACCCTTCCGGATGCTGGCCACGACGCTGGGAAGCGATCCCTTCATCGGCCGTATCCTGACTGGCCGCGTCGAAAGCGGAACGCTGAAGGCTGGCGACAGCCTCAAGGCGCTTAGCCGCGATGGTTCGGTCATCGAAAACTTCCGTGCCACGAAAATCTTGGCGTTCCGGGGCCTGGGTCAACAGCCCATTGACGTGGCCGAAGCAGGCGACATCGTGACCATCGCTGGCATGAGCAAAGCCACCGTAGCGGATTCGCTGGTAGCTCCTCAGGTCACTGAGGCCCTGCCCGCGCAGCCCATCGATCCGCCGACCATCACCGTGACCTTCGGTATCAATGATTCTCCGTTGGCGGGCCGTGATGGCAAGAAAGTTCAATCACGCGTCATTCGAGACCGCCTGATGAAGGAAGCCGAATCGAACGTCGCCATCCGTGTCACCGACACCCCGGGCGGTGAGGCGTTCGAGGTTGCGGGCCGCGGCGAGCTGCAAATGGGCGTTCTGATCGAGAACATGCGCCGAGAAGGCTTTGAACTCAGCATCTCGCGCCCGCAGGTTCTGTTCCGTGAGGAAGACGGGCAGCGGCTTGAGCCCATCGAAGAAGTCACCATCGACGTGGATGACGAGTATTCTGGTTCCGTTATTGAGAAGGTTACCGGCGCGCGTAAGGGTGAACTGGTCGAGATGCGCCCGGCCGGTACGGGCAAGACGCGGATCATCGCCCATGTCCCGTCCCGTGGTCTGATTGGTTACCACGGCGAATTCCTGACCGACACGCGCGGTACCGGTGTACTGAACCGTGTGTTCCATGACTGGGCGCCACATAAAGGGCAAATTCCGGGCCGTCGCGCAGGCGTTCTGATCTCGATGGAGAAAGGTCAGGCTGTGGCTTATGCGCTTTGGAACCTGGAAGAGCGTGGCCGCATGTTTGTTGGTCCGCAAACAGACGTGTATCAGGGTATGGTGATCGGCGAACACTCACGCGACAACGATCTGGAAGTGAACCCTCTTAAAGGCAAGAAGCTGACAAACGTGCGCGCCAGTGGAACCGACGACGCGGTCCGCTTGACGCCGCATATCCAGTTCTCATTGGAGGAGGCAATTGCCTATATCGACGATGATGAACTGGTGGAAGTCACACCAAACGCGGTGCGGCTGCGGAAGCGTTTTCTTGACCCGCACGAGCGTAAGCGGATGGCCAAATCCGCCTAGAACACCCTCAGGTTGCAAACTGACCAAACGGAAACAATGGCATTATTGTGGCATTTTTGCTTCCAGTATGACAAAAGACGAAATCAGAAAAACCGGGCGCCCTGCCCGGTTTTTACTTGAAAAATAACACTTTTCTCTACATGGTTGAAGACTTCTGACGCAAACCTCATCAACAAGATATTGTAGACGCCCTCAAATTATGGTCAAAACACGTCAGAAGTGTGACGTCCTTCACAAACACCGATACGGGAATGGTGCATAGAGGGTCGTAGTTTAGTTATCGAGTTCCAAGGAGTTAAAAATGGGTAATAGAGCTCGCAAGTTTCCACTATTTTTTGTTGCGACAACTTTTCTGCTTTCACCTGCCGGTGAAACCTTTGCCGCTGGGACATGTACGGTTGCAACAGCACGGCAATCCGCTGCGTCCGCTCAGGTTTTGTGCGAATGCGATGCTGTGACATCCGGCATGATCCGCTACATTCAACGTCGGCATGACTTCGATCAGATCCTGGCGCGCGTCGGTGCAGAATGCGCCCCGCTGGCAGGCCTGCTAAGTGACTTCCCGACCGCATCAATCGGTGTCTCAGACCAGAGATCCGGGGACGGACCTTCCCAGGAAAACGGCACGCCCCCCAATGGCGGCGGCGGTAACCCAACCGGAGGCGAAGAGCCTGGTGGCGAAAAGCCCGGCGGTGAAAAGCCCGGTGGCGAAAAGCCCGGTGGCGAAAAGCCTGGTGGCGAAAAGCCCGGCGGTGAAAAGCCCGGTGGCGAAAAGCCCGGTGGCGAAAAGCCCGGTGGCGAAAAGCCAGGCGGTGAAAAGCCCGGCGGTGAAAAGCCCGGTGGCGAAAAGCCTGGCGGTGAAAAGCCCGGTGGTGAAAAGCCCGGTGGTGAAAAGCCCGGTGGTGAAAAGCCAGGCGGTGAAAAGCCCGGTGGCGAAAAGCCCGGTGGCGAAAAGCCCGGCGGTGAAAAGCCCGGCGGTGAAAAGCCCGGCGGTGAAAAGCCCGGTGGCGAAAAGCCCGGTGGCGAAAAGCCAGGCGGTGAAGAGCACGAAGAAGACTGATAGGGACGAAACCGAGTATCAGCGAACCGGGCCTAGGAAAGCGGAGCGTATTCGACAGCATAAGCTTTGCTGGTCAAGGCTTCGGGGCTAGAATACGTCGATACGCAAAACGTTCGGATTAATCCGTCCAAACGTCAGGTCAAAGACTACACTCTTGGGCGCAGATTAAATCTGCGTCCAAGGGCAGGAATTTGTGTATGTCGAAGATTCCGCTGAGATCAGCTGCGCCCGTAAACGCCAACCCATTGACTGGGCCGCTTCGGGTCTTGCATGCGCAGGAACAGATAGCGCGTAGCTGTCCAGGGCTTGATCCGGTTTGTGAGATTGTCCAAGATCAGGTCGCCCTGCGCCGAGCGGTAAACCAGAACCGCATGAGGTGTCCGGCGTGTGTCCAGTACGGTTGCAATCAAAAGCTTACTTGGATCAACCCCCGCATGGATCAGATCTCTTTTCTTCAACAATGCAAAGTCTTCACAATCACCGCCTCTGGGTGTTGGCAATGCCCATCGCTCGCGCGTTTTGTACTGAGACTGATCCGTAACTTCCCGGGTCGACGCATTCACGCGACGATTCACTTGATTTACCACCGTCAGCTCTTGGTGGCTGGACAACGTTACCGAACGTTTCGCAGTGCAAGCCCAGTTATATTGGTTGCATAGGTTGATTGCACCTGAAGGCGGAGGCGAAGACGCAACGGTAGGGATAAAAACGCCGTCGGATGCCTGCGCGACAGGTGCGGACGCTATGACACCGATACACACGGTGCAGATGCCCAATGCGCGCGACGCAACCAATGCAAGCACTGCAACACACCTCTTGGGTAAATTCGTTAATGAAATCATGCGAGGTCCCCGATCCGATGTTCTTCGAGCGATTGCATGTCCAACTGCACCACATTCTGTTTCTTGAAACTATCTGTGATCAGGTGTTACGCGCAATCTTTTGAGAACCTGCAAGGGAAACAGGGCAAAAATTCGTCCGAGAATCTGACAATTTTACGTAAGAAATTTGTTGGCGCGGCCACAATTTGGTCAGGAACCATTCGGTAGAACGTGAGAACCGGAAGATAAGATATTGAAACCTAACAATTATATAAAAAACAGCCCGCTATCGCGGGCTGATCGGCATCAACCAAACATGACATAAGCCGAATCTTGCTTATCCACTGCCGGTTTTCTTGAAATTATCAGTGCCTTGGAAGCAAGGCCCAAATGTCACTCAGTGATTTCTACCACAATCAGTTCACGCTCGCTTGCGCCGCGCGCGTGATTCAGGGCTTGCTGGTACTCATCCGAGTTATAGCATTCAACCGCAGCCTCCAGCGACGGGAAGTGCGCCACTACGTTTCGTGGACGTTCCTTGCCTTCCAGCTGAACGTATCGCGCAGCACGGGCGATAAACTCGCCCCCGTGCTTGGCGATGGCCGGTCCGGCCAGTTCGGCGTATTTGCCGTAAGCCTCGGCGTCTGTCACCGTGACATGCGCAATCCAAAGAGCAGGCATATTATCCTCCCAAAACCTGTTGTGCGGCCTTGATTGCCGCATCTGCATTTGATGCATCCTTGCCACCGCCCTGGGCCATGTCAGGACGGCCGCCGCCACCTTTTCCGCCCAACTCGATCACGGCCGCTTTTACTAGATCCACCGCCGAAATCCGTCCGGTCAGGTCTTCTGTCACACCTGCCGCAACGGCCGCCTTGCCGCCCGTATCCGCAATCAGCAGCACCGCACCCGATCCAAGTCGGCTTTTGTGTTCGTCGATCAACGCAGGAAGGTCCTTGCCTGAAACACCGCTGAGGGCTTGCGCTAGGAATTTCACGCCATTTACATCCCGCGCCTCGGCACCACCGCCCTGACCGGCCCCGCCAGCCATAGCCAGATCCCGGCGCAACTGAGCCACTTCGTTCTGCAAGGCCTTGCGTTCGTCCAGAAGGCTTTTCACGCGCGCCACCACGTCGTCCGGTTGCGCTTTCAGTTCCGATGCGACCTGAGCCAGACGTTGATCTTGCGCCGAAAGATAGCGGAAGGCTTCATCGCCGGTCAGCGCTTCGATCCGGCGCACACCAGCACTGCTGGCGCTGTCACCCAACACAACAAAGGTGCCGATATCACCTGTCTGGCTCACATGTGTGCCGCCACAGAGTTCTATCGACCACGTATCTCCGTCATGACCTTTTCCTGTTGGCGCCTTGCCCATAGAGACAACACGAACCTCGTCACCATATTTCTCGCCGAACAGGGCCTGGGCACCCAATGCGCGCGCGTCGTCGGGTGTCATGACCCGGGTTTCAACAGTCGAATTCTGGCGGATGAAATCGTTCACCTCACGTTCGACTTTTTGGATTTCCTCCAGGCTCAGCGCTTTGGAATGACTGAAGTCGAACCGCAGACGATCCGCCGCGTTCAGCGAACCGCGCTGCGCCACGTGATCACCCAGCGTTTCGCGCAATGCTTCATGCAGCAGGTGCGTGGCCGAGTGATTGGCGCGAATGGCGGAACGGCGGGCATGATCAACCTCAAGCTCTACCGCGTCGCCCTTGCAAATGACTCCGCTTTGAACCGCCACCTTATGAGCATAGACCTTGCCGTCAGCAAACTTCCTCGTGTCCTCCACGCGGCTCAGGTGATCGCGATCCTCCAGCCGACGCAACGCGCCAGTATCACCGACCTGACCACCGGCCTCTCCATAGAACGGGGTCTGGTTCACGACGACCCAACCGCTGCTGCCCGCGTCGATCTTGTCGACCAGTGCACCATCAACAACGAGGGCAGCAACCTGCGCTTCGGCTTTCTCGGTATCGTAGCCCAGGAAATCCGTCGCACCGGCGGTATCCAGCACATCGAACCATACGACCTGATCCGCCGCTTCACCTGACCCGGCCCATGCGGCACGTGCCTTGGCCTTTTGTTCGGCCATCGCGGTATCAAAACCGTCCGTGTCGACGCTCAGGCCCTTTTCACGCAGCGCATCCTGCGTAAGATCCAGTGGGAAGCCATAAGTGTCGTAAAGCTTAAAGGCCGCTTCACCTGACAGGGGTGCCCCCTCGGAAAGCCCCGAAACCTCATCATCCAGCAACTTCAGACCACGGTCCAGTGTCTGCTTGAACCGGGTTTCTTCCAGCAGCAGCGTCTCTTCGATAAGCGGTTGCGCCTGTTTCAGTTCAGAATAATGCCCGCCCATCTGCTGCACCAGTGTAGGCACCAGGCGATGCATGACAGGATCCTTGGCACCCAGCAGGTGCGCATGGCGCATGGCACGGCGCATGATCCGGCGCAGAACGTATCCGCGGCCGTCATTGCTGGGCATCACACCGTCTGCAATCAGGAACGAGGTCGAACGCAGGTGATCCGCGATCACCCTGTGATGCACGTTCTGGTCGCCATAGGGATCGACACCGGTCGCATCCGCCGAAGCCTCGATCAGGGTCTTGAACAGGTCGGTGTCATAATTGTCATGGCTGCCCTGCAACAGCGCCCCAATCCGTTCGAGCCCCATACCGGTGTCGATGGACTGCAAGTCAAGCTCGACCATCGAGCCATCTTCGAACTGCTCGTTCTGCATGAAAACGACGTTCCAGATTTCGATGAACCGGTCGCCATCTTCCTCGGGTGATCCCGGAGGGCCACCCCAGATGTGATCGCCGTGATCATAGAAAATCTCAGTGCACGGACCGCAAGGTCCGGTCGGGCCCATCTGCCAGAAATTGTCATTGGTGGCGATGCGGATGATCCGGTCCTCGGGCACACCGACCTTCTTCCAGATTTCAAAGGCTTCATCGTCGGTATGGTAGACCGTGGTCAACAGGCGGGTCTTGTCGATACCGAATTCCCTGGTGATCAGCTCCCATGCAAAAGGGATCGCTTCATGTTTGAAGTAATCCCCGAATGAGAAGTTCCCCAGCATCTCAAAAAACGTGTGGTGACGCGCCGTATAGCCAACATTGTCAAGGTCGTTGTGCTTGCCGCCCGCACGCACACATTTCTGGGCCGTGGTGGCGCGTTTGTAATCGCGGGTTTCCAGACCGGTGAACAAGTTCTTGAACTGCACCATGCCTGAGTTCACGAACATCAACGTCGGGTCATTGCGCGGCACCAGCGGGCTGGACGCGACGACCTCATGCCCTTGTTTTTCAAAGTAGTTCAGAAAAGTCGATCGGATGTCGTTCAGGGTTGGCATAGGGCTCTCTCGGCGCACATATATCTTGGTCTCCGTTGGTTTAGCCCCCCGTCAAGTGAGTGTCCACAGCAGAGGCACTCTGGAACGAAACAAGGCGACCCGATCAGGCCGCCTTGTTACAACTGTTGCAGTCTTTACGCAGAGGCTACGGATCACCCGCCTCAGGGCATCAGGCCTCCAGAATATCGTCATCCTCGGCAAACCCTGGCGACAAGTCGAATTCCAGCCCATGCGCCGCGCGGATCTTGTCTTCGATATCCAACGCCACCCGGCTGTTTTCCCGCAGGTATTGTTTGGCGTTCTCACGCCCCTGCCCGATCCGCTCATCACCATAGCTGAACCAAGACCCGGACTTTTCGACAACACCGGCTTTGACACCCAAATCCAGCAATTCGCCCATCTTCGAGATGCCTTCGCCATACATGATGTCGAACTCGACCTGCTTGAACGGCGGGGCCACCTTGTTCTTCACAACTTTTACGCGGGTCTGGTTCCCGACCACCTCATCCCGGTCCTTGATCGCGCCAATCCGGCGGATATCCAGCCGAACCGAGCTATAGAATTTCAGCGCGTTGCCACCAGTTGTGGTTTCCGGACTGCCGAACATTACGCCGATCTTCATCCGGATCTGGTTGATGAAGATGACCATGCAGTTCGAGCGGCTGATCGAGCCTGTCAGTTTGCGCATTGCCTGGCTCATCAGCCGGGCCTGCACACCGACACTGCTGTCGCCCATGTCCCCTTCGAGTTCCGATTTCGGCGTCAGGGCAGCGACCGAGTCGACAACAACCATATTGACCGCGCCCGAGCGCACCAGAGTATCCGTGATTTCAAGCGCCTGCTCACCGGTATCGGGCTGCGAGATCAGAAGCTCATCCAGATCAACACCCAGCTTGCGGGCATATTGCGGGTCCAGAGCGTGTTCCGCATCCACGAACGCGCAAACTCCACCCCGCTTTTGCTGCTCAGCTATACAATGAAGGGTCAAAGTGGTTTTGCCCGAGCTCTCAGGCCCATAAATCTCAACAATACGCCCCATCGGCAGTCCGCCGATACCCAGCGCGATATCCAGACCCAGCGACCCGGTCGAGCTCGCCTCGATGTCCTGCCGGGCATCTTCTCCCAGCTTCATGATCGACCCCTTGCCGAACTGCCGTTCGATCTGGGCCAGCGCACTGTCGAGCGCCTTTTGCTTGTCTGCGTTTTTCTTGTCGCTCATTGTCAGAAGATCCGCCATTGTCCTGTCGCCTTCCCTTTTGTCACACCCTTAATCGGGCGGCAATCGCTGCTTTGTTCGCCTCTTGTTCCTTATGAGATCAAAAAGAGAACATTTCAACTAAAACTTACAGATATCAGTCTTCTGCAATTGTGTTAAAGAGTCGTTTACGACAATCTGCACAAGTAACATGGCAACCTTGGGAACCAATAAATGCTTGTTTTTTATAAAGAACGACTTGCTTTTCTTTCAGTCCCCAAGACCGGAAGCACGGCTTATCACACGGCGTTGCGTGACCGGGCCGATCTCATCGTGACACATCCACCTGAGCTGAAACACGCCCCGGTGCGTCGGTATGACCGGTTTTTCCAGACCATGTTTCGAAAACTGTTTGATACCGAGATGGAAATTATGGCCATTGTGCGCGAACCGTTGGATTGGCTGGGCAGCTGGTACCGGTTTCGCAGTCGTGAAGACTTGATAGGTCAACCGCGCTCGACACGTGACATGAGTTTTGACGCATTCGTGCAAGCCTATTTGCTGGACACACGTCCCGAGTTCGCCAATGTCGGCAGCCAGGCGCAATTCTTCCGTACCCGCAACGACAGTTCTGGCGCTCGTCATATCTTCAAATACGAACATCAAGACAAGGTGTTAGACTTTCTGCAAGCACGTCTGGACATGCAGATCGACCTGAAGCGCGAAAACGTATCGCCTCCGGGAGATTTGCATCTGTCACCTGCTACCGAACAGAAGTTTCGAAATGCCTGCCCGGAAGAATTTGCGCTGCACAAAGCCGCATTGTGATCCATCAGTTAAGTTGTTGAAACACGGCCTCTGTCAGTTGGCTGAGGGAAAACGGTTTGGGCAGAAAGGTTGAGTTGGCAATATCCGGACCGGTATCACCGAAAACGCCTTCGGTATACCCGGACACGAAAATCACACGCGCATCCGGGCGCGTCTCCATGGCCTTGCGCACCCAAGTGGGCCCGTCCATTCCTGGCATGACAACATCTGTGACGAATATATCAACACTTAACGCGGAATCTTCAAGCAGTCGAAGCGCCTCTTCCGCCGAGTCCGCCTCGAGCACGGTGTAACCCTTCAGTCGCAGGGCGCGGGTCGCAAAGGCGCGAACAGGCGCCTCATCCTCGACCAGCAGCACCACGCCTTCGCTCTGCCTGGCGCTCCGGGCTTCGGGCTGGACTGGCGATTCAGTTTCGACCTCGGACGTCGTCGCGCAAACCGGAAGAAAGACAGTGAACTCGGTGCCCCGTCCAATTGCGCTGTCGACAAAGATAAACCCACCGGTTTGCTTTACGATCCCGTAGGCTGTTGACAACCCCAACCCGGTGCCCTCACCAGTTCGTTTCGTGGTGTAGAAGGGTTCGAAAATCTTCTGCAGCTTATCTGCTGGGATACCAACACCGCCATCCACAACCTTGACTGTCACATAGTCGCCCGGTTGTACGGTTGCCCTGTCCCGCATGAGAGGCTGCAAAAGGGTCAACACACTGGTTTCAATGCGAATTTCACCACCGTCCGGCATGGCATCTCGTGCGTTAACGACAAGGTTCATCAGCACCTGCTCAAGTTGACGCTTGTCCGCCCGCACGGGTTTGAGCACCGGATCGTGGCTCAGCGTCAATTGCACCTTCTCGCCAACCAAACGGTTCAGCAGGTGAATAAGGTCCGAGATCGTGTCACGCAGATCCAACACTTCCGGCCTGAGGGTCTGTTTTCGCGAAAACGCCAAAAGCTGACTGACCAGCGCGGCGGCCCGGTTGGCATTCTGATTGATCTGCACCAAATCCCCGTAGTCCGGGTCATTCTGGTCATGGCGCAACAGCAGCAGATCGCAGTGACCGGAAATGGCCGTCAGCAGGTTGTTGAAATCATGTGCAACACCTCCGGCCAATTGCCCTACGGCCTGCATCTTCTGGCCCTGAACGAATTGAGCTTCCAGAGTCTTCAGTTCAGTCGCATCGTTCAGAACCGCGATCAGGCATATCTTTCCATCGACAAACACACGGCTCAGGGTGACTTGAACAAAGATTTCCTTGTCGTCCCTAATGAACTGCAAAAACTCTGATCGCTGCGTTTCTTCATGCGCCTCGGTTCGTTTCAACCAATCCAGCACAGGGCCCCCTACGCCCCGCATGATGTCGCTGATGTTACTGCCTTCAAGCTGCTTCTTTCCCAACAGTTTCGCCGCCAGCCGATTACTGTCCAGAATGATGCCGTCCTCGGAAAGTCTGAGGATTGGAACCGGAAGGTCAGAGAAGGACATGACCGCATCCTGTGCGGGCATCTGCGTAATCGGTAACAAACAAAGGCTTCGTTCCGACCCGGATTGAGAAAATTCGGACACGGCTGCCAGAATATGACCATCGCGGGTCCTGACTGCGTTGACAGCCCCGGTCCGCGGTTCGGCTTCGCTGAAAATATCCTGCGCCCTGGCAGGGTGCGCACCAAACAAACGCTCGGCCGTGGCATTGACGCGCAATACGTCACCTGCGCGTCCAAGGGTTACGACCGGCAAGCCAAGGGTTTGCCAGCTATCCTGTTGAACACAGCTAAAGTTCCAGTAGAACAGTCCCGGCCGCAATCGGTGCACGGAAACCGAAATAGTCCGATCGCCACCGGGAAACTCGCTCTGGGCGCTTCCTGTGGATTGCGCCCGCGATTGTAGGCTCAACAAGATCGCCGAAGGGTTAGCAAACCTGGAGCGCAAACAGCGGGCTAGGTTTTCGCCTCGTATGGCCCCCAGCTTTTTGTCCGCCAGGACGTTCGCGGCCAATATGTCACCATACCCGTTTGAGATCACGACCGGAGCATCCTCGCGCTCTGCGAAAGCGGCCAAAAGGGCTGATATCTGTTGCAAATGCCTGTTCGTAATCGCCCCCTTGATCCCAAACAAGAGCGCCACAACCAAAAGGGAAATGCCTGTTGCCAGCAAACCTTTTGTCCAATCCGACGGCAGAAACCCAACCGCAGGTGCCAGGCTGATCAACAGCGCCACAAACACTAACGACCCGATCCGAAACACCGATGGAGTATTGGCGGCTGAAGGGGCTGGAACAAATTCAGTGATGTCAGGCATAAACGGCTCGGGCACAGGTTTTGCGGTAATAACAGGTAGAATTGGTTAACACTCGCCTAACGGCGCTAAAAAACAAATCAGCTACCCTGGGTTGTATTTACCGAAAGATCAGCGCGTCAAGTGTGACGTAAAGAACCCGTCGGACCCGCGTGTTACCTGCCATGCCTGCCGGAAGGTTTCACGCCAGCCCGCATGTTGCGCCAGAAACCTGTCGACAACCGCATCGTTCTCGTCGGCAAGAACCGAGCATGTCGCATATGCCAGCACTCCACCTGCTTGGACGAACGGCGTGATTTGTGCAAGAATGTCAGCTTGGATGAGCGTGAGATCTTGCAAACGTTCTTCAGTCAATGCCCATTTACCTGCTGGTGCGCGCCGCCACGAACCGCTGCCGGAACACGGGGCGTCGGCCAAAATGACGTCAAAAGGCCCGTGATTGGCAAGCTCTGTGTTGTTCAGGATGGTTATTCTGGCCCCTGCCCGTTCTGCCCGCGCTGGAATATCCTTCATTCGGCGCGCGTTCACATCATGAGCGTAAACCTCGACACCCTTGTTGGCCGCAATCGCAAGCGACTTGCCACCGCCCCCGGCGCAATAGTCCAAAACGCGCATTCCCGGGCGCAGATCCAAGGCAGCAACAACCGCCTGACTTGCCGCATCCTGAAGCTCGACCAGGCCCTGAGCGTATGCCTGACTTAGCGCGATCCGGCGCGCGCCCTCTGTCACCTCCAGCCCGGTGTCACATATTGGCGTTGGACGGGCTGAAATACCGTCGGTTGCCAAAGCATCAATCGCCCGGGTTACATCCGTTTTTAACATATTGACCCGCAGAAAAACCGGGGCGCGTTCCTGCAATGCCAATGCGCAAGGAACGGCGGCATCGTTCAAGGATGCGACGAACTTTGGCCACAGCCATTCGGGAAAATCATATCTCTCGGCTTCGGATGCAAAATCCCTTGATACTTCGTTATTTTGAAGGGCTTCGGGCGCGTGGCGGTCGCCGGTAAACAACTCAATCGAATCTTCACCCGATGCGCGAATGGCGCCGATCATCAGGCCGCGGCCAGTTCCGGAACCACCCAACGCAGCAAACGAGCGTTTGCACCGCAAAGCGTCAAACACATGATCGCGAATAGCTGCCCGATCCTTGGAGCCCGCAAACCTGCTGCGCCGCGCCCAGCCAGTCAGCGCCTTTTCAACCGGGGCCCCGGCGAGAATTTCATCCAGAATTTCAATCGAGGCCTGAACGCGGGCAGCAGGTGTCATCACGGATTACCTTGGCTGAAACAGGCCGTGACAGGCCAATCCAAAATCACTACGGCACCCCGTGCATGGGTGCCGTATGTCATGCGCAACGGCTTACATCAGCCGGTAGTTCGGGCTTTCACGTGTGATCTGAACATCGTGTACGTGGCTCTCTTTCAGACCTGCGCCCGTGATCTTTACGAATTGGCAGTTTCTGCGCATCTCTTCGACAGTCGCGCAGCCGGTGTATCCCATCGCAGCGCGCAAACCACCAACAAGCTGGTGGATCACTGCGCTGGCTGATCCTTTGTACGGAACCTGCCCTTCGATCCCTTCGGGTACCAGCTTGTCATTTGCCGCGTCCTTCTGGAAATACCGATCCGCCGATCCGCGCGCCATCGCACCAAGACTGCCCATACCGCGATAGGATTTGAACGACCGGCCCTGATACAAAATGACCTCACCCGGGCTTTCATCTGTGCCCGCGATCATCGAACCGACCATGGCGCAAGACGCGCCGGCCGCAATTGCCTTGGCAAAATCGCCCGAGAACTTGATGCCACCATCCGCAATGACTGGAACATCCCCCGCCGCAGCCGCACAATCACTGATCGCGGTCAGCTGAGGGACACCAACGCCCGCCACCATGCGAGTTGTACAGATCGAGCCGGGGCCAATGCCCACCTTGATGGCGTCAGCACCCGCGTCGATCAGCGCCTTGGTCGCCTCGCCTGTGGCCACGTTTCCGGCAATGATCTGAACCTCGTTCGACAGAGTCTTGACCCGTCTGACCGCATCCAGCACGCCCTGAGAATGACCATGCGCCGTATCGACGACGATGATATCCACGCCCGAAGCCACCAGCTGCTCGGACCGCTCAAAACCCGCGTCCCCAACCGAAGTCGCGGCAGCCACTCGCAGGCGGCCAAGCCGGTCTTTGCACGCAGTTGGATTCAGAACCGCCTGTTCGGTGTCTTTCAGCGTTAGCAGACCTGTCAGTTTTCCCGTGCCGTCGACCACCAGCAGCTTTTCGATACGACGGGCCCGCATCAGGCTTTTGGCTTCTTCCAGATCGGCGGGTTCTTTCAGCATTGCCAGGTATTCCGAGGTCATCATCGCCTTGATCGGCGTGTCGTCGGAATTGGCAAAGCGCATATCCCGGTTGGTTACGATACCAACCACGCGGCCATCCGCGTCAACTACCGGGAAGCCGGTGAAATTATAGCGCTCGACCAGAGCCTTCGCATCGGCCAGGGTTTGATCCGCGCGCAAGGTAACAGGGCTATAGACGATACCCGACTCGAACCGTTTGACGCGGCGAACCTCGCGAGACTGCTCTTCTACGGAAAGGTTCTTGTGGATGACCCCAATACCGCCTGCCTGTGCCATGGCAATGGCCATGCGCGCCTCGGTTACCGTGTCCATAGCCGAGCTCAGCAGCGGGATGTTCATGGTAATCTCACGCGTAACACGCGTGGTTGTGTCCGCTGTTGCCGGCAGCACTGAAGATGCGGCCGGAACCAGAAGAACGTCGTCAAAGGTGAGTGCCTCACGAATCTGCATCTGAATACCCCATGCAAAAGCCCGTTTGGCGGTGACCCTATTGCATGGATTGAACCAAAGGAAAAGCCCTTGGGGGCAACTCTGTGGCTCCAGTTGCCTATACAGCCAAAGAAAACGACGCATGCCGCGCAAATCGTGCCGCTGTTGGCCCTTTCCCTTTGCGCTCAAACCCATATCTTGCCGGGAAAACGCGCGAACACAAAAAGGCATGTCACTCATGACCACCGACCCACTTGTCGTCTTTACCCCGTCCGGCAAACGCGGGCATTTTCCTGTCGGCACGCCAATTCTAACCGCAGCCCGCCAATTGGGAGTGGATCTGGATTCGGTCTGCGGGGGCCGTGGTATCTGTTCAAAGTGTCAGATCACCCCAAGCTATGGCGAGTTTCCCAAGCACGGCGTCACGGTGGCCCAGGATGCGCTGAGCGAATGGAACGCGGTCGAGCAGCGATATGACGACAAGCGTGGCCTGAAACCCGGTCGTCGTCTGGGCTGTCAGGCCTCGGTTCAGGGCGATGTCGTGATCGACGTGCCGCCGGAAAGCCAGGTACATCGTCAGGTCGTTCGCAAAGCCGCCACCGCACGCGCCATCACCATGGATCCGGCAACTCGTCTGTATTTCGTGGTGGTCGAAGAACCCGACATGCATTCGCCAACCGGTGATCTGGAGCGCCTTGAACGCGCGCTGCGCGAACAGTGGAATATTGACGCGGTCACGGCGGACCTGTCACTTTTGTCCAAGTTGCAACCGGTTCTGCGCAAAGGCAAATGGGAAGTCACTGTGGCCGTTCACAAAGGTCACAAGGACAGCGTCGCACGCATTGTCGAAATCTGGCCCGGCTTGCACGAAGGCGGGCTGTATGGGCTGGCCATCGACCTTGGCTCAACTACGATTGCGGCTCACCTGACCGACTTGGAAACCGGCGAGGTCAAGGCCTCATCGGGCCTGATGAACCCGCAAATCCGCTTTGGCGAAGACCTGATGAGCCGTGTTTCATATTCCATGATGAACCCCGGCGGGGATCAGGAAATGACAAAAGCCGTGCGCGAGGCGATCAATGATCTGACCACCTCAATCGCTGAAGAAGCCGGCATTGACACCGCGCTGATCGTGGAAACGGTGTTTGTCTGCAACCCGGTCATGCACCATCTGCTTCTGGGTCTGGACCCGGTGGAGCTGGGTCAGGCGCCTTTTGCCTTGGCATCGTCCGAGTCGATGTCCCTGCCCGCACGCGAGATGGAACTGACCAACATGAACCCTCGCGCGCAGGTCTATATCCTACCTTGCATCGCGGGCCATGTAGGCGCGGATTGTGCGGCGGTTGCCCTGTCCGAGGAACCCGGTATTTCCGAGGATTTGGTTCTGATCGTCGATGTGGGCACCAATGCCGAAATCCTGCTGGGCAACACCAGCCGAGTTCTGGCCTGTTCCTCACCCACCGGGCCTGCGTTTGAAGGCGCTCAGATCAGTTCTGGCCAGCGCGCAGCACCCGGCGCGATCGAGCGGATCGAAATCGATCCCCTCACCAAGGAACCCCGCTTTCGCATCATTGGGTCCGAGAAATGGTCGGACGAAGACGGCTTTGACCTTGATGTCGCCACCACTGGTATCACCGGTATCTGCGGCTCGGGCATTATCGAAGCTGTGGCCGAGATGCGTATGGCCGGCCTTCTGGATGAAAGCGGCCTGATCGGATCGGCCGAGCAGACTGGAACGGCCCGCTGCATCCCCGAAGGCCGCACTCACGCTTACCTGATTCACGATGCCAGCGCCGAAGGTGGCCCCCGCATCACTGTCACGCAAGGCGACATCCGCGCCATCCAACTGGCCAAATCCGCGCTTTATGCCGGTGCGCGTCTGCTGATGGACGAGATGGAAGTCGACAAGGTGGATCGAGTGGTTCTGGCCGGTGCCTTTGGCGCCCATATTTCAACCAAGCACGCAATGGTTCTGGGCATGATCCCTGATGCTCCGCTGGACAAGGTCACCAGCGCGGGTAACGCCGCTGGTACAGGCGCGCGGATTGCGCTGTGCAATATCGGATCACGCGCTGAAATCGAACGCGTCGTGCGCGAGATCACCAAGATCGAAACCGCAATTGAGCCGAAGTTCCAAGATCATTTCGTGGCCGCCAACGCGATCCCGCACAAGACCGATCCGTTCCCGGAACTGGCGCAGGTTGTCACGTTGCCCAATCCAAGCTTCAACACAGGCGGAGAAAGCGAAACAGGCGGTGGACGCCGCCGCAGACGCCGCGGTTAAACCAGCATAGGAACGACTCGAAGGTACGCCTCGGGTCGTTCTCCATATTTGGTTCAGGTTGCGCGTCGCACCTCGTCCAGCGACGAAACGCCCATCTGCGCCATGGCAATACTCATTTCATCACTCAGCACAGACCACAGCTGCTCAAGCCCTTCTTCCCCTTCTGCCGCGATTGCAAATTGCAGGATGCGGCCGAAGAAGGCAAAATCTGCCCCGTTTGCCAAGGCTTTCAAAACATCCTCGCCCGAGCACAAACCGCTGTCGTAAAACAGCGGATAATCCGGACCGACGGCGTTCCGAATTTCCGGCAATACGGCAATCGGCGCTGGCGCACTGTCCAACTGGCGCCCTCCGTGGCTTGAGACCTGAATGGCATCGACACCTGCCGACTTGAGGCGCAACGCGTCTTCAGCATCCAGAACGCCTTTGACCACCAGCTTCCCGGCCCACTGTTCGCGCAGACGGGCCAAAGTCTCCCAAGTCGCCTTGGCCCGGCTTTCCCGACGATCAAAATCATATCCGCCCATCAGGAAATTCGCCATACCGGGCTTGCCCCGCAGCAGCGTGGACAGCGACCACCGCGGATGAAGCGCAAAATCAAGCACCTGTTTCAGGCCCATTTTGAACGGCATCCTGAACCCATGGCGCAATTCACGCGGGCGACGCCCCACTTCGGGCACGTCCACCGTCAGCACCAGTGTTTCGTACCCCGCTGACTTTGCGCGCTCGACCAGCTTGAATGTACCACTGCCATCACCGCTGAAATACAGTTGAAACCAGGCATGTCCTTCTGCCTCGAGAATCAGGTCTTCCATCGGAGTCGATGCGACGGTTGATACCCCAAGCGGCACCTCGTACCGCGCCGCAAGACGTGCCAGCATCAGGTCTGCACCGGGGGCCGACAGGTTGCACATACCCATCGGTGCGATGCCAAACGGGCGCTGGGTCGACCTGCCAAAGACGGAACAAGCAAGCGACCTTTCACTGACGTCTTTCAGAATCCGTGGACGAAGGATCTGCGCATCCAGTGCAGCCCTGTTTCGGGTTGCGCCAACCTCGGCCCCGGCAGACCCATCGATATAGTCAAACACCATCCACGGCAGGCGCCGCCGGGCCAGGCGGCGCGCGTCTTCGGAACTGTGGATAGCGCTGGATAGCATCAGGCCTGTACGGCCTTCATGAACCGGTCGCGGATCACCACCGGATCCATCGTGATAACCGGCATCTTGGCATTTCCGCTTTCACACTTGGCCACGATGATGGTCATCTGTTTCGAATCCAGCGCTTCTTGCAGCACGCGGCCGGTATCTTCGGCCTGACATTCGATTACGCGCTCGCATCCTGCGGCTTCCGCCATTTTCGCCAGAGAGGTCTTCTGCCCCGCATATGTCGGCTGATCCCCAGTGGACCCGTACGACCCATTGTCGACGATCAACAGGATATAGTTGTCCGCCACGTTATTGGCGATGGTCGGCAAGGTACCCAGATTGGTCAGGACCGACCCATCCCCATCGATCACGATAACAGGCTTGGGCTGCGACAAGGCCAGACCCAGACCGATGGATGAGGCCAGCCCCATCGTGCCCAGCATGTAGAAATTGGTGGGCTGGTCGTCGATGGCATGCAGTTCCTGACTTGGAATGCCGATGTTACAAACAACAAGCTGATCGCGCAGGATCGGAGCGATTTCTTTCAGAATTTCAGAACGGATCATTGGTCGCCATAGCCTCCCCAGAAACTGGCATCGGTCAAAATGGCGACCGGTTTGTTGCACATAAAGGTGTATTTGAGGATCGCGTCGAGTTCCTCAACATCTGACTGATGGTGGAAGTGATAAGTCGGGATATTCAACTGAGCCAACAGCGCTTTTGTATGCACAGCCATTTCAACCTGGCAGGCAACCGGTTCGCGCAGCTCTCCGCGATAGGAAATCAGCATGGGCAAAGGCATGCGATAATACTGGATCAGTGTCGCCAGCGTGTTGATCGTCACTCCGATTGCGGTGTTTTGCATGATGATCGCGGGACGCTTGCCGCCCATCCATGCCCCAGCGCACAGGCCCATCCCCTCGTCTTCCTTGTTGGACGGGATGTGATAGATGTCCTCTCGCTGGTCGATTTCAGCGATTACGCCTGCCAGTTGCTTGCAGGGGACGGTGGTGACGAACGAGATATCGTTGGCCACCAGATCGTCGGTTATCTTCTTGTCTATGTTCATGGTCGGGCTGTTGGTCCTGTTGGGGCGCATGGCGCGATGAAGGAAATCAGGTTCTGCGGTGTACATGTACAGCGCAGGGGGCATGACGAACGACGCGTGACGCTGTCGATCCCAAAAAATAGTCGCTCAGGTCCGGTTTGTGGGAACCTATAACAATGCAGTCCACATTGTTGCTGGTCGCGTAGTCAATGATGGTGCGGGCGGTGTGCCCTTTGATGATTTCGGCTTTCACACCGTCGAGCCCGTCAACCTTTTGCAACAATGCCCCCCTCGCACGTTCGAACCCTTCGGCCACTGCGGACTTGTCCAGATAGGCGCTGACCGATCCCTGTGGCATTTCGTAGACATGTAAGCCTATGATCTCGGACCCGTTTTCCGATAAGGCACGCGCGACTTCCAGCGTATGTTGTGAAATGCCGTGATCCAAAGCCATCGGGACCAGAATTTTCTTGTACATGGTGGCCTCCAGTTCTGTCGGGTTTATCCCCAGGGTCTCAGGATAATCTTCGGTGCGGCTACGGAGCCAGAGCGGATATCGCGAAACGCCTGGGCGCCATCGGCCAATGCACGCTCTTCAACCCAATTCAGGGCGCCAAGACGGCCGTCAAAGATCGCTTGAGCGGTGTCGCGGAAATCCTGCGCGGAGTAGGTGTAGGATCCGATAAAGGTAATTTCCTGCAAGGTCATGCGACGCACGTCCAGACCTCCGGCATCTTCACCCAATCCGACATGCACGATCACGCCGCCCGGCGCGGCCATGGCCGAAGCGACCGACCGTGTCGCGGCATATCCGACAGCATCAATGACCAACGGGAAAGACCCATTGGGCGCATCCACGAGTGCAAAACTTTCGATTTCCGCCAGAAAAGCCCGGCGCAACGCGTTTGGTTCCGCGATTGTAACGTCTTCAATGCCCTGTGCCCGCAGGGCCAAGGCCGCCGCAAGGCCAATGGCCCCACCGCCAATCACCAAGGCGCGGCGGTCCATCGCAGAATGCAGAGCCTCGATCCCCAATCTGACTGCGTGCCAGCTTACCGCCAGAGGTTCGGCCAGCGCAGCTTTGGCGAAAGAGACATCCTCGGGCACGTCGACAAGATTTCTGCCGGGCATCGAGACATATTGCGCGAACGCCCCTTCGCGCGGCGGCATCGAGATGATCTGTCGGTTCGGGCACAGATTCTCGCGACCCGTCCGACATGCATCGCATTGACCACAGCTTACCAGCGGGTTGATCGTCACCCGATCACCAGCGCGGATACCATCAGCGATGACACCGGCTGCCTCGTGCCCGAGGATCAGAGGCGCTGGGCGACGTGTATCATGGCCCAGATAAGCGTGCATGTCCGATCCGCAGATGCCAACCGCCTCGACCCGGATCAGGTGTTCCGATGCGCCCGGTTCGGCATTCGGCACATCGTCGAACACCATTTGTTCAACACCTTTGTAAACCAGAGCCTTCATTTGGCTGTAAACCCTCCGTCAACCATCAAAACCTGCCCCGTGACATAGTCAGACGCCCGAGAGCATAAGAACAAGATCGGCCCGTCAATATCCTGCATCCGCCCATTGCGTCCGATACAGGTTTGCTCGGCGTTCCGTTCTGCGCGCTTGGAGTCGTCGAACACGGCCTGCGTCAGTTCGGTGGGGAAGAACCCCGGCCCGATGGCGTTGGCGGTTATGCCAAAGGGCGACCAGGCCTCGGCCATGGCGCGTGTCAACTGCCCGATCCCCGCCTTGGATGCGCCATAGGCGATACCACCAGGAAAAGCGCGCGTTGTTTGCAGCGAGGCGAAATTGACAATACGCCCCCACCCCTTTTCCTTCATCGCCGGAACCATCGCCTGGCTGAGGAAGAACGGTGCGCTGAGGTTTAGGGCAAGCGTGGCATCCCACCCCTCAGGAGTAACATCATCCGCAGCCTCACGCGTGTTCACCCCAGCCGCATGGACTAGAATATCGGGGGGGTCAAACTTGGAAGCGACGGCCTGCGTCAGCGCATTCACCCCATCGCGATCTGCAACGTCTGCAACAACCGCTGCAGCGCGCGTGCCAATCTCGGCCTGCATCTGCGCCAATGCCTCGCCGCGCCGGGCCACGCCGACAACACGCGCACCTGCCGCGGCAAGAGTCCGAGCCACTTGCCGCCCAAGCCCCGAGCTGGCACCGGTGATACACGCCACCCGGCCTGTCAGGTCAAACAATGAGCGCGGGTCATCCATCGGCGGTCAAGTCGAATTGCTCGTCCGGGAAATACTTTGCAAGACGCACATCTGCGGCACGGGCGTGACCTTCCATTCCTTCCAACCGCGATATCCGCGCGGTCGCTTCGGCTATGGGCTTTGACCCTTCGCGGGTGGCCCTCTGCCACGTCACAATCTTCATGTATTTATGGACACTCAGCCCGCCAGTATAGCTGGCCGCGCCCGAGGTTGGCAGAACATGGTTCGTACCGGTCGCCTTATCTCCGTATGACACGGTTGTTTCCTCGCCCAGAAACAGCGATCCGTAACAGGTAAGCCGTTCCAGCCACCAATCCAGATCCTCAGCCTGAACCGTAAGATGCTCAGGTGCGTATTCGTCGGAACAGGCGGCCATCTCTTCGCGATTGGAACAGACGATAACCTCAGCATAATCGCGCCATGCGGCCGAGGCGTTTTCGCGGTTCAATTCCGGCAGATCGGCGATCAGCGCAGGCACCAGTTCCATCACCTTTTGCGCAAGGTCGTGATCATCGGTGACCAGCCAGACCGGCGAGTTGTATCCGTGCTCGGCCTGACTGACCAAATCAGTGGCGACGACATGCGCATCGGCGGACTGATCGGCAAGGATCAAACTGTCGGTCGGACCTGCGATCATGTCGATACCGACCTTGCCGTAAAGGATGCGCTTGGCTTCGGCCACGAACTGATTGCCGGGACCCACAAGGATGTTGGCGCGCGGTAGACCAAACAGGCCGTAGGTCATGGCGGCAACGCCCTGCACGCCCCCCATGGCCAGAATGCTGTCGGCCCCGCAGATATGCGCCGCATAAACGATGGCAGGCGCGACCCCTTCGCCGGGACGCGGGGGCGAACAGGCCGTGATGTGGCGACATCCCGCAACTTTCGCGGTGGTCACTGTCATAATCGCACTGGCGATGTGGCTGTATCGCCCCCCCGGCACGTAACACCCCGCAGCGTCCACTGGGATTGCCTTCTGCCCAGCAACGAAGCCTGGCACAATCTCGGTCTGGACGTCCGAAACGGTCGCTTTCTGCGTCTCGGCAAAGCGCCGAACATTGTCGTGAGCGAAACGGATGTCGGCTTTCAACTTTTCGGAAACTTTTGCACAGGCGGCCTCAATCTCAGCCGGGGTCAGCAAGACATTCCCTTCGTACTTGTCGAACTTGGCGGCGTATTCTCTTGCCTTTGCATCACCGCCCGCCTCGATATCGGTCAGAATTGTCTTCACCGTATCATGCACCTCTGAGGCGTGTGATTGAGCCGTTAAAGTTGCCTTTTTCAGATATTCACGAGGCATGTTCAGCAGGTCCTATTGGTAGATTTCAGGGAGCAATGTTGTCGACACGGCTGGCACGTAGGCGATCAGGATCACCACGATCAGCATGGTCAATACGAAAGGCACGGCTCGGGCGGCAATCTTCAGAATGGATTCACCGGTAATGCCAGATACGACGAACAGGTTCAGCCCCAGCGGCGGGGTGATAAAACCCACTCCCAGCGCGGTGATCATCATGATGCAGAACTGTATCTCGTTCATGCCGATATTGTCCGCCAGTGGTTTCAGGATAGGTGCCAGGATGACGATATTCGGCGTCGTCTCCATGACGCAGCCCGCTGCGATCAGGATGCCGATCATCAACAGGATCAGCAGATATGGGTCGTCTGTCAGCGAGGTCACCGAAGTGACAAACCCCTGAGGAACACCCATGATCGCCAGCGCCTCGGCCAGCGGAGCTGAAAACGCGATGATCGGCAGGATCACCCCGTTCACCTTTGCAGAGCTGACCAGCATCGACGGAAAATCCGCCAATGTCAGCGTACGCAAGATGAAGCCCATGATGATGGTGACAACAACAGCCGTGGCACCAGCCTCAGTCGGCGTAAGTCGGCCCGAAAAGATGCCATAAAAGATAATCCCCGGCACGATAAAGGCATACCAGCCAGACCTGAGCGCCTTGCCCAGATTGGCCAACCACTCCCCCATGGTCATCATGCCGCCGCCTTCGTATGCATAAAGGCGGTTCATGATGATATTGGTGATCAGGATCGACACCAGGATAGCCAGACCCGGGATCAGGGCGGCCAGAAAAAGAGTCGATGCGGAAATACCCAGCACAAGGCCGATGATGATATAGGCAATCGAGGGCGGTATCAGGATGCCGGTGCAGGCACCGGCCGCGACCAGAGCACAGGCGTAGGGGCGCGGATACCCGCTTTCCACCAACCGGTTGATGGTCATCCTGCCAACCGCAGCAGCCCCGGCGGCGTCCGATCCCGAAATCGCGGCAAACATTCCGCAGACCAGCACCGTGGCCGATCCGAAGCCGCCCTTGGCGAAGCATGTCAAAGCCTCGGCAACATCCAGAAACTTGCGTGACAACCCCGTCCGAACCAGAACATCCCCGGTCAGGATAAACAGGGGCACGGCAGTCAGGGCAAAAGCGTCGATGCCGGTAAACAGGCTCTCTCCGACAAGGCTGAGAGGAAGGTCACCGGACATGATCAGCATTACGATCGCAGCCATTCCAATGGCCGCCCAAACCGGTACGGCCAAAGCGATCAGGGCAACAAACAGGATCACCGGCAGATAAAAATCCCAGCCCAGTTCAACGGTTTGATTGAGGGAGTTCCAAAGCATCCGGTCTCTCCTCAGTCAAACAGTTTGTCGCCTTCGAAGACGGGCGTGCCGTCGCGAAGACATTTCAGATCGCGCAACAGGGATTGGATCAGCCGCCAGATCATCAGGGCAAACCCGGTCGGCACGGCCATCAGGAACCAAACCTTGGAAATCCGCAATCCGTCCGTAACGGAACCAAACTTGGCTGAAACGTGCACGGCTTCATACGACCAATAGAGTGCGATGATCGCCACCAGGAACATCACCAGATCGCCGAAGATATAAAGCAGTGCCTTGGGGCGCGGCCCGACATAGTGCATGATCACATCGATCCGGATATGAGCGCGCTCTTTCACCGCGGCAGCAGCACCGATCCAAGCCAGATAGATAAAGGAATACCGCACGATTTCCTCGCCCCAGATCGAGGAATAGGCGAATATCTCGCGCCGCAGCACCTCGATGGCCATGGTGATCACCAGCATCACGTAGAACACCAGCAGCAACCAGCGTTCGGCGTTTCGGTCAATGTTCTGAAGAACGGTCATCTGATCCTCCGGCGATGGGACAGCCCAGTCCGTACCTGCCTTGACGGGCCACTGTCGGCCGCGCGGTACAAGAATCGTGGACGCCGACAGGCGCCCACGGGTTTCACCTTAGGCGTCGTGGACGTAGTATTTGCCCTGCGTACCAGCCGCTTCGACCAGCTTCTCAAAGTTGTCCATCGAACCGGCCAGTTCCGTCTTGAACGGATCCCATTCCGAACGCTGATACCCACCGGCATCCTGCCATTCCGCCAGCTGATCATCGCTGAGCGAATGGAATTCAACACCAGCTTTGTTCAACTCGGCCATGGCATAGGCGCGGGCCGACGGAACTTTGGACAGGTTCTGATGCCCGGTCATCTCGGCACCCCACATGATGCCTTCCTGCACGTCTGCAGGCATCGAGTTGAACCACTCCAGATTACAGGAATAAACCTGACTGTCCGGAACGGCCTGCGTGAAGGTCACATGGCTGAGGATGTCCTTGAAACCAAAGACATACAGTGCTCCAACTGACGGGTCGAGCGCGTCGGCAACACCCTGCTTGATCGCCGAAGGTGTTTCACCCCATGCCACAGGCGTCGGGTTGGCACCAACCATGCGATAGTATTGTTGCAGCATCTTCGAACCGGGAACGCGGAACTTGATCCCGCCCATGTCCCCCGGTGTTATGACCGCATTGCCACCCTGCCGGACTGCGACAACACGCGGATCGATATTCACGTAGAACAAGGCTTTGAAGCCAGCCGCCTCGACCTTGGGGTGGACTTCGCTTTTCCACGTGTCTGAATGGACAAGGTTGGTGAAGCGCTGGTTCGACCCGCACAGATACGGCATGTTGATCAGGTCGACCGTGGACGCAAAAGGCGCAAAATTCGACAGAGAATGCTGCGCGGCCTGAATCGTTCCACCCTGTACTTTCTGCACCAGCGCGCCGCCCGCGCCTAGCTGGCCACCGGGGGCCAATTTGACATAGACCTTGCCGTTGGTGGCATTCTGGATGTTTTCCTTCAGGTCCAACTGCATGATGGGATAGCTGCGCGACGCGCCCAGCACATAGGCTGTCGCCACCGTCATAACATGGTCAGCGGCCTTCTCACGCTCACTCTCTTCTTTTGCGGTTTGCGCGGCGGCCTCTGAAGACCACAAAACACCCCCAGCCCCGGCAACCAATGCGGCTGTGAACGCGCCACTTGCGCTCAGCTTCAGAAAGTTGCGACGCTCTGCTGACGCCAGTTCAATCTTGTCGTTGTTCATGAATTGCCCTCCCAAACAAAAGTTCAGCTGCCGTTCGTTGCGTTTCGGTCAGCTTCCTTTTTCAGAATTGCGACAACGAACAAAATCGACGCCGCGAACAGAACCAACATCTCTCCTACGTCGCCAAGAAACGCGCGGCCTGCGAAAGCACCCAAAGCAACGTTGGCGAAATAGATCGCGAAAACGACGATAGATGCAGCAAGGACCATTTCCGGGACTCCCTTTCAGAATCGGCTCAACACCTTTGTAAGCGCTTACATCAATATTGCAAGCGCTTACATTGACCCTTTCATCATCTGAAAAATGCGATTAACTTAAGCCAACCAGAATTGAGAGTTCGAGAATGTCAAAACATCGGTCTGCTCCGACACTGGATGACGTTGCCAAGGCCGCGGGCGTTTCGACCGCGACAGTGTCCCGGTGTCTGAACAACCCGCAGCAAGTTGTTGAAGCAACGCGCAAGCGTGTCCTGTCGACGGTCGAAGAATTGGGGTACACGCCAAATTTCGCGGCCCGCGTGATGGCGGCCAAGCGGTCATTTACCATTGGCGCCATCATCCCAACCATGGAAAACGCTATATTCGCAAGGGGGTTGCAAGCGTTTCAGGAAGCGATACATCAGCGTGGCTACACATTGCTGGTCTCCAGTTCAGCCTATGAGCCCGAAGCGGAAAAGGATCAGATCCGAACATTGGTTGCACGGGGTGCAGACGGGCTGTTGCTGATCGGTCATGACAGGGACGCAGATATCTATGATTACCTGGATAGACGGAAAGTGCCCGCGCTGGTTGCCTGGTCCTTTCTGCCGGACAAACCTGTGCCGTCCGTTGGGTTTGACAACCGCAAAGCCATGAAAGCGCTGGCAGACCAGATCATCAGACAGGGGCATACGCGTCTTGCGACGATATCGGGTATCAGTTCGGGCAATGATCGGGCGCGGCTCAGGATCGCAGGGATAAAAAGCGCCATGGCTGACCACGGCTTGCAGCCGGATGACCTAATGGTGATCGAAACCACGTATGAATTCGAAAATGGCGCGACGGCGTTCAGGGATCTCATGGCGACTGACACGCCGCCGACCGCCGTTTTGTGCGGAAACGATGTTCTGGCTGTCGGCGCATTGAGACAGGCGCAAAAAATGGGGCTCCGAGTGCCCGAAGACGTGTCGATTACCGGCTTTGACGACATCGAAATCGCGCGCATTGTCAGCCCTGCCCTGACAACGGTTCACGTACCCCACCGTGAAATGGGTCAAAAAGCTGCGCAGGAGTTGATACGGATGATCGAAACGAACTCTGCGGGCCAGTCTTTGGAGCTTTCGACCTATTTGGTCACCCGAGACTCCCTGCTTGACCGCATTCCTTAAGGCTCAGAAAGTTCGGCGGTTCATTGCGTGTAAAAGGCGCACCGGTCTACGATTCAGTGTGACGATCCGCTTTCATTGACCTGAATCAAAGCACGCAATACGACCACATAGTGAAGTACGAATATATCAACGGGCCCGACGCTCACCTGCCTGACCCCAAGCAAATTTACCGGTGATCAGTATTTCAACGGCGCGAAGGTTTCACTCCACGGGCGCGGCAAATGCGAGGCGCGCTCTTCTGCCGACTACGCTCTGGCTTCTCGGGACAAAACGCACGTCAGTCACTCATATGATCGAGGCAACGGGACCAAGCAGAGAAACTTTAATGCCAACCCAAGACACGCAACGCATTCCAATTGGCGGATAGATGATGTCCATCGTTGAACAAAATACACCAAAGCTGCGACGGGCGCTGACGACCCCGCTGCTCACGCTCTATGGGCTTGGGGTAACCGTCGGCGCTGGAATATACGTGCTTGTTGGTGCGACGGCCGGGATTGCGGGCCCATTTGCCGCTGTTTCGTTCCTGATTGCCGCGCTTGTTGTTGCGCTGACTGCCCTGTCCTACGCAGAACTGGCAACCCGATATCCTGTGAGTGCGGGTGAAGCCGCTTATGTCGAAGCAGGGTTTCAGAAAAGCTGGATGGCCGTGCTGGTCGGTCTCGCCGTGGCCGCCTCGGGCATCATCTCGGCCTCGGCCGTGGCTATCGGGGCCGCGTCGTACCTTCAAACGCTTACAGGTTTAGGCATTTCAAGTCTGACAATCGGTGTAGTTCTGGTCATGGGGCTGATCGCCCTATGGGGGATCACGCAGTCGGTAATGGTGGCGGCAGTCATTACCATCATAGAAATCAGCGGGCTACTCGTCGTTATTGGTTGGGGCCTGTCCCTTCCTGAGCCTCAGGGCTATGCGCTCACCCAGATGGTTCCCGGGCTGGACCCAAACGCCTGGAGAGGGATATTGGCCGCTTCGCTTCTGGCGTTTTTCGCCTTTGTGGGTTTCGAGGACATGGCGAATGTCGCTGAAGAAGTTAAAGACCCCGCCGGAACAATCCCGAAAGCGATCCTGTTGACGCTTATTCTGGCTACGATCTTGTATCTTGGTACGTCCATGACTGTTCTGTATGTGGTGCCGATCGATGTCCTTTCGAAGTCCGCCGCGCCGCTGGCCCTGATTTTTACGGACGCGCCCGATGTTATCCAGCAGGGGTTTTCAGCCATTGCCATCGTTGCGACGATCAATGGTGTTCTGATCCAGATGATCATGGCATCCCGCGTGATTTACGGGCTCGCGGATCGGGATCATTTGCCAAAGTTCCTGGCTAAGGTATCTCAGGTCACTCAGACGCCAACGGTAGCGACAATCATGGTCACGGCGATAATCCTGTTGCTGACCCAAACGCTTCCAATCGCCATTCTGGCCGAGCGGACGTCTCAAATTGTTCTGGGAGTCTTTGTGCTGGTCAATCTGTCACTGATCCTTTTGAAGACCCAGGCTGAAACCGATGAACCGCAGTTCCGCGTGCCGCTTGTTGTTCCCCTCTTTGGGGTGGTGACCAGTTTATTGCTTTTTGCATCCGCATTTCTGTAACCCTGTGTCATTAGGTCAAGGAAATCCTGCGATGCGATTTACGTGAACATGACCACTGACCAGCCTTCTACAAGAGTGCGGCTTTCTGCATGGTGGCATAGAACCTTTGTTGATCTGGCCCGACAGATGCAATGGTCCTACCTGCCACCGCTCATGGTCTATTTTGCCGCCGGTGTTTCTGGCCTGACATCAGTCGTCGGCGCCTTCTTTCTTAAGGACTACCTTAACCTATCCGCATCCTTTGTTGCCGGGCTGGCATTTTGGGCCGGGCTTCCCTGGATCCTGAAAATGCCGCTGGGTCATATTGTTGATCTGTTTTGGCGGTGGAAGTCATTGCTGATCCTATTGGGGGCAACCCTGATCACCTTGTCCCTGCTCACCATGTATGGGCTTGTAGCCTTTCCCGGACATATGGCTGACGTCATGCCGCTGGAACACTGGTACATCATTGCCCTGCTCTTGGCGCCTTCCGGCTATGCCATTCAGGATGTTGTCGCCGACGCGATGACAGTCGAAGCCGTTCCAAAGATCAATCCCGACGGGCAGCCGTTTTCGCCCGAGGAAACCCGTGCACAGCATACAACTATGCAAACACTGGGCAGGATCGCCATTTTCTCCGGTTTTGCAGCCGTTGCCGCGGTCAATATCTGGGTGTTCTCGGGAACCGAGGGCATGCAGAAATCAGACCGCCTTGCATTGTATGGCAACGTCTACCTGATCGCGCTTGTCATTCCACTGCTGTCCGTCAGCGGTGTGGTTTTGCATAGTTTGATACAGCGTCAACGTCTTCGCCAAGGTCATCCCCCTCATACCCATGACGAAACCACCGAGGTCAAATGGCCGATCCTGCTGGGCGGTCTCGCCTTTGTTGTATTGAGTATCGTGTTAGGAACATCGAAATTCCAACTCGCCCAGGAAACTATTTTTGCAGTCTCTCTGAGTGTGATCTTGTACCTGATGTCACGCTTGGTGAAGGAACTGAACCCAAATCAGGCAAAGGCCCTGATTGGTACGGCGATAATCATTTTCGTGTTTCGTGCGGTTCCTCTGCCCGGGCCGGGGTTGACCTGGTTCGAAATCGACGAGTTGGGGTTTGACGAGCAGTTCCTGGCAATCCTGGCGCTTCTGACGTCCCTGCTTGCATTGGTGGGGCTCATCGTCCTGAGACCGTTTATGGCCAACCGCTCGATTGCGCAGGTCGTCATCATTCTGACCATCGCGTCGGGGGTCCTCGCCCTGCCCAACCTTGCGCTGTATTACGGCGTGCATGAATGGACATCTGCGCATACCGGCGGGATCGTAGACGCAAGGTTCATCGCAGTCCTCGACACCGCAGTTGAATCTCCGCTGGGTCAAATCGCGATGGTTCCGATGCTGGCCTGGATCGCACGTAATGCTCCTGTGCATCTGAAGGCAACTTTCTTTGCCGTCATGGCGTCATTCACCAACATGGCATTGTCGGCCAGCAGTTTGGCAACGAAATACCTGAACCAGATTTTCGTGGTGTCGCGCGCGGTAACCGACCCGGAAACCGGTGTCGTCACATCGATTGCCGATTACGGCCAACTTGGGCACCTGTTGATCGCCGTGGGCCTGATTTCTGTGATCGTTCCGTTGGTGGTCGTATTCCTTGTTCAAAAATCGCCGTTCCAGACCAACGACTGATTACTGGCTGACAGTTTCTCTCAGCAAGGTTTTCAGGTGCAAAACCGGAACCCCGATGTTCGAGCCCCCGAACTCTGGCAGGATCGCGGCGTTAATCGCGACCACCTCTCCCTTGCGGTTCAGGGCCGGCCCTCCGCTTCCTCCTGACGTTGTTTCAGCGTCATAAACGACTGCACCCGGGCTTGTCTGCGCCACAATTCCTCGGCTGGCGAGAGGTTGAACCTGGTTTTGCGCAGATAACCGTGCGGCGATCGTCCAGAAATTGACGGACCCGTCTTTTTCGAGCGTATTCAGAAACTCCGGCCCCGCCTGCGCAATTAATGATTTCAGGCCAGTAGGATACCCCAGCAGAAAGACTTCGTCACCGCTTCGTGGAAGATCTTCCGCCAGTGGCAATCCCAGCCCCTCGATACGGTTTGGATCAACCGACAAAAGTGCCAGATCAGCGGTTTCACTGAACCGGTCCAAAGTAGCCTCGATCGGATCGGTCTGACCTGGCAGATAGGCCAGCAACCGAAGCATCTCGGCCTCAAGACCTGCGTTTTTCAGTGCCTGAGCTTGGTCGCCGGATGTCCAGGGCAAGGCAACGTGGCGGTTGGTGGCCATCAGCGGCGTACCCTCCAGCAGAAATCCGGTGCCAGTGAACTGGAACTCTGCGGGCTCACCCGTTGCGTCCGGTTCGATCCAGGGTTGTCCGAAGGGTGTTTGCAACTTCTCTCCGTTCGGCCCCAACACGTGGCGCAGCAGTTTACCGCTTTCGATATGACGCAATCCGTAGGCGCCCTGAATGAAAGCCACGGATTGAGTAGAGGCGGTGATGACCCGCGTAGACGCCCCCGCGCGTTGTTCAAGGGTACCCAACCGCTGCTCAGTTGATATCAGCTGGTTCTGAAAGGCTTCCCTCAACGCCACAAGATCTTCGGGGGTTAGAACATCTTCCCGCGTCTGGCTAAGCATGGTCGCCACAGCTTCAATCTTGCGAGCTTCCTGTTGCAGGCTGTCGGCCAGTCTCCGGTCGTTTTGATAAAGCAGGAACAGCAGACCTGCGATCAGCGCAATCGCGGCTACTACCGTAATCCTGAAGAACATAGTGGTTTGAGAAACAAGCCTTCGCCCACTCTCACGCAGCGCACCCGACATTCTTTGGGCAAAGGGTCGGCGACTTGACCGCGCATAGGCATAGGCGTCGCTCAGGATATCCTCGACCGTATGACGAATGGGAAACCTCTGAGTACATATGCGGTATCGGGAGATCGGGCCCAATTCGCCAAACTCGATCATGTCGCCGTGTTTCAGCGTTGCCGACACAATCTTGTGGCCATTGACCCAGATGTCTTGCCCTGCCAGCGCGTTGAGCACATAGCCCCCCTCGGTCCACTGAAGCGTTGCGATATCTTCGTCATGGGGCGGTGTGTTGTCTTTCAGGCGTAGGCCTAGCGCACGGCCTTCGCCAACAGAAACAGTCAATGCGCTGTCGACAAGCCAGGAAACCGTTCCACGGGACGGGCCGGTCAGGCTCTCCAGAAAGGCATGAACATCACCTGCGCAAGGCTCTTGGGGGGTTCTCGTGCCGGTCTGATCAATTTCCCGCATAGTTGGGCTCTGCTCAACAGTGATGGGGTCACTCTATCATAAGACGCCCGGAACCTACCAATCGCAAGGGGGATGCCCCAAACCGGGACTATCTACAGGCATAAATCAATTTGGTGGAACGTCCCGAAAAGACCCCCATGCCTGCCAGAGCAGGCCTTCACCGGAAATCGCCGTCTGACCTGAGAGTTCTGGAGCGGGTAGCGGGAATCGAACCCGCGCGTTCAGCTTGGGAAGCTGACAGGCTACCATTACATCATACCCGCCGCACCTCTGAGATATAACCAGAGTTCCCTGACGCGCAAGCCGGATCGTTTCAGCTCGCCCGGAAAATATCACTCAGTCCGCGCACGAAGGCTGTCGATCAGCGAGTCATCAACATCCAAAGCCTGGATGGCCGCCTCAAGCGTGCGGCTGTCCAGATGTTGCGGGTTCAGATCGACCCCTGCTGAAAACGTTTTGACAATGGCCTTCATGGCGCTGATGCGCGCATATCTTTTGTTATTGGCCGGTATTACGTGCCACGGCGCCAGATCGGTTGACGTCCGGGCCAACATTTCATCCACGGCGACCTCGGTAACATCCCATTTCTCGCGATTCCTGAAATCCTCGTACGTCAGCTTCCAGCGCTTCAACGGGTTTCTTAGCCGTTCTGTAAACCGCTGCATCTGTTCATCTTCAGAGATGTGGAAGAACAGCTTGACGATCCGGGCACCATCGTCGACCAGCATGCGTTCGAAATCATTGATTTCCTGATAGGCAGCGCGCCAGCGTGTTTCCGGGGTCAGGTTCTCGATCCGCTCAACCAACACGCGCCCGTACCAGCTGCGGTCAAATGCTGATATCGCTCCGGACGGTGGCAAACGTTCCCAAAACCGCAGCAGGTAATGCCGGTTGAGGTAGTAGTTCCGGGGTGCCCCAATTGGCCAGACCTTAAAGCTGCGCGGGTCCAGAGCCTGGCTGATCCTGCGAATGGTTCCCCCCTTGCCTGCCGCATCCCAACCCTCGAACACCAGCACACCCTTTAGCCCGTGAAACAGATAAGCTTGCTGAATCCTGGCCAGTTTGGCCTGAAGATCAATCAGTTGCTCGAAATACTCCTTTTTGCCCAACCGCTTGGTCAGATCCGCTTCTGAGAGTTTCGGGGGGTGATGTTTGCTCATCGTGCCACCTGATCGTTGCGTCCCGGATCAGGATATCCTGAACCATTACGCAAAATCGACATTGATCAGGGTCAAACGAAAAGGCCGGGCGCAGTGCCCGGCCTTAGCTGTCTTTGTTGATGCAATCAGGCGCGGCGACGACGGCCACCGCCGCGACGACCACTGGCTGCGCCACCAGCCTCGTCAGGTGATTTGTTGAACCGGATCCACTCACCACCATGCGGGTCGTTGTTGGTCAGCAGGTTGGCGGCGCGGATGGCCTCCATCTCTTTACCGGCGCGCGGCTTGGTGGAGCCCAGGCCGAACATCTGAACGAACGCCTCGTCATCCATACCTTCTGGCAGAATGATGCCAGCTGCGGCAAGGGCTTCTTTTTTCTCGGCAATTTTTGCCTGCGTCACTGGCAGAGCCACCGGGTTCATAATCGCCGAGGTCATGCCGGCACCCATTGCCATCGGCAGGAAGGCATTGTTGATGCCGTGGCGGTTCGGCAGGCCGAACGAGATGTTGGATGCACCACAGGTGGTGTTCACACCCAGTTCCTCGCGCAGGCGGCGAACCAGAGCAAACACCTGCTGACCAGCTGTTGCCATCGCGCCAATCGGCATGACCAGCGGGTCAACAACGATGTCATGCGCAGGGATTCCGAAATCGGCAGCACGCTGAACGATCTTTTTGGCCACTTCGAAACGGACATCGGGGTCTTCCGAAATACCTGTGTCGTCGTTCGAGATTGCCACAACAGGAACATTGTATTTTTTGACCAGCGGCAGAACCAGTTCCAGACGCTCTTCCTCACCGGTGACCGAGTTCAGCAGCGGGCGACCTTCCGCCGCCTCAAGACCCGCCTCCAGAGCACCGGGTACCGACGAGTCGATACACAGCGGAACTTCGACCAGACCCTGTACCAGCTCAACGATCTTGCGCATCAGTGGCGGTTCGGTCTCGTTCGGGTTGGGGTTCGAGTTGTAGACGACGCCCGCGTTGATATCCAGAACGGTCGCGCCCGCCATCACCTGCGCCAGCGCATCCTTCTCGACGGTCGAGAAATCGCCTGCTTCCAGTTCGGCCGCCAGCTTTTTCCGACCGGTCGGGTTGATCCGCTCTCCGATCACGCAGAACGGTTCATCAAAGCCCAGAACGGCAGTTTTTGTTTTTGATTCTAAGACTGTACGGGTCATGTCCGTTCCTTAGGAGTTTGCAGGCTGCGCCGAGGCACCGCCATTATTGATCGCCCAGTTGGCGTTGGTTTTGATCCCGCCCAGCGGGAAGAAGTGCACGTTGGTGATGTTGAAATCCGGGTTGGCCGCTTTGTAGTTGGCCAATTCAGTCACAACATCGTTCGGTTCATAGGGCAACAGAAGCTTCGACACATCCATGGCGCGCTTTTGCAGAACTTTCAGCGACGGGCCGACGCCGCAAGCAATTGCGAACTTGATCAGGGTCTGCAGTTTGGCCGGACCGGCGATACCAATGTGGATGGGCAGGTCGATACCTGCCTCTTTCAGACCATCCGCCCAGGCGATGATCGGCTTGGCATCGAAGGCAAACTGAGTTGCCAGGGCCATCTCGGCATCCGTGGTTTCGTTGAATTTCTGTTTCCAGCGCAGGGCGTCATCGACGTTCTTGGTGGACCCATCGGGATCGATGTCCTTGTTACCCTCGGGGTGACCGGCAACATGAAGACGCTTGAACCCTGCCTTGTCGAACAGACCGGTTTCCATCAGCTGCATGGAACTGTCGAAATCGCCATGCGGTTTTGTCACACCACCGGCCAGCAACAGCGCCTGCTCGACGCCCGCCTCGCCCTGGTACATCGAGATCCAGTTTTCCAACGTCGCCGCATCCTTGATGATCCGCGCCGGGAAGTGGGGCATGACAGGATAGCCTTCGGCCGCAATCCGCTTGGCTGTCTTGACCATGTCTTCAATCGGGGTGCCTTCGATATGGGCAATGTAGACGCGTGTGCCTTCGGGCAGCAGCGCGCGGAAATCCTCGACCTTTTCGGCGGTCCGCGGCATGACCTCGATCGAATAGCCTTGCAGGAAGGCTTCGACAGTCGGGTTCACAGGGCTGTTTTCGACCACATCACGTTTCTTGAAGTTCAGCAAAGCCATTGAGGCCTCCCATTAAGATCCGGGCTTATGCCCAACCGTCATTTGCGATCAGCGCTTTAATGCGGTCCTGATCGTATTCCTTTTCCAGACGCAGGGCCTCGGCCTCGGCTACTTCTGCCGGGTCGCCATCAACCACAAAAGGCTCGGCCTTGCGCCATTCAGCCAGATAGGCATCACTGTCCTTTGCGTTTACCTTCATGGCGGCGCGGTCGATGGCTTGCTCGAACCGTTCTTCCAGTTGCCGCTTCGCGCCGCGACGGCCTTTGCCGACGATGACCTGAGCGGGAATGTCGCGCCAGTACACGATGGTGACGTCAGGCATTACTGTGATTCCTCCTAACCCGATGGGCCGGTTCTAAACTTCAATGTGGGGATTGGTCGGTCGGTTTTCGACACCCGGCGCTTTTCAAGCGACCTTTTCGCCCACGGTGGCGTGGCGGGGTTTTAACCCGTCTCGCGGCAAAAACGCATACCAAAATTCTCATTGTCACTATGAGAGCATTGCATAATGAACAAAAAGCCCCGGACGGCATGACCCGCCCGAGGCTTGTTTCAACGCGTCTTGCCAAGGTTAACCGACCAACCCACCGTCTTCACGAGTAACCGCAATGATGGCTGAACGTGGAACCGAGTTACCACCGTCGGGCCAGTGGCTATTACCGTCTTCACCGGGGTGTTGAATACCAACAAACATGGTGCGGCGATCCGGCGACCAGCTGAGCCCAGTGATCTCACACTCGTTCGGGCCAACCAGAAAACGACGGATTTCACCGGTAACCGGGTCGCCTGCCAGCATCTGGTTGTTCCCCTGCCCTTCGAAGTCGCCCTCGTTGCTGTATTTGCCGTCGGTCTGGATCCACAGCAGGCCGTTGCTGTCAAACTTCAGACCGTCGGGCGAGTTGAACATGTTGTCGGCGTTGACATTGTCCGAACCGCCATACGCATCCTGATGCACGGTCGGGTTTCCGGCCAGTACATACAGGTCCCATTCGAAACCCGATGCGCCATGGTCTCCGCCTTCAGGGCGCCAGCGCACGATCTGACCGTATTTGTTCGCCTCGCGCGGATTCGGCCCGTTGACCGAAGTGTCGTCGCCACCGGCATTCGGTTTCACACCGCGGTTCTTGTTGTTGGTCAGGCAGCAATAGACCTCGGGCGCGTTCGGGTTGGCCGCAACCCATTCCGGGCGGTCCATGGTGGTCGCGCCAACAGCCGATGCTGCTTGCCGCGTATGGATGCAGATTTCGGCCTGCGACGTCATACCAGTTGTTTCGGGGGTCAGGTCCAGCCACTCACCAGTCCCGTCGTCGTTGAACTTTGCAACCGACAACGTACCGTTCTCAAGCAGCGCATGCGTGTCCACCCCAGCGGCATAAAAACCTTCCGAGACAAAGCGGTACAGGAACTCGCCCCGTTCATCATCACCCATGTAGACAACGACACGACCGTCATTGTTCACAATGGCCTCGGCGTTTTCGTGCTTGAACCGACCGAGCGCGGTCAGCTTACGAGGGGTCGAGGTTGGCTCGGTCGGATTGATTTCGACAACATAGCCTGCGCGGTTCGGTTCGTTAGGGTTTTTCGAGACGTCGAAACGCTCGTCAATTCCGGCCCATCCGTATCCCCAGTCCTTGGACGAAACGCCGTAGCGCTGAAGTTCGGCGCTGACCTCATGGTTTTCGTCCTCAGTCGAGAAGTAACCATTGAAATTCTCTTCACAGGCCAAATACGTCCCCCATGGGGTCATGCCATTACCACAGTTGTTCCAGGTGCCTTTACAGATGGTGCCTGTCGGATCGGCGGCAGTTTTCAGCAGATCATGGCCAGCGGCAGGCCCCGTCAATGACATGTCTGTCTGCGGCGTGATGCGGCGGTTATACGAGCTATCCTTGACGATGCCCCATTTGCCGTCGGTAACCGCAATCTCGACCACCGTCACACCATGCGCCATCATGCCTTTGGCGACATCGTCATCCGAGGCGGCTTTGGCGTCCGGGTTGTTGCCCCAAAGGATATCGCGATTGGTGTATTCGTTGTTCACGACCAGTAGAACGTGACCCTCGTGCAAAAACACATCCTGACCGTCGGTGTTATCACCAAATGCGCGCTCTTGGCTGGCAGCGGTTCCACGGGTGGCCGGATCAAATTCGGGCACATCAGACCAAAGCGGGTCGCCCCAGCGCACCATCACCTCGGCCTTGTAGCCCGGCGGCACGATGACGTCATCGGCAGTTGACGCCGGAATCGCCTCAAACGCAAATCGATCTGCGGCTGCGCGCGCACCAGTCGGAAGCAGCGACCCGCCCAAAGCCGTGAAACTTCCCACCGCCAATACGCCGCCCAGAAATCCACGACGTGACAGGGCACGTTCAACGACGCGGTCAAACTCACATTCCTCTGGGCGCGGGTTCACCATTTCATCGAATTCGTCAAAGGTCAGGACACGTTTATCTTTCATGGCAGGCTCCGTCTGCGGCTGATTGCGATCAAGAATCCCTCAACCGGGATCAAAGATCAAATCGCACCTCAGTATGAACGGCGTGTGACATCCAAGCCAAATTTGAAATGGAAATCGCTTGCACGTCGACGACGCCCCGCCTAGGGTCAAATCAACTCGAAAATCGGAGGGCGTTACGATGGCGCCCAAGCGTCCCAAAGGTGCGGGCGCGTTCCCGAAAGCGGTCGAAAGCCCCGCGCCGGCAAGACCCGATCCGGATGCCCTGTATGCGGCTCTGGATTTGGGAACAAATAGTTGCCGCATGTTAATAGCCCAGCCCAAGGGCAGCGGGTTTCATGTGGTTGACAGCTTCTCCAAGTCCGTGCAATTGGGCGCGGGTCTGGAACGCACCGGACGTCTGTCGCGGGCGTCGATGGCACGCACCGTCCAGGCGCTGAGAATCTGTCAACAAAAGCTGAAGCGGAACAAAGTAAAACGGATGCGTCTGATCGCAACCGAGGCCTGCCGCCGCGCTAAGAATTCCCGCGAATTCATCCGACAGGTCAAACGCGAAACCGGGCTGACGCTTGAAATCATCCAACCCGAAGAAGAAGCCCGTTTGGCGGTGATTTCATGCGCCCCGCTGGTGTCCACCAAGACCGAACAGCTGTTGGTTGTCGATATTGGCGGCGGTTCGACCGAGCTGGTCTGGATCGACATTTCGTCCGTCCCTCGCCGTGACCGCCCGGCTGCGATCATGCGTTTGCACAACGGGTTTCACACGGTCGACAGCCCTTTTCCGGCTGCAAAAGTTGTAGACTGGATCAGCGTACCGCTGGGTGTTGCCACGTTGCGGGATCAGTTCAATGACGTCGAAAACGACGCCGCTCGCTTTGCATTGATGAGCTGGTTTTTCGAAGAAAACCTGGCCGATTTCGCACCTTACAAAGATGAACAGACCCGCGAAGGTTTTCAGATCGTCGGCACCAGCGGAACTGTCACTACGGTTGCGGCATCGCATCTTGGCCTGAAGCGCTATGACCGGACCAAGGTTGACGGGCTGCGTATGACCAGTGATCAGATTGACAAAGTGATACGCGGGTATTTAGAACTCGGCCCTCATGGGCGCCGCCGGGATCCTCGGATTGGTGAAGACCGGCAGGCCCTGATCATGTCCGGCTCGGCCATTTTGCAGGCATTGTTGCGCTGCTGGCCCACTGATCGCCTTTCCGTGGCAGATCGGGGGCTACGCGAGGGCCTGCTTTATGCACAGATGAGCGCGGACGGGGTACTGGAAGACGGACCGTTCTGATGGCGAAGACACCAACTGGCAAAAACAACTCGGGGCGCGGTCAGCGTGACCTGAAGGTAAAGGTAAAAACCGCACGTGGTCGCAAGCTGAGTTCGACCCGCTGGCTCGAACGACAGCTGAACGATCCCTATGTCAAGCGCGCCCAGACCGAAGGATACCGGGGGCGGGCCGCGTATAAGATCATGGAGCTAGACGACAAGTTCCGCTTTCTCGTACCCGGAGCACGGGTTGTTGACTTGGGGTGCGCGCCCGGTGGCTGGTGCCAGGTTGCAGTCAAACGCGTAAACGCGCTTGGCGAAAAGTCAGGGAAACGGATCGGAACTGTGCTGGGCATCGACTTGCAGGAAGTCGAACCGGTTGCGGGTGCCGATACTCATGTGCTGGACTTCATGGAGGATGACGCCGACCAGAAGGTCAAGGACTGGCTGGGTGGCAAAGCGGATGTGGTGATGTCGGACATGGCAGCGGCGTCCTCGGGTCACAAGCAGACCGACCATCTTCGGATCATCGCACTGTGTGAAACTGCGGCCCATTTCGCGTTTGATGTGCTGGAAGAAGGTGGCACATTCGTAGCCAAGGTTCTTGCCGGCGGTGCCGAGGGCGAATTGCAAAAACTTCTGAAGCAGAAATTTCAGAAAGTGGCGCATGTGAAACCGCCCGCGTCCCGTTCGGACAGTTCGGAAAAATTCGTTGTTGCAACAGGGTTTCGCGGCTAAACTTAATCTTCCAATCGGATACGGTTCCCGGTCAGCCGTTGTTCGCGCAGCGACGTCGCGGCCATACCCTGCAACATCAGTGTATCCCCGTGCGAAACATATACAGGCTCGCGATTGCGCAGCTCTTCAATGCGCTGCGCCAGCGTAGCGGGGTTCGTCCCGGTTGCTTTCTGTCTTGTTGAATCCGCGGACATACATCACCTCAAAACAGCAAATCTGAAATGCTGTTAGCGTGAAATTTTGCCGTGAAGTTGGAACAAATCGGGCAAACCTGTGCCGGATCAGGGCCCCAGTTGTTGCAGCAATTGCAGCAAGGCCGGGTCATCGGGCAATCTGCCCAAGGCTTCTCGCAGGGCGATACGTGCGGCTTCCGGGCCGCGATTGATCTGTGCCAGCTGCACCACCATGGGCCACGCTTCGGCGCGCTGAGGATCCAGCGCTACAACCTCACGAAATGCCCGTTCGGCAGCCGGGGCGTTGCGCAGCGTCAAGGCCATCCCCCCCAGAACCAGATGTGTTTCCGGGGCATCCAGCCTGTTCGAGATCGCCGCCTGCCATTCGGCCATCCCCTGCTCGGTCAGATCCTGTTGCTGAGGTGTCAGGGCTTGAGGAGGGATACTCAGATACTCCTTGGCGGCGGCAATGCGAACGTTGCGAAACGGATCAGACAAAAGGGGTTCTAACCTTTGAGCACGATCCGTAGCGCTCGCCTGACGCTGCAAGGCTGCTGCATTTGCGCGTATCAGCGGATCGCCTTCCTGCAACAGTGGCGCTGTATACGCGGCAACCTCAAGCGAGCCAAAAGGTTGCAGCAGATACGCTGCTGTTGCCCGCACGATAGCGGGTTGCGAGGGGTCCGTTGCGACAGCAATCAAACCCTCTGGCGTGTTCAAATGGCCATCGGCAGCAGCTTTGAACACCGTGCCATAATGCGGGGCCCGATTGGCTGTGTCAGGAAACCAGCCTTTTATCCGGCTGGCAGCCCAGACCTGATCCTTATTCTGGTGGCAATCAGTGCAGGCATCAGCCCCCAATCCCAAATCCGGTCGCGGCACGCGAAAGCTGTGATCCCGGCGACCGTCCACGCCCATATATGTACGTTCGATCATGTGGCAGCTTTTGCACTGGGCACCCGCGCTATCCGTAACGTGATGATGGTGATTGGGTGTATCGTATTCCTGTTTCGCCAGCGTCGGGAAATCAGGGTTTCCGGCCGTGGAATGACATTGGGTACAAATACCGTTGCCTTCGGCCTTCAACTGCGCACTGTGTGGCTCGTGGCAGTTCATGCACCCGACCCCTCGGGCATACATTTTGGATTGCAGGAATGAGCCGTAAACGTAGACCTCATCCAGTATCTGCCCGTCTGGATGATACGAACCGGGCCGCAACACAGCCAGGTTATAGGCATCATGATACGAGGTTCCCGGCAAAGGGTTTCCGTTGCCATGTGCCTCGCGCCGCGAATGACACCCGGCGCATTGCTGGATCTCAGCCTCGGTCTGGCCTTTGCCCCAGCTCATCGAAAAGCCTGTATCACTCAGCCCCTCAGTAACGCTCTGCCCTTTGGTCCAATCGATATGAGCTGACCCCGGTCCATGGCAGGCCTCGCAGCCAACACCAATCTCGGCCTGTCGAGAAGAGTATGTTCTGGATTGCGCGTCGTAGTTCTTTTCAAACCCTGTGGCGTGACATTCGGCGCAGCGCGCGTTCCAGTTCTTGTAAGGGCCCGTCCAGTGCAGCCCGTCTTCTGGTGGCAGATCCTGATCGGGGTATAAGTGATACCAGCGCTTCTGCTCGGTATCCCAAACCACATCAAAGCTTTGCAACCGCCCCGGTTCGGTTTCAAACAGATATTGTTGCAGAGGTGCGAGTCCAACGACGGAATGCACATCATATGCCGTCGTCGCTCCGTCTTTTTCCGTTACACGAGCTGTGAACCTGTCTGCCTGTTTAGTAAATTCAACCGTCATCCCGTTCTGCACGAACCGGGTTCCATCGAAATCGGCGACCAGATGGCCGTCGCCAACTTCCGTCCAGGCCAAGGCATGATGAGACGAAGCCCATGCCTCGGCCTCGTGCTGATGGCAGTCTGAACACCGATCTGAGCCCACATATTCCAGTGACTGCGCCTGCCCTTCACTTGCGAGGGTTAAACAAGCCGCCAGAATGGCAAATCTCATGCCATATCTCCTTCAGCGGCGTTCCGAAGGTCGATCAATGCGCCGTTGTATTCAGCGCCAAGGATCAGCATCGCAGAACACAGATACAGGAAAATCAACGCGGCCATTGCCCCGGCCAAACCCGCATATGTGGCACTGTAGGTGGCGAACTGGCTGATATAGACTGAAAATGCCCATCCGCCAGCTGCCCACAAAACCAATGTCAGTATGACGCCGGGCAGGATCTGGGTCAGGCTGTGCCTGCGGGTTGGCAGAATTAGATGTGCCAGCAGGACAGTGCCTGCCGGAACGGCCACGGTAAACGTCCACCGCAGGCGATCTACGGACAGCCAGTCCGCTACCGGAGCTTCGGTATGCTCTGCCACCAGTTTCGTGTAGACTGGCAAGACCACCTCGACCGTTGCAATAACAAGGATTGCCGAACCGCCAAGGATAACCAGAACCAGACACAAAAGCCGGGTTTTCCAAAAAGGCCAACTGTCCTGATCGTGATAGGCCTGATTCATCGCTGCGCGTACTGCGGCAACCCCGTTGGAAGCAAAGTAGATCGCAAGCAGGCCACCCAGCGTAATCACGCCCGACCCGGCACCGGCCAGAACCGCACGCAATTCGGCCACGATCGGGTCCGCAACATCCTTGGGCCATGCCCCGAATAGCAGATCAATCAACTCATCAGTGACATAGTCCTGCGACAATGCCCCTGCCAGCGCCACGGTGAACAACACAAAGGGAAACAGGGCCATCATCAGCGACATGGCGACATGGCTGCTCATGACAGGTCCGTTTTTCCTGACGAACCGGCGAAGTGCCAGCCATAACGCCTGAAGCGGGCGGCCAAATGGGGGAATCGTGGGTTTTGTCATCCTGCAACCCTAACCCGCCGAAATAAAACACAGAACCCGTCATCGGTATCAAAGTGACAAAAGCCGGTCTGCAAACCGCTGACTGCATTGCTAAAACCGGAATGCAGGTGCAGGATTGGGCAAAGCGGGACGATCACTAGCCTGCTTAAGAACAGATAAACAGGATACTGAATGATCCCGGATCAGGAAGATTTCACGGCTCGCCCCAGGCTAAAACTGTCTGTTGTCCGCGACACCTGCATTATCGCGGCGCTGATGGTGCTGGGGCTTTATGCGGGAGCGAACTTCCTGATCCCGCTTGCCATGGCACTGCTGGTCAACGTTCTGATCATTGCGCTGAGCGACCGCGTCGTCGCGCTAACCCGCGCTCCAGTCTGGCTGGCAAATATCGCTGGTGTGACCATCGTTCTGGCGGGTTTGTTCATGATCATGTACGTGCTGGGCAGTCAGGCAACGCAGTTTGCACGGTCCGTCAGCACGTACGAAAACCAGTTCGACGGGGCGGTTGAGCGCATAACCGGTCTTGTCGGCAACGACGTCACCACTTTCATCCGCGACAATCTGGTCAGCATCGACATGACCTATGTCGCACGCCTGTTGCTGGGCAGCGCTACGTCCCTGCTGAACCAGTTCTTTCTGATCAGCCTCTATGTCGCGTTCCTGATGGCCGAGCGTCTGGCCTTTCGCAAGAAAATTCAACTTGCGGCTGGCGACCCCCAAACTGGCGCTGATTTTGCGACCATGCTTGATGCCATATCGATCAGCCTGCAACGATATGTTGGGGTTAAGACCCTGATCAGCCTGATCACAGCGGGCATCAGTTATTTTGTATTCAGGGCCCTTGGTTTGGAATATGCGGAAACCTGGGCCGTTTTGACCTTTGCTTTGAACTTCATTCCTTCGATCGGGTCGATCATAGCGGTGTTTTTTCCGGCCATGATCGCGCTTGTTCAGTTTGATACGATCGTTCCGTTTCTGATCATCTTATTTGGGTGCGGCACCCTTCAATTCCTGATCGGTAACTTCCTTGATCCGGCCATGCTGGGCCGCTCGCTGAACATGTCGACATTCCTTGTCATTCTGGCGCTGACATTCTGGACAACTGTCTGGGGCCTGATCGGCGCTTTCCTGAGCGTGCCACTGACGGTCTGTATTCTGATCGTGTTCAGCCACATCCCTGCTTTACGCCCGGTCGCGATCCTGATGTCTCTGGACGGCCAATTGGGCGAGGAGGACGGTCAGGCGCGTGCTAATAACTGAACTGCGGCGTGGCGTAGGCTTAAGTTCGTCGGGTGCCGTACACAGCGGCCAGCCTGTCTACGAATGTTGAACCGCATACCGGTGTCACGACCCGAAACCTCAGGTCTGACAACTGGCTATCAATGCGCCCCGATCCAGCAGTCGAACCCGGCCATACCCCAGTTCGATTAACCCCAAATCCACAAGCCGGTGAAGGTTCCTGTGCAAAGTCGGTTGCGATACAGCAATCATCGCCGCCAGATCGTCCTGGGAAACATCAATCCATCCATCGGTTTTCGAGGTCCCTTCGTCCAAGTGAAGCAACCTCAAGACCAGCCGCTTTTCCGTTCCCGTCACAGCCAGATTTGCCATGATGCGCAAAGCGGTCCGCATATTCTCATGCGTCAACGCATAGAAATCCCGGATGTAGTCAGGATTGTTCTGAATCAACCGCGAGATGCTTAAATTTGGGAAAAACAAGGCTTGAGTGGCTTGCGTCGTGATAACACTGACCAGACGCAGCGCACCTGCAAACAAAGCCAGATCGCCGATCCAGAACCCAGCGCCGTCGCGGTGAAGCACAAACTCCTGACCATCATCCGCTGGGGCCGTTATCTGCACACCACCGCTGAGAATCGCGTAGATACCATTTGCCGGATCACCATAGTGATACAGCGTCTCTCCCGCCTCTACCGATTTCGGTATGCCAAGGGCTGCCAAATCGGCCTGAAACTCTGACGAGCGTTCACTGAACCATCCGGTGTTTCGTAATAGCTTCAGATTATTCATTTTGTCTCACATTTGTACTTTGCGATATAATCATATGATGAGTTTCCGACGCAAGAAGTAACCTATGCTAATGGTGCTCGATTCCTGCTACCAAAGATTTTCAATATGGGAATCAACACTTTGCTGCCGCGTTGTTCATGCATTTGAACGCCGGGTGATTCATTTCCTTTGGGGTCCCCAAGATCCTCTCAGATCAGGAGCAAACCATGTTACCTCCACGTTCGCTATCCGGCACCTGGCGCAGTAACTTGCGCCGACTTGCCGTGGTAACCGCCACGTTGACACTGGCCATACCCGCCTGGGCGCAGAACCAGAAACCGAATATCCTTGTGATCTGGGGCGACGATGTTGGTCAGTCCAACATCTCGGCCTACACGCGGGGGTTGATGGGGTATCAGACACCCAATATCGACCGTATCGCCGAAGAAGGTATGATGTTCACGGATTACTACGGTGAACAGTCGTGCACGGCTGGGCGATCATCTTTCATCATGGGGCAATCCGTTTTCCGCACGGGCCTGTCCAAAGTTGGCCTGCCGGGCGCTGAGGAAGGCATGCAGATCGAAGACCCGACCATTGCGGGCCTTCTGAAAGCGGAAGGCTACGCCACGGGTCAGTTCGGAAAAAACCACCTGGGCGACCGGGATGAACATCTGCCGACAAACCACGGTTTTGACGAATTTTTTGGCAACCTCTACCATCTCAACGCCGAGGAAGAGCCGGAAAACATCGACTATCCCAATGATGCTGTTCTGCCCGATGGCAGAACCTTCCGACAAGCTTTTGGCCCGCGCGGTGTAATCAAGTCGACAGCGGGTGGCGAGATCGAGGATACCGGCCCGCTGACCAAGAAGCGTATGGAAACGGTCGACGATGAAACCGCGGCGGCTGCGATTGAATTCATCCGCAAACAAGAGGAAAGCGGCACGCCGTGGTTCGTCTGGTGGTCAGGCACCCGGATGCATTTCCGCACGCATGTTTCCGAAGAGAAATGGGCAAAGGCCAATGAAATCGTCGGCAAGCAGGTAGATGAGTATACGGCTGGCATGATCGAACATGATATGCATATTGGCGACTTCCTGACTGCGCTGGATGAGCTGGGCATCGCCGACAAAACCATCGTGTTTTACTCGACCGACAATGGTCCGCACATGAATACCTGGCCAGATGCCGCGATGACCCCGTTCTGGGGTGAAAAGAATACCCAATGGGAGGGCGCATGGCGCGTACCTGCCATGGTTCGGTGGCCCGGCAAGATTACCGAAGGCGCTGTGTCGAACGAGATCGTGCACCATATGGATTGGTTACCGACATTCCTGGCTGCAGCTGGCAACGAAACCGTGAAAGAAGAGCTTCTGGAAGGTGTCACCGTGGCCGAAGTTGGCGGCGGGCGTGACTATCGCGTGCATCTGGATGGCTACAACATCTTGCCGTTGCTGACCGGCGAAACAGACAAGAGTCCGCGCAGGGAAATCTTCTATTTCACGGACGATGGTGACCTTGCGGCACTGCGCTTCGGTGATTGGAAAATCACCTTCCTGGAACAGAAGGCATGGGCAACCTTGCGCGCCTGGATGGAGCCACTGACCCCTCTGCGCGTGCCATTGATCACCAACCTGCGACGCGACCCGTACGAGCGTGGCTACCGCACATCGAACACCTACTATGACTGGATGCTCGACCGTGCCTACATGCTGGTACCTGCGCAGGCCTATGTCGCGCAGTTCCTTGAAACCTTCAAGGAATACCCACCCCGACAGGAAGCGGCGAGCTTCAGCCTCGACAAAGTGATGGAGAAGTTGACGTCACCTCCGGGCGCACCGTGAACCTGGCTGTTTAATCCAAGACACAGCAAAGCCGGAGTCCCGATACCGGGGCCCCGGCCCTTCTCATTAGCGGTTGAAAATTGAGGAATAATCCGTGCGTCTATTTTTGATATTGTGCAGTGTGCTAGGAGCGACGGTCGCCATCGCTGACCCCTTGCCCTCATGGAACAATCTAGAATCCAAAGCGAAAATCGTTTTGTTTGTTGACGATGTAACCGACCCTGCCTCAGCTCATTACGTGACGCCTGATGATCGGATCGCCGTATTCGACAATGACGGAACGCTTTGGGCCGAACAGCCGGTGTATTTCCAGTTCCTTTTCGCCATGGATCGTCTGGCCGATCTGGCCAAGCGGGACCCGTCGATCCTGACAACTCCTGCTCTGGAAGCTGCTGCAAAGGGTGATCTAGCGACCGTTCTTGAAGGCGGGCATGAGGCGCTGATCGAAGTTGTCAACGCATCGCATTCTGGCACCAGCGTCGAAGAATTTCAGGCAGCTGTTGCGCAGTGGCTGGAAACCGAACGCCACCCCAACACCGGCCTTCGTTATGACCAGATGACCTATCAGCCGATGGTCGAGTTGCTGCGTTATCTACGTGACGAAGGTTTCAAGACCTACATCGTATCCGGCGGTGGCATTCATTTCATGCGCGTCTTTGCCGAGGATGCCTATGGTATCCCGCCGGAACAGATATTGGGGAGCTATGCAGACAGCACCTATAAGGTGATCGACGGCAACCCGACGATCATCAAGGCAACGGGGCTAGCCTTCATCGATGACAAAGAAGGCAAGCCGATCAATATCGAACGCACGATTGGCAGACGCCCTATTCTGGCCGCAGGCAACTCGGACGGAGATTTCGCTATGCTGGATTGGACAACGTCGGGTGATGGTCCGCGTTTGGGAATTCTGATCCACCACACGGACGCCGAACGCGAATGGGCTTATGACCGCGAAAGCCCGATCGGAAAGCTGGCAGATGGGCTGGATCGGGGTCCTGACAAGGGATGGATCATTGTCGATATGGCGCAAGACTGGTCACGCATCTACACTGGGGCAAACTAAACGGCCCGAAAGATGTAAGACCCCATGTGGACAGCACTGGTATCTATCTTTGTATTCACGTTGTACGTGGCTGCATTTGTGTTTTCGATCCGAGCGGCACAAACCGCGCGGACACCGCAAGGTGCCGTTGGTTGGGTGGTTTTTTTGGTTTCAGCCCCTTTCCTAGCGGTGCCGTTGTATCTTTTTCTGGGACACCATCGCTTTCACGGATATCGCATCGCGCGCCAGAAAAGTGAGCGGGTTGTTGAAGGGATCAAAACCTTTGCCGATTACTCAAGGCCCGATCCCTCCTCAATGTCCATCAATCCGCGCCCGTTCGAGTTTCTGGCGCATCTTCCTGTGTCCAGCGGAAACGGTGCCCGGCTACTGGTTGACGGGCAAGCCACATTCGACGCCATTTTCGACGCCATCGACAAGGCCAAGAACTATATCCTCATTCAGTTCTACATCATCAGAGACGACGCACTGGGCCGCAAACTGCAATCCAAGCTGATCGAGGCGACGAAACGTGGGGTTCACGTCCGTTTCATGACCGATGCAGTCGGCAGTTACGGATTGCCGCGCGCGTATCTGGATACCATGCGTGAAGCCGGAATTGATGTAGCCGACCCGCGTCAGCAACGCGGCCCAAATTTCCGGTTTCAGCTGAATTACCGAAACCATCGTAAAACTGTCATTATCGATGGCGAGACAGGCTTTATCGGTGGCCACAATGTTGGCGAGGAATATCTGGGCAAACATCCGCATTTCGGTCATTGGCGCGACACTCACATAATGATGTCCGGTCATGTCGTCCGGCAATTGCAGCTTATCTTCACTGAAGATTGGCATTGGGCGCATAACGAAGACCTGATTGATGAACTTGACTGGGCGGGCAGTGAATCCGAACAGAACATGAATGCCCTGCTGGTCGCGACCGGACCCGGAGACGAAACCGAAACTGGCGCCATGATGTTTTTTGCAGCTATCGCCGAGGCAAAAGAACGGTTGTGGATTGCGTCGCCTTACTTCGTACCCGACATCGATGTCATGACAGCGCTGCAACATGCCGCGATGCGCGGTGTGGATGTGCGCATCCTTGTTCCTGACATGATCGACCATCGCCTGCCATGGCTGGCCGCGTTTGCCTATTTCGATGAAATCCGCGACTGTGGCGTGCGCGTATTCCGCTATACCGGCGGGTTCATGCATCAAAAGGCGTTCGTTGTCGACGATACGCTGGCCGCTGTTGGAACAACAAACCTCGACAACCGATCCTTCCGCCTCAACTTCGAAGCAATGGCGCTGTTCTTTGATGCCCGGGCTGCCCAGGCCGTCGACCAGATGCTACAAGAAGATTTCGAAACCAGTTTCGAATTGACCCGTAGGTTGCGTCAACAACCGGCCCACATCCGCTTTGGTGCGCCGCTGGCACGGTTGTTTGCACCGATCCTTTAGGAAAAGAACTTCTCCTGAAAAACGCGGGTCATCAATGCGACCAGATACGCGGTCGACAATCCAAACGCCAACAGCCCGGTGACCGAAGCAAACGAGCCGAAAATGCGCAGCCCTTCACCCAAAACGATGTCGCCGTATCCGAGCGTCGTAAACGTCACCAACGAGAAATAGATGGCCGAGTTCCAGTCCGGCAGAACATTTAGCAACACCCAGACGATAGCCCAGATCCAGACCTGAATGGTGTGCGTTGCGATAATGAAGCCCAAGGCAACGGCAATCGGCCCCGCGGTTGCCACAAACACCCCGCGTGTGACCCATTTTTTGTCCATCTTGATAATGGACATCGTGCACCAGGTCAGAAAGAGAATCTCGATCAGGATGCAAATACCCAGAAAGGTACTGCCCCAAACGATCTGATGCAGCAACGTCATGTATTTACACCCTGATTTTCGGCCACGAACTGTCAGGGCACAATGACCTTTCAAAACGCAAGGCACAACCCCGCCACCGGATAAGGTAGCCTGCGGCGAAAGGAACCGGTGAAAGGTCTGCACTGGACAGTTGGGAAGTCCGGCGCACATCCTGTGCAAAAAGGGCGCTTCATGCTGTTGATCATCGACCGAGTTCAAAAGACTTATCCCGGCGGGCGGCCCGTTTTGCGCGACGTGTCTCTGACACTGGATCAGGGACAAACGCTTGCTCTGACCGGTGAAAGCGGCAGCGGTAAGAGCACCTTGCTGAATCTGGCCGCCGCCCTGGACAGTTTCGACAGAGGCGAGATTACGCTGGATGGCACGCCCCTGTCCCCTTTGGATGATGCGGGCCGGGCCGGGTTGCGGCGCAGAAAGGTTTCGCTTGTGTTCCAGCAGTTCAACCTGATCCCATCGCTGACCGTGGGGCAAAACCTGTCCTTTCATGCCCGCCTTGCAGGTACCGAAAATGCCCAATGGTCCGGGCAATTGGCAGACCGGCTTGGGCTTTCGGATCTGCTGGACCGCTACCCCGAAAGCTTGTCGGGCGGCCAGCAGCAGCGGGTGGCCATAGGACGGGCCATGGCCGCGCGCCCGAAACTGTTGCTGGCGGACGAGCCGACAGGCAATCTTGACGAAACCGCCAGCGCCAAAGTGCTGGACCTGATGCTGTCACTTGTGGCTGATACTGGTGCAGCTTTGCTGCTGGTGACGCATTCCCCGCAAATCGCGGCCCGTCTGGACACGCACCTACGCCTGAGCGGCGGGCGCATCCAATGACATTGGCCGTCGTCCAGGCCCTGCTGTCCCATTGGCGGGTGCATTGGTTGCTACTGGCAACGCTGCTGATCGGTATCGCCCTGGCAACTGGTTTGTGGTCCGCTGTACAGGCCATCAATACCGAGGCCCGCGCCAGCTATTCCCGTGCCAACGCCCAACTGGCACTTGGGCAGTTTGACGAATTGCACGATCCAGCCGGTTTCATCGCCATGTCCCGTTATGTCGACCTGCGTCGCGCGGGGTGGCAGGTGGCCGCCGTACTGGAAGGCCCTTATCGGGTCGCTGGACGTACGTTGCGTTTGATGGGCGTGGATATGGTGGCCTATCCCGCCTTGCCCGCAATTACCGAGGCCCAGCAAAGCGGTGCGCCGCCCGACCCGGCGGACATATTGACTGCTCCGGGCCGCCTGCTGGTTTCGACAGAGTTGGAGCACTTGTTGCGCGGTCACGATACTCTGCCCCCGGTTCTCAGTACCTCAGCGCTGCCGCCGGATGTGATCCTGACGGATATCGGCGTTGCCGAACGTCTTCTGAATCAGCCCGGTTCAGTCTCGCGGCTCATTATTCTGCCCGATCAACCCCGCGGGCTTCAGCCCCTGACCACGATCGCGCCAGAGCTGGAACGCATCAGCCCGTCACAAAAGATCGACACTGCTCGGCTGACCGACAGTTTCCACCTGAACCTGTCAGCCTTTGGATTGCTGTCCTTTGCAGTCGGCCTTTTTATCGTGAACGGCACAGTCGGGCTGGCATTTGCCCAACGCAGGGGCATTATCCGCACGCTGCGGGCACTGGGTGTTTCGATGCGATTACTGGTCTGGCTGATCCTTGCCGAGCTGACATTTCTGGCCTTGATCGGTGGGCTCGTCGGGTTGCTTTTGGGCTTCTTTCTGGCCGGAGCACTTCTGCCCGATGTCGCGGCCACGTTGCGTGGCCTTTACGGCGCACCAGTAACAGGGCAACTGACGCTGCAACTGGAATGGTTTTTGGCTGGGATTGCCATGGCAGTCTTTGGCACATTGCTGGCCAGCGGCCACGCATTGTGGCGCCTGTCGCGTATGCCCCTGCTGACAAGTCCGGGCGTTCAAGCGTGGCGGGGCGACCCCCGTGCGCGCCATCTTGCAGCGGCATTCGGATTGGTGATGATCCTGGGTGGCGGTTTGGCCTATGTCAGTTTCGGGGGGCTGATCGCCGGGTTTGCCCTGTTGGCTGGCTTGCTGACCGGTGCAGCGCTGATGCTGCCTGCGCTTTTGTCAGTAATGCTTTCATTCTGCGCCAGCACAGCGCGGGGGCCTATTGCCCAATGGGTCTGGGCGGATATGCGGGCACAACTGCCCGGATTGTCACTTGCCCTGATGGCCCTGTTGCTGGCTTTGGCAGCGAATGTCGGCGTAGGCACGATGGTGTCCAGCTTCCGGCTGACATTCGTCGGGTGGCTTGACCAGCGCCTGACGTCAGAACTCTACCTAACTGCCAGCGACGACGATCAGGGGCAGGAGATTACCGACTGGCTGCGCCCTCAGGTCGAAGCCATTCTGCCAATCCGAAATGTGGAATTGTCGCACGAAAAGGGGCCTCTGTTTCTTTACGGTGTCGTGGATGATCCGGTCTATCGGCAGAACTGGCCAGTGATCACCTCAAGCCCGAATGCATGGGATGACGTCATGGCCGGACGTGCGGTTCTGATCAACGAGCAACTGGCCCGGCGTGCCGATCTCTGGCCCGGCGGTGCTTTGGCCTTATCGCCGGACCACATCCTGACCATCGCCGGGGTCTATTCGGATTATGGGAATCCGACCGGGCAAGCCATCGTCTCGATGGACCAACTGAACCAGATCGCTCCGGGTACGGAGGCCCGCCGTTTTGGCATTCGTCTAAACCCCGAAAACGCAACCGAAATGGCGCAAACCTTGAGGGAACGGTTCAACCTTCCACGTCAGGCTGTCGTACAGCAAGCTGCAATGAAGGCGCAGTCGCTGTCGATATTTGAGAAGACTTTTGTCGTGACCTCGGCCTTGAATGTGCTGACCCTCGGCGTGGCGGGATTTGCCATTCTCACCAGTCTTCTGACCCTGTGGACCCAGCGCCTGCCACAGATCGCACCGGTCTGGGCGCTGGGGCTGAACAGGGCGCAACTTGCAGGGCTGGAACTGTTGCGCAGCCTATTGCTGGCGGCATTGACCGCCTGTCTGGCGTTGCCACTTGGGCTTGTTCTGGCATGGGTTCTGCTGACGGTGATCAACGTTCAGGCTTTTGGTTGGCGCCTGCCGATGTTCGTCTTCCCCTGGGATTGGCTGTGGCTGTTTCTACTGACCCTTCTTGCTGCCCTGCTTGCCGCCGCCCTGCCCGCGCTACGGATGCTGCGCCTGCCACCCGCCGATCTACTGAAAGTGTTCGCCAATGAACGTTAGGACCCTACTAATCCTGCTTATGTGGCTCTACCCGATACCGCTTTGGGCGCAGGGCTATGCAGGTCTAGGCGGAACCGCTGAAGGTTTTGAAGTGCCGGCAGCCGGGTATGAATTTGATTTCCCAAAGGATCACGGCCCCCACCCGGCCTACCGCATCGAATGGTGGTATCTGACCGCCAATCTCCAAGGGGACGACGGCCTGGACTATGGCATTCAATGGACCCTGTTCCGGTCAGCCCTGAAACCCTATGACAGCGACGGGTGGCAAAGCCCGCAACTTTGGATGGGTCATGCTGCTGTTACGACCCCCAAGGATCATTTTTTTACCGAGCGATTGTCACGCGGGGGGATTGGCCAGGCCGGTGTAACCGCACAACCGTTTGAGGCCTGGATTGATGAATGGCGCATGGCCGGATCGGATTTGGACAGCCTGTCACTGACGGCCAATGGTGATGAATTCGGCTATGATCTTTCACTGACTGCGCAAGGGCCATTGGTATTTCACGGCGACGCGGGCTATTCGGTTAAATCCGCCGATAGACAGGCAAGTTACTATTACTCGCAGCCCTTTTACACAGTCGAAGGCGTGCTGCATTTGCCGGATGGCGAGGTGCAGGTAACCGGTCAGGGGTGGCTGGATCGGGAATGGTCCTCACAACCCTTGGCGGCGGATCAAAGGGGCTGGGATTGGTTCTCGCTCAGTTTTGAGGGAGGCGATAAGCTGATGGCTTTTCGCCTGCGCGGGGATCGAGGCGATTTCACCTCGGCCACCTGGATCAATTCTGACGGCAGTACTGAGGCCATCCCCAACGGTACAATCGGCCTTTTGCCGCTGAGTACCGACGAGGTTGCCGGACGCAATATCCCGACACACTGGCAAGTCGACCTAGCGGATCGGGGCATAGATATTCAGATCTCAGCCCTGACACCTGATGCGTGGATGGGTACCAGTTTCGAATACTGGGAAGGCCCTGTCACCGTAAACGGCAGCCATAAAGGCGTTGGCTATCTTGAGATGACAGGTTACTGAACCAACCCGACTTTTCTCTACGACCGGCGACGCGATCTTTTGCGCGCTGGAAAATCAGTCAGCGAACCACATAAACTGAGACGTTGGAATGCCGCACCACACGCGCCGCATTCGGACCAAGCAGATAGTCTTTGAAATCCGGCCTATGCGCGCCGATCACAATCAGGTCGGAACCGGCACTTTCGGCGGTTTTCAGGATCTCCTGATAGGCTGTGCCTGTCGCGACTACATGGCGGATGCTTTCATTGCGCTCTGCCCCCAATGCGGAAATGCACAGCGCCGTCAGTTTGGCTCGCGCCTCGGCCAACGCCTTGTCGTGAAAACCTGATTCAAAAAACCCGGACACCCAGCTTTCCCCGAAATCGGGCAGCACAGTCACGACATCCAACTGTGCCCCTTCCAGATCCGCCAAAGCAGCGGCTTTTTGCAGGACCGGAGCATCAATCTCGCCATTGCTGATATCAATGGCACACAGAACAGAACGTGTCATGCGGGCACCCCTTGTCTGGCGGCACGGCCGCGTTGCAGGAACGCGATAAGACCCAAGAGGATCATCGCTGGGATATACACCAGCTGCTTGGGCAGCTGGTCGGACGGCAAGCTGACCGACGTCAGGCGTACGGGTTCATCGCCATAGTAGTCAAAGATGGCCAGATCGTCGGCCACCGGCGCGCCGAACAGCGGCTCGTCAAGCTTGACCAGCCCGTCCTCGGGAACCAGCAGCAGGCCCATCGCCTCGACCCGTGCGGCCCCTCCTTCTTCGTCGCCCACAGTAACAACAACGGTTGTGTCCACCATTTCAAGCGTATCGTAATCGGGGCCTGCGACCACTAGGCGGACATCCGTTCCCGGCGGTGTCTGACCAATGGTCTCTTCAAATGCAGCGGGTTCAACCGATTCGAACGGAGGCGAGATGCGATCCATGAAATAGTCCGGTCGGAACAGGGCAAATGCCACCAGAACGAGCGCGACACTTTCATAGATACGGCTGCGGGTCAGGAAATACCCCATCGTACCCGCCGTAAAGACCAGAATCGCTATGGTCGCGAAAACGGCCACAGTGATCCCCTCAAGCCATGTAACGTCGATCAAAAGAAGATCAGTGTTGAAGATGAACACAAAAGGCAGTGCCACGGTGCGCAGGCTGTAGAAGAATGCTGTGAAGCCGGTTTTGATTGCATCACCGCCTGATACAGCGGCAGCGGCGAAACTGGCCAGACCCACCGGTGGCGTCACATCCGCCATGATCCCGAAGTAGAAGACGAACAGGTGCACGGCAATCAACGGCACGATAAGTCCGCTCTGCGCCCCCAGTTCAACGACCACTCCGGCCATCAACGAGCTGACAACGATATAATTCGCCGTGGTCGGCAGGCCCATGCCCAGAATCAGGCTCAGCAGGCCAACCATGATCAGCATCAGGATAAGATTGCCGCCCGACAGGAACTCGACCAGATCAGCCATAACCTGACCAACACCCGTCAAGGTCACGGTACCCACGATCACGCCCGCAGTTGCAGTTGCCAGTGCGATACCGATCATGTTCCGCGCTCCGTCAATCAGACCTTGCCACAGGTCAGCGACACCGTCGACGAAGGTACTGATTAAATTGCTCTGCCCCCGGAAAAGCGCCTTGAGCGGTTTCTGCGTCAGCAGGATTACGAACAGCAATGCGGTTGCCCAGAAGGCCGACAGCCCCGGTGATTTCTGTTCGATCATCAGGAAGTAAACCAGAACGACGATCGGCAGAAGGTGGTGCAAACCTGCCTTGTAGATATCTGCGACAACCGGCAGCGTGACTTCCTTTGCATTCGGATCGTCAGGCTCAAGGTCCGGCACTTGTGCCGCCAGAAAAAGCAATCCGACATAAACCGCGCAGACGATCAGGCTCAGCACAAGGCCCGCCGCGGACGGAATCAAGCTTGTTACAGCATCAACCGGGAATTGCGAGCCATAGCAAAGTCCTGCAAACACCAGGAAGAAGGCCAGCATACCCACAACGGTTCGCGCCAGATGCACGTCTCGGTCACCCAAGGTTGGCATGTTCCGCTTCACCGCTTCCAAATGCACAATATAGACCAGTGCGATGTAAGAAATCGCCGCTGGCAGGAAGGCGTGGGTGATCACCTCGACATATGAGATGCCCACATATTCCACCATCAGGAACGCCGCAGCACCCATTACAGGCGGCATGATCTGACCGTTCACGGAACTTGCAACTTCGACCGACCCCGCCTGTTCGCTGGAAAAGCCAACGCGCTTCATCAACGGAATGGTGAACGTACCGGTGGTAACAACGTTGGCAATCGACGAACCCGAGATCAGGCCAGTTGCCGCAGACCCCACAACGGCCGCCTTGGCAGGGCCGCCCCGCAGGTGACCCAGAGCGCCAAAGGCCATTTTTATGAAGTAGTTCCCTGCCCCAGCCTTATCGAGTAGCGCGCCAAACAGCACGAACAGGAATACGAATTTCGTAGAAACACCCAGCGCGATGCCAAACACGCCTTCGGACGTGATCCACATATGGCTCATGGCCTTTTTCAGGCTCGCACCTTTCCACTGGATCACTTCGGGGACCCAGGAAGACGATCCAAAGAACACATAGGCCAGGAAAACCGTGGCTATGATCGCCATTGCTGGACCAAGTGCGCGGCGCGCGGCCTCAAACAGCAACAGCAGCCCCAACAAAGCCACCCATTTGTCGATGTCATCGGCCAGCAGGCCATTATTGACCAGTTTCTCATAGAAGATGTAGCCGTACAGCGCGATACCCGCGCCCAAAACGCCCATGACCCAGTCCTGAACAGGGACATAATTGCGCGGGCTGGATTTCAGCGCCGGATAGGCCGCAAACGCCAGAAAGATCGCAAAGGCCAGATGGATCTGGCGTGAATTATTCACCACGCTTCCGGGCAGCAGGTAATTCGACAAGGGAGAGGCCAGAACGATCTGATATACCGACCACAAAACGGCAACAATCGCCAGAAACAGCCCCACATTTCCAGCGGGATTTCGCGCCCCTGCATCGGATGAGGCGACAAGGTCCTGAAGCTCTTCTTCCGAGAGTGGGCGATTGCCCTGTGTATCGGAACTCATGTGAAATCTCTCCGTCCTGCGGCCTTGGATTCTTTGGCCCTCTTGTCCCCGGTTTATCCCGGATGTGAACCGGGGCGCCGCAAAAGGACGCCCCGTGTAAAGTCTGGCTTACTGAATCCAGCCTTTTTCTTTGTAGTACTTTTCGGCGCCCGGATGCAGCGGAGCGGACAGGCCGTCCGAAATCATCTCCTCGGGCTTGAGATTGGCAAATGCCGGGTGCAGCTTTTTGAAGTCTTCGAAGTTTTCAAAGACCGAGCTTACAACCGCATAGACAGCATCGTCCGACACATCCGCCGAAGTCACGAAGGTCGCGCCCACGCCAAAGGTGGTGGTGTCATTGTCCGAACCCCGGTACATGCCACCCGGGATAGTCGCAGTGCGGTAGTATGAGTTGTTGTCGATCAGACCCTGAATCGCATCACCGGTGACGTTCACCAGAACAGAATCGCAGGCTGTCGTAGCTTCCTGAATCGAACCCGACGGGTGACCCACGGTGTAGATCATCGCATCCAGTTGGTTGTCACAAAGCGCAGCCGACTGCTCAGCCGCTTTCAGCTCGGACGCCAATTCGAAATCATCGACGGTCCAGCCCAACGCTTCCAGAACCACATCCATGGTGCCACGTTGGCCAGAACCCGGGTTACCGATGTTCACACGCTTGCCCTTGAGGTCTTCAAAGCTGGAAATACCGGCATCCGCGCGGGCCACAACGGTGAAGGGCTCGGGGTGGACCGAGAACACCGCACGCAGCTTTTCGAAGGGACCTGCCTCTTCAAATTTCGAGGTGCCGTTATACGCGTGATACTGCCAGTCGGACTGGGCAACACCGAATTCCAGCTCGCCTTCGCGAATGGTGTTGATGTTGTAGACCGAGCCACCGGTCGATTCGACCGAGCAGCGCACACCGTGTTCTTTCCGACCCTTGTTCACCAGACGGCAGATCGCGCCACCTGTCGGATAGTAAACACCGGTCACGCCGCCAGTACCAATTGTAATGAACTCTTCGGCATAGGCCGCCGGAGCCAACATGGCTGCGGTTACAAACGCGCCGAGGCTCAATTTGCTGCTGTTTTTCATTTCAGAACTCCCACATTTTTTGTCTGGCAGTTGGCATTCAAATCAATCACCCTGCTCATGAGTCCGTGCCGATAAAAAAAATCGGCCCGCTTCACAGCAGATGCAACCTGTTGAATTTTCCAGTTTCTCCCAACCCCCTTGAGGGTTCATCCAGATGCATTCAATGTCAAGGCCAGCGCCAGCCTGACTTGCTCCATTCCGCATATATGAGCGTAAGTTTTGAATTTTCCCCTCTGGCACACAGGAAAACCCGCCAGATCAGTCTTCCGGAACTTTACTGTCCTTTTCTGTTCAGGTCGGTTCGACAGCAGGACGTATTCGGTGCCCCTGTATTAGCATGAGACTGATAACAGAGGACTGAAAAGAACGAGACCAGATCGAAAAGTGAGAGTTAAGTGTGCGAGCACGCAATAAGCCCAAAAAGAAAAAACAGGAAGCAGGTTCCCCTAACCCCCTGTTTTTACTTTGGTACCCAAGGCCGGACTCGAACCGGCACGGTATCACTACCGGGGGATTTTGAATCCCCTGCGTCTACCATTCCGCCACTTGGGCCACGGACACTGGATTAGCGCCCATCCGAGGGAAGGTCCAGAGGCAAAAATCATCCAATAATCCATTTGTTTCGACCGCGATGGTTGACGGGCCGTCAGGTGCGTGGTTTGGCTTTCCGGGGCCGAGAACGGGATTTGAGTGCTTAATGTTGCGATCACTTTATGACTGGACAATTCGTCTGGCGGAACACCCTCATGCGCTGTGGGCGCTGGCTGTTGTGGCCTTTGTCGAAAGTTCGTTCTTTCCGATTCCCCCCGACGTTCTGATGATTCCGATGATCCTGGCGCGCCCGTCGCGCGCCTGGCTGATTGCAACTGTTGCTCTGGTGGCTTCGGTTCTGGGCGGGATGCTGGGCTATGCGATTGGTGCGTTTTTCTATGAAAGTCTGGGGCAGCCCATTCTTGAATCCATGGGCAAGGCCCATGCGATGGAAGAATTCAACACACGCTTCAACGATTTCGGGTTCTGGGCGGTCCTGGCCGCCGGAGTGACGCCCTTCCCGTACAAGGTCATCACCATCATGTCCGGCTGGACAGGAATGCCGCTTGGGACATTCATCGCAACGTCGATACTGGCACGTGCGCTCAGATTCTTCCTTGTTGCGGCCCTGCTTTGGGGCTTTGGCGAGCCGATCCGTGAATTTATTGAAAAACGCTTGGGGCTGATGTTCACCTTGTTCATCGTCCTCCTGTTCGGCGGCTTCCTGGTGGTGAAATACCTATGACGAGACGTTCACAACTTATCGCACTGGCAAGTCTTGGGTCCCTGGCCCTTCTGCTGGCAGCTTTTGGCTTTCAATATCTGGGCGGCCTTGCCCCCTGTAAAATGTGTATCTGGCAGCGCTACCCGCATGGGGTCGCAATCGCGATTGGCGTTTTGGCGCTGGCCTTGCCAAGACTGAGCATCCTGCCACTATGTGGCGCGATGGCAGCGGCTGTCACTTCGGGTATTGGGTTTTACCACGCCGGCGTTGAACAAGGATGGTGGGAAGGTCCGACCAGTTGCACATCCGGCAGCATCAGTGGGATGTCGAATGACGACCTGTTCGACCAGATTATGTCAGCGCCTTTGGTTCGCTGCGACGATATCCCGTGGGAAATGTTCAACATCTCGATGGCCGGATGGAATGCCATTGCCTCGGCTGTTCTGGTACTGATCTGGCTCGCGGCGTGGCGGGCAAGCAAGGCCTAGAATTCGTCCAGCTCAGCATCCCAATACAGAAAATCGATCCAGCTTTCGTGTAAGTGATTGGGCGGAAACTTCCGACCAACATTGCGCAGTGCTTCGGCGTCAGGCTGACGGGGCGGCTTTCGCAGGCTCATTCCTGCCTGACGCAGCGATTTCGACCCTTTGCGCAGGTTGCACGGGCTGCACGCCGCCACAACGTTCTGCCAACTGGTCACCCCACCGGCGGCGCGTGGCACCACATGATCAAAGGTCAAATCACCGCGGCTGCCACAGTACTGGCACCGGAACTCGTCCCTCAGAAATAAATTAAAGCGCGTGAAGGCCACGCGCTTTCTGGGTTTTACATAGTCTTTCAGAACAACGACCGAAGGTATTCGGATCTGAGTACTTGGGCTGCGAACCACTTCGTCGTATTCGGCCACGATGTCGACGCGATCCAGCCAGGCGGCCTTGATCGCTTCCTGCCAGGGCCACAGGGACAACGGGTAATAAGACAGGGGGCGATAATCGGCGTTCAAAACCAATGCCGGATGATGCTTCAGCGCACCAGGCTCCCTGACAAATTCGGTCCTGAAGTCTCCGTCCATATCAGAATCGCTCCTCGCTCTGCTCTGCCCGTTTTTGACATCAGAGCGGGGAACACCCGCCCCGGCCTTAGTATAACTATATATCGTGTTAATACTCTGACAAGCCCTGATTTTCCACAATATGTCGCAAACTGGGTAATGCGAATCCGTAACAGGCGCATGACAGTTATCCACAGCTTGCGCGGGACGCACTCTTCGGGGTATGCGCGGGTCATGTCCTGGTTCATTCGCTTCAACAAACCTTATGATGTGCTGCCGCAGTTCACCGACCGCGACAATGGGGATACTCCGCGCAGTACACTGTCCGATTTCATCGATCTGCCCGGGGTTTATCCCGCCGGTCGGTTGGATCGTGACAGCGAAGGTTTGATGCTGCTGACTGACCACGGCAAGTTGCAGGCGCAGATATCGGATCCCAAGCACAAGATGGCAAAAACCTATTGGGTTCAGGTCGAAGGCATCCCGGACGAAACCGCCCTGAAAGCGCTGCGAAACGGCGTCGAGTTGAAAGACGGCCTGACCCGTCCGGCGAAGGTGCGCCAGATCGACGAGCCAGACGACCTGTGGCCCCGCACCCCACCAATCCGCGAACGCGAGACAGTTCCAGACAGTTGGATAGAACTGTCCATACGCGAGGGCAAAAACCGTCAGGTGCGTCGAATGACGGCCGCCGTGGGCCTGCCGACCCTGCGCCTGATCCGTTATAGAATCGGAGACTGGACTCTGGACGATCTGGAACCGGGCCAGTGGGACAGCCTGCCCATGCCATCCCTGAACACCACACCGCAACGAAAACGCGACCGTCGACCGCGCCGGTGACATACCCTGCCCTGATCTGCTAAACTTAAGTCATGAAACTAACTCCCGGAATACCGGCCCCTTCGGCGATTCTGGAAGCGTCGCTTTATGTCGATGATCTGGACGCAGCAGAACAGTTTTACGGCGAAGTACTGGGCCTGAAACGCATTCAGCGTGTCGCCGACCGCCACGTGTTTTACCGAATTGGCGGATCGGTCCTGCTGATCTTTAACCCGGAACAGACGGAACAGCCGCCCCTCAACCCGGACATGCCCGTTCCGCCACATGGCGCCCGTGGTGCCGGGCATGTGTGTCTTGTACTGACCCGTGATGAAATCGCGGTAATGCGCAAGCACCTTCTGGACTGGAATGTCCCCGTAGACGCAGAATTTGACTGGCCCGGAGGCGCACGATCTTTGTACGTGCGCGACCCGGCCGGAAACTCAGTCGAGTTTGCGGAAGCGCATCTTTGGTCTTAATCCGATGCGAAACGACAGTGTTCTGCTGATTTAATCTTACCGGCTAAAGGCTCAGCTTGTCGCGCATGAAGGCCAGGGCCACACTCAGCCCGTCCGGGGCGATGCCGTGCCCGGTGCCCTTCATGACATGAGCGTAGACCTCTTTGAAACCGGCGGATTGCAGGGCCTCCGCCGCTTCGGGCAAGGATTGCGGCGGGACGACGTCGTCGGCGTCGCCATGCACCAGCAATACCGGCATCCGGCTGACAGTTTCGTCTGCCAGAAGGTCCGCCTCTAGCAAACGGCCTGAGAAAGCGACAATTCCGGCCACGGGGTCTTCGCGGCGGGGCGCGACATACAAGCTCATCATTGTGCCCTGGCTAAAACCAAACAGGACAACCTGTTCGGGCAGAACGTCTTCATCCACCATCAGCGCATCCAGAAAGGCATTAAAGTCCTCGACCGCCATTTCCATGCCCCTGCGCGCTTCTTCCTCAGACGACCCGTCAATCCAGGGAATCGGAAACCACTGAAAGCCATTGGGCATTCCGGGGATCTGCTCGGGCGCGTCCGGGGCCACGAACAATGTGTCGGGCAGATGTTCACCCAGCGGGTCGGCCAAACCCAGCAGATCGGCACCGTTTGCGCCATAGCCATGCACGAACACCACAACCGAGCGCGTGTCGCCCGAAACAGGCTCTTTCCGGAGCGCATTCAAAACCCGTGTCATCTGATCCCTTCTCTTTGCTTTGCAACCCGGTAATAGGCCCACAGCACCCGCGCCGCAACCGAGCGCCAGGGCGACCAGGCCTCGGCCATCTTGCGCAGTTCTCTATCCGTTGGGCGATAGGGCAGGTCATAGAGGATGCGCGCGGCCTCTTGCAGCGCCAGGTCGCCGGGGGCGATCACGTCAGCGCGACCAAGTGAGAACATGGCGTATATTTCCGCAGTCCATACGCCGATGCCTGGCACTTGCGTCAGCGTGGTCACAACCCCCGCATCAGGAACATCACGTAACGCTTTGTAATCTATACGCGCTTCTGCCAACGCCTTTGCATATCGGATCTTCTGACGGCTTAGCCCTACGGCCCGCAGATCGTCATCCGTTGCCCACATGATCTTACGCGGACCTGTCAGTTTGGCGTCTTGCAGGCGTTGCCATATTGCATTGGCCGAAGCCACGCTGACCTGTTGGCTGACAATGGCACTCAGCAGCTGCGCGAACCCGTCAGGACGGCGACGTAGCGGCAATGGGCCAATCTGTTCCATTGCATAGGCCATGCGTGGGCAGCTCCGGGCCAGCCATTCAGCCCCTTCCGCCACACAACCCGGCGTTTCGATGATGCGGCCAACGGGCATGTAGTCCCCCTGCTCAGTTGTTACTGGCACGTTAGGCGCATGTGCCGCAGATGCAACCGGGTTGTGCCGCAAACACTTAGCCGATACCCATTCCGCCATGACCATGATCTCGACACTTCCTAATGACCGTCAGGCCAAACGCAACGTTGCTGTCTTAGTGGCGGCGCAGGCCATTCTGGGCGCGCAGATGCCAATGATGTTCATCGTCGGAGGGCTGGCCGGTCAGTCGCTGGCAACCAATCCCTGCCTGGCGACATTGCCCATTTCACTGATTGTTCTGGGATCGATGCTGGCGGCCACGCCAATTTCGGCCATCATGCAAAAATGGGGGCGTCGCGTCGGGTTCTTTGTTGGCGCGACATCCGGTGCGTTGGGCGGGTTGATCGGGGCCTATGGCCTGTTTCTTGGCTCTTTCCCCGTCTTCCTTATCGGCAGCCTGTTAACAGGCATCTACATGAGCGCCCACGGATTCTACCGGTTCGCCGCAGCGGACACCGCATCGGACGAGTTCCGCCCCAAAGCGATTTCCTATGTCATGGCTGGTGGACTGGCGGCTGCCATCATTGGCCCGCAAATCGTAAAACTCACATCCGAAGCCTATGTCATCCCTTTTCTGGGCACCTATCTGGCTGTCATTGGGATCAATGTTCTGGGGTCCGCCCTGTTCTTCTTTCTTGACATCCCGACGCCTGCAAAACCCACCGGCTCCGAGCCCAAGGGGCGGTCGCGACTGGAGTTGCTGAAAACACCCCGCATCGCCGTGGCCATCATATGTGCCATGGTATCTTACGCGCTGATGAATCTTGTGATGACGTCAACGCCGTTGGCCGTGGTTGGTTGTGGTTACTCGGCCAATGACGCGGCGGACATCGTTACCAGCCACGTGCTTGCCATGTATGTGCCCAGTTTCTTCACCGGTCACCTGATCGCCCGGTTTGGTATCGAAAGGATTGTTGCGCTGGGTCTGGCGATTCTTGCAACCGCTGGCCTGGTCGCCTTGCAGGGCGTTGAATTGGGGAACTTTTTCGTTGCCCTCATTCTTCTGGGTGTTGGATGGAACTTTGGCTTTATCGGCGCGACCACGATGCTGGCCGCATCGCATGAGCCGCAGGAACGCGGCCGGATGCAGGGCCTTAACGACTTGCTGGTGTTTGGCGGAGTGACTATGGCCTCGCTGGCTTCGGGTGGATTGATGAACTGCTCGGGTGGGTCCCCGGTCGAAGGGTGGACAGCAGTCAACCTTGCAATGATCCCATTGCTGACACTGGCAGGCGGGGCCCTGTTGTGGCTGGTTCTGCGACCGGCCGACCCGGAACGGGCCTGATCACCAGCGCCCGCTGCCCACAGCCCACATCAAGGACAATCGCTGCTGTATTTCTCCCGGTACCAGAGCACCGGAGGCAACACGTTCGGGTCGGGCTATGGCTTGCTTCAATATCCGTTCGGCCAACCACCCGGAATATAATGCCGACCGTGCCTCAACCGAAATATCAGCCCTATGCGATCTGGCTTTATACAGACGATTCAATGCGGCCCCGGCCAAGGCACGCACCCCTTCAGAGGTGCCGTCCAGCAACGGTATCCGCCCGCGTCTTTCCAGTTCAGGAATAGCCCTCAGCCAGTTCGCCACCCCGACCGCATATCCAAAGTCACGCAACGCTGGTTCATCCGCTGCCCCCAGCGCCTGAGCGGATGCAACAAACAATGAACCCGTACTGTGATCGATATAGGCGTCAAAGCGTTCCTGATCTTCGAACGGGTCACGGTATATATCCCAACGCCTTACGGCCACATATTCATCCAAAACGCCTGCCAGATGGGGCGAAAGAACCCGTGACAAGGGTGTTACCACCTCGTGCCGCCGTACGGTTGCCCCTTCAGCAATTTCCTGTAGCGCGTCACGCCACCATTGCAGCCGCATCTCGGCGATCATCGGCTCTTGCGTCACCCAGGGTGCGCGCGCAACTTCGACGTTCAGCGCGTAAATTGGGAACAGGACTGCACGGTCTGCAACCGGTGCAGCCATCGCTGCGCGGAAACGATCTGGATCAGCCCGTTGCACAAGTGCCGCGCAGGCTTTGACGTCTTGGTCAAAGATCGCGCTCACTCGGCTGCTGCCTTTTTCGGATCACAATCGCGCACCAATTTCCACTGAATCGCATCCAGAAGCGCCTCGAAAGACGCATCGACTATGTTCGCGCTGACGCCCACGGTAGACCAGCGCCGCCCCTGCCCGTCTTCGCTGTCAATGATGACACGCGTGACCGCTTCGGTGCCGCCTTGCGTAATCCGCACCTTGAAGTCGACCAGACGCATATCTGACAGTACCTGCGAATACTGGCCCAGATCCTTGGCCAAGGCTTTGGCCAGCGCGTTCACCGGCCCCCTGTCGCTGCCTGACTCGTCCATGGATTCGCTGACAGACAGCTTCTTTTCGCCATCCACTCTTACGACAACAACGGCCTCGGACAGGCTGACCATCTTGTTGTATTTGTTCTTACGCCGTTCAACGGTGACTTTGTAACGCTTGACCTCGAAGAACTCGGGCAATTGACCCAGCTCTTCCCGCGCCAGCAGTTCAAAACTGGCCTGAGCGGTGTCATAGGAATATCCGTCAGCCTCGCGGGCTTTTATCTGGTCAAGGATGCGGCCAAGTGCCGGGTCACCTGCCTCAACACGCAAACCGGCCTCGGTCAAACGCTTACGCAGGTTTGACTGGCCAGCTTGGTTCGACATCGGAATGATACGCGAGTTCCCGACGCTTGCGGGTTCCACATGCTCATATGTCGATGGATCCTTGAGGATCGCGCTGGCGTGCAGTCCGGCCTTATGTGCAAAAGCCGACGCCCCGACATAAGCCGCCTGCTTGCTGGGCACCCGATTCAAAACATCATCCAGCATCCGGCTGATGCGGGTCAAACCAGCCAAAGCCTCACGGCTGACACCAATATCAAACTGCGACGCATAGGGTTCCTTCAGCAATAGCGTCGGGATCAAAGCGGTCAGGTTCGCATTACCGCAACGCTCGCCCAAACCATTCAATGTGCCCTGAATTTGCCGCGCACCGGCCTCAACAGCAGCCAGAGAACAGGCAACGGCATTTTCGGTATCGTTATGGGTGTGAATGCCCAACCGATCACCGGGCAACCCGGCTGCGATCACCTCGGATACAATCCGCCCGACCTCGGACGGCAAAGCGCCACCATTTGTGTCGCACAGGACAACCCACCGCGCGCCAGCCTCAAGCGCTGCGCGACATACATCCACGGCATATTCCGGATTGTCCTTGTAGCCATCAAAGAAATGTTCCGCATCAAACAGCGCTTCACGCCCCTGCGCCACGATATGCGCGACCGAGGCGCGCACGTTTTCCGTGTTCTCTTCCAGTGAAATGCCAAGCGCGTGGGTGACGTGATAATCATGCGACTTGCCGACCAGACAAACAGCCTGCGTTCCCGCATTTATCACCGCAGCCAGCACATCGTCATTCTCGGCTGATCGTCCTGCGCGTTTGGTCATGCCGAATGCCGTCAACCGGGCCGCGGTATTCGGAGCCACCTCGAAAAACGCGCTATCGGTCGGGTTGGCGCCGGGCCAACCGCCTTCGATGTAATCCACGCCCAATGCGTCCAGCGCCTGCGCGATCTGCACTTTTTCTGCGGTCGAGAACTGCACGCCCTGCGTTTGCTGCCCATCACGCAGGGTTGTGTCGTAAAGGTAGAGGCGTTCCTTGGTCATTATACTGGCTCTTTGGCTTGTTCGGTGGTTACCTAAATTAACGGAGGATGAACCGTGCTTCAGAGTTCCCAGTCAAACTTCGGCACGTAACTCATTGTAATTGCGTTCATACCCCTCACGAAGTTTCTTCATTTTTTCCAGTGTTTGCGTCCACTGATCTTCTCGAGTCTTCACTGAAGTACTAGATCCTGCGGTAGTTCGAACATCAGATGCCTTCGCGAGAATGGGCTTGATATCCCACTCATAGCCATTCTGTGTATCGCTTACTGTGAAGCCAAAATAGGGAAGGTCCTTGTCCCGCATTTGGTCCGCCCACTTAAACAGTAGACCACCATTTTCCTTTTCGCCGCTCTTCATCCACGCCTTAGCTTGATCTTTGAATTTAGAACGCAAAACCATCCAATTCTCAATTTCGTTTGCAAAAAAGGATCTATCTACAACCGCTCGCTGATCCATCCAAGCACCCATTTCCTCGGTCAAAACTCCAAGCAATTGCGCACTCGCCAAAAGCATCGCTGCATCCCCATCCGCGGCCAATCGGTGGAGTTCCGCCATAGCCCCCGCTGTATTTAGATCGTCACTCAACGCAGCGACCACCTCAGGTGCCGGGCTGGCGGCAGGTTCGATGCCTGCTGTCAGCGCCCGCCATTTGCGCAGCGTCGCCTCGGCCTCGTGGGCCTTCTTCTCTGTCCAATCCATCGGCTTGCGATAATGCGTCTGCAGAAAGACAAACCGGATCACCTCACCCGGCACGCCCTGTTCCAACAAGTCGCGCACGGTAAAGAAATTGCCCAGCGATTTGGACATCTTCTTTCCTTCAACCTGCAACATCTCATTGTGCAGCCAGACCCGCGCGAATTCGCCATGCGGGTGCGCGCACTTGCTCTGGGCGATCTCGTTTTCATGATGTGGGAACATCAGGTCGTTGCCGCCACCGTGGATATCAAAGCTCTCTCCCAGCAGTTCATAGCTCATGGCCGAGCATTCGATGTGCCAGCCCGGACGTCCCCGACCCCATGGGCTGTCCCACCCCGGCAATTCATCGGTCGAAGGCTTCCACAACACGAAATCCATCGGGTTCTTCTTGTATGGCGCGACCTCGACCCGCGCACCCGCGATCATGTCATCGACCGACCGGCCAGACAGCTTGCCATAACTCTCTTTCCAGCTGTCGACCGCGAACAGAACATGACCTTTGGCGGGATAGGCATGGCCCTTGGCAATCAGATCTTCGATCATCGCGATCATCTGGGTGATATACTGGGTCGCGCGCGGCATCTGGTTGGGTTCCAACGCCCCCAACGCCCCCATGTCGTGCAAGTACCAGTCGATGGTCTCGTCCGACCGCTCCTGCACCAATTGCTCAAGCGTACCTTCTGCACCAGCCTGTTTGCGCGCCAGAGCCGTCGCGTTGATCTTATCATCCACATCGGTGAAGTTGCGCACATAGGTCACATGCTTTGCGCCATAGACGTGGCGCAACAGGCGATAGAGCACATCGAACACAACCACCGGGCGGGCATTACCCAAATGGGCACGATCATAGACCGTTGGGCCACAGACATACATCCGCACGTTTTCAGGATCGATCGGTACGAAGTCTTCCTTCGTCCTCGTCCGTGTGTTGTGCAGCTTGATCGTCGTCATCGGTCGGGCTCCTAAGAAACAGCAAAGGCTTGCGCGTTGGCGCGGGCTTAGCAACTTGTCTCAGGGATGAAAACGAAAGAAACCGGCCCGCTTGATAAATCAGCAGGTAATGCAGCAGATAATGATGCAGGTCACCGGGTTCATGGGACATCGGTTAGCATGGGATCATTCGCAAGCCAAGTGTTGAGTTTGCCACCCCCGTTGGGCACAGTGCCGAACATGGACCGAAATTTCGTCAATTCCATCTGCAAAACGCTTCCCGGCGCTGAACTGTCCGATCCCTGGGGCGGTGGCCATGACGCCTGGAAAATTGGTGGCAAGATGTTCGCCTGTATCGGAATCGCAAATGATGGTGTTTCCGTCAAAACGCCCGATATCGAGACGGCGCAGATGCTGATTGACGCCGGGATCGGCGTAAAAGCCCCCTATTTCCACCGCAGCTGGGTGCGTCTTCCGTTTGAAACCGGCGCTGACGAAATGCGCCATCGTTTGACTGTGTCCTATGACCTTGTCCGCGCATCATTGACCAAAAAACTTCAGGCCTCGATAGCGCCGCGAAGCTGATTGACAAACGCCTGCCGCTCTGTCCCATTCAGCGCAGAGTAACCGGGGCCCTTGTCATGGAATTGTCCAAGCGCATCACGCAGATCACCGGCGGCAGCGACGGGTGGGAGGTGTTCAATCGGGCCCGACGGATGCTGAATGAAGGGCATGCCGTGACAGAATTGACAATCGGCGAGCATGACGTTCGTACCGACCCGTCGATCCTGCACGCTATGGACCTGTCGGCCCGCAACGGTCACACCGGTTATGCCACTGTGCCCGGAACAGATTTGCTGCGTGATACGGTTGCTGCCCGGGTTCAGTCCCGCACAGGTATTCCAACGACGCGCAACAATGTACTGGTCACACCCGGGGGGCAGTCCGCCCTGTTCGCGGCGCATATGGCTGTGTGCGATCCCGGCGACACCGGGCTGTTTCTGGACCCGTATTATGCCACCTATCCCGGGACGATTCGCGGTGCCGGGGCCATTGCCCGCGCTGTTCGGACCGCTGCAGAGGATGCATTTCAACCGCGCGCCGAATTGATTGATGCTGCCGCGGAAGGCGCGGTTTCGCTGTTGATCAACACACCGAACAATCCGACCGGAGTGGTGTATTCCCGTCAGTCACTTGAAGCCATTGCCGATGTTTGCCAACGCCGTGACCTGTGGCTGATATCAGACGAAGTCTATGACACCCAGATCTGGGAGGGCGAGCACCTGTCCGCCCGCGTGCTGCCCGGAATGGCCGACCGTACCTTGGTTGTTGGATCAATGTCCAAATCTCATGCCATGACCGGGTCCCGATGCGGGTGGATCGTTGGTCCTGAATACGTGATCCGTCACCTGATAGATCTGGCTACTCATACAACCTATGGCGTACCGGGGTTCATTCAGGACGCGGCCAGCTTTGCACTGACCGCAGGACACGAACTTGAAAACAAGATCGCCGCGCCGTTCCGTCGCCGCCGTTCATTGGCGATGGACGTATTAGCGGCACAGAACACAGTGGGGCTCGTCCCGGCGCAGGGTTCTATGTATCTGATGCTGGATGTACGGGCGACCGGGCTGACGGGTGAAGGGTTTGCGAACGCCCTTTTGGACACTCATGCGATTGCGGTCATGCCGGGCGAAAGCTTTGGCAAAGCCGCAGCGGGGCACATTCGGGTTGCCATGACCGTGGATGATGAGAAATTTGTCAGTGCCTTGAGAACCCTGTGCATGTTTTCAGCGCAGCTCGCCAAGCGACACGCGGCTGAATAGCCGCATTCAAAACCGAAACGTTGTACGCAGGTTGAAAACATTGGTGTCCAGACTGCCGCTGGACCGGGTGACATCGTCGAATTTCTGCCGCAGTGCTTCACCGCTGATGACGAAATTCTCGCCAATCGGATAGGCCAATCCGATTCCGTAAACCGCGGCTGTGTCACTGTCGACCGATGTATCAGCCCGCGCTGCGCCTACGACCACGTACCCCAAAGCGTTACCGAAATCATATCCACCACGCAATTTCAAGCTGGTCATGCTGTCGAGACTGCCCTGAGACTGTCCGAGGTTCAGGGACAGCCGATTATACTCCAACTCACCGCCCAGAACGAAATTCCCAAAGTCCCGGTCATAGCCCAGATGCGCACCAAAGGCCGTATCATCGCCATTCGCACCACCCGGACCATCGGCATCTGCAAATCCAAAACTGAAACCGGCATACCCGCCAGTCCAATCCTCCGCCGCAACAGGGTTAGCGCCGGCGATAAATATCGCAACAACAAGGACGGAAATAGGGTTCATAGTCGGGTTCAATGCAACACCGCTCTGGTTTCGATCAGAGGTATGACTTCAATTCAATCTGTGACCTGCTGCTCACAATTCAACTCCGCGCAGCAGACCTTGGAAGTAAGTGAATGCAGTATAACAGATTTCTTCCAAAACGGGCGAAAATCTCGGCGTTTGGTTCTCTGACCCCATAAGCCGTGAGAATTGTCCATATGAATAATCATCAAAGGTCGCAAATAGAACAGATTGTGTCGCCGCGTTTTGGAATTGTCGCGCAAGATGTTGAGGGGCAAAATGGCAGACGATGACTGGAAAATCAGCCTGATCAGCCGCACTATTGGGGCGGATCGCGGGCGTGCCGCACGAGGACGGCCGTAAAGGTGTGCTTGCAGACACCTTAAGACATCACTCAACGACCGGATTCTTGAAATGAACGACCAACCCCGCAATTCTTCGCGCAGTGGCGGCCGCGCCGCGCGCCGTGCTGCCCGTGCAACCGCACTGCCTGAGCACCTGCGACCTGTCCGCCCCGGAATGGAAGGTGGCGTCCTGAATGTACTGACACAGGCGCAGATCGAACGCATCCACGAAGCAGCACTTACCGCGCTTGAAACCATTGGCCTGGCGGATGCCCCGCAAAGTGGCATTGACTATCTGGTCGGTGCGGGCTGCACCTTGGGTGACGATGGCCGTATCCGTTTCCCACGTGCCCTTGTCGAGGACACGATTGCTAAGGCGAACCGCTCAGTCACTTTGTACAGCCGGGATGGAAACACCGATCTGGAATTGTCGGGCACCAAAGTGCACTACGGTACGGCCGGGGCCGCCGTGTCCATGGTCGACGTCCACGGTCGGGAATATCGCCATTCCACCGTGCAAGATCTGCACGATGCCGCGCGAATCTGCCAACAGCTTGATAACATTCACTTTGTGCAGCGGCCAATGGTCTGTCGTGACATCGCGGACAACCTCGAAATGGACCTCAACACAATTTACGCCTGTTGTTCTGGGTCCTTCAAACATGTCGGGACATCCTTCACCGAACCAAGCCACGTCGCACCGGCGATGGAGATGATCTATATGATTGCGGGCGGTGAAAACAAATTTCGCGAGCGCCCCTTCGTTTCGAACTCGAACTGCTTTGTTGTTCCTCCAATGAAATTCGCAACCGAAAGCTGCGAAGTGATGGAAGCATGCATCAAGGCCGGTATGCCTGTCTTGTTGCTATCTGCCGGTATGGCCGGTGCCACAGCGCCGTCGACCATCGCCGGTGCGATCACGCAAGCAACTGCGGAATGCCTGGCGGGATTGGTTTATGTTAATGCCGTAAGTCCCGGTGCCCCGGCGATTTTCGGCACCTGGCCCTTTGGTCTGGACCTGCGGACCGGTGCCATGTCGATTGGTTCAGGGGAACAGGCCCTTCTGACTGCCGGATGCGCCCAGATGCACCGGTTCTATGACTTGCCGGGCGGAGCTGCGGCTGGCGCATCGGATTCGAAACTGCCCGATATGCAGGCCGGCTGGGAACAGATGTGTTCGAACGTCATGGCAGGTCTGTCCGGTCTGAACATGGTGTATGAGGCGGCCGGGATGCATGCCTCGTTGCTGGGGTTCTGCCTGGAAAGCCTAATCCTCAGCGATGATCTGATCGGACAGGCGCAACGCTGTGTACGCGGGATCGAGGTGACGGATGACACGCTGGCACTGGATCAAATGGCGGCGGTATGCATGGGCGGCCCAGGCCACTATCTGGGAACTGACGCAACGCTGAGCCGGATGCAGTCAGATTACGTCTATCCAACATTCGGAGATCGCTCCTCGCCGAAAGAGTGGGTGGAGCTTGGCAAGCCCGATCTGGTGGAAAAAGCCGTAGCCCGGAAAGAGGAAATCCTTTCCACCCCTTCCCCTGCAAGGTTCGACCCGGTTCTGGACGCCGAGATTCGGAAAAAATTCAAAATCCATCTTCCCGCCTAAGGTGATGGAAAAGGCGGCCCGAAATGGATCGGGCCGCCTGTTCATTCGATGCCTACCCGTCGCTGGGCGGCAGCAATCCTGCCTCCTGCGCGATCGCGACCTCGTCTGCATCCAACGCTCCGTCACCATTGGCATCCATGGCCGAGAAAGTGTCAGCGTTGATTTCCGGTACGACTGCCTGAATTTCCTCGATGGTCAAAAGACCATCACCGTTGGTATCGGCTGAGGATTGGGCCGAAGCAACGCCGGGCAAGCCCAGAACGGCCACGGAAAGCCCGATCAAATAATGCGATTTCATTTCAGTGCCTCCTGAAAGGTGTGTTTGTGTTTACGTCCGGACAGCGCCCAGAAGCACATGGACACCCCGGCGCGTCACGCGCTTTGGTAGAACTTCGTGATTTCACGCCAATCTTCGCGTGTTTGCCCGAGTCGGGTTTGCGGCCCTCCGCCTGAAGAAGGCGGCAAAACCTGTATCGGCGGCTCTTGCCCGACAGGACCACCTCAATCCGGCAATGTGGCGCTTATCCGGGACGACTCGGCGGGTAAAAAGAAAGGGGGCCGAAGCCCCCTGTCAGTTTCGCCTTCCAGGCTCATTTCGTTGACCGCCCGGTGTTTTTTTGCCTGCGGCCTGGACTGCGCATGGGGCGAGCGCACCCGCCCCGTGAAAGAGTGGGAAGGAGCAAATATTCCGCCCCACCCTGTTCCCGGCCAACACGGGCATGTCGGCCGAGTGGAGAATGGTCAGTCGGTGACAGACCTGTTCTCCGTATTCGTCGGGGTCGGTTACTTAGGGCAGCGTCCGACCCCTACGCCCCGGGGTGCCGGGGCGTTAAAGTCAGCTACACCCGCTTGTCGCGCCGCAGGTGTTGCACTTCATGCAAGTGCCGTTACGCACCAGCGTGTAGTTTCCGCATTCGCCACAGGGGTCGCCCTCATAGCCCTGCATCTTGGCTTTGGTGCGGGCGTCCATTCCGGTTGCCACTGCCGTTTCGGTGGCAGGCGCTTCGAACACAGTTGCTGTTTCCGACATTCCGGCCACGTCGCCATAACTGCCGTTGAACATCATCAAATCCTGCGGCAGACGCTTGCGCAGATACCCGGTTGAACTGATTTGTTTTAACACTTCCAACGACTTGGACGCCGCAGTTTCACTGATTTCCGAGACGTTGGAAACGCCTTCCTCTTCACCGCGTCCCAGATCATCAAAGGTAGCACCCTCGGGTTTCACATGGGCCAGATCGGTACGGTCCAGATAAGACACGGCCAGTTCGCGGAAGATGTAATCCAGGATCGACGTCGCGTTCTTGATCGAGTCGTTGCCCTGCACCATCCCTGCCGGTTCGAACTTGGTAAAGGTGAAGGCGTCGACAAACTCCTCCAGCGGCACGCCATATTGCAGACCGACTGACACGGCGATGGCAAAATTGTTCATCATCGCCCGGAAGCCAGCGCCTTCCTTGTGCATGTCGATGAAAATCTCACCCAGTTGACCGTCTTCGAACTCACCCGTGCGCAGGTAAACCTTGTGGCCGCCAACGATGGCCTTCTGTGTATACCCCTTTCGGCGATGCGGCAGTTTCTCGCGATGACTGCGGATTATTTCCTTGACCACAACCTTCTCGATCACCTTTTCGGCCAGAACGACGGCTTTTTCCTGTGCAGAGCCGCTTTCCAACACCTCGGCCGCCTCGTCATCATCCTCGACCAGCGCAGCCGCAAGGGGCTGAGACAGTTTCGAGCCGTCGCGGTACAGCGCGTTGGCCTTCACACCCAGTGACCAGCTAAGCTCATAGGCCTTCTGGCAATCCTCGATTGTCGCATCATTCGGCATGTTGATCGTTTTGCTGATCGCACCCGAGATAAAGCTTTGTGCCGCCGCCATCATGGTGATGTGGCTGCCAACCCCAAGGAAACGCTTGCCTTTCTTGCCGCACGGGTTGGCGCAGTCGAAGATCGCGTAGTGTTCTTCCTTCAGATGCGGTGCACCTTCCAGAGTCATGGTTCCGCAGACATGGTCGTTGGCCGCGTCGATATCCGCGCGAGTGAACCCCAGATGACGCAACAGATCAAAGGTCGGGTCATTCAGCTTGGTCGCCGGGATGCCCAGAACGCCGGTGCAGAAATCTTCGCCCAATGTCCATTGGTTGAAGACGAACCGGATGTCAAAGGCGCTTTCCAGCGCGGCGTCCACCTTGGCCAGTTCATTGGCACCAAAGCCGTGGCCAGTCAGTGAGGTGTGGTTGATCCCCGGCGCATTGCCGATTGTGCCGTGACCGACCGCGTAGGATACGATCTCTTCGATCTGCGACGAGGAATAGCCCAGCTTTTCCAGCGCAGATGGTACCGAGCGGTTGATGATCTTGAAGTAACCGCCGCCTGCCAGTTTCTTGAACTTGACCAGCGCAAAATCGGGCTCGATCCCCGTTGTATCGCAATCCATCACCAGACCGATGGTGCCTGTGGGGGCAATTACCGTGGCCTGTGCATTGCGGTAACCGTTCTGCTCGCCAAGGCTCAGCGCCTCATCCCAAGCGGACATGGCCAGATCGACCAAACGCTTGTCGGGGCAGTTGCCATGGTCCAGAGGTACCGGCTTGACGGCCAGTTTCTCGTACCCCTCAGTCACACCCTGCGCCGCGCGGCGGTGGTTGCGGATGACGCGCAGCATATGCTCGGCATTGCGCTTGTATCCCTTGAACGGGCCAAGCTCACCGGCAATTTCAGCTGAAGTGGCATATGCCACACCGGTCATGATCGCGGTCAGCGCACCGCAGATCGCCCGCCCCTCGTCCGAGTCATAGCTGTAGCCCATGTTCATCAACAGGCCGCCAATGTTGGCATAACCAAGGCCCAGCGTGCGGAAGTCGTACGACAGCTGCGCGATTTCCTTTGACGGGAATTGCGCCATGGTCACCGAGATTTCCAGCGTCAGCGTCCATAGGCGCGAGGCGTGCATGTAATCGGCGGCCTGGAACTCACCGTCCTTGAGGAAGGTCAGCAGGTTCATCGAGGCCAGGTTACAGGCCGTGTCATCCAGAAACATGTATTCTGAACACGGATTCGAACCGCGAATTTCACCATCTTCGGGGCATGTGTGCCATTCGTTGACCGTGTCGTGGAACTGGATGCCAGGATCCGCACAGGCCCAGGCGGCGTGGCCAACCTTTTCCCACAGATCCAGTGCCTTGACGGTCTTGGCGACTTTGCCATCGGTGCGGTTGATCAGCTGCCAGTCCGCGTCTTTTTCCACCGCGGTCAGAAACCCGTTGGTCACGCGGATCGAGTTATTCGAATTCTGCCCCGAGACCGAGCTATAGGCTTCCGAATCCCAATCCGTGTCATAGGTCGGGAATTCAATGCTGTCGTGACCCTGCTTGGCATAATCCAGCACACGCTTGATGTAAGTCTCGGGGATTGCGACCTTTTTCGCCTCGCGGATCGCCTTTCTCAGCGCTTCGTTCTTGTTGGGGTCATAGGCATCATCGGCCGCACCGTCCCATGAGCGAATGGCCTCGAAAATACCGTTCAGCATCTTTTCGTGCATCTTCGATCCGGCGACGATCGAGGCCACTTTCTGCTCTTCGATTACCTTCCATTCGATGAATTGTTCGATATCGGGGTGATCCGCATCGACAATGACCATCTTCGCTGCCCGACGGGTTGTCCCGCCTGATTTGATTGCGCCGGCGGCGCGGTCGCCGATCTTGAGAAAGCCCATCAGGCCCGAGGATTTGCCACCACCCGACAATGCCTCGCCTTCCGCACGCAGATGGCTGAAATTGGTTCCGGTGCCCGAGCCGTATTTGAACAACCGTGCTTCGCGCACCCACAGATCCATGATGCCGCCTTCGTTCACCAGATCATCATCGACGGACTGGATGAAGCAGGCATGTGGCTGCGGATGTTCGTAGGCGGATTTGGATTTGGTCAGTTTGCCGGTCTTGTAGTCGACATAGTGGTGCCCTTGCGCCGGACCGTCGATTCCATAGGCCCAGTGCAGGCCAGTATTGAACCATTGCGGGCTGTTTGGGGCGGCGCGCTGAGTCGCCAGCATGTACCGCATCTCGTCGAAATAGGCGCGCGCATCCTCTTCGGTCGAAAAGTAGCCACCTTTCCACCCCCAGTATGCCCACGCACCGGCCAGCCGGTCAAAGACCTGCTTGGAGGAAATTTCGCCCTCGAATTCAGCATCTTCAGCGGGAACCGACCGCCACAGGAATTCAGGAACGTCTTTTTCCTTAACTTTGGTCAGTTTGGACGGAACACCAGCTTTGCGAAAGTACTTCTGGGCAATCACGTCGCTTGCCACCTGCGACCAGGTTGACGGAACTTCGATCCCTTCCAGGCGGAACACAATGGTTCCATCGGGGTTTCGGATTTCAGATGTCGCAGACACAAAATCCAGTTCCGAATAGGCATCCTGATCTGGTTTGGTGAATTTTCTTTCAATCTTCATGTCCGCAGCCCTAGTTAAATTCCGCCTAATTTTCGGTTCACGGCACTACATTTTGAGTTGCGGAGCACCACCCGCAACGCCGACAGAAGCGCGCAAAGGTACTGGTCGCTGTTTTGGACAGCGAAAAAGCCGTTACAACGGCTGCACGTTAATAGACTGTGCTTATCCGACCCTCGCCTGTTGCCGTCCCGGCTTGAACACCAGATATTGTGGCAATCTCTTCGGCTCATACAATTTGACGTATATTGCCATAGAAGGTCAACGCCCTTTTTCAGCCAAATTTGAAATCTTTTTTGTTGACCAGACCCAGACACGAGGAGTGTGAAACTCAAGGTCCGATTCCTCCACAGGCTCGCCTTCGGTAAATTTTCGGTCACAACTCGAAGTCTCAAATCGAATTACCGTTTTTACCAGCATAGTTATCTGTATTTGATCAACCAACGCCGCGCTGGTTAGGCTGAAAAGGAATCATCTTCGCCGGGTCTGTCGAACCCACGCTGAACGACCAAAGGTTCACTCCGGATTGAGAAAGGCCAAACGAATGAAGTTGCTTCGCTTTATCCCCGCATTGGCCTGCATCGTGGCTTGCACGCCACAAGAAACGCCGACCCCGTCACGTAGCGCGCTGTTCGAAACCCATCCCAAAAGGTTATTTGAGGCATTCGAAACCAGTTGTTCTGGTCCCGGCAAGGTCTTTAAAAAAATCGGCGCACAGGCTTTTGAATGTAGCGAGTATCTGCCCCCAAAAGCGGCGGCCTATTTGATTCTGAACTATGACGGATTTCCGCAGGACCTGCCCCAAAGTGTCATGCGCCTGACAGCGTCAAAAACAGGTTCCGGCTATCGCGTCGACGCGCGATCGTACTTCAAAGTACGGCAGAAAAGCGGTTCGACCGTTGAAGTACCATTGGAAAGTGACACGCTGGATCAGGCCATCAGCTCGTTGTATCGGGCGATGGGCGGAACGCCCACATGAGAATGTGAAGGAAGTGGTCGGGGCGGCAGGATTCGAACCTACGACCCCCTGTACCCAAAACAGGTGCGCTACCAGACTGCGCCACGCCCCGGACCGTGCGCCTTCCTAACGATGCCAATCTGATTTGAAAAGCCCTAACAGGGCCAAATCGCAGGGCCTTGCGAAAAAATTTCGTGCTGCATCTGAGTGCCGACGCCGATAGAGTAGCGCGCGGACAATCCCGCATTGATTTCCAGCACCGCAAAAACGGCATCACCACCTTCAATCGGTGTCAGATCGCCGGGAATCGCTCTCTCATGTACATGTGTCACCGTGCCCGTACGGTCCAGAAATATCATGTCGAGCGGAATCAGTGTGTTCTTCATCCAGAACGCGACGGGTTGCGGTGGATCAAACACGAACAACATACCCGAACGATTCGGCAACGACTCGCGAAACATCAAACCCCTTGACCGCTCCTGTGGCGTAACCGCCACTTCCACGTCAAATCGGATTGTCGCGCTGTCGTTTCGGAGTGTGACATGGTCGGCGCTGCACGCAGCAAACGCCCCCCCTGTCCACAGCGTGATCAGAAGGGTCCAAAATGCCAGAAAACGAGTCATGGAACCGTCAGCCGTCCAGCGCGGCTTCCCAGGCGAGAACCTGCGCCGCCATTCGGCCGCGCTTGCCATCAATTACGCGCATCGCAAGCGCCTCTCCGGGCTGAAGGTCAGCAAGCCCCGAGCGCCGCAGCACTTCTATATGCAAGAACACGTCTTCACCGCGCCCAAAAACATTTGCGAACCCGAAGCCCTTGCCTTTGTCGAACCACTTCACCCTCGCGGCCTCCAGAGGGGCTTCTGCGATAGCGTCCGGATCCAACTCGGCGAAATCGGCCAGCATCATCGACTCGGCGCGCGCTGGCGGGTCAATTGCAACAACCTCAACCGCCTGAACACCTCTGTCCGTGCGGTGTGTCATGATCTCGATACCCGCTCCGTCCGCGACGGAACTTTGGCCGAAATTGCGCAATACGTTCACATGCAACAGAATATCCGGGCCGCCTTCGTCAGACACAACAAAGCCGTATCCCTTGGCGGGATCGAACCATTTCACGTGTCCACGGACGCGATACATGTTGTTCAGGTCTTCTGGCACGGTTTTCCCATCGCGAATTTTAGCAGTTCGTTAAGGGTCTGTTGTTTATGGGATTGGCGGGCAAATTCAAGCTGAAAAAATCGTTTACTTTCTGCCTGTTGCATTTCACGACACGTGAACGTCATGGATTCAACCTTTCAACATGCCATGCCGATCCCGGCTCAATTCGTTTCCATCTGAACCGGTCATGCAAGCGAAATGCTCCATCAGCCCAGAACTCAATCTCTGTCGGCGTTAATCGGTACCCGCCCCAGAATGGAGGACGAGGTGGATTCGGCCCAAGTTTAGCGGTCACTTTCGCGACCTCTGCCATCAAAGCTGTCCGACTTGAAAGCGGTTGTGACTGCTTTGAAGCCCAGGCACCCAAACGGCTTTTCAATGACCTTGATGCATAATACGCATCAGCCTGGGGCCCGTTTTCACGACATATTGTACCACGAACGCGAAGTTGACGCCGCAAAGATTTCCAATGCATGACAAATGCAGCTTTTTCCGACGTATCCAGCTCGTTCGCTTTGACGCTTTCGTAGTTTGTATAGAATACAAATGAATCCGCTTCGATTTCCTTCAGCAGAACCATGCGCGCGTTTGGCAAACCATCCGGGTCTACGGTTGCAAGCGCAATCGCATTCGGATCATTCAATTCAGTTTCTTCAGCCTCAGCTAACCACCGGGCCGCAATTTTAAACGGATCGGAGCCAGCAAAGATGCCATCACGCTCGGTCATTTCCATCCCCTGGAAAGTATTAATGACGAGCCTAAGGCGAGAACCCGCTGCGAGCAAGAGCGCACGGCCTTGATGCAGCGCTACCAATGGCATAAACCATGCCAATCTAACGCGAAGACAGGCGGAGAACCAAACATGTCAAATCAGTTGATGGCCGGCAAACGTGGCCTCATCATGGGACTGGCCAATGACAAATCAATCGCATGGGGAATCGCCCGCGCCTTGTCCGAAGCCGGAGCTGAACTTGCCTTTTCTTATCAGGGTGACGCTTTAAAAAAACGTGTGGACCCGCTGGCTGCGCAATTAGGCAGCGAAATCGTTCTGCCCTGCGACGTGAGCGATGAGGCTTCAATTGATGGGCTTTTCTCGGCGCTGGAAGAGAAATGGGGCAAGCTGGACTTTATCGTTCACGCCATCGGGTTTTCTGACAAGAACGAATTGCGTGGACGTTATGTGGATACCAGCCGGGCCAACTTCACGCTGACAATGGATGTCTCCGTCTATTCGTTCACCGCGGTTATGCAGCGCGCGGAAAAGATGATGTCCGAAGGCGGCAGTGCCATAACACTGACCTATTACGGAGCCGAGCAGGTGATGCCCCACTATAACGTGATGGGTGTTGCCAAGGCCGCTCTGGAAGCGTCGGTCAAATACCTGGCCGAGGACCTGGGCAAGGACGGTATTCGCGTGAACGCGATCTCGGCCGGCCCGATCAAAACCCTGGCTGCCAGCGGCATTGGCGATTTTCGCTACATCATGAAATGGAACGAGTACAACTCTCCGCTGCGCCGCAACGTGACCATTGACGATGTCGGCAAGTCGGCCCTGTACCTGCTGTCGGACCTCAGCAGCGGCGTCACCGGAGAGAATCTGCACGTGGATTCGGGTTACCATATTGTCGGAATGAAGGCCGTTGACGCCCCTGACGTGGAAAAAGGTTAAGAACATGAGCGCTAAGGACCGCCTGCCGCACGAAAAAGGATTTCACATCAGCTGGGACCAGATCCACCGCGACTCGCGCGCATTGGCGTGGCGTCTGGACGGGCAAGGCCCCGATGATGGCAGCTGGCGTGCTGTTGTGGCGATCACCCGTGGCGGCATGGCCCCTGCGATGATCGTCAGCCGGGAACTGGATATTCGTACTGTCGATACGGTCAGCGTCAAATCCTACCATCATCAAGCTCAGGGTGAGGCGGAAGTTCTGAAAGCACCCGATGCCAAGTTAATGGGTGACGGAACCGGAATTCTGATCATCGACGATCTGGTAGACAGCGGAAAAACTCTGGAGCTGGTTCGGGAGATGTATCCTAAAGCGCATTTTGCGACAGTTTATGCCAAACCCAAGGGACGCCCAATGGTGGATACGTTCATCACCGAAGTCAGTCAGGACACGTGGATCTTTTTCCCGTGGGATATGGCCCTTCAATATGTCGAGCCCTATCGGGGCACCGATTGAAATCAGATCAGTAGGCAGCACATGACGCTCAGCCGTACCGCCGCAACATTCGCGCCGCCAGTGATGGAAGCGCGCCGATGGGTCGAGGGCGTTTCGTTCCCACCCGAACGCCCGTTGATCAACGTAAGCCAGGCGGCGCCGGTTGACCCGCCGCCACTGGCATTGCGCGAGGCTATGGCCGAATTTACCGTGCGCGAAGACCATGCGCATCTATACGGCCCTGTGCTGGGAAATGAAGATCTTCGCACGGAACTGGCTGCGCAGATCAGCGCGCATTATGGGGCAAAGGTCGAGGCACCTCAGGTTGCTATCACCTCAGGATGCAATCAGGCGTTTTCAGCAGTGATATCGGCCATCACCGGTGAAGGGGATGAGGTTATTCTACCAACCCCATGGTATTTCAATCATAAAATGTGGCTGGATATGTCGGGTGTTCAGGCGGTGGACCTGAAGACCGGCGACGATTTGCTGCCCGGTCCGGAGCGCGCGCGGGCGCTGATAACGGACAAAACACGCGCAATTGCTCTGGTCACGCCCAACAATCCCGGCGGCGTTGAATACCCGGCAGACCTTGTCCGCGCCTTCTTTGAGCTGGCGCGCGAAACCGGGATTTACCTGATCGTCGACGAAACCTATCGTGACTTCGACAGTCGCAGCGGGCCGCCACATGACCTGTTCCAGCAACCAGACTGGGATCAGACGCTGATCCACCTGTATTCCTTCTCCAAGGCATACAGGCTGACGGGTCACAGGGTCGGTGCCATTGCAACGGGCCCTGCACTTTTGGCTGAGGTCGAAAAGTTTCTTGACACCGTTGCCATTTGCCCCGGTCAGATCGGACAGTTCGCCGCGCTTTGGGGTATGCAAAACTTGTCGCAATGGCTGGCAGGCGAACGCGACGAAATACTCGACCGTCGCGCTGCCATCCTTGAGGGTATGCCCGCGCTGGAAGCCGAAGGTTGGCGCCTTTTGGGACTTGGGGCGTATTTCGCCTATCTGGAGCACCCGTTTGACATTCCGTCCGACGAACTTGCCAGGCGTTTGGTGCGTGAAGCCGGTGTTCTGTTATTGCCCGGTACCATGTTCATGCCCGATCACCACCCGAACGGGAAACGGCAAGTGCGCATTGCCTTCGCCAACCTCGACCGCACAGGTTTGGGCCAATTGTTCGAACGGTTGCAGGGCCTGTCCTTCTAAGCTTGCCCCCCGGCGGTGTGCGTCGTATTCAAGGCGGCAACCGACAGGGCAGAACGCTGCCGTAATAACAAGAGGGCACCATGGCCGCAGGCGCTAAAAGTCTTTCGAAAACCTTTGTCTGGATTCTGATGGGCATGTTGATGCTGGGGCTCGCGGGGTTCGGCGCCGTCAACCTGAGCGGCACAGTCCGTACCGTGGCGCAAGTTGGTGATGAAAGCATCTCGATCGATGACTTTGTCCGCGAGTTGCAGCGCGAGATCCGCGCGGTTGAGGCGCAATCGGGTCAGCCCCTGCAAATGTCGCAGGCGCGCGATCTGGGGCTGGATCGAAATGCGCTTGCCCGCCTGACGGCCTTGGCGGCGTTGGACAACGAGGTGAGCCAGCTTGGGATTTCCATAGGGGATGAAAACCTGCAAAATGAGATCGTGTCTGTCCCGGCCTTTCAGGGCGTAGACGGCAATTTCGACCGCGAGGCATACCGCTTTCAGCTTGAACAGGTCGGCATGACGGATTCCGAGTTCGAGTCGGACCTGCGCAAAGAATCCGCCCGTACGATCGTTCAAGGTGCGATCATGGGGGGTGTGGAAATGCCTGCCACCGTGACAGACACAATGGCCAACTATATTGGTGCCCGTCGCAGCTTTACCGTTGCGACGGCAGGGGCCGAGGCTTTGGAAACCCCCGTGGCCGAACCGACTGACGCGCAGATTCAGACCTACTATGACGAAAACGCTGAACAGTTCACCCTGCCCCGCACGAAACAGCTGACGTATGCGATCCTGTCTCCGGCCATGTTGGTGGACACGGTTGAGGTTGACGAAGAGGCTCTGCGAAAACTTTTTGAAGAGCGGTCGGCAGAGTATAATCAGCCAGAACGCCGTCTGGTCGAGCGCCTGAATTTCCCGGATGAACAAGCGGCCAACGACGCCAAGGCGCAGCTTGAGGTCGGGGGCACGACTTTTGAACAACTGGTTCGGGACCGTGATCTGGAGCTTTCGGATATCGACCTGGGCGACCTCACGCGTGAGGATCTGGGCGAAGCCGCCGACGCCGTGTTCGCGGCAGAACTTGACGCCGTTGTCGGCCCTCTGCCATCGGTATTTGGCCCCGCCCTGTTCCGTATCAACGGATCCCTGGCTGCAAACAGCGTTCCCTTTGAGGAGGCCGAACCGGCCCTGCGCGAAGAACTGGCGACAGAACGCGCCCGCCGCCTGATCGAGGCGCAGTCCGAAGATGTCAACGACATGCTGGCTGGTGGAGCGACTCTGGAAGAATTGGCAAATGAAACTGAAATGGAGCTGGGTCAGATTGACTGGACCCGCGACAGCGCCGAGGACATAGCGGCCTATGACGGGTTCCGCGCGGCCGCCGAAGCCGTGCAAGAGGGAGATTTCCCTGAAATCGCATTTCTCGAAGACGGATCGATCTTTGCCTTGCGCCTGAACGACGTTCTGCCACGCCGCCCTGAACCGCTGGAAAGCGCACGCGACCGTGTCGCCGCTGCCTGGGTACAGGCAGAGACCAATAAAGCCTTGCTGGAAAAAGCAAACGCCGCACTGAGCCAACTGGCCACTGATGGTGACTTCGCTGCGACTGGCCTGCCCTTCCGCATTGAAAACGCACTGACACGTACCGCGTTTCTTGATGACGTTCCCGCCAGTTTTATGAACGAAGTGTTCCAGATGGAACTCGGTGAGTTACGCGTCATTGGTGGAAATGGTGCAGCCTTGCTTGTTCGTCTGGACGAGGTTCTGCCTCCCGAGGATTCCGACGAACTGCGCCGGTTGCGCGACGCACTGGCTGCGCAGATGGATCAGGCGCTGTCGCAAAATATTTTTGACGCATACGTACGGGACGCTCAGACCCGCGCCCGCCCGGTCGTGGATCAGCAGGCGCTGAACGCCGTGCAGGCGAGCTTTTAAGCGAGACCAAGATGGCCCTGACACCCGATTTCGATACCTTCGCGCGCGCCTATGAAGCGGGCGAAAACCAAGTGGTTTACACACGTCTCGCCGCCGATCTGGACACACCCGTGTCGCTGGTGCTCAAACTGACGGGCGCGCAGAAAGATGCGTTCATGCTGGAGTCGGTTACGGGCGGAGAGGTGCGTGGCCGCTATTCGATCATCGGCATGAAACCGGACCTGATCTGGCGCTGCCACGGTGAAACGTCCGAGTTGAACCGTTCGGCGCGGTTCGACGCCGACGCCTTTGCCGCGCAGGACGGCAATCCGATGGACAACCTGCGTGCGTTACTGGCAGAAAGCCGTATTGAGCTGCCAGACGACCTGCCTCAGGCTGCCGCCGGGCTGTTTGGATATCTGGGCTATGACATGGTCCGGCTGGTCGAATACCTGCCGGACGTGAACCCCGATCCGCTGGGGCTGCCAGATGCGATCATGTTGCGCCCGTCTGTTGTCGCAGTATTGGATGGTGTCAAAGGCGAGGTGACGGTGGTCTCACCCGCCTGGGCCAGCGACGGTCAATCTGCCAAAGCTGCCTATGCACAGGCGGCCGAGCGTGTGATGGATGCGGTCCGCGATCTGGAACGCGCGATGCCCGCCGAAACCCGTGATCTGGGCGACGCGCGCGAAGTTGCGGCACCGGTGTCGAACTTCACCAAGTCGGGCTATATGGAAGCGGTTGAAAAGGCCAAGGAATACATCCGCGCTGGCGATATCTTCCAGGTTGTTCCGGCGCAGCGTTGGACCCAGGATTTTCCGCTGCCGCCTTTTGCGCTTTATCGTTCGCTGCGGCGCACCAACCCCTCGCCGTTTATGTTCTACTTCAACTTCGGTGGTTTTCAGGTCGTTGGTGCCAGCCCCGAGATTCTGGTGCGTGTGTTCGGCAGCGAAGTCACCATTCGCCCGATTGCAGGTACCCGTCCCCGAGGCGCGACCCCCGAAGAAGACAAAGCGAACGAGCTTGACCTGCTGGCCGACAAGAAAGAGCTGGCCGAACACCTCATGCTTCTGGACCTCGGGCGCAATGATACCGGCCGCGTGTCCAAAATCGGCACGGTTCGCCCGACCGAAGAGTTCATCATCGAACGCTACAGCCATGTGATGCACATCGTGTCCAACGTGGTGGGTGAGCTGGCGGAAGACAAGGATGCCTTAGACGCCTTCTTTGCAGGTATGCCCGCAGGCACGGTCTCGGGCGCGCCAAAAGTGCGCGCGATGGAGATCATTGACGAGCTTGAGCCGGAAAAACGCGGCGTCTATGGCGGAGGTGTCGGCTATTTCAGTGCGGGCGGTGACATGGACATGTGCATTGCCTTGCGCACGGCCATCGTGAAGGATCAGAAACTCTATATTCAGGCTGGCGGCGGTGTTGTCTATGACAGCGACCCCGAGGCCGAGTTCATGGAGACTGTCCATAAGTCAAACGCCATTCGGCGCGCAGCGGAAGATGCCGCACGGTTCACCGGAAACGGCAACGGTTAAAGAACAAGGCGGCTGATCAGGAGATCGCCGCCTGTTTCAAACAGTCACTGCACCTGTTTCATCAAGACGGCCGAGATCGGCGCCATCGCCACCCGGTTCCCGCGATCTTCAAGACCCCACAGCAAAAGGGCTGAGATTGTCTCGGGCCGTACCCTCCCCAGCATGACAACGGTTCCTTCCTGACCCGCCCGGAACGCAGCCTGATCAAGGAACCGGCGCATGATTCTGGGATCCTGCCGTGCCCCATCGATATCACGGAACACAACGCTGGACGGAATGCCATTGCGAACCGCAAGCTTCTGGACAGTGTTCAGCCCATTGTCCTGTGTGATCAACCCGCGTCCGGTTCCGGCAGCAATTGCCGCGACCTGATCGGCCAGCTTGCGGTTTCCCTGAATGCCGCTGTTCACGCCTTCCAGAATACCCACTGTTTCAGGCAATGTATCCAGCCACACGGACAGGGAAACTTCGGCATCCTGCGCGCTTGCTGCCTCGGGCAAGTCCGCAAGGGCCAGAACTTCGAACCCAGCCGCGCGGTGCCGTGCCATCTTTTCCGCCGCATCCGGATCAGACGGGTTCACGGCAAAGCTGATCGGGTAAGGGAAATCCTGCAACGCTTCGGCGCCGAATGCGCCTTCGTCATCAATCAGAATGATCGACATCAGCGGCTTAGATTCCGGGTTCTCGAACTTGGCAGCAAAACGTTCAATCGGTTTTTCCGCAGATGGCTGTTCGGAAATCGCCTGTTCTGCAACAGGCTCATCATCGCGTTCCGTCAACGGCAGGATACGTTTTCCGACAATCGAACTGGCACTTTCTTCCTGTTCTCCCCCGATCTGAGGCAGCGCAGCAATACGCGGAAGCTCACGGGGCAAGGTATCTTCATCCCCTTCCACCGCAATCGGACTGCTTTCAAGTGAATTTTCAGTCGTAGTGTCTTTTGTTTGTGGTTCAGCCTCGACCTGTGGCAGCGGATTTGGTTCGGGCTCAAGAACTGCGACCTCGGTTGTGTCAGACTCGGTCGGCGGCGTGGGGGTTTCATCAATTACAACCGGCACGGACTGTTCCTGCTGAACTGCAGGAACCTGGCTGGGCTCGGGCGGCGCAGCGGGGGCTTCAGTCATGACGGACACTTCGGTCGCCACCGTTGCAGCGGGCTCGTTCGGAGCCTCAACCACTTTGCCAACCTTGGGCTGCGGCTCGGATGACGCTTCCAACCCGGACAAATCGGCCAGATCTTCGTTGGCATTATCGGCGGCTTCTGGCGCACGCGGGGCCAGTTCCACCAGATCGGCATCAGAAACATCCTCGGCAAGTTCAGTAGGCGCCTCTGGTGTTTCTGAAATCGTCGGCGCTGGTGCTTCGGTCGCAACAACCGGTGTGTTGACCATCGGCGTGTTGAGCGACACGACCGCACCCAAGATCAAAACAACGATCGCCCCTGCGACCATTCCTCCGAAAAATCCGCCCATATTTCCTGCCTTTCGCCTCTTTTCCCTGCCTCGCCCTGCTCTGCGCCATCTGGTGTGGCGCTCGGTCAATTGGAGGCGTCAGAAACCTTATGTCCTCTTGACGCTGCCGCCCAAGCCTGAGCATGTATGTGCGGACATTATACCGTGGCCCGGGGTTGCATCGCCAGCCCGAAATGCCCAAGCGAAGATAAGTGCCCATATGCTGCTGCTGATCGACAACTACGACTCGTTTACCTACAATTTGGTACATTATTTGGGCGAACTTGGTGCCGAAATGGTCATTCGCCGCAATGATGCGCTGGATGTACAGGAAGCAATGGCCATGAACCCGGCTGGGATCCTGCTAAGTCCCGGCCCCTGCGACCCGGATCAGGCGGGTATCTGTCTGGCTCTGACCGAAGCGGCGGCCGAGACCAAAACACCCCTTTTGGGTGTTTGTCTTGGGCATCAGACCATCGGACAGGCTTTCGGTGGCAAGGTGGTTCGATGCCACGAAATTGTGCACGGCAAGATGGGCATCATGCACCACACCGGAAAAGGCGTCTTTGCTGGCCTTCCATCGCCCTTTGAGGCCACCCGTTACCATTCTCTGGTGGTCGAGCGAGAGACGCTGCCCGACTGTCTTGAGATCACAGCCGAGCTGGAAGACGGCACGATCATGGGACTGCAACACAAGGAACTGCCTATTCACGGTGTTCAGTTCCACCCTGAATCGATTGCTTCCGAGCATGGTCACGCACTTCTCAAGAACTTCCTGCAAGAACTGAAAGTCCCCGCATGAGCGACGCGCTGAAACCGTTGATCGGAGCAGCCGCCGATCGTCCTTTGACCCGCGACGAGGCCGAGACCGCCTTTGGCATCCTGTTCAACGGCGAAGCCACGCCAAGCCAGATCGGCGGGCTGTTGATGGCCATGCGCACGAGGGGGGAAACGGTTGATGAATATGCCGCGGCCGCGGCTGTCATGCGCGCCAAGTGCAATGCCGTGCGGGCCCCCGAAGGGGCGATCGACATCGTTGGCACGGGCGGGGACGGAAAAGGTACTCTGAATATCTCGACCGCGACGGCCTTTGTCGTCGCAGGCGCTGGTGTGACAGTCGCCAAACACGGCAACCGCAACCTAAGTTCTAAATCAGGCGCAGCGGATGCATTGGGTCAAATGGGCATCAACGTCATGGTTGGCCCGCAAGTCGTTGAAAGCGCATTGAAAGATGTCGGGATCGGATTCATGATGGCGCCGATGCATCACCCGGCCATTGCGCATGTTATGCCTTCGCGGCAGGAGCTGGGAACGCGCACGATTTTCAATATCCTTGGCCCACTGACCAACCCTGCCGGTGTCAAACGGCAACTGACTGGCGCCTTTAGCCGCGAGTTGATCCGCCCCATGGCTGAAACACTCGGCTTGCTGGGGTCAGATCGCGCGTGGCTGGTGCATGGATCAGACGGGACAGACGAATTGACGATCACCGGTATCAGCTGGGTCGCCGCTTTAGAAGATGACGTGATCAAAGAGGTCGAGCTGCACCCCGAGGATGCTGGCCTGCCTGTGCACCCTTTCGAAGACATCCTCGGCGGAACCCCTGAAGAAAATGCCATCGCATTTCGTGCGCTGCTGGACGGCGCTCGGTCAGCGTATCGTGACGCCGTGTTGCTGAACTCTGCCGCCGCATTGGTTGTCGCCGATGCTGCAAGTGATCTGCGCGAAGGCGTGGCCATGGCCGCCGACAGCATCGACAGCGGTGAAGCCAAAAACAAAATCACGGCCTTGGCCGCCAAGACTCAGGAGGCCGCATGACCGAAACCGTTCTGGACAAGATCAAAGCCTACAAACTGGAAGAAATCGCAGCAGACAAGGCTCAGAAGTCCTTGGAAACGCTAGAAAGTGAAGCACGCGCAGCTTCGGAAACCCGCGGGTTTGCCGCAGCTCTTCAAGCTGCGTCCCGGCAAGGTTACGGCCTGATTGCCGAGGTCAAGAAAGCCAGCCCCTCCAAGGGTTTGATCCGGCCAGATTTTGATCCGCCTGCCTTGGCCAAGGCCTATGAAGAAGGCGGTGCTACGTGTTTGTCCGTGCTCACCGACACGCCGAGCTTTCAGGGTGCCAAGGAATATCTAACACAAGCGCGTAACGCGACATCTCTGCCCGCTTTGCGTAAGGATTTCATGTATGACCCTTATCAGGTGGTCGAGGCACGTGCTTTGGAAGCCGACTGTATTCTGATCATCATGGCATCCGTCAGCGATGATCAGGCAGCCGAGTTGGAACAAACCGCTTTCGATTGGGAGATGGACGTTCTGATTGAGGTTCACGACCAAGCCGAGCTTGAACGCGCAGCCCAACTGAAAAGTCCTTTGATCGGCATAAACAACCGCAATCTCAAGACCTTCGAAACCACTCTTGATACGACTCGGCGCTTGTCCAAACTGGTACCGGCAGACCGTACTATCGTGTGCGAAAGCGGGTTGGGTACGCCAGAAGATTTGCGGGATATTGCGCGCTATGGCGCCCGGTGCTTTTTGATCGGCGAAAGCCTGATGCGCCAGGACGATGTCGAAGCGGCCACCCGCCACATCCTGTCCAATCCGCTTATCCCCGGAGTGATGTGATGCCGCTGACCCATTTCGATGCTCAAGGTCAGGCGCATATGGTCGACGTCTCGGGCAAAGAGGTCACAGATCGTTTAGCCGTGGCTGTGGGTCACGTTAAGATGGCACCGGAAACCTATGAAATCATTTCAGAACAAGGCGCCGCTAAGGGCGATGTTTTGGGCGTTGCCCGCCTGGCCGGCATCATGGGTGCAAAAAAGACGCCGGATCTGATCCCGCTCTGCCATCCTTTGCCAGTAACTAAGGTTGCCGTTGAACTGACCCTCGACCCGGATCTGCCGGGAGTTCAGATCGAAGCAACGGTCAAAACGTCAGGTCAAACCGGAGTTGAGATGGAGGCCCTGACCGCCGTTTCCACCGCGGCCTTGACTGTGTACGACATGACCAAAGCCGTCGACAAAGCGATGGAAATTGGCGGCATTCATTTAAGTCTTAAAGACGGCGGAAAATCAGGACGTTACGAGGCGAAATGATTACCGTCGAAGAAGCGCGCGCCCTGCTGTTCGATCTTGTCGGCCCTCTACCTTCGGAACAGGTTCCCCTGGCCCAGTCTGCGGGACGTGTTCTGTCGCACGAGGTTGTGGCAGCGCGCGACCAGCCGCCATTTGCGGCATCTTCGATGGATGGCTATGCCGTCAAAGCCGACGAAGTCGAGCTTCATGCCATGTTCAAAGTGGTGGGCGAATCCGCTGCGGGTCGTCGTTTCGACGGCTCGGTGGGCCCCGGTCAGGCCGTGCGTATCTTTACCGGCGCTCCGGTTCCCGAGGGCGCGGATTTCGTTGTGATTCAGGAAGATACCGACCGGCGTGGCGATCTGATCACGATCACAGACGACCCCGGCCCCAAAACGAACATCCGCCCTGCCGGTGTGGATTTTATGACAGGCACTCCCATCACGGCACCGCGTTTGATCCGCGCCGAAGACATTGCACTGATGGCTGCGATGAATGTCGCGCGGGTCCCGGTTTCTCGAAAACCCGTCATTGCCCTGATCTCGACCGGCGACGAACTTGTCATGCCCGGCGAAGAACCGGGACCGGACCAGATTATCGCGTCAAACACGTTTGGACTGCGGGCATTGCTTGAGGGGCTCGGTGCTGTGGTTCGTGTCCTTCCGATTGCACGGGATACGGTCTCATCACTTGAAACGGCTTTTCACCTGGCACGAGGGGCCGATCTCGTCGTGACGATTGGCGGTGCGTCGGTTGGGGACTACGACCTTGTGTCTGACGTTTCGCAGGGGCTGGGGATGGATCGGTCTTTCTACAAGATCCGAATGCGCCCCGGAAAACCTCTGATGGCTGGTCGCATGGGTGACACCGCGATGGTCGGGCTTCCGGGGAACCCGGTCAGCGCGATGGTCTGTGGCTATCTGTTCCTTGCCCCGATGGTGCGGCGGATGCTGGGGCTGGAAATGGTTCTGCCACCCTTTCACTCTGCCCGGTTGACCGAACCACTGTCACAAAACGGCCCGCGCGAGCATTACATGCGTGCGGTTCTAAGCGAAACGGGTATCCAGGCCTGTGCAGATCAGGACAGCTCTCTGCTCAGCGTTCTGGCGCAGGCAAACGCCCTTTTGGTCCGTCCCCCGAACGACCCCGCCCGCAAGGCCGGGGAAACGGTTCGATACCTGCCGATCTGAGCTTCGCCCAAATTCATTGACACAAAACGTGAACATGCGTAGAACAAAAGAAAACGCATGAGCGACGAGGTGTGAGCAATGCTGACCAAGAAGCAATTGGATTTGTTGAAATTCATCCAAAAACGCGTGCAGGCGGACGGTGTTCCGCCCAGTTTCGATGAAATGAAGGCCGCGCTTGACCTGCGGTCGAAATCCGGCATCCACAGGCTGATCACTGCGCTGGAGGAACGCGGCTTTATCCGTCGCCTCGCGCATCGTGCCCGCGCGATTGAAATTGTGAAACTTCCTGAAAGCCTTGGCGGTGAACCAACTGCCGGATTTTCACCCCGCGTGATCAAAGGTGACCGGCCCAAAGGCCCCCGCCCGGCCAATATTGAACCGGTTGCGGTGGACGCGTTGGAATTGCCGGTGATGGGCCGGATCGCGGCGGGTGTCCCTATTGAAGCGATCAGTCACGTGTCACATCACGTGGCGGTCCCCGGCCCCATGGTTTCCGGGAAAGGCCAGCACTATGCGCTTGAGGTTCGCGGTGACTCGATGATCGACGCGGGCATCAATGACGGTGATGTGGTTGTCATCCGCGAAACCGCGACTGCTGATAACGGAGATATCGTGGTTGCACTGGTAGAAGATCAGGAAGCGACGCTGAAACGCTTTTTCCGCCGCGGCAACGCTATTGCTCTCGAAGCGGCCAACCCGGCTTATGAGACGCGCGTTCTACCTGAAGAAAAGGTCAAGGTTCAGGGTCGCCTAGTCGGTCTGATCCGAACCTATTGATCCGGATTCAAACGACGGTCCCCGACGGGCTTCGGGGACCAGAGCCTGTGACCTGTCAGTTCCGCGCTTGAAGTCAACTTTCCGTCCGACAATGACAGGCTGCCGGTTTCGGTCAGGTGATCCGGATCGAAGACGGCGCACGCTCCCTCAAGGGTCAGCGCAACTGTCGAAACAATGATCTGGTTGTTCTTGCATTCGTCGAACGCGTGCGCGGCCTTTTTGCCCGAGATATGGATGATTTCCATATCCTGATATGGGTACCGCTGAACGGTGCTGCTGTCCGGCCATCTGCCTGCTGCCGCGATCTGATCGGCACCGTCACCGTCATTCTCAAGCCAGACGCTGGCAACAAACCCGCTGCCTTTGCTTCTGCTCAAAGCCCGGCCCTGAGCGGTCATCACGCCGACTAACCCCCCGTTTTCTGCGATCAGAACATCTGGCCTGTGGCCCGAGTTCCAAAGCAGAAATGACAGAACGACGGGCCCGACACCGTACCAACGCGCGCGCCCTTGCCACAAGGCCAGCCACAAAGCACCAACAGCAACAAGTGGCAATACATACCAGGGCGGGCTAACTACGAAACCCTGAGCACCGTCCAGGTGCGACACCCAGTTTGACACCCCCAAGATCCAATGCAGCGCCCAGCCCATAACGGTCAGCGGAAAAGCCTCCAATCCAAATGGGGCGGCCAGTGCGGCGACAACCGCCGCAGGCACAACTAATAAGCCCATGACGGGTACGGACAGAAGGTTCGCCAGCAATCCATAGTGAGACATCGTATTGAAATGCGCAGCGCCAATTGGGGCCGTGGCAAGCCCGGCTATCGCCGAGGACATCACCACACCAGCAATCGGTTTCAACCAATTCGGGCCGGGTAACGGACCCACCTGTTGCAATGCGCCGAAGACGGCAACCAGGGCTGTCGTTGCCGCAAAGGACATCTGAAACCCCGGACTCAGCAGCGACTCGGGCCAAAGAACCAGAACGATCAGCGCAGCAACGGAAACCGCACGCAACGAGATCGCGCGCCTGTCGATCAACACGGCCCCCAGCATGACACTGACCATGACATAGGCGCGTTCGGTTGCGATATTCCCGCCGGACAACAGCAAATAAATCGTCGCCGCGATCAGCGCGAGCACAGCCGCAACTTTTCGGACAGGTAACCGCAGCGCCACGAAGGGGATCAGTGACAAACCAATACGGCAGGCCACGAAAACAAAACCCGTCAGTAACCCCATGTGAAGCCCGGAAATGGCAAGCAAATGCGCCAGGTTCGACGCGCGCAGGGACAAGAGCGTCTCCTGCCCCATACCACTGCGATCACCTGTGGTGACGGCAGCGGCAAACCCACCGATTTCTCCGGGCAGGATTTGTTTCACTCGCTGCGATATGGCCATTCGGATTGCGGTAATTCGAACACCGCCAATACCGTCCTTGACTGGCGCAATCGTCAATACAGGAACGCGGGTATACCCGACCGCACCCAGCTCCTGAAACCAGGCATGGCGACGAAAATCGAACCCGCCAGGTTCAACCGGGCCCTGCGGCGGCGAAAGATGCGCTGTGGTCATGATCCGTTGCCCAGGCGCAAAAGGGTCTGTTGCGCCATGAACAGAAAGACGGATGCGTTGCGGCCTGCGCTCCTGCGGTACGTCCCCTACGCGCACCTGATCGAGCGTCAACCGCAACGCATCCGAGGCAGACCGATCCATGGCGACGACCCTCCCCTCGACAGGGCCATAGTACCGCCAGGACAGAACCGGTTCTGCCACCATATGGGCGCGAGTGCCCGCCAGTATGACACCGACCGCAATCAGCGCCCCCCCGGTCGCTAACGCTCCCATCCCCGGTGGCAGCCGGCGGCTCAGGACGACAAGAGCCAGGAACAAGCAAGAAAGACCAGCGTATACCGGCCAGCCAGGCTCGCTCCGGGCACCGAAATAGAGACCGATCCCCGTTGCCAGCATGACTGGCGTCCACGGAAACAGGTACCCTGTCTGGTGCAGCAGCGCGGCCTCGACCCGTGCAAGAACACGCATGGTTGCCCCCGTCCTTCGGGCTCGTTAGACAGGCGTCAAACTATGCCAGATACGGTTACCAAAAGGTTAATCCTCAACATGTCCGAACAGGTCGTCACACGTTTTGCCCCCTCGCCCACAGGTTTTCTGCACATCGGTGGCGCACGCACCGCATTGTTCAATTGGCTTTATGCCCGCGGACGTGGTGGAAAGTTCCTGCTGCGGATCGAAGATACCGACCGGGAGCGCTCGACCCCCGAGGCAACCACCGCGATCCTTCAGGGTATGGAATGGCTGGGACTGGATCATGATGGCGATGTAATCAGCCAGTTCGAAGGAGCTGCCCGGCATGCCGAAGTCGCGCACCAGCTTCTGGCCGAGGGAAAGGCATATAAATGCTTCTCGACGCAGGACGAAATTGCCGCCTTTCGGGAACAGGCGCGGGCCGAGGGCAAGTCGACCCTGTTCCGCAGCCCCTGGCGTGACGCTGATCCTTCGGCTCTTCCCGAACTGCCATTTGTCATTCGCATCAAGGCTCCGCAGGACGGTACAACAGTGATCCGCGATCAGGTTCAGGGCGACGTGACCATTCGCAACGACCAACTGGACGACATGGTTCTGCTGCGTTCCGACGGGACACCGGTCTACATGCTGGCAGTGGTGGTCGACGATCATGATATGGGTGTTACCCATGTCATTCGCGGCGATGACCACCTCAATAACGCGGCGCGCCAGATGATGATCTATGAGGCAATGGGCTGGGATGTTCCGGTCTGGGCCCATATTCCGCTGATCCACGGGCCAGACGGTAAGAAATTGTCCAAACGCCATGGCGCGCTTGGCGCGCAGGAGTATCAGGCCATGGGCTATCCTGCCGCCGGGATGCGCAACTATCTGGCCCGTCTGGGCTGGAGCCATGGTGACGATGAATTCTTTACTGATGCACAGGCAAAGGAGTGGTTTGATCTGAACGGCATCGGCAAAAGCCCTGCCCGGTTTGATCTGAAAAAACTGGAAAACCTGTGTGGTCAACACATCGCCATTTCTGAGGATGCTGCGTTGCGGCATGAAATCGGAGCCTACCTGGCCGCAGCTGCTTTACCACCCCTGACAGATTCACAATCGAGTGATTTGGAACGTGCGATGTATTGCCTCAAGGATCGGGCGCGGACTTTTCCTGAACTCCTTGAAAAGGCTCACTTTGCCTTGACGGAACGCCCAATCGTTCCCGACGAGAAAGCCGCAAAGGCGCTGGCATCTGTATCCGACGGTATACTGGAAGAATTGACGCCGCAGTTGCAAAATGCTAGCTGGTCTCGAGACGAACTGGAGGAGACCCTGAATTCCTTTGCCGAGTCAAAGGAGCTCACGTTCGGCAAGCTGGCTGGCCCACTCAGGGCCGCCTTGGCTGGTCGGGCCGTCACGCCTTCGGTTTTTGACATGATGCTTGTGCTGGGACGGGATGAAACCCTGGCGCGGCTTTCAGAAGCAGCGAAATAACCCGAATTTCATAAACGGGTAACGCTGCTCCGCTAACACCCGGACTGCGCGAAAGCGCGCAGTCGTTGCCCGCACTGCCCGAGGTTTCTTTGGCATGCGTATGAATGAAGAAGGGATAACCATGACAGACAGCAACAAAACAGCCACTCTGACCGTTCACGGCAAAGAGTATGAGTTGCCGGTTCATACCCCGACCGCCGGTCCGGATGTCATTGATATTCGGAAGCTTTACGGTCAGGCAGGGGTATTCACCTATGATCCCGGTTTCACTTCAACCGCAAGCTGTGACAGCACAATAACCTTTATCGATGGTGAAAAAGGCGAGTTGCTGCACCGTGGCTACCCGATCGACCAACTGGCAGAGAAATCGCACTTTCTTGAGGTCTGCTATCTGCTGCTCTACGGAGAGCTGCCGGTCGCAAAAGATCTGGAGAAATTCGAAACCACGATCACCCGACACACCATGCTGCATGAGCAGATGCAGTATTTCTACCGTGGTTTCCGCCGCGACGCGCATCCCATGGCCATTATGGTCGGTGTTGTCGGCGCAATGTCGGCCTTCTATCACGATTCGACCGATATCGCGGACCCGCATCAGCGCGAGGTCGCCTCGCATCGCCTGATCGCCAAAATGCCGACAATCGCCGCATGGGCTTATAAATACCACACGGGGCAGCCCTTCGTGTATCCGCGCAATGACTTGGATTATGCGTCGAACTTCCTGCGCATGTGTTTCAGCGTTCCTGCCGAAGAATATGAGGTCAACCCGATCCTCAGCCGCGCGATGGACCGTATCTTAACGCTTCACGCAGACCACGAGCAGAATGCGTCAACGTCCACCGTGCGTCTGGCGTCGTCATCGGGCGCAAATCCGTTTGCATGCATCGCCGCTGGTATTGCCTGCTTGTGGGGGCCGTCCCATGGTGGCGCCAACCAGGCATGTCTGGAAATGTTGGAAGAGATCGGCACCGTAGATCGCATTCCCGAATTCATCGCCCGTGCCAAAGACAAGAACGACCCGTTCCGCCTGATGGGCTTTGGCCACCGCGTGTACAAAAACTTTGACCCACGCGCAAAGGTGATGAAACAGTCGGCCGACGAGGTTCTGGATCTGCTGGGCATTGAAGACAACCCTAAACTGCAAGTTGCTAAAGAGCTGGAACGCGAAGCGCTGGAAGACCCGTATTTCGCCGACAAAAAACTGTTCCCGAACGTTGACTTCTATTCGGGTATCATCCTCGAGGCGATGGGTTTCCCGACCTCAATGTTCACACCAATCTTTGCACTTTCGCGGACTGTTGGCTGGGTCAGCCAGTGGAAAGAAATGATTGAAGATCCACAGAACAAGATCGGCCGCCCGCGTCAGCTGTACCTGGGTGAGACGCTGCGCGATTACGTGGACATCGAAAACCGCTGATCCATCAAAGCACGCAATAAATCCAGAAGGCCCCGGTTAAACCGGGGTCTTTTGCTTTCGATACTGAAGCAGCGGACGGTTGGGTATTTGGTTTCAGAACAAGCTCATTTGATCCCCGGGTTGCGGCGGAACTGCAAACAGGCCGCATCTTAACGGAGCGGATTTGATCGAAAGCCCCAGTCTTTTGCAGGTTTTAGCAAACCTCAGGGCGATGAGCTCGGCGTATTCCCCCTCACCCCGCATCCTGTGCCCCCAGCGCGGATCATAGTCGCGCCCGCCATGCATTTCACGCAGCTTGGACATGACCTTTTCTGCACGGGCGGGTTCGTGCTCTGCCAGCCAGTCCTGCCAAAGATGAGAGACTTCGCGGGGCAATCGCAACATGATCCAGCTTGCCGCATCTGCGCCCGCCTCTTTTCCAGCGTCCAACAGGCTCTCCAACTCATGATCTGTCAGCCCAGGCACAATAGGCGAGGTCATCACGCGAACCGGAACGCCCGCATCGGTCAACGCTCTGATCGTCTGCAACCGACGCGCCGGAGACGGTGCGCGAGGCTCCATCCGCCGGGACAGACCTGCATCCAGCGTGGTGAGCGATATACCAACCCGCGCCAATCCCCGGCTGGCCATGTCAGCCAGAATATCCAGATCACGCTCGATCAATGTTCCTTTGGTCACGATTGCGACCGGGTGGTTGAATTCTTGCAAGACCTCAAGGCACGACCTTGTAATCAGGCGGTTTTTTTCGATGGGCTGGTAAGGGTCAGTGTTTGTCCCGATCGCGAGCGTGGCGACCTTGTAGGACTTTGCCGACAGTTCCTTGCGCAGAACGATGCTCATGTTGGGGCGCGCAATAAGGCGGGTTTCGAAATCCAGTCCTGCGGACAAGCCCAGATAGGCATGGCTTGGTCTGGCGAAACAATAGACACAGCCATGCTCACACCCCCGATATGGGTTGATCGAACGATCAAAAGGCAAATCAGGTGAACGGTTATAGGTGATAGCACTGCGCGCCACCTCATCCCGCGTCTCGGTTCGCAAGGGCGGCAAGTCTTCATCGATGTCCCACCCGTCATCAACAGCCTGCGTTGCAAACCGTTCAAACCGCCCGGTCGTATTGGACGTCACCCCCCTTGCTTTGATGATATGCCCGATGCTCACGGCACATATGTTCCCTTTTTGTTCCTATCTCACGATAAGCCTGAAACGAATCCTGTGCAAGCCAGCACCGCGAAGAAACCGGGAAGCATTGATGAAAAATAAACAGGATAATATTGCAGACTTTTCAATCGAGCCGGTGCCATTTTTGGCATATAGGTCGGTCCCGAAACGACCAACGTCGCAATCGTCACAGTCAGAATGCGACGTTTTGGCCAAAACGGAAAAAATGCCACCACGGGCCGATGGCCCGCCCAGCACAGGGAATACCCCATGTCCGACGAAGAAGATATCGTCCTGTCCGAACTGAATGATGACGAACTGGTCGATCAGATGTTCGACGATCTCTATGACGGATTGAAAGAAGAGATCGAAGAAGGCACCAATATCCTGCTGGAACGCGGATGGACGCCGTATGACATCCTGACCAAAGCTCTGGTTGGCGGCATGACCATTGTGGGCCATGACTTCCGCGACGGCATTCTGTTCGTTCCCGAGGTTCTGCTGGCAGCCAACGCGATGAAAGGCGGCATGTCGATCCTCAAGCCGCTGCTGGCCGAAACCGGTGCTCCGCGTGTTGGCAAGATGGTCATCGGCACCGTGAAGGGTGACATCCACGATATCGGCAAGAACCTTGTGTCGATGATGATGGAAGGTGCAGGATTCGAGGTTGTCGATCTGGGAATCAACAACCCGGTCGAGAATTACCTGGAAGCACTGGAAACGGAACAGCCCGACATTTTGGGTATGTCCGCCCTGCTGACCACCACGATGCCCTACATGAAAGTCGTTATCGACACCCTGGTCGAACAGGGCGTGCGCGACGATTATATTGTTCTGGTCGGTGGCGCGCCGCTGAACGAAGAGTTCGGCAAAGCCATCGGTGCAGACGCCTACTGCCGTGACGCTGCGGTTGCAGTGGAAACCGCCAAGGATTTCGTGGGCCGCAAGCACAACCAACTGGCTGGCTAAGACTTTTAAGGTTTTTCTTAAAAGGCCGCCCGTTTCGGGCGGTCTTTTTCGTTTTAGCGCTCCGCCCCTTCATGAGGTGTATAGTTTATCCGTTTGTAAACGAAAGTGCGGTTAAAAACCGAAACGTCCAAGTTTCGGGGGTTCCGTGCCGCAGTCTTTCACAGCCATTTCGTTGGGCAAACTTGCCGATATCGATATCGCCGAGGGCAACAATGTCGCCGAAAACGCCTCTGCCCTGGTTGGGCAAACCTTCGGTCACGCGGACGCGCCGCTGGCGCATAACAGCGTGACGTGGAACGTGGTTGGAAACTCCGGCTCTGCCTATGACATGAACATCATGTCTGCCAATGATCGGTTTTCGATCAACGGCGGCGCGCCGCAAACCTTTGATGTCACATCAGTGTACCACGCCACCGTCATTTTTTTCGACGGCACAAGTGCAAACATTACTGCCGTTGTCGCGCAGGATGTGGATGGCAACACATATTTGGTGCCTGAGTTCTCGGCCAATGCAGATCAAGCCGCTCTGGAAGCGGGGCCTATACATTCGATCACCTTCAACAGCCTTGCTGGCAATCGATATTCAGGCATGGTGTCCAGCCGTGAACACTGGGATCTGGTCCCCTGCTTTACCTCTAGCACGCTGATCAGAACCCGCAAAAGGGGAACGCCCAGTGGAAACGCTGCGCCCCGGAGACTGGGTGGAAACCCTTGATCACGGGTTTCAAACGGTGCGCTGGGTCGGGCTGCGGCGGGTTCAGGCGGTTGGCGCGTTCGCGCCGGTCCTGTTCAAGGCAGGCGCGCTTGGGAACACCCGCGATCTTCTGGTGTCGCAGCAACACAGGATGCTGATCCAGAGCTGGCGCCTGGAACTGCATACCGGCCAAAACGAAGCACTGGCCCCCGCCAAACACCTGATCAACGGACATGACATCATCCTCGAACCCGGCGGGGTCGTAACCTACATTCACATTCTGTTTGATCAGCATGAGCTGCTCTGGTCGGAAGGCTGCCTGAGCGAGAGCTTTCATCCCGGTGCCCAAAGCTGGAACGCCCTTGAACAGTCAGCCCGACAAGAGATCCTGTCCTTGTTCCCCGAGATATCAAAGCAAGGTACTGTCGCCTACGGCCCGCCCGCTTGGCCTCTGTTATCGGCATTCGAAACACGAACGTCGGCAGCCTGACACGAGATGTCGGAAGAAGGCTTGCCTGCAAGCTGTTTTCATTCTCTTGTGCCATGAGCCCATAAGGATGCCGATCCATGCCAAGCGATACGTTACCAGATGATGCAAGCCTGACGACCAAAGGCTATGACGGCGTGGAAAACGCAAGCATCCTGCTGATCGCCTGTGGGGCGCTTGCGCGCGAAATTCTGGATATCAAAACGCGCAACGGCTGGGATCACATGGCGCTGACCTGCCTGCCTGCAATCCTGCATGTTCACCCGGAACGGATCACCCAAGCAGTTGAAGACAGCGTGGCCAAACACCGCGACAGGTTCGAAAAAATCTATGTGGTTTACGCCGATTGCGGAACCGGAGGTCTGCTGCAATCCGCTTGCGATAAACTGGGCGTCGAGATGATAAAAGGCCCTCATTGCTATTCGTTCTTCGAAGGCAATCAGGCCTTTCAGGAACGCGGCGAGGACGAAACAACTGCCTTCTACCTGACTGATTTTCTGGCCCGCCAGTTCGACGCATTTGTCTGGAAACCACTGGGTCTGGATCGCCACCCGGAACTGCGGGACATGTATTTCGGCAATTACACCAGGCTGATCTATCAGGCCCAGATCGACGATCCGAAACTGACCGAACGCGCACGGGAATGCGCGGATCGCATGGGATTGGCGTTCGAACGGCGTTTCACCGGCTACGGTGATCTGGAAACCACTTTGTCAGACTGGGCAAACCGCCCCGAGTGACCTCAGGCGTTTTCCTGCGCGACCTGGCGGATGCGTTCGATCATGGCCCGCAATCCATTGGACCGCTGCGCTGACAGATGATCGTTCAAGCCCAGTCGGGCCAGTTCTGCCGCCGCATCGACCTGCGGCACCTCGGTCACCGGCAGTCCGTTGTATAGGGACCGAAGCACGGCGATCAGCCCGCGAACGATCAGCGCATCACTGTCGCCATCAAATTTGAACACACCTGCTTCGATCATCGGATGCAGCCAGACCTGACTGGCACAGCCGTGAACCTTTGTCGCCGGAACTTTCAACGCGTCATCCAAAGGCTCCATCGCCTTGCCCTGTTCGATGACATGGCGATACCGGTCTTCCCAGTCTTCGAGAAACTCGAAATCCTCGACAATGTCTTCAAAGGCAGGCGTGGCCATGGCGCAGTGATCCTTTCGTTGAAATCACAATGTGACCTATGCCGACGACCACCTGCTGTCCAGCCCCAGCTGTGGCTTTTCAACGCGAAGAAATTACGCTAACCCATTGTCTGAATTCGTGTGAAAAGCAGTGGGTCCATGCAAAAGTCTCTGTCCGTTCTTATCATCGCCATGCTGACCCTGACTGCCTGCGGCAGCTGGCGCGACTCGCGGGTGAATCCGTCAAACTGGTTTGGCTCCAGCCGGTCTGTGAAGTCTGAAACGCCGTTGGACCCAAATGCCGCCGATGCTTTGGTTCCCAAGACAAGAGAGGGAAGAGGCCTGTTTTCGCGCCCAGACGCCGAAGATACCAGCATTCCAATCGCCAAAATCGATGAGCTGCGGATCGAGCCAATTCCGTCGGGCGCGATCATCTATTCCTCTGGCACCGCGCTTCGGCAGGGTGCCTATAACGCACGCTTGGTTACGGTTAATTCAGAAGAAAACAAAGAAAAGGGAATTCTGGAGTTTGTATTCCGCGTGAATTACCCCAGCACAGAGACCCCGCAAGGATCTGAACGAACAAGAATGGTGTCGGATGCCATTAATGTCTCGACCCAGGATCTTGAAGGCATTCGTCTGATCCGTGTTGTCGGGCAACAGAATACTTTGGAATCGCGGCGGCGGTAATCGCCGCTAAAGCGAGACGACCTTGACCGCCTGCCCTTTGGCCGCCAGCGCGATTTTCCCCTCGCACAGCTTTAGTGCGTCTTCCCCAAAGACCTCGTAACGCCATCCCGACATCGCGGGCAGTTCTCGTTCGCCAGCGGCAATCTGGTCCAATTCGGAACTTGTTGCGATCAGCTTGGCCGCAACGCCTGAGCTTTCAGTTTTGGATTTCAGCAGAACCCGAAGCAAGTCGGCCAAAGCCGGGTTGACCTTCAGGTTATCCCGGGAATTGTCGATCTTCGGCAGATTTTCCTGCGGACATTTTGTGCCCTTCGTCACCGCAGCAAGAATACCTTCGGCAATCGGGCCTTTGCGCGCCTCGCGCAGCAAAAGGCGTGATCCACCGAGATCGGCGATTGTCTTGGGCTTGGTCGACGCCAGTTCGATCAAAGCATCATCCTTGAACACCCGGTTGCGCGGCACGTTATGTTCCTGCGCATACCTTTCGCGGAACTGCGCCAGCTCGCGTACAACAGCCAGGAACTTGGCCGAATTCGTTCGCGTTTTGACCCGCTTCCAGGCCTCCTCGGGACGAATGTCATACGTGGCAGGCTGCGTCAGCGTACGCAGCTCTTCAGCCACCCAGTGGCTGCGCATCGTCTTCTTGAGTTCCGCGGAAAGATATTCGTAGATCCTGCGAAGATGCGTCACATCCGCCAGTGCATATGTTTTCTGCGCCTCTGTCAAAGGGCGGCGGGACCAATCGGTGAACCGCGAAGTCTTGTCGACGCCCTGTTTGCAGATCTTCCGCACCAGCGTCTCATAGCCGACCTGCTCACCAAACCCGCAGACCATCGCGGCGACCTGTGTGTCAAACAACGGGTTGGGGAACACACCGGCCTCGACCCAGAATATCTCAAGATCCTGACGCGCGGCGTGGAACACCTTGACCACGTTCTCGTTTCGGAAAAGCTCATACAGCGGTTCGAGAGACAGGCCATCAACCAGCGGATCAACCAGAACCGCGCTGTCTTCATCATCAGAGGGAAGCGCCAGTTGCACGAGGCACAGTTTCGAATAATAGGTCCGCTCGCGCAGAAACTCGGTATCGACTGTGATATATGGATAGCTTGCGGCCGCCTTGCAGAAATCGGCCAGTTCTTGCGTCGTCGTCAGAGTTTTCATGCGCCGTACTAGTTTTGCTCTTGCTCTTGTGAGTGCCCGTAAATTCCCTCGCCCCCAAGCGATACCGACGACCATAGGACGATTTTCAGGCGAGTGTAAATCACCCTCGGAACCTCACGGCATGAGAACGGGTGACCTGTTGCCTTCGGCAAAGCGGCGCAGCACCGCTGGATAAAGTTCATGTTCCCGGATCAGAACTTTTGAAGCCAGAGTTTCCGGGGTATCCGCTGGTTCGATACCCACACGCGCCTGACCCAGAATCGGGCCATCATCCAGCGCCGCTGTCACCTCATGGACCGAGCAGCCATGTTCCGTATCGCCCGTTTCAATTGCGCGGGCGTGGGTGTGTAACCCCTTGTATTTGGGCAGCAATGAAGGGTGAATGTTTAACATTCGCCCCTGAAAGCGGGTTACGAAATCCGCGGTCAGGACCCGCATGAACCCGGCCAGGCAGACAATATCCGGCCGCGCGTTTTCCAAGGGTTTAAGCAACTCAGCCTCAAAGGCTGCGCGATTGCCCTTGAATGGCCGGTGATCGACCACTGCGGTCGGAATGCCACGGTCCGCAGCTTTTTTCAGCCCGCCCGCCTGCGCATCGTTGGACAGGACCAAACAGGGCCGCGCCGGATGATCACCGGTCATGCTGTCGACAAGCGACACCATGTTGGACCCGCCGCCCGAAATCAGGATCGCGACGCGCTTGTGGCTCACAGCAGTTTGCCCGAATAGGCAACTCCGGGCGTTTCGGTGACAGTACCAATCTGCGCCACCGTCTCGCCAGCCTCGGCCAGCAAGGTCGAAAGCTGATCGGCCTTATCCGGGTCGCACACCATGATCAGACCTATGCCACAGTTGAAGGTCTTGAGCATCTCAGCTTCCGCGATACCACCAGTCTGCGCCATCCAGTTGAAAACAGACGGCAATTGCCAACTGCCCAGATCAATCTGGGCCCCCAACCCATCCGGCAATACGCGCGGCAGGTTCTCGGTCAGACCGCCACCGGTGATATGGGCCAGCGCGTGAACGCCACCTTCGCGGATCGCGGACAGGGCCGGTTTGACATAAAGGCGCGTCGGCGTAAGCAGCACCTCGCCCAATGAACCTTCACCAAAGGGGCACGGTGCATCCCAGCCCAGACCAGACAGTTCGACGAGTTTACGTACCAGTGAATACCCGTTGGAATGCACTCCGTTCGACGCCAGACCAAGCAGCACATCCCCCGCCTGGACCCCAAAAGGCAGGTCAGCGCCGCGTTCCATTGCCCCGACCGAGAACCCGGCCAGATCAAAATCGCCATCAGGGTACATGCCGGGCATCTCGGCAGTTTCGCCACCAATCAGAGCACAGCCGGATTGCGCACACCCTTCGGCAATTCCTTCAATGATCCGCGCGGCCGTGTCTGTGTCCAACTTGCCTGTCGCGAAATAGTCGAGAAAGAACAAGGGCTCGGCCCCCTGACAGATCAGGTCATTGACACACATGGCCACCAGATCGATGCCAACCCCGTCCACGACGCCGGTGTCGATCGCAATTCGCAGTTTTGTACCAACCCCGTCCGTGGCACCAACCAGAATGGGATCCTGGTACCCGGCAGCTTTCAGGTCGAACAGTGCGCCGAAACCGCCCAGACCGCTCATCACGCCGGGGCGGTTGGTTCGCTTTGCTGCGGGTTTGATCCGGTCAACCAGAGCATTGCCCGCGTCAATATCCACGCCTGCATCGGCATAGGTGATTCCGTTCTTGCCCGCTGTCATGGCCAGTTCCTTTTGAATGCTTTGCGGGCGGGTTATTCGATTGTGGCGTTTGTTGCAACGGTCAGGCTTGACGCGGCTGTTCACCGTGATACGCAATGCGCCTAGGCGGGCCTGTAGCTCAATTGGTTAGAGCAGAGCGCTCATAACGCTTTGGTTGGGGGTTCGAGTCCCTCCGGGCCTACCAAATCACCGCCACTTGCCTTGAACACCCCGCACATCTCACTGGTTTTGTTTGCATTTTTGACAACAAGCATTCATCCTGTCCCGTGCAACCTGTCCAAACGCGGTTCGAATTCAAAGGCATTGGTCCAGTTCGCAGATTTCCAGTATCGATCAAAGCGTCCTTGGGTGACAGGTCTTGCTGAAATGCTCCAAAGTCTTGTCGCGGGAATCCAGACGCACAAATAATCAAATTGGCGCAGGTTTGAACCGGTAAAGGTGTCAGTTTACCGGCCAATAATGATATCCGCGCACAAACCGCCCAAGCGTTCACTTTTGGCCAGTCTCAGGGTGCCACCATGGGCCCTTGCAACATCCGCCACGATTGCCAAACCCAAACCCACGCCACTGCCCTGATTCTGGTTGCGCGCAGGGTCGAGCCGCGTAAAGGGTTTGACGGCCTCTGTGCGCTGCTCTGCGGGAATTCCGGGGCCATCATCTTCGACACGGATGCGCAGCGACTTGGAATTCAGCGACAGGCTGACCTCAGCCCGGCTGCCGTAGCGCACGGCATTTCCGATCAGGTTTTCAACGGCCCGCCGAACGGCCATTGGGCGCAGCATTGCCGTTCCCTGCCCCTCGACAGCGACCAGTTCGGCCGGATGCCCGGCTCGTGTCGCGTCATCTACAATCTGTCGAACAAACTCAGCCGGATTGATTTCCTCAGGCGATCCTTCGGACGCCCCGCGCGAGAATTCGAGGAATGCATCAACCAAGGACTGCATTTCCGCCACGTCCTGTAACAAAGGTCGTGCCTCGTCCTCGGGCAGCATGGCCAGTCCAAGCTTCAGGCGCGTCAGAGGTGTGCGCAGATCATGGCTGACGCCGGACAACATCAGCGTCCGTTGTTCGATCTGACGTTCGATCCGTGACCGCATATCCAGAAACGCATTCCCCGCCGCGCGTACCTCGATGGCACCGCCCGGGGAGTACGGTACGCTCCGCCCTCGTCCAAACGCCTGCGCCGCATCGGCCAGCCGTGTGATGGGACGCAACTGGTTTCGCATGTACAGAAATGAAATCGAGGTCATGATGATCGCGAAAAACAGCATCGTCACGATCAACTGATGCGGCGCCGCTGGCGACAATCTGCGCCGGTCGAAGGTCAGTTCCAGCACCCCCAGATGCGTTTCCAGATACAAACGCGCTTCGCGGCTGCTTGGCAACGCAACAGTACTCAGCTCTGGCAGCCTTGCACGAAGTTCGGCCTCGACCTGAGGTGCTATGAAGTCGTACCACCGTGGACGGTCAGTTTTGGGAGTTTCGTTGGGAGGCAGAAATCGGGCCTGCATTTCCAGCGCCAGAAGATCCGGGCGCACTTCGGCCAATGCCTGTTGCTGCGTCTCGGCCCCGTCCATCATGGTGGTGATCAGCATCACTTCCCTTGAGGCTGCGCGCGTCATCTGGTCAGTGACATCTTCCAGATGCTTTTGAAGAAAGGCAACTCCTACAACCAGCAGCAACGCGATCACAGGAAGAACCAGAATCAGCGCTGCCCGGGCATACAGGCTGCGTGGCATATAAGGTTTGAGCCAGTGCGTCGACATGCGCTAAACCTAGCGGGCTGCCCGGACAAGAGAAAGAGCACAGAATGCAGGCACCTGACGATTTCAATCCACCCGCTGGTGTTGCGACAGAATTGCAACCGGGTCTGCGGCGCATTCTGGCCCCCAACCCGTCACCGATGACCTATCGCGGCACCAACACCTATCTGCTAGGCGATCGCGACATTGCCGTCATTGATCCCGGCCCCGCATGCGAAGAGCATTTGAACGCGATCCTGAATGAACTGCAACCTGGTCAGAGAATCAGCCACATAGTCGTCACGCACGCCCATCTGGATCACTCACCCTTGGCGGCACCCCTAGCCGCCCGAACGGGGGCTGCGATCTACGCGTTTGGTGGCCCCGAAGCCGGTCGCAGCGCAGTTATGACGACCCTTGCAGCGCGTGGATTGGCTGGAGGTGGCGAAGGCATCGACACCGCGTTTCGCCCGGATGTCGAGGTTGCGGATGGTGAGGTCATCTTGGGCGATGACTGGCAGCTTGAGGTTATTCACACTCCGGGGCATCTGGGAAACCACATTGCCCTGGCATGGCAGGATACCTGTTTCACCGCCGACCATGTGATGGGATGGGCCAGTTCGCTGGTGTCGCCACCGGACGGAGACCTGACTGATTTCATGACAGCCTGCCACCGCCTGCGCGCGCGCGACTGGTCGGTTTTTCACGCGGGCCACGGTGCGCCAATTTCAGACCCTGCCGCGCGATTGGACTGGCTGATCCGACACAGGCAAAACCGCGAAGCTCAGATTCTGACTGCCTTGGGGGATGCAGACGGAACGGCGCGGCAATTGGCCAAGCGTATCTACACCGACACACCCGCAACCCTGCTGCCAGCCGCAGAGCGGAACGTTTTTGCCCACCTCGTTGATCTGACTGGAAAAAAACAAGTGTCACCACACGGCGAACTATCTGCCACCGCAACTTTTCGCAGAGATCCTTGACGCCCGAAAAAAAATTTAAGTTCGCGTGCTTAACCTCTGGACGCCGGGAATCCGGATTGCTATACGCCCCTCAGTTCCGGCGTAGCTCAGCGGTAGAGCAGTTGACTGTTAATCAATTGGTCGTAGGTTCGATCCCTACCGCCGGAGCCAAAATTTCCCAATATTCAATCTTTTTCAGGGTTAGAAACCACATCGGTATTCTGAGGCTTTTTCGTTGAAAAAAATGATGACCGCCCTCTGGACGCCGGATACTCCGGTTGCTATACGGCGCGGACCGTTCCGGCGTAGCTCAGCGGTAGAGCAGTTGACTGTTAATCAATTGGTCGTAGGTTCGATCCCTACCGCCGGAGCCAATTCACCCCGCCAGATCGCGTCTCACCCCCCAAGGGCATCCTTGAAATCCGCACGCAGGTTGCGTTTCAGCACCTTTCCGGTTGCGTTCAGCGGCAGCGCGTCAACAAAGACAACCTTGTCCGGAATCTGCCATTTGGCGATTTTCCCTTCGAAGAAGTCCAGAAGCTCCCCTTCGCTTGGATTCTCACCCTCGGCCCTTACAGCGACAAGCAACGGCCGTTCGTCCCATTTCGGGTGCGGAACACCGACTACGGCTGCGGTTGCCAGTTTCGGGTGCGCAACAGCGATGTTTTCAAGTTCGACCGAGCTGATCCACTCCCCTCCGGACTTGATGATGTCCTTGGATCGATCCCGGATGGTCATGTAACCATCGGCGTCCAGCGTTGCGACATCGCCTGTGGCGAACCAACCGTCTTGCAACAGATCCTGATCCTGCATCAGGAAATAGCTGTCCAGTACCCAATGCCCTCGCACCATCAGATCGCCCTGCGTTTCACCGTCATGTGGCAGATCTTTGCCGTCATCATCCACGATTTTCAGTTCAACCCCGAAAGGAGGCCGGCCCTGACTCAGACGGATAAGGTGTTGTTCTTCAAGCGGCAGCACCAGATGTTTGGCCAATGGGTAGTTGGCCGTACCAAGTGGGCTCATCTCGCTCATTCCCCACGCATGTACCGTATCTACGTCATATTTATTCCGGAAAGTCTCCATCATCGAAGGTGGGCAAGCGGCACCTCCAATCACGGTCCGTTTGAGGCTTTTCAAACTCGTCCCGCATTTGGCCGCATGCGCCAACAGTCCCTGCCAGATGGTTGGCACCCCCATGGCCAGCGTCACGCCATAGGTGTCGATCAGATTGACCAGCGCCTCGCCATGCAAATCCGGGCCGGGTAAAACCAGTCGCGATCCGGACATGGCGCAGGCATAAGGCGAGCCCCATGCATTAACGTGGAACATAGGAACGACGGGCATCACGACATCCATCGCCGAAAAGCCGATCACGTCGCGCGTATTCGACGCGAAACTGTGCAGGACCGTCGATCTGTGGGAATAAAGAACCCCCTTGGGATGGCCGGTTGTACCCGACGTGTAACACAGCCCTGACGCGGTGTTTTCATCCAGCTCAGGCCAATCAAAGGCCGCGTCACCGGTTTCGATCAGCTCGTCATAAAATTTCAGGTCGGGTATCTTTGCTGCAGCGTCATCATTGCGAGGGCCCATCAGAACAAAATGGCGAACATCCGTCAGCGCACCGTGCAAAGCGGCAACCAGCGGGACGAAGGTTGCATCAAAGAACAACACCCGATCCTGAGCATGGTTGATGATATACGTCAGTTGTTCAGGAAAAAGCCTCGGATTGACCGTGTGACAGACATATCCCGCACCCGAGGTGGCATAATAGATCTCCAGATGGCGACGATTATTCCAGGCCAGCGTCCCGACCCTGTCCTGCGGCTCCAGACCCAGCTGCGTCAGGGCCGACGCCAAACGCCGGGCGTTCACGGCTATCTCGGACCAATTGGTTTCGGTCACAGTTCCATCCGTTTCGACCGAGATGATCTCAGTCTGACCGTGGTAGCGCTGTGCGTGATCAATCAGCGACGAAATCAGCAAAGGCTGCGTCATCATCTGTCCCAGCATGGACATCCTCCCGTCATGGGCGGGACCTTGCCTGGCCCCTGCCTGTTCCGTCTGGCACTGACAGGCAGGGGTGTTCCCCGTCACGTCAGTCCAGCCGTTTCCTAGAAGGAACCCTGCCAATCATTTAATTGTCTGACAATAAGAGAATGCAGCCCACACCGGTAGCGGAATACATCCCGTCGCCTAATCCCGGTGTTTCAGCGCGTAGGCGACCAATGCTGCGGTCGACCCATCCTTGCCCTCGGCGCTTTCTTCGCCATCCACGATGGGGCCAAGCGAATTGGCCAGTTCCTTGCCCAGCTCAACCCCCCACTGGTCGAAAGAGTTGATGCCCAGCAACACGCCTTCGACAAACACCCGGTGTTCATAAAGCGCAATAATCTGACCCAACACAAACGGTGTGAGTTTGGGGTAAATCAATGTTGTCGAGGGACGATTGCCGGGGAAAACCCGGTGCCGGGCCTGCCGGTCCAGTTCATCACCCAGATACCCCTGCTGCGTCATGCGTTGGCGCGCTTCTTCGAACGAACGGCCACGCATCAGGGCCTCGGACTGCGCCAGACAATTGGCCAAAAGCAGACGGTGGTGATGGGTCAGTTCTGGTTCATGCCCCTCGGCCGCAACCATGAATTCGCAGGGAATGGCATCCGTGCCCTGATGTATCAGCTGGTAAAACGCGTGTTGTCCATTGGTGCCCGGCTCACCCCAGACGACAGGTCCTGAAGGCATGGTCAAGGACGACCCATCCATCGCCACGGATTTGCCATTCGATTCCATTTCTAACTGCTGGAAATATGCGGGCAGACGCAAAAGCCGCTGGTCATAAGGCAGCACCGCACGACTGGTATGCCCCAGAACTTGTCGATGCCAGATGCCAACCAAGGCCAGCATCACAGGCATGTTTTCATCCCAGTCAGCCGAGCGGAAGTGCAGATCCATCGCCTGCCCGCCACGCAAAAACGCGTCAAAAGCTTTTGAACCAACCGAAATCATGACCGGCAAGCCGACCGGCCCCCAAACCGAATAACGCCCACCGACCCAATCGGCGAAACCAAAAACATGCGCCTCGGGAATACCGAAGGCCTGCGTCTTGTCCAAAGCGCTGGAAACGGCAGCGAACTGACGCGTCGGATCGCCCCCGCCTTCGGACATCCACGCACGGGCGGTGCGCGCATTGGTCATCGTTTCGATTGTGGTAAAGGTTTTTGAGGCGACAACGACCAGCGTGCGCGTTGGATCAAGCTGCCGCAACGTGTCCGCAATATGCGCCCCATCCACGTTCGAGACGTAATGCACCCGTGGCCCATCGTGATAAGGTGACAGCGCCAACGTGGCCATGACCGGGCCAAGGTCTGACCCGCCGATGCCGATATTGACCACATCGGTAAAGTTGCCCCCCGCCCCAGCGATGGCGCCGCCACGCACCTCTTCAGCGAACACGCGCATCCTTTGCAGCGTGTCCAGAACCTCGGGCATAACGTCCTGACCGTCCACCTCAACCGGCCCGCCATCAAGGTTGCGCAGGGCCGTGTGCAACACCGCGCGCCCTTCGGTCTCGTTGATCTTCTCGCCCGCAAACATCGCATCACGCCGAGACGCCAGATCAGCCACTTCACACAATTGAACGAGCGCGGATCGCACCGCATCATCAATCTGCGTTTTTGAGTAGTCGAAGACCATATCCCCGGTTGAGGCTGAAAAAGCTTCAGCCCGGTTTGCATCTGCCGCAAACAGGTCAAGGATACGACGGTCACTTTTCGACTGAGCCAGTGTTTTCAAAGCATCCAGATGCATTGCCTTACTCCGCCCAGTGTACGGTCATGCCACCAAGAACTGCGGCGATCGGTGCCTCTTCCGGCGGTAGCGACATAGCTTTTTCAAGAACGGTGCGCTTTGCTTGACCATAGATGATCAGATGTTTCGACAGCGCCCCGTCTAGGACCGGAGCGGTCAGGGAAATTCGTGCCTCTGGCTGCACTTCGGTCCGGGCAACGATCAACGTAGGTGCATCACTGCGCAAAGCTTCCTCCAGCCCTTCCATCCCCGGAAACAATGAGGCCGTGTGCATGTCTTCACCCATTCCCAGTACCAGCACCGACAATGGCAATACCGGCGCAATCAGCGACTCGATTTCGGGCAACGCTGCCTCAGGTTCTGCACCAGGGACATAAAGCGGAATATATTGCGCCACAGAGGCCCGGCTGGTCAGCAACCTTTCGCGGATCAAACGCTCGTTAGAGCGGTCATGATCCGCTGGCACACAGCGTTCATCCGTTGGCAACACACGCACACGATCCCACTCAAGATCGGCGGCACACAGGCTGTCAAATACCGGGCCCGGAGTTGTTCCCCCCGGGACGGCCATTGCAACGGTATCATGGTGCAGCAATGCGGCCTCAAGATCGCCCGCCAACACGTTGGCCACGTCGATGGCAAGCATTTCGCGATCAGCATATTCCTGAATTTTCATGGCTTTATCCCTTGCCAGTGGCGTCCATCACGTTTCATTAGCAGTTCAGCGTCGCCCGGCCCCGTGCTGCCGCTGTCATAAGGCTTCGGCACGTCCCCGCGCGCCAACCATCCGGCGATGATCGGATCGGTCCAGGCCCAGGCGGCCTCAACCTCATCCCCGCGCATGAACAGGGTCTGGTTTCCACGGATCACGTCCATCACCAGGCGTTCATACGCATCTGGCGGGTCCTGATTTTCGGGGCCGAGGGCTTCGGCAAAGCTCATGTCCAAGGGAACATCGATCAGACGCATCCCGCCCTGCCCCGGTTCCTTGATCGTCACCTTCAGCGTGATCCCCTCATTCGGCTGCAACCGGATCGACAACGTGTTGGCGTGACGCCCCGCTTCTTCCCCGAAAATCGAGTGCGGCGCGTCCTTGAACATCACGTTGATCACCGACGAGCGCGCCACCAGACGCTTGCCGGTGCGCAGGTAGAACGGTGTACCTGCCCAACGCCAATTGCTGATATGGGCCTTTAACGCCACATAGCTTTCGGTGGTTGATCGCAGGTTGCCAACGCAGTCCCGGTATCCCGGCCCGTCCGATCCGGCCGCAAACTGCCCCCGCACGATGTGATGCGGTTCAACCGGATTAAGCGCCCGGATCACCTTGAGCTTTTCATCCCGAACTGCGTCAGGATCGAACTTGGCTGGAGGTTCCATCGCAATCAGGCAGAGCAGCTGCATCAGGTGATTCTGCACCATATCCCGCATCGCACCCGCGCGCTCATAATAATCTTCGCGTCCTGCGATACCGACAGTTTCCGCAACCGTTATCTGGATATGGTCGACATACTGGCTGTTCCACAGCGGTTCGAACAGCATATTGCCAAAGCGGACCGCCATCAGATTCTGGACGGTTTCTTTGCCTAGATAATGGTCGATCCGGTAGATCTGATTTTCATTAAAATGCGCGGCCAACGTGGCATTCAAGTCCCGCGCGCTTGCCAAATCATGTCCAAACGGCTTTTCGACCACGATGCGGGTTTCTTCTGTCACCAGATCATACGCCCTAACCCGCTGGGCCAATGGCCCGAACAGGCTGGGACCGACCGAGAAATAGAAAGCGCGAACCCGGTCGGGCGAGAGCTTTTCACCCAGTACATCCCAACCTTCCGTCGTCAAGGCATCCAGCGATACATAGTCGACCCGTTGCAGGAACCCGGTCAGGGCTTGCGAATCCCGGGCGCGTTCCGAAGCGTGCCGTTGCAGCGACTCAGCAACCATCTTACGAAAGGCGTCCGCCGTGTGACCGGCGCGCGCCGCTGCGATAATCCGGGCATCCTCGTGCCACTGACCCGCACAATACCGACGGAAAAGCGCAGGCAGGATCTTACGCTGCGCCAGATCACCGGTGCCGCCGAAAATGATCAGATCAAATGGATCAACAGGGATGACACGTGAAACCATGAGTTGTCCTTACCCTGACCCTTCCGGCATGTCCAATGTTAGCGCAACCAAAGCTCAATAAATCTTGTTGATCAAAACTCTGTCAGAACCCCTGCACCAGACTTACCAAATCCGCGACAAAGGGCTAGATCAGTTTGATGACTTCAACGAACCGGATGCGGGAATGAAAGACAACGCCCCTCAGCTTGCCAATATCGGCAAGTTTCAGCGTAAACTGGTAACGGCCGATGGCCAGACCCGCGCAAAGGTTTCCCTGACCAACCCTCAGACCCTGTGGTTCAACACCGGCACGCTGTGCAATATTGAATGCGTAAGCTGCTATATCGCCAGCAGCCCGACCAATGACGCACTGGTTTATATCACTGCGGACGAGGTTCGTGACTACCTGGATCAGATCGAAGCCCGCAATTGGCCAGTGCGTGAAATCGGTTTTACGGGCGGCGAGCCCTTTATGAACCCCGAGATGATCGATATGACCCGCGCCGCGCTGGAGCGTGGATACGAAGTTCTGATCCTGACCAACGCGATGGCCCCGATGATGCGCCGCAAGGTGCGCGACGGGCTACTGGCATTGCAAAAGACTTTCAATGACAAGCTGACCCTGCGTGTTTCCGTCGATCATTACCGCGCAGAACTGCACGACCTTGAACGCGGCAAGGGGAGCTTTGAAAAAACCCTGACGGGTATGAAGTGGCTGCGCGATCACGGCTTTAACATGGCTGTTGCCGGGCGCACCGTTTGGGGTGAGTCTGACACGGAAAGTCGCGCGGGTTATGCCGCATTCTTTACAGAGCACGGCTTTGACATTGACCCGCATAACCCGGCTCGGACCGTCCTGTTCCCGGAAATGGACGAAACTGTCGAAGTTCCCGAGATTACAACGGCTTGCTGGGGAATACTGAACAAATCACCCGATGCATTGATGTGCGCCAGCGCCCGCATGGTGGTGAAACGGAAAGGCGCTGACCGGCCTGCCGTGTTGGCCTGCACCCTGCTGCCCTACGAGTCGGAGTTCGAGATGGGGCATTCTCTGGCCGAATCCGAGGCTGACGTTCACCTGAACCACCCCCATTGTGCCAAATTCTGCGTGCTGGGCGGTGCCAGTTGCTCTGGCTGAACGATTCAGGAATTCCTGATTTCGCTTCGGACGGATCATCAGACACGCGCCGACCATTTCGCTTCAATGATTGAAGAGCATGCACCAACGGAACTCGTACCTGCCTCTCGCTCAGTTCACACGAAACTCGCCCACCATGTTGCGCCACTCACCCGGTGCGATCATTTTGCGATGGGTGAATTTGACCGAATGCAGCGGGCCTTCGATTTCGCGCTGCCAGAAGTCGATGAATTTGAACAGTTTCGGATGATCCGGCGCAAGGTCGTAATCCTGCCAGATGAACGTGTTCAAGACGTGGATATAGTCGGGCATATGATAGAAAAACTCAGCCGTTGTCAGCCCGTACCCCTTGAGCATCAATTCGGTTTCGCTTGGGTTCATGCAGACCTCCTGCTTGATACAAGGTCCATTCAAGATACCACGAAAAACTTCTAATACTTATATAACAATATGTTACTTGAGTATTACCGCGGAAAATCCCCGTAAAGGCGCTGCTTGCTTGCACCTTATGTGCCGGGTCTGATAAGATACACCCACAAGATATAGACCCAGAACAAGACACGGGCAGTTTACGTGAGCGATACGCCAGAAATTCCTGAAAACATGGATGAAACCCCGCCCGAGCGCCCAGTCTACGACGGCCCGACGGTTTCCATCGAATCCGAAATGCGCACATCCTATCTGGACTATGCCATGTCGGTCATCGTTAGCCGCGCGATCCCTGATTTGCGCGACGGGCTGAAACCGGTGCACCGCCGCATTCTGTATGCGATGCACGAAACGGGGAACACGCACGACAAGTCGTACCGGAAATCGGCCCGTCCGGTGGGCGACGTGATGGGTAAGTACCACCCGCATGGTGACAGCGCGATCTATGACGCACTGGTGCGGATGGCGCAGGATTTCTCGATGTCGCTGCCGCTGCTGGACGGTCAGGGCAACTTTGGCTCGATGGACGGCGATAACCCGGCGGCTATGCGCTACACCGAAGTGCGGATGGACAAGCCCGCCGCTTCCCTGTTGGCTGATATCGAAAAAGAAACGGTCGATTTTCAGGATAACTATGACGGCAAGGACCGGGAACCGACGGTTCTGCCGGCCCGTTTCCCGAACATGCTGGTCAATGGCGCCGGTGGTATCGCCGTGGGGATGGCGACGAACATTCCGCCGCACAACCTCGGCGAAGTGGTCGATGCGACTCTGGCGCTGATCGACGATCCCGACCTTACATCAGAACAGCTGATCGAATACATCCCCGGTCCCGACTTTCCGACCGGTGGCCTAATGCTGGGGCGTTCCGGTGCGCGCAAGGCCTATCTGGAGGGCCGTGGCAGCGTCATCATCCGCGCCAAGACCCGAGTAGAAGAAATCCGCAAGGACCGCTATGCCATCGTTGTCGACGAGATTCCCTATCAGGTGAACAAGGCCGCGATGATTGAAAAGATCGCCGAGGCAGTTCGCGAGAAGCGGATCGAAGGCGTGGCCCATGTACAAGACGAATCCGACCGCAACGGTGTGCGCGTCGTGGTCGAGCTCAAACGTGACGCGACGCCCGAGGTGGTGCTAAACCAGCTCTATCGCTTTTCGCCGATGCAGACCTCCTTTGGCTGCAATATGCTGGCGCTGAATGGTGGCCGCCCCGAGCAGTTGACCCTGCGCCGGTTCCTGACCTCGTTCATCGACTTCCGTGAAGATGTCGTTGCCCGCCGCACCGCCTACGACCTGCGCAAGGCGCGCGAACGCAGCCACATCCTGTGTGGTCTGGCTGTGGCGGTGTCCAACGTCGATGAAGTGGTCGCAACGATCCGGTCGTCTGCGGACGCGGCGCAAGCGCGTGAAAAGCTGATGACCCGCCGCTGGCCTGCCTCCGAAATCGAAAGCTATCTGCGCCTGATCGACGATCCTCTGTCCAAGATGAATGACGATGGCACCTATAACCTGACCGAGGTGCAGGCCCGCGCCATTCTGGAGTTGCGCTTGCAGCGCTTGACACAACTGGGCGTCAAAGAAGTCACGGACGAACTGGAAGAACTGGCAGCCAAGATCAAGGAATACCTTGATATTCTGTCCTCACGCGAACGGATCATGAGCATCATCGCTGATGAGCTGCGCAGCGTGCGTGAACAGTTCGCGGTCGACCGCCGCACTGAGATCGTCGACTGGTCTGGTGACATGGAAGACGAAGACCTGATCGAGCGCGAAGACATGGTCGTGACCATCACTTCGGGCGGCTATATCAAACGTACGCCGCTGGCAGATTTCCGCGCCCAGAAACGCGGTGGCAAGGGCCTTTCGGGGATGCAGACCAAGGAAGAGGATGTTGTTACCAACCTTTTCGTTGCAAACACCCACACTCAGCTGCTGTTCTTCACAACAGACGGGATGGTCTACAAGCTCAAGACCTGGCGCTTGCCCCAATCCGGGCGTACCGGCAAAGGTAAGGCCATCGTCAACATTCTTCCGATCCCAACCGGTGTTTCCATCGCCGCAATCATGCCCGTGGATGTACCGGACGAGGAATGGGAAAACCTCCAGATCGTCTTTGCCACCAGCGCAGGTGACGTGCGTCGTAACCGCTTGTCAGACTTCACCAATGTCCGGCGCAACGGCAAGATTGCGATGAAACTGCCCGACGGCGTCGAACTGGTGAATGCACGCATCTGTTCAGAAGACGAAGACGTGATGCTGGTCACCAATTCCGGCCGCGCGATCCGTTTCCGGACCACCGACGTGCGAGTCTTTAACTCACGCGAATCCACAGGTGTCCGGGGGATTAGGCTGACCAACGGTGACCGTGTCGTGTCGATGTCCGTGATCCGTCATTTCGAGGCGACCCCCGAAGATCGTGTGGTCTATCTCAAGATGCGGCGTGCAGTTGCAGGGCTTACCGAAGAAGACGCTGGTGACGACGAGGAAGCCGCAGCAAGCAGCGACTTCAGCCAGGAAAAATATGCCGAGATGTCGGCGGCTGAAAACCTGATCCTGACCATCACCGCCGGTGGTGCTGGCAAGTTGAGTTCAAGCCACGACTACCCCGTGCGCGGACGTGGCGGCATGGGCGTAGCCGCGATGGACAAGGCGATGCGCGGTGGGGATTTGGTTGCATCCTTCCCGGTCGAGATCGACGATCAGATCATGCTGGCCACATCGAAAGGCCAATCTATCCGGGTGCCGGTCGATGGCATCTCTTTCCGCTCACGTTCCGCAGGTGGCGTGAAAGTGTTCAATACCGGCAAGGGCGAAGAAGTCGTCAGCGTCGCCTGGATCGCCGACCAAGCCGACGAGGAAGAATGACAGTAACCCCGGGCACCGGTTCGACGGTTCCCGGAGTTCACTTCATGTCAGGTAGGCATTGAAAAAAGCGATGGTCCGGCTCCATGCCAGATTTGCCGCGGCTTCGTCATACCTAGGCGTCGTATCGTTGTGAAAACCGTGATTGACGTCCGGATAGAAGTGCACGCTGAATTTCTTTTGATTGGCTTTCAACGCCTCTGAATATGCAGGCCATCCAGCGTTGATACGCTCGTCCAGACCGGCATAGTGAATCATAAGAGGTGCTTCGATGGACGGAACATCTTCGGCTGGTGGTTGCCGACCGTAGAATGGCACCGAGGCCGCAAGGTCCGGATAGGCCACGGCTAACGCGTTGCAAACACCTCCGCCATAGCAGAAGCCGACAGCACCAACCTTTCCTGTCGAAAGTTCGTGATCACGTAAGAACTCAAAAGCCGCGAAAAAATCCGCCATCAGTTTTTCCCGGTCCATCGAGCGCTGCATCTCGCGCCCTTCTTCATCAGTACCGGGATAGCCGCCAAGGGGGGACAACCCATCAGGTCCAAAAGCCAGGAAACCGGCCTTGGCCGCGCGGCGCACAACGTCCTCGATATAAGGGTTTAGACCCCGGTTCTCGTGCACGACCAGTACCGCAGGCAGTTTACCTTCGGCATTTGCCGGCATCGCCATCAGACCGCTGGTTTCGCTATGCCCATCCGGGCTGTCATATGCGACCACCATGGATTGGATCGCGGGATCGTCCGGGGCCACCTGTTGCGCCCAGGCGTAATTAGGTTGCAACTGGTCCAGAATCATTGCGCCTGTCATTCCGGCGGCAGTGTATTTACCGGCTTTTGAGATGAACTCTCGCTTGGACATCGTGCCGTGCACATATCCGTCGAATATTTCGAGGATACGCGGATCAAAATCACTGGCTTTCTTGCGGGCTTTTCCGGTCATCGTTGCCTCCCAGGCGATGGTATCGGTGCACCGATTCTAACGCCTGAGCTGCAATTCGGAAACTCACAAATCGTAGAGCGCGCCGAACTTGGCCTCAAGATAGCTTAGCAATGGGTCCGGTCCGGGTTCAACACCGCTGGCACGGGCAATCACCTCGCGCGGCGCATAAAGGCCGCCATGCTGCTGCACATGCTCACGCAACCAACCGGTCGCGCCGGACGTGTCGCCTCGGGCCAGTTGCGCGTCAAGATCGGGTTCAGAGACGCGCAAGGCCTGATAGAGGCACCCAGCATAGACATTGCCCAGCGAGTAGGTCGGGAAGTAACCGAACAGCCCAACCGACCAGTGCACATCCTGCAAACAACCGTTCGAGGGCTTGTCGACCGCATAACCGAAATCTGCCTTGAACCGATCATTCCAGGCGGCCTCCAGATCGCCGACCTGCAAGTCTCCGGCCATCAGCGCGCGTTCCAGATCAAACCGCAGCATGATGTGCAGATTGTATTGGACCTCATCCGCCTCGGTGCGGATATAGCCGTTATGGACGCGGTTGACCGTCGCATAAAACGCGTCCGGATCGGCAATGCCGAAATCGCCGAACGCCTCTTTCATTTGTTCGAACAACCATCCGGTAAAGGCCCGCGACCGACCCAACTGGTTTTCGTAGATCCGGCTTTGGCTTTCATGCACGCCCATCGACACGCCAGACCCGAGCGGTGTCAGGAGGTATTTCTCGTCGATCCCCTGTTCATAGGCGGCGTGGCCCACCTCGTGAATGGTGGAATAGAAACAGTTGAACGGGTCTGTTTCGCTGGTTCGCGTGGTGATGCGGACGTCAAGACCGCTGCCGGAACTGAATGGGTGAACCGCCTTGTCCACGCGGCCATTGTTCAGGTCATAGCCAAAGGCGACCGCCAGTTTTTGTGTCAGACGCATCTGGGTCTGCTCATCAAAACTGCGGTTCAGGGCAGCGGGCTCGGGCCGCTCCAGCACGGCGGCACGCAGGGCTACCAGTCGTGGGCGCATCTGGTCGAAGATATCCGCGATCTGGGCGCTGGTCGTGTAAGGTTCGTAATCTCCGACCATGGCGTCGTATACGTCGCCCCCTTGCGCCAGCGCCTCGCCTTCCTGTCGTTTCAGCGACACGACCTCTTCCAGAACCGGAAGAAAGGCCGAGACATCTTCGTCTGCGCGCGCCTGCGCCCACTTTCCCTGTGCAGCGGACGTCACACGGGCAATCGCCGTTGCCAGATCAGCAGGCACCTTCACCGCGCGATCATATGCGCGCCGGATTTCACGCATCTGCGCTTTGCCGACCTCATCCTGAGGTGCGGCCTGATCCAGCCATTCGGCAACACGAGGATCGGAACGGCGCGCGTGCAGGACAGATTCGATAGCTGCCATTTCTTCGGCGCGCTGAGGCGCTGCGCCGCGCGGCATGACGGTTTCCTGATCCCAGCCAAGCCGACCGGCGATCTGGCCCAAAGCCGAAGTTTCCCGCTGAAAGGTCATCAGTTCATTGAAAGCGGTCATAGTTTTAAACTCCGCGCACAGATGTTGCGATTGGATAAGCTGTGAGGAACCGCGCGCGCAGGATCAGCGTCCAGACGATAACGGCCATAAACTGGTGGAAGATAGCGATCTGCCATGGCGCGCCGTAAACCACGGTCACGATGCCGACGACGACCTGTAGCGAAAGCGCGGCGAAAGCAGCGTTGAAGGCAAAACGCGTCTGTGGATGCGCGCTGCTGCCGCCACGCCGCCAGACGACGACGGCAAAGATGAACAGCAGATACCCCGCACAGCGATGGATGAACTGCACCAGACCGGGGCTTTCAAAGAAGTTTCGCCACATCGGTTCCAACATAGTCGCATCCGGTGGAAGCAACTGCCCCCCCATCAGCGGCCAGTCTGTGTAAGACCGCCCGGCGTCGATCCCGGCGACAAGTGCGCCAATGAGTATTTGTAAAAAGGCGAAGTGCATCAGCCCTGTGGACAATGAAAACAGCCTGACCTCTTTGGCCCGGCGCGCCTGCATCAGATCACGTTCTTCCCGGCCGAGTTCAAAGATGTACCAGGCTAGGGCTCCCAGGATCACAAAGGCCAGCCCCAAGTGTGTTGCCAGACGGTAACTTGCGACGGCTGTCATGCCTTCACCCTGGGTGACGCCCGAAGCCACCATCCACCAACCAACAGCGCCCTGCAGACCGCCAAGAAGACCCGGAACGATCAGCTTTCCGGTCCACCCTGTCGGGATCTTGTGGGCTGTTAGGAAGATTAGAAATCCAACGGCCCAGACCAGACCGATCATGCGACCCAACTGACGATGGCCCCATTCCCACCAATAGATGGATTTGAAGTCACCCAACTCCATCCACTGGTTCTGGATGCGCCATTGGTCAATCTGCTTGTACTTGTCGAACTCTGCCTGCCAGTCCGCCTCGGTCATCGGCGGCAAAGCTCCGGTGATCGGGCGCCATTCGGTGATCGAGAGGCCGCTGTCAGTCAGGCGCGTCAGGCCGCCAACCGCGATCATCACAACGACCAGAGCAAACAGGATCATCAGCCAGATGCGGATCGCGTTGCGCGCGCCGCCGCGCCCCCGGTCGATCATACCGGGTTGAACCGCCTGTTGTTTTTCGGTGTCCGTGACCTCTTCGAAGATGCTGCGCTTACCGCTCATGCTGTCCTCATGTCCTGATTTCGCCACAAGCTAGGGCTTGGGTGAAGATAGGTCCAGCCTCAGCCTTTATCCTTCCAGCGGACCATCTGCCGCATGATCCCGTGCAACATCTGCACATCGGCCCGTGTCATCCGCATCCGCGACCACAGGTTGCGCAGGTTAACCTTCATCCCTTCGGCCTTTTCGGGAGGGTAGAAGAACCCCGCCTCCTCCAGCCTGTCCTCGTAGTGCTCGACAAGTTTTTCGACTTCGATCCCCGTGGCCCAGTCGCCTTTGCCCAGGTCGGTCGACTCATGCACTACATCCCCGGTCTGGCGCATCCACTCATAGGCGGTCAGCAATACGCATTGACCAAGGTTCAGCGAGGCATATTCCGGGTTCACCGGCACCGAGATGATCGCGTTGGCCTTGGCGATGTCTTCATTCTCTAGCCCCGCGCGTTCAGGGCCGAACAGAACTGTAACCTTCTCGCCCGCAGCGATCTTTTCGGCGGCAATCCTCATTGCGTGTTCGGGGCTGTAGACAGGTTTGGTCAAGCCCCGCTGACGAGCTGTTGTGGCGAAGACAAACGTGCTGTCGGCCAGCGATCCGGCCAGATCATCAAACAACTGCGCCTCATCCAGCAAGCGCCCTGCACCGCTGGACATTGCCACCGCTTTGGGATTCGGCCAGCCGTCACGGGGGGCTACAATACGCATCCGGTCCAGCCCAAAGTTCCACATCGCCCGCGCAGCAGCGCCGATGTTTTCACCCATCTGTGGGCGCACAAGAACGAAGGAAGGCTGGGGTTTGTCGCTGGGCATGGCTCACCTTAAGAAAACTTGGCCTGCTGTAATTGGCAGGCTCTTGCAGGGCAAGGCGCAGGGGCGTTATTTGCAGGCTCTTGACCATAAAAGTTTGCTTCCCAGCCGCAATCCGCTAAACCGCGCCAAAGACTGAAAGCCGAAGGACGCGCCCATGGACACCCCCGAGCAGCCGCAGATTTACCTGATCACGCCTCCGACTATCGAGTTGAGCACGTTCACGAACAAGCTGGCGACTGTGCTGGACGGGGTCGAGATTGCCTGTATCCGCCTCGCGTTGGCCGGAAGTGACGAAGATACCATCGCTCGCGCGGCCGACGCTTGCCGTGAAATCGCCCACGCGCGCGACGTGGCCATCGTAATCTCGAACCATGTATTGCTGGCGCAGCGTCTGGGGCTGGACGGGGTGCATTTGGATGATGCTGCACGCTCGGTCCGCACCGCGCGCAAGGAACTGGGCGCTGATGCAATCGTCGGAAGCTTTTGCGGCGCGTCGAGCCATGATGGTATGACTGCTGGCGAAAACGGAGCGGATTATGTGGCCTTCGGTCCTGTCGGCTCGGCCAAACTGAGGGACGGAACCCGCGCCGAAAAGGACCTGTTCCAATGGTGGTCCGAGATGATTGAGGTTCCGGTTGTGGCCGAAGGTGGGCTGACACCCGAACTGATCCGCGACCTGGCCCCCTGCACTGATTTCTTTGGCATTGGCGATGAGATCTGGGGCAGTGACGATCCGCTGGCGGCGCTGAAAACGCTGCTGGCGGCGTTGCTTTAACCCAGCACCCAAGGCTCGACAATCCAAAAGACACCGGCACCTGCAATCAGCATCGAGGCCAGAACCGATATCCGGCCTCGGGTTCGGTGCGAGCCGCCAGAAAACAAAAGCGACAGAGCAAGCCCAGCAAGGGCCACGGCAAAAAGCGGCAGAATATTCCCGGCGCCAAAGCCCAAGATGGCCGGGGGCAGATGATCTGGCGGCACTCCGATCCCGATCAGGGCCGAGGCAAATACCAGACCTTGAAGACCGCCAATGGCGAGAACCGCCAACAAACGCCAGACCTGCAATCGCCGGGCAACCAGGTTCCACAGCGCCAGAACGATGGTCGAAGCCACCAGAACCGGGGCCTCGCTCACTTTTCCTGCATCCAATACGCCATGCAAACCCAGCCCAAGCCCGATCAGAGCGCCCGCTGACAGGAACACCAGTTGAGATACCACTGGGCGCAATTTCAAAGACAGAAACACTAGCGCCAAAACAAGAATGGATGGCTTAATTGGGTTTCGGAGAAACTGATCGACCCCTTTTGTGAAATATGTCTGCAATGTTTGTTGCGTTGTCAGAGACGCCCCGCCTTGCAAGGGGATCAGCGGGCTGGCTTCACCGGCAGCCAAATACCCGGTGTATGGGGCCGCGACATTTTGCTGTCGCAGAACGATGGGTCCGCTTTCTGACGGCCAGATCAGACGCAGGTTTGACGCCTGATCGGGCAAAGGAGCAGTCAGCAACAGTTTGGAAACCCGCACTTTCTCCGTTTCTCCCACAACAGGAATACGCACACCTTCATAAGACAAACTCAATCGCTCTGGTGCCTCCACGATAAGATTATGTTTCCAGAGCTGAACGAACTCTCTGATCTGGGGTTCCAGCTCAGAGGAAACCAGTCGCCGCAAGGATTTGTAGTTTGGATCGTCGGAAAACGCAGCGGGCTGCGCGGGATTGTTCCCGGTTAATATGGCCTCGGCATTCCATTTCAACTCTATAAACAAAGTGTCGGACTTGACCCAGAAATCAACGACGGTCGGCGGGGCGGATTGCGCTCTGCCGGATCCGGGATGCATAGCTACAAGAACAAAAAAACTCAGGGCACAGGTTTTGAGGGTTCGAAAGATGGCGCGGAAAACAGGGCCATTCATACGAAAAGCTCCAACAGGAAAATCAAATCACCAATCATTGCTATCGATTGTTCCCGCGAAGGCCGCAGATCGCAAGCCCAAAGGGCATATCGGACCTGTGCACCGTAAATCTCTGATTGCGGTAACGTTCTGACTTGCATGGGCATCACCGCTGCGGCATGACGTCCTTTATGACTCAGAACAGTAATATCCTGTGTATCGGTTCGGTCCTGTGGGACGTGATCGGACGATCGGCCAGTGCCATGCGGCAAGGCTCGGACGTGCCTGGTCGGATTACCCGCCTGCCGGGTGGTGTTGCGATGAACATAGCCATGACGCTGGTGCGTTTTGGTATGACGCCAACCCTGCTGACCGCCATTGGCCGCGACCCCGAGGGCGACGAGTTGATTCATGCCTGTTCCCGCCTAGGTATGATCACGGATCACATCTATCGCTCGCAGGACTTGCCGACCGACCGATATATGGCCGTCGAAGGTGCCAACGGGTTGATCGCGGCCATTGCCGACGCACATTCGCTGGAAGCCGCTGGCGCTAAGATACTGCGTCCGCTGATGCACGGCCCGCTTGGCTATGAAAACACGCCCTTTGAGGGGCCCATTGCGCTTGACGGCAACCTGACCCTGAACCTGCTGGAAGAAATCGCCCAAAGCCCTGCATTTGCCCGTGCCGATCTGCGTGTTGCCCCGGCCTCGCCCGGCAAGGCCGAGCGCCTGTTGCCCTTCCTGAAACATGCCCGCGCCACGCTTTATGTGAACCTCGAAGAGGCAGGAATATTGTGCCAGCGTGAATTCACTGATTCTGAATCTGCCGCAAAGGGCCTTCTGGATCGTGGCGCACTGCGCGTGCTGGTCACCGATGGCGGCAGCTCGGCCACGGTCGGCAGTTCGGACGAAATTCTGACCCAAACACCCCCCTCCGTTCTGGTCACCCGTGTGACCGGCGCCGGGGATACCTTCATGGCGGCTCATATCGCCTCAGAATCCGGCGGCGCATCGAGTGATGAGGCTCTGACCCGCGCTCTGCATGCCGCAGCAACCTACGTTTCCGGAGAAACCCCACTGTGATCGACATTCAATATTCAGCCGAGGTCCGCGCTGCCAAGGACGCGGGTCATCCCATCGTTGCGCTGGAAAGCACCATCATCACCCATGGCATGCCCTACCCGCAAAACGTCGAAGTTGCGGCGCAGGTCGAACAGGACATCCGTGATGCGGGGGCGGTTCCGGCGACCATGGCGGTGATTGAAGGCAAATTGCACGTGGGGCTCGAGCCTGACCAGTTGCAATGGCTGGGTCAGGCGCAAGGCGTTGCCAAAATCTCGCGCGCGGATATGGCGGCCTGCATTTCGACCGGTGGTACCGGAGCCACAACCGTCGCCGCCACCATGATCGCCGCGCATTATGCCGGGATCGAGGTATTTGCCACCGGCGGCATCGGCGGCGTGCATCAGGGCGCCGAAACCACGTTCGACATCTCGGCTGATCTGCACGAACTTGGCCATACTCCAGTCACTGTCGTCGCTGCCGGGGCCAAGGCCATCCTTGATCTGGCCAAAACTCTTGAAGTTCTGGAAACATTAGGGGTGCCCGTCATCGCCCATGGCCAGGATGCGTTTCCTGCCTTCTGGTCTGCGAAATCACCCTATGCTGCCCCCCTGCGCATGGACACTCCTGAGGCTATCGCCAAGGCCCATGCAACGCGTCGCGCGTTGGGCCTGCCCGGCGGGCAGCTTGTGGCGAACCCGATCCCGATCGCGGATCAGATCCCTGCCGAAATACTGGCCCCCATCATCGCCGAGGCACAGGCTGATGCAGATGCGCATCGGATCACCGGAAAAGATGTGACGCCCTATCTGCTGCAACGTATCTTTGAAAAGACCGAAGGACGTTCGCTGACCGCCAACATTGCCCTCGTGCGCAACAATGCGCGCCTTGCGGCGGCGATTGCACGGGCACTGGCAGAACAGGGATAACGCAAGCCTATTGTGCCATGGATACCGATTGACTACCTAAATCCCGATAACCACTCGGAACCAAGATGAATACACCGTTCGACGAAGAACCGCATCATCGCCGCCCTGGCATGCTGGCACGGCTGCGCGCATCTTTCCTGACCGGCCTCGTTGTCATTGCACCGGTCTGGCTGACGGTTTGGCTGATTTGGTCGGTAGTCGGCTGGATCGACAGTGCCGTTTTGCCACTGGTGCCTCATCAGTTCCAACCGGAACAATACGTTGGTATCAACCTGCGCGGTGTGGGCGTCGTGATCTTCCTGATCTTTACCGTGATTGTAGGGTGGATCGCCAAAGGCATTCTGGGCCGGTCCCTGATCCTGTTCGCCGAAAGCGTGGTAGATCGGATGCCGGTCGTCCGCTCGATCTATTCGGGGATCAAACAGATCTCGGAAACAGTATTTGCCCAAACCGAACGCTCCTTTGAAAAGGCATGCCTGATCCAGTACCCCCGCCGCGGGATCTGGGCCATTGGGTTCGTCTCGACAACCGCCAGGGGCGAAATCAGCATACGCGCAGAGACCGGAGGAGAGCTGCTCAGCGTCTTTGTTCCGACCACCCCCAACCCGACTTCGGGCTTTTTGCTGTTTTTCCCGGCGGAAGATGTAATTTTGCTGGACATGACAATTGAGGATGCCGCGAAACTGGTGATCTCGGCCGGGCTCGTTTATCCTAACGAAAAAGACCCTACGCAACCACCCGAGTGATTAACCGAACATGGTCGGCAGATCGACTGTACTGGTCTGGCCCAGATCACTCTTGTGCTTGGCCAGAAAACGATCCGCTGCCGCCCGCCCCGCCTGTTTCAGCTTGTGCAAAATAACCGGGTTGGGCACGGTTTTGGTGGCAACAGACAGGCTGCTCATCAACTCGTTATCCGCAATCATATGCACCAGAACGCGGCTCATGTCCCCGGCCTTCAGCTTGCCCTCTTTCAGAAGCCGCTGAACAAAGCTGATTGCCCGCAATTCGCGAAACAGGGATGAGTTGAAGCTGATCTCGTTGATCCGGTTCTGGATCTGCTGCGGTGTGACCGGTACCGCGTCGCGCTCCAACGGGTTGATATTCACGATCACTACGTCATCCGGCAGGTCATTGTTGAACAGCGGATAGAGCGCCGGATTACCAGTATAACCGCCATCCCAGTAGGCTTCGACCCGGTTAGTATTTGGATCAAATATCTCGACTGCCTTGAACAGGGTCGGCAGGCAAGCTGAAGCCAGAATGGCATCTGTCGAGACCTCCTCGCCGGTAAACACGCGGATCTTGCCGCTTCTCACGCAGGTGGCGCACACAAACAGGCGGGGTCCCGCATCGGCGCAAACTTCCGCAAAATTGAACCTGTCCACCACCGGCTCCAGCGGATTGCTGTAGAATGGACCATAAGCATAAGGCGACACCATCCGCGACCAGGCATCACCGAAGGAAAACGGCACCGAATATTCCATCGCCTGCGCGATTGCGGCCGGTTCCAACCCGCGAAACCAATTGGCGATACGCATGTCACCAATCGCGCCCATACGCCTCCAAAGCCCATCCAGTTGCGCGCGCGCACCCTCACGTCCTGAATGAACCATCCCCGATTTGAACGCCGCACCGTTCAACGCACCGGCGGATGTTCCAGTGATCGCAGCAACCTCGATGTCTTCCTCATCCAGCAGCCGGTCAAGCACACCCCAGGTGAATGCCCCATGCGCACCGCCGCCCTGCAAAGCCAGATTGATCCGTATCACCGCCCTCACCCTTCATCTTTTCAGAAATACTCCGGGGGTTTGGGGGCAGCGCCCCCAAGGCCAATCACAAGGCGGTCCAGCCGCCATCGACAGAAATCGTGGTTCCCGTGATCTGCGCCGCCGCGTCCGAGCACAGGAAAATGGTTGTCCCACCCAATTGCTCAACGGTGGCGAATTCCTTGGAAGGTTGCCGTTCAAGAAGCACGTTTTTCACGACCTCCTCGCGGCTCATATTGTATTCTTTCATCGTGTTCGGGATCTGGGCCTCGACCAGAGGCGTCAGCACATAGCCCGGGCAAATGGCGTTGCAGGTGATCGGTTCTTGCGCCGTTTCCAAGGCAACGGTCTTGGTCATCCCCACCACCCCGTGCTTGGCGGCAACATAGGCTGCCTTGAACGGCGACGCCGTCAAACCATGCGCCGAGGCGATATTCACGATACGACCCCATCCCGCTTTGCGCATTATCGGCAGTGCGGCCGCGGTCGTGTGAAAGACCGAGTTCATGTTGATCGCAATAATCGCATCCCATTTTTCCGCCGGAAACTGATCGATCGGGGACACAAACTGAATGCCCGCGTTGTTCACAAGTATGTCGCAAGATCCGGCCTGCTCGATCAGCGCCCGGCATTCTTCGCCTTTTGACATGTCCGCCTTGATGTAACGCGCTTTGGTTCCGGTCTCTTTGGCAATCTCAGCAGCCAACGCGTGATCTTCGTCTCGGTCCGTAAAGGAATTCAGGACAACATCTGCTCCGGCCTTCGCCAGCTCGCGCGCGACCCCCAGACCGATGCCAGAATTAGATCCCGTGATGATTGCTGTTTTGCCGGAAAGGCTCATGACCGTTCTCCCTGATGCGATGATTTGGTGCACAATGCCATGCTGCACCTGCAAAGAAAACGGGGAAACACACCAGTCTGAAATCCCAGCCTGACACTTCTCAAGCAGCCAAAAAAAACGCCCGCACGAAGCGGGCGTTAAGTTATTGAGGCAGGTTTCATACAGGCAAGAAACCTATCGAGCAGTGCATCCTTTATAAGCAATTCCACGCCTTCGTCCAAGCTAAAAGTTTGATAATATGAAAAATCATCACTACGGTGAATCCCAACAAAATAAGGCCAGAGCAGGATTGTTTCCAAAATGAGCCCGGATTTTCTCCGACCGTTTCGACCACTTGCGGCGGGAATCGCCAGCATTTTCATGATCTCTTCCGCCCATGCAGAATCGTCTCATGGCATAGCTATGTATGGAGACCCGGCCCTACCACCGGATTTTGTGTCACTACCCTATGCCAACCCCGATGCGCCCAAAGGCGGCAAAGTCGTTTTCGGAAATACTGGCGGCTATAACAGCCTGAACCCGTTTTTGCAAAAAGGCACCTCGCCCTGGCAATTGCCATTTTGGACCCATGAAAGCCTGATGGGGCGATCCTGGGACGAACCTTTCACACTTTACGGGCTGTTAGCCGAATCAGTTGAGACGGCTCCCGACCGGTCATGGGTTGAATTTACCCTGCGGGAAGAGGCCCGGTTTTCCGACGGCAGCCCGGTCACGATTGACGACGTGATCTGGTCATACGAGACGCTCGGCACTCAGGGGCATCTGCGCTATCGCGGTTTTTGGGACAAAATCGACAGGATCGAACAGACCGGCCCGCGTTCGGTTCGGATTACTTTCAACGTGCCGGATCGCGAACTTGCCCTGCTCGCAGGGATGCGTCCGGTCCTCCAAAAGGCACAGTGGAAGGACAAGAAATTTGCCGACGCCGCCTTGCACGATGTCCCAATCGGCACCGGCCCCTATGTGATCGATAGCTACGAGGCCGGGCGCTATGTGAACCTACGTCGCAACCCGGAATATTGGGGGCAGGATATCCCGTTCCGCCGCGGCACCATGAATCTGGATGAAATGCGGATCGAGTTCTACGGCGACGGCAGCGTCCTGTTCGAGGCCTTCAAAGCCGGCGAGCTATCAGCGGTGCGTGAGTTCAACGGCGACAAATGGGACACGCAATACAGCTTCCCCGCCGTTCAGCGCGGCGATGTCATCAAGACCGAGATCCCGCATGGCAAACCGTCAGGCATGACCGGGTTTGTGATGAACACCCGCAAAGCCCCGTTCGACGACTGGCGCGTTCGCGAGGCCCTGACGCTGGCCTTCAACTTCGAGTTCATCAACGACACGATCACTGGTGGGGCGCAGCCAAGGATCACGTCCTACTTTTCAGGCTCGGACCTGGCCATGCAGCCCGGGCCGGCCCAAGGGCAGGTAAAAGCCCTGCTGGAACCCTTTGCCTCGGATCTGATCCCCGGCACGATGGAAGGGTATGAACTGCCGAAGGGCGACGGTTCAGCCCGCAACCGCGCAAATATTCGCAAAGCCACCAAACTGTTGACCGAAGCGGGTTGGACCGTTCAGGACGGGGTCTTGCGCAACACGAATGGTGACCCGTTCAAAATGACGGTCTTGCTGCAGCAGGGTGACAGCGAGATGTCGTCGGTGGTCGAGATTTATTCCCGCGCTCTGGAACGGCTTGGCATTCAGGTTACGACGGAACAGGTCGACAACGCGCAGTATGTCGGGCGCACCGGGGAACTGGATTTTGATGTTACGCTTTTCCGGCGTGCTCTTTCACTGTCTCCCGGCAATGAACAGCGTTTGTATTGGGGAAGCGAGAACGCGGACACACCCGGCACACGCAACCTGATGGGAGTAGCCTCGCCCGCTGTTGATGCGATGATTGACGCCATGCTTGCCTCGGAAACACCTGAAGATTTCACCGCGGCAACCCGCGCGCTTGACCGGGTTCTGACGGCCGGTCGCTATGTCATCCCGATCTGGAGTTTTGATGTCGGGCGGATTGCCCACATACGCGAGCTCAGGTTCCCCGACACTGTGCCAATCTATGGCGATGGACCGCAATACATGCCGGAAGTGTGGTGGTACGACGCCCGGTAGTCACATGAACATCAGGGCAGCCGGGTTTTGTAAAACACCGGCTGTTCACCGCGGTGTGTTGGCGGACGCCTTGAAATACACGATTCCTTTGCTCTTCCTGCCCGATTGGCCCATGAAAACCACGCCTGTCGGCGGAAATCAGCACATTGCCATCACATTCAGGTATACGTTTGGCGACGACAAATCGCAGCACCACATGCAGGCCATATCGGACGCCGGATGATCCCATGAGACGGGCCTTCGGCCTGCTTTGGCCAACACTAAAAGCTACATTGAATCGAAATATTTAGACGTAGCCCAAAGATCGAGATCGCCTTTACAATCTGCTCGCCGGGATTTTCCGGTGCCGCAACAAACAGGTCTCCTGATCCGCAAGTACTTTGAATAATTTCAAGCCCGCCGCCCTGTTGCGGCAGCTATTGCAGAGGCACAATCTTGTAAAAGGAATGCAGTGACATGCTGCGACATTTTGTCATGTCTTCCCTTACGGCACCCATTACGTACCCTAAGGAGGGGGAGAGCAGTCCTAATCGCTACATAAGGAAAGCTCATACATGATGAACTGGACGGATTTGACACAAGACTGGAATGCGGCCTACGCACGTGCAAAGCGGCGTTTTCCGAATTTGCGTGACCAGGACATGATGCGCGTATCACAAGATCGTAAAGGGTTCGAAGCCTATCTGGCCGAGCGTCACCAGTTAACCATGAACGAAGCTCATGAAGAGGTCGAAGATTTCTTGTTCACCGAAGGTCTGAACAGAGAATTCTGCCGCGCGTCGCTAAGCAAGTGATGTGACCCAAAGGATTGTCGCGTCTTCGTCACTGACGGAGATTACGTTATGGCCCATGCTGCCATCGTAATAGGCGCTGTCACCCCTGCGCATTTCGACCGGCTCATAAAACTCGGTATAGAGCCGGACAACACCGGTCAGAACATACATGAACTCTTCGCCATCGTGGCGCACCCAGCCGTCGAATTCATCCATGGACCGCGCCCGAACCCGCGCGCGGTAGGGCAGCATGTGCTTCTTGGTCAGGGTTTCGGCCAGCAACTCATGCTCGTAGGTCGTTGTCGCGTGAGCCGCCCCTTCGCCCATCCGGGTAATCGCCATCCGTCCGATGACCTGATCCCGCTGTGGCGGTGTGAAAAGCTGAGGAACCGAGATTTCCAACCCAACCGCAAGCTTTTTGAGCGCGTCATAGGTAGGTGACATCTGCCCGTTCTCAATCTTGCTGAGGGTCGAACGGGCCAAACCGGCCTGACTGGCGGCCTGCTCCAGCGTCCATTTCCGCGCTTTTCGCAATTCGCGCACGCGCGCGCCAAGGTCCAGCGGTTCAACTTCGGTGTGATCGCCGGAATCGCGGGCAATTCGGATCAGGGATTTGGGATCTTGGGTGCTCATGCCATTCTCTATAGGCTTGGCCAGCCGCGCTTGCAACGCGCCAGACACCGCGTTAGCCAATGGCCATGTTATCTGTCTTCGATCAGGGGGCGCCCGCGCCCTGCCCTGCACCCTTCAATCTGGCAGCGCACGTCCTTGGCCGCGCGGATCAGGTCCCTGACAAAGTGGCTTTGACGGTATTAATGCCCCACGGCACGCAGGACTGGACTTATCGCGACCTGCAATCCGCCGTACTGGGCACTGGCGCAGGATTGCTGCAAGCAGGTCTGACACCCGGCGATACCGTTCTGATGCGGCTCGGCAATACGGTGGATTTCCCGATTGCCTATCTGGGCGCGATTTCAGTGGGTATCATTCCGGTGCCCACATCGTCGCAACTGACGGAACCCGAAACCGCCAGAATGATCGACGATCTGTCCCCAGCCGCGGTTCTTCGTGATCCCGCTGTCTCATGCGTGCCTCATCCCAGACAGATCGAGTTGGATGAACTGAAGGCTATGCACCATTTGCCCCCTGCCAGCTTTGAATTGGGCGACCCCGAGCGTATGGCATATGTCGTCTACACCTCGGGAACGTCGGGCAGTCCGCGTGCCGTGGCCCACGCGCATCGGGCAATCTGGGCGCGGCAGATGATGGTCGATGGCTGGTATGGTCTGCGCGCGTCCGATCGGCTGTGTCACGCCGGAGCGTTCAACTGGACCTATACACTTGGCACCGGACTGATGGACCCGTGGACCATCGGCGCAACCGCCTTGATCCCGGAACCGGGCACGGACATCACCGCCCTGCCTGCTCTGCTCCACCAGCATCGTGCAACCATCTTTGCGGCGGCACCAGGGGTCTTTCGCAAATTGGTGCAAGAGTATGAGCAAATCAGCTTACCTGACCTGCGCCACGGTTTATGCGCTGGGGAAAAGCTTTCGCGCGCTCTGCACGAGAAATGGCTAAGCGCCACCGGTACGGAACTGTTCGAAGCCTACGGCATGTCCGAATGCTCGACTTTCATATCCTCAAGCCCGGCCCACCCCGCGCGCGGCGACGCATTGGGGTACCCGCAACCGGGTCGTCGCGTGGCCATTCTGGGCCCGAACGGCCCGGTGCCGCAGGGGCAAGAAGGTACCATCGCCATTCATTGGTCTGATCCCGGATTGATGCTGACCTACCTCAACGCACCCGATGAAGTTGAATCCCGGATGCAGGGCGAATGGTTCCTGACCGGAGATCAGGGGGCAATGGCAGTGGACGGCCAGGTCAGTTATCTGGGCAGGGACGACGACATGATGAATGCCGGTGGCTACCGCGTGTCCCCGGTCGAGGTCGAAGCCGCCCTGTCCCGTTTTCCCGGTATCACGCAGGTCGGTGCAGCTACGGTCGAGGTCAAACCGGACACATTTGTGATAGCAGCCTTCTATACCGGCCCGGAAAAGCTGGACGATGCGGCCCTGCGCGCCTATGTCGAGGCAAACCTGGCACGTTATAAACAACCACGCGCCTTCATCCACCTGTCTGCGCTACCAACCGGCGGCAATGGCAAACTCCTGCGCCGGGCGTTGCCGGCCTATTTCGAGGCACCAGCCACATGACCCAGACCGTCAAGCTCGACATCCTGTCCGATCCGATCTGTCCGTGGTGCTATATCGGCAAAACGCATCTCGACAAAGCACTGGCCAATGTGCCGGACCACCCTTTTGTCATCGAATGGCACCCCTTTCAGCTGAACCCTGATATGCCGGAAAATGGAATGGACCGGCGCGAGTATCTGGAGCGTAAATTTGGCGGCAAAGATGGTGCCGTGCGTGCTTATGCGCCGGTGGTTGAACATGCTGAAAGCGCCGGTCTGAAGATTGACTTTGAAGGCATGAAACGCACACCTAATACACTGGATGCACATCGCCTGATCCATTGGGCGGGGATCGAAGGCAAACAGAATGCCGTTGTGGATGCGCTGTTCGATGCCTATTTTGTTCAGGCCCGAGACATCGGCGACCCCGAAGTCCTGTCCGACATCGCAGACAGTGCCGGAATGGACGCTGCGGTGGTCATGAAGCTGTTGAAATCCGACGCTGACCGCGAGGATATTCGCAACCGGGATACTCATTCTCGCGAAATGGGCGTTAGTTCGGTCCCGACCTATATTGTTGCCAATCAACATGCCGTTCCGGGTGCTCAACCACCTGAAATGTGGGAGAAAGTGATCGCCGAAATCATGTCTCAACTTGAGGCTTCCCCCACAGAATAGCGCAGAGGTCTGTGCGAATTTCCAGTCTGGTCTAACCTGACCTGCCATGATAGCGCGAACAGGTTAGGAGTGCTTCATGGCCAACCGCATGTCGAAGGCGGAATTCATTGCGCTGATCGCAATGATGTTCGCCACTATCGCGTTTTCGATCGATTCAATGCTGCCTGCCCTGCCCGAAATCGGCGCGCAGCTCAGCCCCGATGATGTCAATCGCGCCCAACTGATTCTGACGTCCTTCGTTCTGGGAATGGGTATCGGTACATTCTTTACCGGCCCGCTATCGGATGCGCTGGGACGCAAGCCGGTGATCTTTTGCGGCGCGCTATTGTACATTGCGGCTTCGGCTGTTGCCTGGGCCAGTTCTTCGCTGGAACTGGTGCTGATTGCGCGCGTTGTACAGGGGCTGGGCGCTGCTGGACCACGTGTGGTGGCAATGGCCATCATCCGTGACCTGTATTCAGGCCGGGAAATGGCGCGCATCATCTCAATCGCTATGATGATCTTCACTTTGGTACCAGCAGCGGCCCCGATGCTGGGCGCTGGTGTTATCGCCCTCTTCGGCTGGCGCGGGATATTCATGTCCTTTATCCTGTTCGCGCTGGTCGTCCTTTTTTGGGTGAGTACACGACTGCCCGAGTCCCTTGCCGTCGAGAACCGCCGCCCCTTTCGCCTGCCCCTGATGATTGCGGCCGTGAACGAAATGTTTGCCCATCCCACCGTGCGCTTGTCTATCTTCGTGCAGACCTTGTGCATGGGGACCTTGTTCACCATGCTGACTATGGTGCAACCGGTCTATGATGTGATCCATGATCGGGCCGACAGCTTTCCCTTCTGGTTCGGATTTGTCGCCCTGATGTCAGGTTCGGCCAGCCTTTTGAACGCAGCTTTGGTGGTGCGCGTCGGGATGCGCCGGATGGTGACTTTTGCTTTCGGCGTGCAGATAGCCATCACGTCTGTCGTCATCATCCTGAATGTGGCTAACCTTTCGCCCGCGATGTCATTTGCCTTGTTTGTATTTTGGCAAACAACAGTCTTTTTCATGGCCGGTGTAACCATCGGCAACCTGAACGCCATTGCCATGGAACCCATGGGTCACATTGCGGGCATGGCCGCGTCGGTTGTCGGGTCGATCTCAACCGTACTGGCCGCGGCAATCGCCGCGCCAGTCGGGTTGCTGTTCAACGGATCCATCGCGCCGTTGACGATTGGTATTCTGTGTATGTGCATTCTGGCATTCAGCCTGATGATCCACATGGGTCGCATCGAAGAACGGCTGCCAGCCTGACCTGTGAATCTCGGGTGAAACACGCTATCCTACCCCGAACTTAGGGGGAGGAACTGTGATGAACGATTACTACGATCTGGGCAGCTATTCCTGCCCGGTTTCCACTTCCAGCCCCGAAGCTCAGCTGTGGTTCGACCGCGGGCTGAACTGGACATACGGCTACAATCACGAAGAGGCGGTAGCCTGTTTTCAACGCGCGGCCGAGCATGATCCGAATTGCGCAATGGCCCATTGGGGTGTCGCCTATGCAGCCGGTCCCAATTACAACCTCCCGTGGGACCTGCTGGATGAGAAGGGTCAGGAAGAAGCGCTGGCACAGGCTTACGACGCGATGCAAAAAGCCCTTGGTCTGCTCGCAGGGTGCACTGCCGTCGAACAGGCCCTGATTCAGGCCCTGCCTGCGCGTTACCCGCAACGTGATCCGGTTCAGGACATGCACCAATGGGACCACGGTTTTGCCGAAGCGATGCGCGCGGCATTTGCGGCGCACCCGGACCACCTCGACTTGCGTACCATCTATGTCGAAGCGCTGCTGAACCTGACGCCATGGAAGATGTGGGATCTGAAAACGGGCCAACCCGCCCAGGGCGCGGCAACGAAGGAAGCGCAAGATGCGCTTGAATGGGCCATGGCGAACGATCCGGCTGCGATGTCACACCCGGGCCTGCTGCACCTCTATGTTCATCTGATGGAGATGTCTACAACACCAGAAAAAGCCCTGAAAGCAGGGGATGTCCTGCGCACACTGGTTCCAGATGCCGGCCACTTAGTACATATGCCGACACATATCGATGTGCTCTGCGGACATTACCACAACGTTGTGCACTGGAACGAAAAAGCCTCGGAAGCCGACCTGAAATATTACGAACGCGAAGGCGCGTTCAACATTTACACAGGCTATCGCCAGCACAATTATCATTTTGCCATCTACGGTGCGCTTTTTCTTGGACAGATGGAACCGGCCCTACGTGCCAATCAGGGATTGTGGGATACAACACCCGAAGAATTGCTGCGCATCGAAAGCCCCCCGATGGCCGATTACTTCGAAAGCTACATGTCCATGGGCCCTCACATCCTGATCCGGTTTGGCCGCTGGGACGAGGCTAAGGCACTGGAACTGCCCTCAGACCCAGACCTGTTCCGCACCCTGACGGCCACGACACACTACGCGCGCGCCATCGCTCATGCAGCAACCGGTGAAATCGCCAATGCCGAGGCCGAAGAAAATCTGTTTCTTGCCGCCAAAGAATGCGTTCCGGAAACACGTAGGCTGCACAACAACCGTGTGATTGACCTGCTGGAAATTGCGCGGGAAATGCTGCGCGGTGAGATCGAGTACCGCAAGGGCAACTTTGAAATCGCGTTTGCCCATCTGCGCCGCTCGGTCGAGCTGGACGATACTTTGCCCTATGACGAACCCTGGGGATGGATGCAGCCCACCCGCCACGCGCTTGGGGCGCTTCTTTACGAACAAGGACGGCTGGCCGAAGCTGAAGACGCCTATCGTGAAGATCTGGGCTTGGGCGGTACGTTAAGTCGCGCCTCGATACATCCTGACAACGTCTGGAGTTTGAAGGGCCTTTACGATTGCCTCAAGGCACGCAGCGAACAGGTCGAAGTCCTGCAGATCAAACAACGGCTTGACCTGGCATTGGCCCGTGCCGACCGCATGGTGGCTGCGTCCTGCTTCTGCGCGCAGGCGGCAATGCGTAGCTAAAGTGTCCTGATCGTGCTGACGCACGATGCCTCCGGCGGGGATATTTTTAGCCAGATGAAGCAGGGATCCGCTTCTTCATCTGGCCATATATATCCCGGGGGAGATGCGCGGAACGCGCAGCGGGGGCAGAGCCCCCTCTCACATCTCAACCTGCTTTGACCTTTTTTGCGCCGCGACCACTTTTTCAGCGAGATCCCGGGCAATTGCAAAAGCCCCTTTGATCTTGTCACTGTCTTTTTTCCAGTCCCGGCGCACGACGATCTTGTTGTCTTTGACCTTGGCCATACCACGTTGATTTTGAATGAACTCAACCAGTCCCTGCGGCGAGGCGAATTTGTCATTGTGGAACTGGATGGTCGCACCTTTCGGCCCACCGTCGAGCTTTGCGATCCCGGCGCGTTTACACATGGCCTTGATCCGCACAACCAGCATCAAGGTATTCACCTCTTTCGGCAATTTGCCAAAACGGTCGATCAATTCCGCAGCAAAGCCCTCCAGTTCGACCTTTGTCGACAGTGACGACAGGCGGCGATAGAGCCCCAAGCGCACATCCAGATCTGGTACATAGTTCTCAGGGATCAGAACCGGCACACCCAGATTGATCTGCGGAGCCCATTGATCGTCCGCATCCGACAACCCCTCCATCTCGCCGGCTTTGATCTTGGCAATCGCCTCTTCCAGCATGGATTGGTAAAGCTCATAGCCCACATCGCGCATCTGGCCGGATTGTTCTTCACCCAACAGGTTGCCCGCACCACGAATGTCAAGATCCTGCGAGGCCAGAGTGAACCCGGCCCCCAACGTGTCCAGCGAGCCCAGAACACGCAGGCGTTTTTCGGCGGCAGCGGTCAGTTTTTGGCGCGGTTTGGTGGTCAGGTAAGCATAGGCACGGGTTTTCGAGCGCCCAACGCGACCCCGGATCTGATAGAGCTGGGCAAGGCCAAACATGTCCGCACGGTGCACGACCATCGTGTTTGCGGTCGGGATGTCCAGCCCGCTTTCGACAATGGTTGTGGCCAGCAGCACGTCGAATTTCCCGTCATAAAACGCGTTCATCCGATCATCGAGCTCACCCGCTGCCATCTGGCCATGGGCAACCACGTAAGTGAGCTCAGGCAGTTGATTTTTCAGAAATTCTTCGATCTCAGGCAGGTCCGAGATGCGCGGTACAACATAGAAACTCTGCCCCCCACGATAGTGTTCACGCAGCAGCGCTTCTCGGATTGTAACGGCATCGAACTCGCTGACATAGGTACGGATCGCCAGTCGGTCGATTGGAGGCGTGCCGATAATCGACAAATCGCGCACGCCGGTCAACGACAGTTGCAGCGTTCGCGGGATCGGTGTCGCGGTCAGGGTCAGCACGTGAATGTCTGAGCGCAGCTGTTTCAGCCGTTCCTTATGACCCACGCCAAAATGCTGTTCCTCGTCGATGATCAGAAGCCCCAAATTGTTGAACCGTATGTTCTTGGCCAAAAGCGCGTGCGTTCCGATCACGATGTCCACTGTCCCGCGGGCCAGACCGTCACGGGTTTGCTGGGCTTCTTTCGCCGAAACAAAGCGTGACAATTGCCGGACCTCCAGCGGGAACCCCCGAAAGCGTTCCCTGAAACTCGCGGCATGCTGGCGGGCCAGCAGGGTCGTGGGTGCCACAACCGCAACCTGAACGCCCGACATGGCGGCGACAAATGCGGCACGCATGGCAACCTCGGTCTTTCCAAATCCGACATCACCGCAGATCAGACGATCCATCGGCGCGCCGGAATGGATGTCCTCCATCACATCCGAGATCGCCCGCAACTGGTCTTCGGTTTCCTGATATGGGAATCGCGCGCTGAATTCCTCCCACGCGTGGGGCGGTGGATCCATGACCGGGGCTTTACGTAATGCACGTTCAGCGGCGATGCGGATCAGCTTATCCGCCATCTCGCGGATGCGCTCTTTCAGCTTGGCCTTCTTTGCCTGCCATGCACCGCCACCCAGACGGTCCAGCAGACCTTCGTCGTGGCCGTATTTCGACAGCAATTCTATGTTTTCGACCGGCAGGTACAGCTTTGCCTGCTCGGCATATTCCAGTAACAGGCATTCATGGGCGGCACCGGCTGCGGTGACGACCTCCATTCCCATGTAACGACCTATACCGTGATCCACGTGAACAACCAGATCACCGGGGCTGAGCGATTGGGTTTCGGTCAGAAAGTTCTCGGACTTGCGGCGCTTTTTGGGCTGACGGATCAGCCGGTCGCCCAGCACATCCTGTTCAGCAATCACCGTTAGATCAGGAGTTTCGAACCCGTGCTCCAACGCCCAGACGGCAAGGTGCAAGCCGCGTTTTCCAATGCGGGTGCCGTTGGCCACATGTATCGCCTCGGCCAGCCCTTCGTCTTCGATCAAGCCGGTCAGGCGTTCCCGCGCGCCATCGGAATATGAGGCGATCAGTACCGGTCCTTTGTCGAGCTTTGCAGTGATGTGACTGGCCAAAGCGCCGAACAGGCTGATGCTTTCCTGCTGGCGTTCCGGCGCAAAGTTGCGCCCGATGCGTCCACCCGCGTCGATGACACCGGGGCCAGAGGCTTGCGGCAGCGGGCTGAACTGCAAAACCCGACGATCCGCGACAGCCGCCTCCCAGGCGGTATCGTCAAGATACAACAACTCCGGAGGTGTGGGTTTATAGACCGTGTCCATGCGGGATCGGTTTTCCAGCGCCAGTCGCCGGGTTTCGTACTGATCGGCAATCGTATCCCAACGCGCCAGACGCGCGGGCGTCACCTGATCATCGACAGTGATCACCGCATCCGGCAAGTAGTCGAACAGTGTCTCAAGTTTTTCGTGGAAGAACGGCAGCCAGTGTTCGATCCCCTGATGTTTGCGGCCTGCGCTTACGGCCTCATACAAAGGGTCATCCGTACCGGCGGCACCAAACTCGATGCGATAGTTCTGACGGAACCGGGTTATGGCGGCCTCGTCCAGGATGACTTCGGACACCGGTGCAAGTTCAACGATGTCCAGCTTTTCGGTTGTTCGCTGGGACGCTGGATCAAAGCGGCGCGCACCGTCCAGAACGTCACCGAACAGATCCAGTCGTACCGGGCCCGCCTCTCCCGGAGGGAAGATGTCGATGATGCCTCCACGGATGGCATAATCGCCGGGTTCCATTACCGTTGGACTTTGGGTGAACCCCATGCGCACCAGAAAGTTTCGCAGCGCGGTATCATCTATGCGATGGCCAACTCGGGCGGTAAACGCCGCCTCTCGCAAAACCTCCCGTGCCGGGACGCGTTGGGTCGCGGCGTTCAGCGTGGTCAGTAATACATACTGTTGGGGCATCTGGTGGACCAGCGCCGCCAGAGTTGCGACGCGCGCCGCCGAGATATCCGCATTAGGCGAGACCCGGTCATAAGGAAGGCAATCCCAACCCGGAAACACAAAGACAGGCATCTGAGGCGCAAAAAACGCCAGTGCAGCGCGCATCGCTTCCATCCGCTTGTCATCGCGTGCGACATGGGCCACCGGCCCCGTGCTGCGGGCGATCTCGTTCAGCACCAGCTGCGCGTCAAACCCTTCGGGGGCGCCGCCAACTGTCACGTGGTTCGGAGCCTTCATCGCCTCGCCTTTCAGAATCTTCTATCCCAGAACGCCAATCGAAAGGTTCTGATACATGCCCCAGAACGAAGTGACCAGTATCGAGATCATGCCGATGATCTGGGTATACAGACGGCAGCGGGAAATCGTTTTCGAGACAGTTTCGAGTGTCAATTCCTGCCGCCGGAGACGCCTTGCATGCACGATATTCATCAAAAGCACCAAGGTCAGTGGGAACAAAAGCAAAAACAGGGCCTGCGCGAATTCGACATCATAATAAAACCCAAGCGTGGCCATCCCGGTGAACAGAAAACACCCAAACGCCAAAAGGATGGTGCCAGACATGTCGACGATCAGCAGAATCCGATTTGTATGGATGCGAACGATGTCGAGCAGATCGGTTTCGACCTGACCTCCGATCCGGCGGGCACGAACAACCAGATCATATGGGATGCCCATCACCCAGTGGCTGGCCGACGACCAGAGTACCGCCAGTACGATCCAGAACCACAGATTCGAAAAGCTGCGCATGTCGATGAGTTCAAAGATCGAAGAGTACCAGTCCAAACCCAACCCTTTATTCGCACTACTCAGGGGGGTTCCATCTAGGCGCGCGTCCATTGATACCCTTGAGACCTTTGTGAATTCATGCCACCCAATGCACGAATGTTCAAGGAGAACGCGCCATGAAACCGACCATTGCCCCATTTCCCATGACCCGCTTTCGCCGAGCCCGTCAATCACAGGCAATTCGTGCGCTGGTGCGTGAGAACACTCTGACAACGGATGACCTGATCTGGCCGGTTTTCGTGCGCGATGGCGAAGGTATTGAAGAGCCCGTGCCCTCGATGCCTGGTGTGGTTCGCAGATCGGTTGACCTGATTGCCAAAGCGGCGGTCGAGGCCCAGGCCCTTGGGATTCCTGCAATTTGCATCTTTCCCTACACCGACCCTGCGCTGAAAACCGAAGACTGCGCCGAGGCATGGAACCCCGACAACCTGTCCAACCGGGCCATCCGGGCAATCAAGGCGGCGGCCCCAGACGTCGCCGTAATGACGGATGTGGCGCTTGACCCGTATAACATCAACGGCCACGACGGATATGTCGTTGACGGAGAAATCGTGAACGACCAGACCGTCGAGGCGCTGGTAAAGATGACGCTGGCACAGGCAGACGCCGGTGCGGATATCATCGGCCCGTCGGATATGATGGACGGCCGGATCGGGGAAATGCGTCGCGCGCTGGAACGTGCGGGCCATCACAACGTGATGATCCTCAGCTATGCCGCCAAATATGCCAGTGCGTTCTACGGACCCTTCCGCGACGCGGTCGGTGCATCGGGGGCCCTGACGGGCGACAAAAAGACCTACCAGATGGACCCCGCGAACTCGGACGAGGCCCTGCGCCTGATCGAACGCGATCTGACTGAAGGCGCCGATATGGTGATGATCAAGCCGGGCATGCCTTATCTGGATATCTGCCGCCGCGTGAAAGACAATTTCGGTGCGCCGACATATGCCTATCAGGTATCGGGCGAATACGCGATGATTCAGGCTGCAGCCCAGAACGGCTGGATCGATGGCGAGAAGGTGATGCTGGAAAGCCTTCTGGCCTTCAAACGCGCCGGATGCGATGGAATTCTGACCTATTTCTCTCCTCAGGTTGCGCGCATCCTGCAGGGATAAAGCCCGCAAGTTTCGCGATATTTCGCCGATAAGATTTCCCGATCGGGCAGCTTTCCCGTGACACATCGCCCTGATCGGCGTATCCTTGCCGCCAAGACCGGGATCACCCGGCATTTCAGGCACAGTTACAGAGATAAAAAACCATGAGCAGTTCCAATTCCCCCCGACTGAATCGTCGCGGCTTTGCCTTGGGCATGGCAGGTCTGAGCTTGACCGCCGCCTGTGGCAACGGCGTCGGCAATTCCAACGCAGCAACAATCGATGCCCGTGTCGACGCCACGCTGACCGAGATGTACAGCCGCTATCCCAACACGGTTGAAATTGCGAACAAGGCCAACGGCATGCTGGTCATGCCGCTGATTACCGAAGCCGGTTTCGTGTTCGGTGGCGGTTACGGCCGCGGCGCGCTGCGCATCAGCGGTGCAACAGTTGACTTCTACTCGGCGGTCAAGGGCACGGCCGGGCTACAGATCGGCGCGCAGCAATATGCGCATGTCCTGTTTTTCATGACCGAAGACGCCCTGAACGATTTCCGTCGTTCCAGTGGTTGGACAGCCGGAGCAGATATTGGCTATGTGGTCAGCGATCAGGGCGATTCCGTGTCGACAGACACAACGACATTGCGATCGCCCGTTCTGGCTGCCATCTTCGGACAGGCTGGGCTTCAGATCGGTGCGACCGTGGAAGGCACGAAATATACCCGAATTATCCCATAATTCGGGCTTCCCACTTCTTCTGACAAACCCCATCACAGCGGAATGCTGCGGTGGGGTGTTTGTTTTCATCCTTTCCGCGCAGGTTCTCGCCGCGTTCCTCTTTCGGTTGGACCCGCCATCCACTAATCTCCGCGCAACCTTCATGTACTAGAATTTGGGGCAGTAATGGGTCTTGTTTTCCGCTGGCTGGTGCGCATCGTGTCGGGTCTGATCATGCTGATCCTCGCCGCAATGGGCCTTGTCTATTTTCTGGCCAGCCAATCCCTGCCGGATTATGACCAGAAACTCGAAGTCAACGGGTTGACCGCTCCGGTTGAGATCGTGCGCGACACCGCCAATGTGCCGCACATACTGGGCCAAAATGACCCAGATGTGTTTTTCGGTCTTGGATATGCCCACGCGCAGGATCGATTGTGGCAGATGACGGTCATGCGCCGCACCGCGCAGGGCCGCTTGTCCGAAATCTTTGGACCACGCACCCTTCGCGTCGACAAGCTTTTGCGCCGGCTGGATCTGTACGGCCTTGCCCATCGCTCGGTCGAGGTACAGGACGACTATACCAAGGCTGCCCTTCGTGCTTATGCGGCCGGAGTCAACGCACGCCTGACCGAGATCAACGACGAGGCCTTGGGGCGCGGCGCGCCTGAGATGTTCCTGTTCAATGCACCCGTCTCGCCCTGGCAACCGGGAGACAGTATCGCCGTGATCAAGCTTATGGCGCTGCAGCTGTCCGGTCACCTGACCGACGAGGTTCTGCGGGCGCGTACGTCTTTGATGCTGAGCAATCCTGACAGGCTGGCAGATATTCTGCCCGATGTTCCCGGCCCCGGCATTGCTGCGTTGCCTGAATATGCTTCGCTGTTTCCCAACCTTCCACGCTATGCCGCTGGTACGAGTTTTCCTGAAACGCTGCTGTCACCCCTTCCCAAACGCGGGCTGGCGGGGGCATCAAACGCCTGGACTGCTGCGCCTTCGCGCTCGGCAAGCGGTGGAACATTACTGGCCAACGACCCGCATCTCGGCTTCACAGCACCCGGCGTGTGGTATCTGGCGCATCTTGGTCTGGAAAAGGGAAGCGTTATTGGGGCCTCGATCCCTGGTATTCCCGCAATCATGACCGGCCGCAGTGACCGGTTGGGTTGGGGGGTGACGTCATCCTATCTTGACGATCAGGACATTCATATTGAGCAGCTGAACCCGGAAAACCCCGAAGAATACCTGACCCCGGATGGCTATAAGGAATTCCAGACCCGTCCTTCGATCATTGAAATCAAGGGGGAAGCTCCGGTTACACTGACGCTGCGCTGGACTGAAAACGGGCCCGTGTTGCCCGGTACGGATTACAAGCTGGAAACCATCACACCGCCGGGCCATGTTGCGTCTTTGTCCTGGACGGCGCTCAGCCCGCAAGACACTTCGATGACGGCGTCCATGGCCCTGATGAACGCAGACAACGTGCAGGACGCCGTAACCGTGGCGCGACAATTCATTGCGCCCTCGCAAAACCTGTCACTGGTCGACAAAACGACAATAGGGATGAAACTGATTGGCGCCATGCCCCGGCGTGATCTGCAAAACCAAAGCCGCGGACGCATTCCGACACCCGGCTGGATCGAAGCAAACCGCTGGCAAGGCCGCCTGCCCTACGCCAACAACCCGGAATTCGTGGCCCCTGCCGGTGGCGTTCTGGGCAACACCAACAACAAGATCATCGACCGCCCGTTCCCGGATCATGTGTCCTACGAGTGGGGTGACACTCAGCGCGTACATCGCTGGGAACGCCTGATGCAATCGCGTGAGGTGCATACCCGCGACAGTTTCATCGAAGCGCAACTGGATACCGTCAGTTTCACCGCGCGCTCTCTACTGCCACTGATCGGTGCTGACCTTTGGTATACCGGTGCCTCGGCCCCCGAAGGGACGCCCGAGCGCCAGCGCCAGATTGCGCTGTCGCTGCTGGCGGACTGGAATGGCGAGATGAACGAGCATCTGCCCGAACCGCTGATCTACGCAGCCTGGGTGCGGGCCCTTCAGATCCGCCTGATCTCGGACGAGCTGGGGCCGCTGGCCAGCGAATTCAAACATGTCGAGCCTTTGTTCATCGAGCGGGTCTATCGTGACATTGATGGCGCCGGTGTCTGGTGCGATGTACGACAAAGCGCGCCGATTGAAACCTGTACCGAAATGGCTCGACTTGCATTGGATGATGCGCTGATCTGGATCACCGAACGCTATGGTAGCACACTTGAATCCCTACGCTGGGGTGATGCGCATCAGGCAACCCACGATCACCCCGTTCTGGGAAACGTGCCAATACTTCGGTATTTTGTGAACATTCGACAATCGACCAGTGGCGGCGACAACACCTTGCTGCGCGGGCGCACGTCGGGCGAAGGGCTCGACCCGTTTCAGAACGTGCACGGAGCCGGGTATCGCGGTGTGTATGACTTTGCCGATCCCAACAGCTCGGTCTTTATCACGGCTACCGGCCAATCGGGCCATTTCCTGTCGCGTTATTACGACGATCAGGCGCAGCTGTGGCGGCGTGGCGAATATATTCCCATGTCGCTGGACCTTGACCTTGCCCGCGCCGCTGCTGTCGGAGTGACCAATCTGATCCCACGCTAAGCAACGGGGTTTCGGCGAGTCCCCGCCCCTTTTTGTCCGGACCGTGGACGCCACGCGGCAGTTTCGCCTACCATCACCGGGCGAACTGTTTCGGACCAGGGGGAAACTATGGCCAGCATTCGGGATACTCTGAACAACTTTGCCCGAGATTACGCGATCGCCTGGAGTTCAGGTGACGCCGATGCCGTTGCCAGTTTTTTCACGCAGGACGGTCGGATCACAACCAACCGGGGTGAGCCTGTCGAAGGGCGTGCCGCGATTACCGAAATGGCCCGAGAAGTCTATGCCGATTTTCCGGATCTGGAAGTGCGGTGCGACATGATGCGATGGGCTGGCTCTCACGCCCTGTTTGTCTGGACACGTGAAGGGCATCATGCCCAGACCGGCAACTATGCTATCGCGCGCGGATGGGATGAATGGGAACTTGCACCTGACCATCTTGTACAATCGTCAGTCGGCTGGTTCGACACCGATGATATACAGCGGCAACTTTACGGCACATGACTTAGGTTGTCTTTTTGCCCGCGGTTTCTATCGCATAATTCCGCGGTATTCCCTGCGTAATCAGAAACCACTCGGATGCCTTCGTCCGCCGCTGATGCGCATCAAATGCCCGCTGATTCACAAAAACCTCTGATACAGTGAACCGTCCGGGTGTGATCTGATCCTCGACAACATCGAACGACAGGCAACCCTCTTCCGCCTTTGTGAGGGCGATATGCGTGGGCAGAGCGGCGCGCACATCTTCAAGGCGATCCGCTGGGACATCAATAAATCCGGTCAGAAATACTCTTTGATCCAATGTGTCAGACAAGTTCCGCCACTTCGCCGTTTCTATAGTGTTTCGAATTGAGCAGCCTGTTTATCCGTCCAAAGGACAGTAATACGGAACCCTTTTTCGGTCTGCTCTTCGGATTGTACAACATCCTGCCGGAACAACCACGCCCGCTTGTTACCTTCAGCGAAGCTCAGGTTCAGAACATCCTCGTGCCGGGCCCCTTGCAGGATTGCTGCAATCTCGGAAAGCAAAGGGGTCACGCCTTCGCCGGTAACTGCCGAGATGGCAAATATGGCCGGATCGCGATCCGCCCTTGCCAATGCAGCGTCTTTTTCTTCGGCACTCAGTAAGTCAGTCTTGTTCCAAACCTCAAGCCGGGGGCGTTCTTCGTCGACACCAAGCGAGGTCAGGATTGCTTCGACATCCTGCGCCTGCGCTTCGGTTTCCTCATGGCTGATATCACGCACGTGAACAATCAGATCAGCGCCCAACACTTCTTCAAGCGTGGCCCGAAAAGACGCCACAAGCTCAGTCGGCAGGTTCGAGATAAAACCCACCGTATCCGACAGGATCACTTCCGGGCCATCGGGCAGTTGCACGCGGCGCATAGTTGGATCCAGCGTGGCAAACAGCATGTCCTTGGCCAACACTTCGGCCCCGGTCAGCCGATTGAACAGAGTAGATTTCCCGGCATTGGTATATCCAACCAATGCAACGATCGGATATGGCACCTTGGCCCGCGCAGCACGGTGCAACGTGCGGGTCTTGACTACTTTCTGCAATTGGCGACGCAGACGCACCAGTTGTTCGTCAATGGCGCGACGGTCGGCTTCGATCTGGGTCTCGCCAGGTCCGCCGACAAATCCCAAGCCGCCACGCTGACGTTCAAGGTGGGTCCAGGCCCGCACCAGCCGCGTCCGCTGATAGCTGAGCGCAGCCATTTCGACCTGCAACACCCCTTCGCGGGTACGCGCACGGTCGCTGAAAATCTCAAGGATTAGCCCGGTCCGGTCGAGGATCTTGACCTTCCATGCCTTTTCCAGATTGCGCTGCTGAACCGGGGTCACCGGCCCATCGATCAGAACCAGTTCAACCTCGTTTTCACGAAGCCGCTCGCCCAGTTCCTCGATCTTGCCACTGCCAAACAAATAGCCGGGCTGGGCGCGTTGCAGGCGAACGATTTCAGACCCGATCACGTCCAGATCGGGCAAAGCGGCGGCCAGCGCAACCGCCTCGGCCAGCGCCGGTTCGGGAACGCGGCGCTGTTCATCTGATTTGATTTCGGGATGCAGCACCCAGGCCCTGGTGCGCGTCCGGTCATGTTCCATCAAGAGGCGTCTTCGCCCTCATACAGGTTGATCGGCTGTGATGGCATGATGGTTGAAATCGCGTGCTTGTACACCAGCTGCGACTGTCCGTCGCGGCGCAACAATACACAGAAATTGTCGAACCAGGTGATCACACCCTGCAATTTCACGCCATTGATCAGGAAAATTGTAACCGGAACCTTAGCTTTCCGTACATTGTTCAGGAAGGCATCCTGAAGATTCTGTCTGTCCGAAGCCATATTTATATAATCTCGCCATTGTTCTTGCCACGCGTTGCGGACCAACACGCTCCCTCCGGTTCAGTATGGAGCGCCGCGTAAAGATATTCCAGACGAAAAATTATGCAGAAAAAACGGCCGGACCCAACCGCTTCAATCCCGCCACAGCGAAGGAGTGATCAGGGCGATGATCGCAAGTGTCTCGAGCCGGCCAATGACCATCGCCGCGCACAGCGTCAGCTTGGCCCCTGCGGACAGGTCTATCAACCGGATCGGAACATCAGTGGCCAGTTCAATCAGCGGACCCGTCGTGCTGAGCGTTGCGACGCTGAGCACCATGGCCTGTTCGAACCCGGCCCCCATAGCGGCCAGCAAAAGGTTGAACACTGCCAATGTCAGCGCAAAGAGCATTAGAAAGATCCAGGCGATAAACGCGCCGTCCCTTTGAATGCGTCGGTTACCGCCTCCAACCCCGCTGACTGACGAGGGATAGATCAACCTGTCGATCTCGCGCGCACCATTCAGGTACAGGGCAAAAACCCGCAGCAGTTTGACACCGCCAGCCGTAGTGGCGACCCCGCCACCGATCAGCGCCAGCCCCATCAGCAACAATCCGGGCGTTCCCAGACCAGACAATTGCTGCGCATCATCCCAGTTTGCGCTTTCAAACCCGGCGGTTGTCAGAAAGGCCAGAACAGTGAACAGCATACCCCAGATGACCTGCAATACCTGCAAAGGTTCGATTTGCCCGCCGATTTCCGTAACGCCTGCAATAACGCGAAAGAACAGTAACGCAGCAACGGCCAGCACAATCATCAGGCCAATGCGAAACTCCGGGTCCGTATCCAGGCGGGAATAACCGGATGTTGCCGTGTCGGTCGAAAATGTCAGGCGCGAAAGGGCGAAGAACAGGAACAGAAACAGGATCGCCTCGCCCGTGAATCCCGCTTGCGCGCCTTCCATACCACCCACCGGAGAAATTCCCGACGTCGCCATGACCGACATTGCGTGGCAAACGGCCGTCAGACCATTTTCGCCAGCGATCAGAAGAAGGATCCAGATCACTGCCGTCAGCCCGGCATAGACCGGGGTCAGTCCCTTTGCCACACGGAGCAGCCGGCCACGTGGATCAACGCGTTCGCTTTGCGCAACACCCGATACCGGGCGACCCGGCTGACCGCGTGCCGTGACCTCGAACCCACCTAGCGACAAAGGCGCAAGGATTGCCGCGGCGGCAATCCACATCAGCAAACCGCCCATCCATCCAACCAAGGCACGCCACAGGTGCAGCGGGGCCGTCAGGCGGTCTGGATCCGGAAACAGATCCGCCCCTGTGGTCGTAAGGGCACTAACCATGTCAAAGTAAGCGTTCAGGAATGTGGTCGTTCCCAGCGCGTCGTGAAATGGAATTGCAAGAAAGACGGGAAGAATGGTGAAACATGCGAGCATCACCGCCAATTGTCCCAAAGTCCCACGCCGTGGCACGCGATTGGACGAGGCCAATGCGATACTGGCGACCAGAAACAACCCTATGATACCGGAATACAGAAACGATCGGGATGTGTCGTGATCATCCAGCGCCAGCGCGTAAACTGCCGGAACCCACATTGCCAGTGACGCAATAGCCCAGATCAGAAGAAACAGCGGCAACCGCCGCAATAGCCCAATCTGTTGTATCCCCGCATGCGCCATCAGAAGAAATCGATTGAAACCTGCATCAGGCGTTCGACCTCAGGCACGTCCTTGGCCATGGCAAAAATCGCGACGACATCCTTTTCATCGATCCTGAGGCTGCCCGTCGGTCGCATCACCTCATCCCCTTTGCGCACGGCCCCAACCAGTACGCCTTCGGGAAAATCGATATCGCGCAGCTTTTGCCCCGCCATGGGAGAGGTTGACAGAACCTCGGCCTCGATCACTTCGGCCTCAGCATCTCCGATCGAGTAGACCTGTCGCACCCGGCCATGACGGATGTGGCGCAGGATAGAACTGACGGTGGTTGCCCGCGGATTGATATACGCGTCGATCCCCAAAGGTCCCATCAACGCCACCATGCTGGGATCATTGATCAAAGCAATCGCCAACGTGCAACCCTCGGCCTTGGCCCGCACAGCGGCCAGCATGTTCGTGCGGTCATCATCCGTAACCGCCAGCATTGCATCCGCCCTGTCGATACCGGCCTCGCTCAACAAACTGGCATCAAGACCATCACCGTGCAGCACAATCGTTCGTTCCAGCGCCTCGGCGGCGATCTCGGCGCATCGGCGATCTCGCTCGACGATTTTGGCGCGCACGCGGCTCTTTTGTTCTTCCAGAGTTCGCGCCACTTCAAGCCCGACATTGCCCCCGCCCACGATCACCACACGATCCTGACGCTTTTGGGTCTTGCCAAACACCTCCATGGTGCGATCCACGTCTTTTACATTGGTAAAGACGTAGCATTCGTCGCCGACAAACAGCTGATCCTCGGATTCTGGTGCAAACAGCGTTCCATCGCGACGCACCCCCACTACGATCGAACTGAGCGTCGAGAACAAATCGGTCAGTTGCCGCAAGGGCGTGTTCACGATCGGGCAGTCCTCATCCACGCGAATTCCCAAAAGCTGCGCCTTGCCGTCCATGAAAATCTCGGTGTCAAAGGCGGACGGGGCCGACAGGCGGCGCATCGCGGCTGCGGCCACTTCGCGTTCGGGGCTGATCACCACATCAATCGGCAGATGATCGCGCCGGTAAAGGTCCGAATGGATCGCTTCAAGATAGGATTTCGACCGCAGTCGCGCGATCTTGCGCTGGATCGAAAAGACCGAATGCGCCATCTGGCAGGTGACCATGTTCACCTCGTCCGAATGGGTCGCAGCGATGATCATGTCCGCATCGCGCGCGCCTGCCCTTTCAAGCACATCGGGGTAACTTGCAAACCCGGCGATCCCCTGCACATCCAGTGTTTCGGTCGCCCGCCGTACCAGATCGGGATTGTTGTCGACAACGGTGACATCGTTCAATTCGCCCGAAAGGTGCCGCGCAATCTGCCAGCCGACCTGACCCGCGCCGCAAATAATGACCTTCATGTTTCTGGCCCTTCTGCCTGAAAGGATTGAATGACAGATGCCCCCAAAGCGGTCAATTGAATTGTCATCGCTGATCAGCTGCGGCAAGATAAGCATATGAAAACGCTGTTTCCTATGCTCGTGCCCCTGATGGTGCTGTCCTCGTGTGGGCCACTCTCGCTTTACTATCGTGAGGGTGAAACCGTGTCACGTCTGCAAAAAGAGACCACCCAGTGCCAGCTTAGGGCGGTAAAAGAGGTGCCGGTTGCCAATCAGATCCGTCAAAGCCCGCCGACTTATTGGCCTGGGCGTACGTATTGTGATGGCATGGGTCGTTGCTATCAATCCCCAGGCTGGTGGCAACCCGGCAGGGTTTATACCGTCGATGTCAACCAGGGACTGCGAAACACGGTCGAGGCGCAATGCATGGCCGAGAAGGGATTTCGTCCGGTCAGCTTACCGCCCTGCAAGCAAAACGTGAAATCACGGGTGCCACTGGCGCGAACAACGACATTGCCGCCCCTCAACAGTGCCTCATGCTTTGTGAAATTCGATGACGGGTCGTTTCAGATCATCACACCGGGGCAATCCGGATAAGAAAAACCACTGTTCCGCATGTTTGATCAATCCAGCTCGGTCGAAGCGCGTTTGCGCCGCGCGGCTAGCCACAGATGCAGCGCCATGGCAACAGCATAGAACCCGACCACGGCAATCAACATGCCTGCTTCACTGGTCCGCCACAGAATTGCAAGCAAAACAGGTGTGCCCAAAAGGTTACCCGCATTCCCCATCTGCGCCATCGCACCATAGCTAAGCGCCTGGTTTTCGGGTGTCGAGTTCAACTGCGGTACCGCTGCAAAGCTGCCGCCCTGAACAAGCCCCAGCACCGCAAAAAGCGCAACGCAGACAACGGGCAACGGGGCACCAAGACACAGGGCGCCTATCGTCAGGATAGACAGCCCGAAACCAAGGGTAACAACGAATACGCCAGAACAAACGTTCAGCAACACTGGGACGGTAAGCCAGGAAATCACGATCCCGGCCAACGGCATCAAACCTGCGATCATCGCACTGACATCTTCCGGCAATCTTCCCGGAAGAATGGCCAGCAGCGAGACAAAGGTCAGCGTGTAAAAGAACCATCCGAGCGCCGGAGCCGACACAAATGCAGAGCGATAGGTCTGTACGTGTATGTCAATCAGTGTTCGAACGCTCCAAAAAGGATTGTTTACCAAAGCCGATGCACTGTTGGGACGGAATGATACGATCAGGACGGCGATCAGAAACATCAGAACGCCATGCGTAGCAAAATAAACCGGCAGCCCGACCTGAGCGATCAAAGGAAGCCCAAGCCAAGCGTTCAGGGTAAAGGCGACACCAAAGAAACTGCTCCACAAAACCATTGCCGCGTTGCGCCATTTTCCAATCGTGATTTGCGCAATCAGAGTCGGCGCGGCGACAACGATGGCCAGATGAGAGACCCCTTCGACAACGCGACTGACCAGCATCAGGCCTAAACCGGGGATACTGGCCTGAAATAGGGACACCGCCCCGCCAAGGATCAAGCCAAACATCAGCAACCGGACAGGCCCCACCCGCCCCGCTATCGCGCCGGACAATGCACCAAGAATCGCTCCAATCAGGCTGATGACTGACAAAAGCCAGCCAATCTTATCCGCATGCGCAGGATAGAGGGCCGCGACCTGAACAAAAGGAACCGCTATCTTGGCGAATTGGGTCGCCGCACCTAGCCCGGCAAGCCAAAGCAACAAAACCTGTAACAAGATGCGTAATGGATGGGGCATAGGCCGGTTCTACTGCACCCGACCGCACAGGAATACGCATAAATTATGCGCGTCCCGACCGTGCCCCACTGACCAGCCTAACCGGCGTTCCATCCGACAGGTACAACCGTTCCCAGGTGATCTGTCCGGCGCTGATCCGGATACGGTCGTGCCGCGCTTCGGAAGTTACAAACGACTTGGGGTTGGGCGCTTGCAAATCCCACCACCCCTCGTCCTGTAGCTCGGCCTCAGCCTGCCGGATCTCTTCCGTTGCAAATTGCCAGAGGGACACGCCAAGCAGTGCCCGTTGGGTGGTTTTCCAGTCCCGCGCCCGCCGGCGGGAATAGGCCAGGCACATATGGCTGGCCTCCTCAACCAGATGGATGCAGTCGGCCGAGTTCACGACAAGCCGTCTTAACGCGTTGTCATCCGCCCTGAAAGGAGCCAGCGCAGCAAACACCGAGTGTTGCAGATCAGTTGTCGGAATCTGAATCCCGTTTTCCCATCTGGAAACCGTGGTCTGATCGACCTCCAGAACCTCTGCCAGCGCGGATTGTTTCAATCCGATCGACCGTCGAAGTCGCTTTAACCGCCTGCCAAAAGCCGGGTAGCCTTCGACGAACCGGCCAGACCGATCAGAGTTCACCGTTCTCGCCATCCCTTCCACACATCCATCTGCCCGTGAACTATGACCCCAGACTCATTCTGCTGGTTCGGGCTCGTCGATTTGCGCGACCCGCGCACCGGATTTGTTTGAGGTCACAACACCCAGCGACTTTAGCTTGCGATGCAGCGCACTGCGTTCCATCCCGACAAAGCTGGCGGTGCGGCTGATATTGCCGCCAAAGCGGTTGATCTGGGTCAGCAGATACTCACGCTCGAACGCTTCGCGGGCCTCGCGCAGCGGCAAAGTGGCCAGCGCCCCCGACAAGACAACGCGGCCCGACTCTTCGGCCTTGTCTTCTTCGCTTGGCAGCTCGCGCGCCTCAATTGGGCCGGTGCCGTCACCCAGAATCAAAACACGTTCGATCAAGTTTTTCAGCTGGCGCACGTTACCCGGCCACGTCATTGTCTGAAGCAAAGCGACCGCCTCGTCCGACAGCTCCCGCATAGGCAACCCTTGGGTTTCGTTGCACATTTCGATGAAATGCTGGGCCAGAACCGGAATATCCTCGCGCCGGTCCTCGAGTGATGGAACGGTGATCGGAACCACATTCAGACGGTGATACAGCTCTTCCCGGAACCGCTCGGCCGCGATTTCATCATCAAGATCTTTGTTGGTCGATGAGATCACCCGAAGATCCACGCGCACTTTGTCCGAGCCACCCACGCGCTGGAATTGCTGATCCACCAGCACACGCAGGATTTTGGACTGTGTACCCAAAGGCATGTCGGACACTTCATCAAAATAGACCACGCCGCCGTGGGCTTCTTCCAGCAATCCGGATTCCACACCACGTTCGGCCGATTCCCGGCCAAACAGAACTTCTTCCACACGCTCAGGCTCAATCCCGGCACAGTTGACGGTCACGAAGGGAGCGTTTGCGCGGTTGGAGTGGGCATGGATATAGCGCGCGGCAATTTCCTTTCCAGAACCCGCAGGCCCGCGCAGCATGACGCGACCGTTTGACTTGGTAACCTTGTCCAACTGCCCCTGCATCGCCCGGAACGACGCGGATTTGCCGATCATGTCGGAGTTGTTGACCTCTTTCCGCTTCAGCGACGCGTTCTCGCGCCGTAGACGAGACGTCTCCATCGCGCGGCGGATCACCACCATCAACTGGTCAATGTTAAAGGGCTTCTCGATAAAGTCGTAAGCACCCTGTTTGATAGCAGCAACAGCGATTTCGATGTTGCCGTGGCCCGAAATAATCACCACCGGCACATCCGGGTTATCGCGTTTTACCGACTTGAGGATATCAATCCCGTCCATACGGCTGTCCTTCAGCCAGATATCCAGGATCAACAGCCCCGGCGGTTCGGAATTGATCGACGCCATGCACTCGTCCGAGTTGGCTGCCAGCCGGGTTGAATAGCCTTCGTCCTCCAGAATGTCGGACACCAGCTCGCGAATATCGCGCTCGTCATCTACGATCAGAATGTCGCTCATCTTTGGCCTGCTTTCAGTTTGTTGGTTCTAATTGCCTGCTTCTGCGGCGCAACGGTTGGGGACATACCTGCCCCAGGCAAACGGATCACAGCCATTGCGCCAAAATGGTCCTGCCCGTCAAATACGGGCGCGTCCTCAAGGGTCAGCGCGCCGCCATGCTCTTCTATAATTTTCTTGACGATCGGAAGGCCCAGCCCGGTCCCTTCGTCGCGTGTCGTAACATAAGGTTCAAACAAACGCGCCCGGTCCTCCGGCAGACCGATTCCATTGTCTGCAATGGTAATGACCGTACCCGCACTGTCGCTTAATACCGCCACCTTGATCTGTGGCACCAGGTTGCTCGGGGCGCCCTTTTCTTGCAAGGTAACAATAGCTTCCCCAGCGTTCTTAATCAGGTTGGTCAATGCCTGGTTGAGCATGGTCGCATCTACATCCGCCATGATCGGCTGCTGCGGCAGATCGGCGTCAATCTGTACGTCCGGCTGTCCCGCCTGCTGCAAAAGAACGGCTTCGCGCACCAGTTCAACCAAGTCTTCCTCTCGTCGAACGGGTTCGGGCATCCGTGCGAACTTGGAAAACTCATCCACGATACGCCGCAGGTCGTTAGTCTGCCGCACGATGACGCCGGTCATCGACTCAAGGCTGCCGCTGTCTTCCTCATCCAGTTTGCGGGCGAACTTGCGCTTGATGCGCTCTGCGCTGAGCTGGATCGGCGTCAATGGGTTCTTGATTTCATGTGCAATGCGGCGGGCCACGTCCCCCCACGCCGCCATTCGCTGTGCGCTGACCAGATCGGTTACATCGTCAAAGGCAACCACATAGCCTTCCAGCCCGCCATCCTCTCCGCGACGGATGGCCATGCGAACCAGCAGGTTTTCCAGCCGCCCCTTGCGTGTGACCTTAACCTCACCCTGAACAGCCTCCTGCCCGCTGTCCTTGAGGCTTTCAAACAAGGGCAGAAACTCGGGAACTGCAATGCCGATAGCCAGGTGTTCTTCGCCTCGTGACCAGTCCAGCAAGCGCTCGGCCGAACGGTTGACGAAGGTAACGCATCCATCCGGGTCCACGCCGACAACACCGGATGTGACCGAACTGAGCACGGAATCAAACAGGCGACGCCTTCTTTCGATTTGCTGGGTGTTTTCCAGCAGCGTGTCCCGCTGTCCTTTTAGTTGTCGGGTCATCTGGTTGAAATATCGGCCCAACATCGCGATCTCGTCGTCGCTGGCCTCTTCGATGACCTGAACGCTCAAGTCTCCGGCACCGACCCGCTGTGCTGCCGTGGTCAATCGTCCGACCGGGCGCGACAGCCGTTCGGCAAACCACATCCCCAGTGACATCGCAGCCAGGATCAGGATCAGCGCAAAGCCGAGATAGAGCAGGCCGAATTCGAACAACACCCTGCCCCGTTCACTTTCCAGCTGCTGATAGAACTGCGCCGTTTCCTTGGTGTCATCCAGCAGCGTCAACAACTGCCCGTCCACTTCGCGGCTGACATACAGGTAACGGTCCAGATAGGCGGTAAGCGGGACCAGCGCGCGGAATTCACTGTTTGGCCAGTCAGCAATGATCAGCAGCCCCTTTTCTGCCGCTTCCGTCATTTGCTCGGCTGTTGGCGCCTCATAGTTGAACAGATAGGACCGATCCCCGCGCGACCGGATTTCGCCCGTGCCGTCGATGACATAGGCCTCGCGCAACCCGCGCTGAATCCGGGCCTGCCCCTGCGCCAGAACCTCGCGGAGTTCGGCATCAGAAATGTAAAACTCCACCGAACGTGCGTTGTTCAGGAACCGCGCCAGAACGGTTGCGTCCTGCGTCAGACCACTGCGATGTTCCTGCTCATAAGCCTCTGCCGCCGTCAGGGAGGACCCGACAACCTGCCGTACGCGATCCGAAAACCAGCCTTCCAGACCGATATTCACGGTAAGGCCGGCAAAAATGGCGACCGTAACGGTCGGAACCAGCGCGAGCAGCGTAAACGCCCCGATGAGGCGCAAATGTAGGCGCGAGCCCGCCGACTTGGCCCGCCTGGCCGCAATCAGGCTACCCAACTGACTGAGCACCAAAGCCGCAACGACCAAAACATAGACAAGATCGGCCAGCAGAATCAGCCGCAATGTCGGCGCGGTCGCACCTAGGTCAAAGGGACCAATGACAAGATATGTAGCAAGCGCCAGAACAGGCCCCATGAGGACCAGCCCAAAGGTGCCGAAATTGCGCAGTTTCCGTGATTTACGCCATCGACCAATCGATGGGATCATCCCGCTCTGTGCTCGGGTTGCCACCGTCTGCCCTCATCCTGATGTGCCGCTTGTGCGGCTTACCGCCATATATCGTGATCTTTTCCCGACAGATGCCGGGATGCCACGGTTTGTGTGGCGATATTACATCAGTTTGCGGCGCCGTGTCACCTGTATATCGAGGTCTGTAATCTTTTTTCGCAGCGTATTTCGGTTAATCCCCAGTAAATCAGCACATTTTGCCTGGTTCCCACCAGTTGCATCCAATGCGATTTCGATCAGCGGGGCCTCAACCTCACGCAAAATCCGCTGATAAAGGCCCGGCGGCGGCAAAACATTGCCGTGCAGATCGAAATACCGTCGCAGGTGACGCTCGACCGAGGTTGAAAGCTTTTCACGTTCGCCGCCGCTCAGAACAGGCGCAGCCTCGGGCTGGCTGCCCAACACCATTTCCACCTCGGCCTTTGAAATCTCATCTGCCCGGCTGGTCAGCCCCAAACGGCGAACGGCGTTTTCCAGTTGCCGGACGTTCCCTGGCCATGAATAGCGCCGCACCAACTCAACCGCTTCCGGGCTGAGCCACCGCTTGTTTCCGCTTTCCTTCTCTTCCCGGGCCAGGAAATGTTCGGCCAGCAGTTGAATATCGTCGACCCTTTCACGCAACGAGGGCACGTGGATCGTTGCCCCGCACAAACGATAGTACAGGTCCTGACGGATACGGCCGTTTTCCATTCCATCGGTCAAGTTTGTCTGGCTGGTTGCCATGAAACGCGGAACATGATCGCCGGGCGTATCCATCATACGCACCACGCGGGCTTGAATTTCATCGCCGATATCTGCGATTTCATCTATCAGCAGCGTACCTCCACGCACCCGCGCCATCACGCGGGCCGGGCCCTCCAAATCGCTTAGGTCGGCTGCGGTGACTGTGACAAAGGGTAATGTACGCCGATCCGAAAAGTCGTGAATTGCCCGGGCAATCAGCGATTTACCCGTTCCGCTTTCACCCGAGATCATTACCGGCAGGTCGGTGTTCATCACGCGTGCGACCAACCGATACAAGGCCTGCATGACTGGCGTGCGGCCGACCAGAGGCAGCTCATCCGGACGCTCACCGCCTGCCTGTTTGGGTTCTGGCTGTGCGCGCTGCTTCTGATCCAGTGCCCGCGCCGTGCGTTTCATCAAATCCGGCAGGTCAAACGGTTTGGGCAGATAGTCATATGCGTCTGCCTCAGCCGCCTGAATCGCGGTCATGATCGTGTTTTGTGCGGAAATCACGATAACCGGCAATCCAGGGCGATCCTTTGCGATCTTCGGCAGCATCTCCAGACCATTGCCATCAGGCATGACAACGTCCGAGATCACCACGTCGCCTTTACCTTCGCCGACCCAACGCATCAGGGTGGTTAGCGAAGACGTTGCGTGCACCTTGCATCCGGCCCGCGTCAGCGCCTGAGTCAGAACGGTGCGGATTGTGCGGTCGTCATCCGCAACCAGTACGGTGCCATCCATCAGGTGCTCTCCTTCTTGTGTTCTGTTGCATCTCGCGGCGCGCGGCGCAGCGACAGTTTGAAAACGGTGCGGCCAGGCACGGAATCGGCGGAAATCCAGCCGTCATGGTCGGAAACGATCTTGCTGACCAGCGCCAGCCCGAGACCGGTGCCGTTTTCCTTGCCCGACACAAACGGGTCAAAAATGTCACCGCGGATATCCTCGGGCAGCCCTGGACCGTCATCGATGATCTCGATCTGCAACGGCAGCGAGTGACCCGACCCATCACTTCTGCGCAGCCGGAAGGAATGTTCGAAATACGTGCGCAGACGGATTGTTCCGCCCTGAGGCCCTGCGGCCTCGGATGCGTTTTTCAGCAGGTTCAGAACCACCTGAAGAAACTGGTCCGGATCGCCATAGGCCAGCGGCAATGACGGATCGTAATCCTCGATGATTGTCATATCCGCGCCAAATCCCAGCAGCGCGGACCGCCTTGCACGGTCCAGTACATCGTGGATATTGACCGGCCTGAGGTCCGGTTTCTGCAAGTTGCCGAATTGCTCGACCTGTTCCAGAAGCTTCACGATCCTTCGGCTTTCGGCCACAATAAGGTCTGTAAGTTCAAGATCCTGTGGCGAAATATTCATGCTCAGCAGTTGCGCTGCACCGGTAATCCCGGCCAGTGGGTTCTTAATTTCGTGCGCCAGCATCTCGGCCATGCCAATCGCCGACTGCGCCGCTGACTTGACCGTGTTGCCCAAGGTCATCCGGCCCGCCAGTTCACGAGGTGATATGATCATGATCATCGACCCCGGATGCCCAACCAGAGGCGCGATCTGCAACGCACATTGCAACGGCGCACGGTTCCCCGAACCAGCATCCACATCGTTTACGAACAGTGGCGTGCCTTGAGAACGGGCGCGCAGGAATGCTTCCTCCAGCGGTGCGTCAACGGCGATCTGGTCCCATACCGGATGCCCGATTACCGACCGGCGCGAGGCATTCAAAAACCCCTCGCCCGCCGAATTCACATCTGCGATGCGATCTTCTTCATCGATTATGAAGGCCGGAACCGGCAATGAGTTCCAGATGTTGGCGTTGGAATTCATGCCGCCACCTCGCCCGTATCGGCAAGTGCGTCCCCAAGCAGACGCAGGACTTCATCCGTGCTTCGCGACGTCAAAACTGCCCGGCGCAGCGGCGCAGGGGTTGCGGCCTGATCCATGTACCATCCCAGATGCTTGCGGGCGACACGCAGGCCCAGATCGGCACCGTAAAATCCCAGCATCGCCTGATAATGCGCGCGCACCATGTCGATCAGGACATTCCCGACCGGAATATCCGGCGCATCCTCCCCGTAGAGGTCGTGACTGATCTGCGCCAAAAGCCACGGTTTACCCTGCGCGCCACGCCCGACCATGACCCCATCTGCACCAGACTGAGTCAGCGACGTTCGCGCGGCGGCAGTATCCGTGATATCTCCGTTCGCAATGACCGGAATCGACACGGCTTGTTTCACGGCCCGGATCGCGCTCCAGTCAGCGCGCCCCTTGTAGAACTGGCATCGCGTGCGTCCGTGGATCGTAACCATCTGAACGCCTGCGTCTTGTGCACGGCGCGCGACCTCAGGGGCATTCAGCAGGGTGTCATCCCACCCCAGACGGGTTTTCAATGTCACCGGAACGTCAACTGCACTGACTACGGCCTCGATCAGCGTCAGCGCATGGTCTGGTGTTTTCAGCAGGGCCGAGCCGGAATACCCATTTGTAACCTTCTTGGCGGGACACCCCATGTTGATGTCGACCACCCGCGCCCCACGATCAGCAACCTGACGCGCCGCCTCGGCCATCCAGTGCGCTTCGCGCCCTGCCAGTTGCACAGCTGTATTTTCCACATCGGCAGACAATTCGGCGCGCTCCCGCACTCCGGGTTTGGCCTGCACCATTTCCTGACTGGCGACCATTTCACTGACGACCATGCCGGCGCCGAAGCGCATAACCAGATCCCGAAATGGGCGATCGGTGATTCCGGCCATCGGGGCCAGCAAAACCGGCGGTGTTACGAGTTTGTCAGCGAAGCGCAAAGTCAACGTGCTTAATCCTTGGGCAATTGCAGTTCTGATATCGAATTCTACGCATATGAACAACAAAACGACGCGCAACAAGCCTGTAGAACCATCAACTGCCTATTTTTTAATCACATGACCATAGGTGATTGCCTCTGCAATCACCGCCGCCTAAACAAACGCAACAAAATGGAGGGCGCGCGGCATGACCACAGCTGCCATCATAGTCGCCGCAGGCCGCGGCCTACGCGCAGGGGGCGATGTCCCAAAACAGTGGCGCAGCCTTGCAGGACGCCGCGTGGCAGACTGGACAATCGATCGGTTCCGTGGACAGGTTGCCCACATCGTTCTCGTCTTATCCGACGAAGACACTCTGGCCTGGAAGGAGTTTCGTGATACCGACCTGATCCTCGCCGCAGGCGGCGCAGATCGTGCAGGTTCTGTGCGCAACGGTTTAAAGGCGTTGACACATCTCGACGTGAAGCGCGTCTTGATTCATGACGTTGCCAGACCTTGCGTTTCGTCTCGCACCATTCAGGACGTTTTGAACGCATTGGATGCACATCAGGCCGCCGCCCCCGGACTGGCGGTAACCGATGCCTTGTGGATAGGACAAGACGGGGCCGTGACGGGCACGCAAGACCGCAGCAACCTGTTTGCGGCGCAGACACCGCAAGGCTTTCACTATGACACCATCACCGCCGCCCATGCGGCGCATCCAGGCGGTGCTGCCGATGATGTTGAGGTTGCACGCGGTGCGGGGGTCGATGTCTGCATCGTACCGGGCGATGCGGACAACCTGAAGATCACCCGCCCCGAGGATTTTGCCCGGGCGGAACGTATCATGGGAATGGATATGGATGTAAGACTTGGCAACGGCTATGACGTGCACCGATTTGGCGACGGGGATCATGTTGTCCTTTGCGGTGTAAAGGTTCCCCATGATCGCGGGTTGCAGGGGCATTCGGATGCGGATGTCGGGATGCATGCTGTAACCGACGCGATTTATGGCGCATTGGCGCAAGGGGATATCGGACAGCATTTTCCGCCCTCGGATCCGCAATGGAAAGGGGCCGCCAGCAAGATCTTTCTGCGTCACGCGGTCGAACTGGCCGGACAGATGGGATATCGCATCTCGAACGTGGATTGCACGCTGGTCTGTGAATACCCGAAGATTGGCCCTCACGCCGCTGTCATGCGCGAAGAAATGTCCAAAATCATGGGCTTGCGTGCCGATCAGGTCTCGGTCAAGGCCACCACGTCCGAGCGTCTGGGCTTCACCGGTCGCAGTGAAGGCATCGCATCGCTTGCGACGGCCTGTCTGGTGAAATCATGAACGCGGCGCAGTTGATTGGCACCGTCGGCGGCGTCGGATATATACGCCCTGCCCCCGGCACCTGGGGTTCGCTGGCCGCGCTGCCGATGGCTTGGGTCCTGCACACGCTGGGCGGATTCCCATTGCTGGCAATCGCAACGCTCGTGGTGTTCGCAGGCGGCCTGTGGGCCACGCGCGTGATGACCGACGGTCAGGACGATCACGACCCGTCGGAAATCGTCATAGATGAAGTTGCGGGCCAGTTCATTGCACTCTGGGCGATCTCATATCCGTCCTGGGCGCATGGGATCGACATTTCCGCCCTCTGGCCCGGTTGGGTTGCCGGGTTCGCCCTGTTTCGCCTGTTCGACATCACCAAACCCGGCCCCGTCGGTTGGGCAGATCGTCGTGGCGATACCATGGGAGTGATGCTGGACGACGTAATTGCGGGTATATTCGCAGCCATTGGCGTGATGGTTCTGGCAGGCATCGCGCACGGGGTTCTGGGCCTATGAACGTGCCCGACCTGCTGAACCGCGCCAAGGCGCAGGGCGTTGTGATCGCCACAGCGGAAAGCTGCACCGGCGGTATGGTCGCTGCGGCCCTGACGGATGTACCCGGTAGTTCGGCCGTCGTGGATCGGGGATTTGTTACCTATACCAACAGGGCCAAACAGGACATGCTGGGTGTTCTGGCAGAAACTCTGGAGGCTTTCGGTGCTGTGTCCGAGCAGGTCGCTCGCGAAATGGCCGAAGGCGCATTGCGCAACTCACAAGCGCAGCTTGCCGTCGCGATTACCGGCATTGCCGGGCCGGGCGGGTCTGAATTCAAACCCGAAGGGCGCGTATGTTTCGGACTGGCCAGAGAAGGCCAGGAAACCCGAACCGAAACGATTGAGTTTGGCGCGCAAGGGCGGGATGCGGTGCGCCGCGCCGCGCGGGATCATGCGCTGGCGTTGCTTCTGACTGGCCTTTCATAACGCGCACGATTTTTGGGCATTATCTGCCCATAGCCGCCAAAACTGTCATCACTTGAACAAAAGGCGACAAAACAGGCGCTCAATTCGGGTGTTGCCTCTTTTTTCCTCACCTGCCCTCCGCTTCAAGGACTCACTCGATCCCGGAGCGTTGTCAGATGACCTGCCCGGGAAACCATGCAGGGAAAAGGAGAGCGGCCCATGAATGGAGCCGATACAGCCTGGATCATAGTTGCTACAGCACTGGTCCTTTTCATGACATTGCCGGGGCTGGCCTTGTTCTACGGCGGGCTCGTTCGTGCCCGAAACGTGCTCAGCGTTTTTATGCATTGCTTTGCCATTGCCTGTTTGATGAGCATTCTGTGGCTGGTTGCCGGGTACTCCATCGCCTTTGGGCCCGGTGAAAGCGGGCTTTGGGGTGGTTTGGGCAAGGCTTTCCTCAACGGTGTTGATGTGGACAGCCTTGCTGGCACTCTACCTGAAATCCTTTTCTTTGCCTTTCAGATGACCTTTGCCATCATCACCCCGGCCCTGATCGTGGGCGCATATGTCGAACGGGTAGGCTTTGGCTTTGTACTGACCTTCTCGGCGCTGTGGATGCTGCTGTGCTATGCGCCGGTGGTTCACTGGATCTGGGGCGGTGGAATGCTGGCCGATGGTGGTATTTTGGGCGACATTGGCGTGCGTGATTTCGCAGGTGGTATCGTGGTGCACGAAACCGCTGGTCTGGCAGCCCTGATCATCGCCGTCATCCTTGGCCCGCGCCGCAACCGCACGACCCCGCCGCATAATCCCGGCTATGTCATGGTGGGCGCCGCGATGCTGTGGGTCGGCTGGTTCGGCTTTAATGGCGGCTCGCAACTGGCCGCGGACGGAGGTGCTGCGATGGCGATGACCGTTACCCACCTGTCCGCCGCTACTGCCTCGTTGACATGGGCGCTTTGGGAACGCATCCGATTTGGCAAAGCCTCGATGGTGGGTCTTGTTACCGGAACAATTGCAGGTCTGGCCTCGATCACGCCCGCTTCGGGTTTTGTGGGTCCGGTTCAGGCCCTCATCATCGGTGCTGTTGCGGGCATTCTGTGTCAGGAAGCCGTCAGTCTGGTGCGCAACAAGCTGAATATCGACGATACACTGGACGTGTTCGCGGTACATGGCGTCGGAGGCATCTTCGGCACCATCATGATCGCCCTGTTTGGCCTTGGCACATGGACTGCCCAGTTGGGTGGGCTGGTTATCGTGGGTGCCTTCACGGCAGTTGTCACGTTTGTGTTGGTCAAACTGGTTGCACAGATCACACCACTTCGCGTAAACGCCGAGACCGAGACAAATGGCCTCGACCTCTCGGTACATGGTGAACGGGCCTACGACATGAGCAGCTAAGCCCACCTTGGCTGCCTGTCGCCCGCAAGGGCAAAAGCGGACCTGTCATGGGTCCGCTTTTCTTGTTTTCGCGTCTTGTCCACTTACGACACACCCAAACCACCCTGAACCTTCAGGGCGAAAAATCAGCCTGACGCAGAATGCGCGTTGGTTCCTTTTGGTATAACGATCCGGCATTCCAAACCGCCTAGAAAACCGGATGCCCCCAGTTCAATCCGGCAGTCATAAGCCTTCAGCAGATCAACCGCTATAGCCAGCCCAAGGCCGCTGCCCGAGACAGAAGTATCCAGCCTTCCCCCAGAACGTAGCGCCTCGCGGTGAGCGTCCTGAGGAATTCCCGGGCCATCATCGTCAATCACAACTTCGATCCCGTTCTGGGTCCTCTTAGCCGTCAAACGGACCTTGTGTTTGCACCATTTGACTGCGTTATCCAGCAGGTTGCCCAAAACTTCTTCGATATCCTGCGCGTCCATACGCACCCAAAGACCCGGGTCGCGCTCAATTTTCAATGACTTTCCATCGCGCTCGGCCATGGTCGTGAACAGCCGCGCCAGTCGATCAATCGAATGAGACAGATCAGTACGAGAATGGGTCAAATCTGCAGTGTTCAGCGCCCGCATTCTGGCCAAAGACCGGCCCAGTTGCGCGTCAATACGGTCGAGAGCTTCCACAGCAGTATCCGTAGAACCTCCCGCTTCGCACAACAGCACCAGTTCATTGCGCATGATCGCAGTAGGTGTTTTCAGGGCATGAGCCAAATCTGCCGCCTGACGACGTGATCCTGATACGATTTCCCGATTTCGGCGCAAGAGCTGGTTCAAATCCTCGACCAGAGGAGACACCTCTTCTGGATAATCGCCTGGTCTTAGGTCTTCGTCCCGTTCCCAACGGTGCGCCACATCCGACCGCAGCTTTCTGAGTGGCGTCAGGATGATTGACGTCAGAAGTAGCGATCCAACGACACCGATCAGACCGACCAGCGCAAAAACTGGAAGCAGGTTTTGTTGTGCAGCGCGACGTTCCGCGACAAGCTGGGCCTGACTTTCGGCAACGCTTACCCCCCAGACCGTACCATCCTCATAAGTAATTTTCTGAAAGGCTCCTCGTAAAGCTTCGCTTTCCGGACCGGGCGTGTTCCAAAGAGTCGTTACATCAGGGTTCCCAGGGGGTTCGGCAATGACTTCGTCGAACAGGGAAGCCGAGGTAAAGATCTCGCCTTCGCTGTTGCTGACTTGCCAGTATCTGCCGGAATACGGTGTGCCATAGGCTGGATCGAACATCAGATCCCGCAGCGCATCCGGATCATGGGTCGTAACGCTCAACCCAACGACCAGTTGCGTGTGACGATCAAGTAGTGCGGTATCAAACCTGTCTGAAACGCGAGCATTAATGAACGAGAACACGGCCAGCGTACCGACACCCACTGAAAGGGCACCCGACGCGATCCCCCCCAGTAGAGCCCGTTGACGCAGGGATAACATCAGGCAGAGTCGATCATATATCCGCGGCCCCTAATCGTTGTGATCAGATCAGGGCCAAGTTTTTTGCGCAGACGGGTTATGAAGACGGCGATGGTGTTCGAGTCCCTGTCTCCATCGTATTCGTAGATATGCTCTGACAGTTCGGTCCTTGAGATCATACGCCCAATATTATGGGCCAGATACGTGAGAACAGCCAGCTCCTGGGCGGTCAGGTCGATGGGCACGCCATCCGCCGTCACACGCCCGTTGCGGGTATCCAGCACAACATTTCCCATTTCAACGACGGGATTCAACTGGCCGCTCTGCCGCCGCAGGATGGCACGGACCCGCGCTGCCAGTTCGGGCATATGGAACGGCTTGGTCATGTAGTCGTCCGCGCCTGCGTCCAACCCGTCGACCCTTTCGCTCCAGCCATCGCGGGCCGTGAGGATCAGCACAGGTGTCTTGATACCCGCACTGCGCCATTCCCGTAGAACTGAAATGCCATCACGTTCCGGCAATCCAATATCGAGGATGATCATGTCATAAGGTTCTGTTGCGCCCAGATGCAAAGCTTCCAGGCCGCTGTTCACAATGTCTACGACCCGACCTTCAGCGTTCAACAGTTTCTTGATCTGCTCGCAAAGGTGCGGTTCGTCTTCTGCCAGTAAGACTCTCATACTTAGGAATTATAGGCGTGCGTATGGCAGTTTAACCATTACTTTTTACCACCACCGTTTCCGCCAGAATTGCCGCCGCCATTTCCACCAGAGTTGCCACCACCGTTGCCTCCGGAATTGCCACCACCGTTGCCTCCGGAATTGCCGCCACCGTTACCTCCGGAATTGCCTCCACCATTGCCGCCAGAATTGCCGTGACCGCCACCGCTGTTCCCACGGTTGCCGCTTTGACCCCCGTTTGCGTTGGCAGAAGACTTGCCTTGAGATTTCGCATTGGCCGAGTTTCCGGGCGCAGATTTCGCCGCTTCTGAGATTTGTTTGCCGATCGTGGACCTGTTGGAAACGACGACGCCGGTTTTTGCGTTAACAATAACACTAACAATCTTCCCGTTCGGTTTTTTGACCAGCACGCGGTAGTAAACTTTGTCGGCCTGAAAAGCACGCGCATCAATGGGCGTTCCGCCAAAGACCTGCTCGACGCCTTTGATGACGTCCTGAAGACGGATAGCGTTGCCAGTGGTTGTCGCTTTGCGCAGCTCCGCCTGCTTCAGCTCACGAACGGCTGCATCGCCTTCTCCGGGCTGGAGAACGGCAACAAGAAACAAGATGGTCAAGAGCTTCTTCATCTTCGGCACTCTTTACTGCGCAACCACCTTAACAATCTACCGATTTCAACATGAACTGGCGATGAACGACCAGTTTGGCGTGGGTTCAATGATGATCGGTTTAGATAGCACCTGTCAGATATTGATTCCGGCTAGCGGTTTTTCGTGTGTGCTGACCGCGAAATACTCTGCCGGCCCAAATGAAACTCGCGTTCGACCTACGAGGATCGCTATGAAAACCAATTTGACCGGCGTGCTGAAGGCCTCCGCTCTCGCAATCGCAATGTTGGGCTCCACTGCTATCGTGGCGGCAGTTGCCCTTCCAGATGTGGCCTACGCCAAAGACGGCAATGGCAACGGTGGAGGCAATGGTGGCGGTAAAGGAAACGGCGGCGGTAATGGAAACAGCGACAATGCCGGAAATGGCAAAGGCAACGGCGGTGGTAATGGGGCGACCAAAAGTGGTGGTTCAAAATCCGCCGGTAAGTCGGGGCGCACAACCTCTGGCGCAAAGGGTTCGAAGTCAAAATCCTCGAAGGGAAAATCGTTCTCTTTGAAAGAGCTGTTTACCGGTAAGAAGTCCAAGAAAACTCAGACCAAGACCGCACCGGCCGCGCACGCGACAAAATCCAAGGTTCAGGTCGAGGAAACGGACCTGACCGATTCCCATAAGAAGGGGAATAAACTGGCTGCCGCACTGGGTGTCCACCCTTCAGAACTGGGTGCACTGAACGCAGCCAACGCAAGTGAGAAGGCCCTTCAGAACGCTGCACCGAATTCGCGCGTCGGTCGCATTGCAACCTATCGCGATACGGTTCTGGCTGGCGACAGCATCCGAGCTGAACTTGCCGAAAAACAAGACCTTCTGGATGATATGACCCCGCCGGATCGCTCCAGCGCCGAAATCAATGACGACCTTGAGGAAGCGCTGGCCGATGTTCAGGAAAAGCAGGACATCGTCGATGATCTCGAACAGCAGCTGGCAGACGCGGGAGGCACCGATCCTGATATCGAGGACGCTCTTCAGGACGCAAACGATGATCTGCAGGCTTCCAAAGATACCGCTGACAGCCTGAATGCCGAAAAACAGGCAGCCTTGGAATATGAGGAAGCCGTGCAAGACGTCGAAGACCTGACTGACGCCGTTGAGCAGCAGTCACTCGATGAGCGCGCGGCATTGGAAGACGCTGCGAACAAACCCGTCACCGACGAGGTCGAGGCTGCTGTAAAGGCAATGCTCGGACTGGATAGCTAACAGCTTTTGCCTTCATTCTTATGAAGTGGGCAAAAGACCGGGCCAGCTAAGTGATTACCAGCCGTTTGGCTGGCCCGACTTTCTCGTAAAGATCCTGACTGCCAGGTTGTATTGCGCGCATGCTCTACGCAAGTTGGCAAAGGTTACTGAGAAAAAATTTAGCCCGCTCCAATTCGGAGCGGGCTTTATTGTTCCCTGATCATGTTGATCTGGAAATCTATCGGACGTTCTGATCTTCAGAAGTCCCGGTTCGCCTCTTCAAGTCGCTTGTTATTTACGATTTCTGTCAGTGCATTTTCGATAGGAGGGAAGCGACTGCTGCTCGAATTTGTATTGCTTGAAACTTCGCCATTCATGACGGGATTATGGGGTTGCATTGTCGCACATGCATACGGCGCAACCTCAATAGCAGTCTTGATCATGCTGTTCCCCTTCCATTCAACCGGACGTGGTTTGCCCGGCCTGTGCGATCAGTATGCCCCGAACCAGTTGAACACTCAGAGAATACATTGTTCACATTATGTTAATGTTGTCGCGAAATCATGAACAAAGACTAAGCCGTTAACAAAAAAGGATAATTCCTTCTATTGTATCTGCGATCAAGTGGGACGAACAGAAAAATCAGGCGAACTCCCCCTACTCCGTAGGGTTGTTTCCCCGCACGAAAGTGGCAGATCGTCAAAGCGAACGAGTCAGATTCCCTACACGGCAATAGAGGGCAAAATTGCGGCCAAAAAAAAGAAACTTACAAAACAGCCGACGAAATTGCGACACAGTTCAGCGGTTGTTCGACCGGCGTGGCACGACAAAAGGCGAGACCATGACGGCGGATAGATCCAAAAAAGATCAAGGAAAGGTCTTCAGACCGTCCTGGTAGCAATCCATTCGGTTCGCTAACCCGCGATCTGAGCAAAACCCCTGTCAGCATCAACGCTTCGGTTCAATAGATGCAAAAGCTCGATCTGGCTCGTCGCCCCTGTCTTGGAAAATATGGAACTTAAGTGCGAACGAACCGTCGTCGGGCCAATGGACAAAGTCTCCGAGATTGTCTTCACTGTCATTCCCTCTTTCATCATCGCACATACCCGAAACTCGCATCTGCTGAGTTCGGCTGGATTATTTGGATCAAGGATTGGAACGAAGCGATTGTTGCTGTCGTATCTGGACCGGTGACCCCGAAGAACTTCGGAATTGGCAGCAACCGTTCCGGGTAAGCGTTTACTCCAGCCAGATGAAAGTGTTGGAGCCAGCGCACTTATCAGATCAAGTTCGAAGGTCTGCGGGCGAATACTGTAATGAAGCTCGATGTAATCGACCTGCGCCCCGTCTACGTCCAGCGGAATCAGGATAACCTCCACCAGCCCTTCAGGCTTTTGAGGCCGATAATGGGACATTGGTGATGCGTCGGAAAACACCAGGTCTGATAGTTTCCAGACTGAACCCGCTCTTGCAGCTGATATACACTCCCCAATAACCAGCTCGGCCTGCGTTTGCGGCTGTGAAGGCCAGATTTTTCCCAGCTGGACACAACAGCGCGCAATATGCTTTGCCTTCCAACCTTTTTTCTGCGTTCTGACAATTAGAACCGCATCAGCATTTACCAGGCGCATTAAACAATTTACGGATCGAGACAAGGAGCCATTACCGCACAGGGCCTGAGTCCACTCCACTACAAAGTCCAGACTCTCCCTCGCCTGAGCGCTCTTTAAGAAACTCACACTCATAACAATTAACCATTCAACCAAACAGACCGACCAAACAAACAGGTTCGGATTACAACAACAAATTTGTGCCCCTTACGCAGCCACAGCAACCGGAATTATCTGGCTTGTCTGCGCGGAAAGTTTTCAAACAAATACCACTACATAACTTTATCTATTTGTTTTTAATGTGTTTTTATGAGGCATATCACCAACAATCGGCACGGGACCAATCCGCGATTGCCTGACCGTTCAGTAAAAATCAACAACCATCCTGCTCACAATTGCGACCCGACTCAATTCATTGTTTCGAAAAAAGGCGATTCGCCGTATGTTAATAGGTTGTTAATTCAGGGTTAAAATTAATCTCCCGTGGATGTTATTACTTTAAAATATTTCAATCTTTGGTTGTATTTCAGTTACCTTTGAAGGAGGTCACGCATTTCCTGCGATTCTATTCTGATACCCGAGCTAATGCATTTTCGCCTGGCTTGCGCTCAAGAAAATGGAGCGCTGAAAACGTCTAACCTATTTGGGGGAAATAATGACTAAATTCATGAAGAAGTTTGTTAAGAATGAAAGCGGTGCAGCAATTGTCGAATATGGCCTGGCTCTTTTGGTCGTGGCGTCGATTGCAGTTGGCGCGTTCACGTACCTGGGCACCACCACCAACACAAACGTGACTGGTGCATGCGCTGCTCTGGGTAGCGCGACCTGCTGACCCAAACACACTTACCAAAATACTGAACTCTGCGCCGCCGTGCCACTGCTGCGGCGCAGAGTTCACCGCCAGGAATTTCGCGAAAGCAAGACGACCGAAGTTCCATATTTCAGAACGTAATTGTTGGAGAGAGTGATGCGTATCAGGCCAATCATTTCTACACTGTTTGGAATTGCGATAGCGTCCGGTTCCGTTTACCTGGCGAAAGATCACATTCAGTTTAAGACAAGCACTGCCGGTGTCTCGCCAGATGCCGATCTGGTTGAGATCTATGTGGCCCGATCAGAAATCGCTTTTGGTCAAACGATCGAAGCGCACGACGTCACAATTCATCCCTGGCCGCGCGAGGCGCTCCCGGCCGGAGTTTTCACGGATATTGATGTACTTGTTCCAAACAATCGCCGTCAGCTGCGGCGCGCCAAGGGCCGGTTCTATCCCGGCGAAGTAATGCTTCTTTCCAAGGTTTCGAACTTTGGTGAAAAAGTCACCCTAGTTCAAAAGTTGGGGGAAAACACACGCGCCATGGCAATCGAGGTCGATGCTGTAACGGCCGTGGGCGGTTTTGTTACCCCGGGCGATCACGTTGATATCGTCTTGACCCAAGGTGCCAAGCAGGACCTGCGCGCGGTCACCATCTTGCAGAATATTCGCGTCATTGGCGTAGACCAGCAGTCGGAAGAATTAAGCGATCAGCCTGAGGTCGCCCGCACGATCACAGTGGAAGTGACCCCGCAGCAAGGTCAACGTCTGGCCCTGGCTCAAAAGGCCGGAACCCTGAGCCTTACACTGCGCACCCTGGACAGCGTCGAGGATGAGCCCATGGAGATGGTTCGCCTGCGCGATCTGCTGCAGGAGGAAGGACCTGCAGAAAAGGTTGATATTCAACCCACTGTAAAGCTGCGCCGGGGAACCGAGACCGAGGTTGTGACCATCCAGCGGCAACAGGAAGAAGCGGAACAGGAAACAGAAGCCGCGCCCGCCGCCAAATTGCAACCTGATACCCCAAAAGATGCGCACCTTGCGCCGGCGTCCGCGATGCCGCGCGTCAAACCCCGCATTCGCCCAATCACAGTCAGTCAGTCACCTGGTCAATAAGTTCAGCCATGCGAGCACATGCAATCATATCCGCATTCGCCCAAGAGGAGAACGGCACCGTCGCGATCCTGTGGGGCACAGCTTTGGTCGCATTCCTCGGGTTCTTTGCGATCACGCTGGACGTTGGCCGGTTGAATTCGACACATGCAGAGCTGCAGTCATTTGCCGACAACGTGGCTTTGGCCGCAGCGGGAGAGTTGGACGGTCAACCAGACGCGATTACACGCGCCACAAATGCAGCAGCAAATCTTGTCAGCGACAGCCAGACCTTCGCGAACGGGGCAACCACGCTTTCAGGATCGTCGGATTATACCCTCTTGTTTCACTCGGCGCTTCCGGCATCGGATCTGACCCCGCTTGGCGCAGATATTACAACTGATCCACGGAAGGCCAGGTTCGCGCAAGTCGTGTTGACACCCAAATCCCTGACGATGAGCCTGGCTTCGGCGCTGGACAAGATGCTTGGAGGAGCTGGGTTTTCTGCTGCCAGCGTTTCAGCCGAGGCAGTGGCCGGATACTCGAAAGCGGCGTGCGATATCTCACCCCTGATGTTCTGCCTGCCCCCGAATTGGGAATCCACTTTGACTGTGGGCGACCAGATCCTGTTGCGCAGCGGCGGCAACGGAACGGCCTGGGGACCGGGTAACTTCGGCTTTATTGATCTGGCGAATTTCCAAGACAGCTCGGGTGTGTGTGCCGACGAAGGGGGCAATAAACTGGCCTGTCTGATCGCGGCGCAAAGCCAGATCACTCAATGTGTTCTGACCAATGGTCTGAACACCGAACCCGGCCAGAAAAACGGCATTACCAATGCGGCATTCAACGTCCGCTTTGACATCTACCGCTCGGTTCTCAACGGTGAGAAAAACAACATCGATTTCGCGCCCGCACCAAATGTGATCAAGGGGATTGAAAGCAACGGTGGCGGCGCTTGCATTCAGGGAAATGAACAGACGACCCCTGATACAACTGGTCTGGGGCGCGACCTGTGCATGACTGCGGGCACATGCGGCGGAAACAACCGTTTCGGCGACGGCAACTGGGATCGAACCGGATACCTTAATCGAAACCACGATCTGGCAGATGGGATTGCCGACGGCATAGGCAGCGACTCGCATCTGCCCGCGCTGTCCGGGTCGGATACCGTTTTCGCCGGGACGCGGTACGGAATGTATCTGAGGGAAATAGCCTACGGAAATACAAACCCTCACGCGCCGCCGAACGCAAACTCCATTCTGGACCCTTCGCTTGCTGAAACCGGTCGCCCGATGTGTTCCAGCCAGATGTCCGAAGACCCGGCGCGGCGCGTTGTTACGGCTGCTGGTGTTGATTGCGCGCAAAACCCGGTTTCCGGTTCGACTACCGGAGTTCCAGTCACAAAATTTGTTGCCGTGTTCCTGACTGAACCGGTGGGTGATGACGGCGGCTCGCCCCCCAGTTTCGACATCCACGGAGAGGTCGTCGGTTTCCCCGATGTGACCGGTGTTGGCAGCGGCGGCAACGGGTTCGGCGGCATCTTTCGCGACGTCGTACAGTTGTATCGATAGGGGCAGAGTGTTCATGTGTATTCGCCTCAGATCCCCTTTCAAACGCTTCGCCAAAAACGAAGATGGTGCGATCCTTGTCGAGTTTGGCCTTGTCATGCCGATTATGCTGCTGCTGTTGGCAGTAACCCTGGAATCCGCACGCCTTATGTGGTCGTACCAGTCGGTCATTGCCGGGGTCCGGGATGCCAGCCGATACATGTCGCGCGTCACGCCCTCGGATATCTGTTCGTCTGGCGGAACAGTCGCGGGGCTCAGCACAACTCTGAAAGGGATTGTCGAGCGTGACATTCACGGCAACAGCCTGTTTCCGCCCAGCATAACCGTCAACTCGGTAACGCCCAGCCTGACCTGCGTGTCCGGTACGTATCGTATGAACCCGGCGCCTGTCGGTCAGGTAAGCGCCAATATCACCGTTCAGTTTCCGCTAGGGGGCATTCTGAAGCTTTTCGGCAGCGGTGCGTCATCGATAACCACCGACGTCGCTGACACATCGCGGATATTTGGCCAATGACATGGTTGCGCAATAATCGCGCCACCTGGCGCCAGGTCGCGGACAAGGTGCTGCGCGACCAAAATGGTGGGGTTCTTGTTGAATTTGCCGTGGTGGTGTCCCTGTTTTCCTTCCTGTTCCTGGCATTGCTGGACTTTGGTCGGCTATCATACAGCGGAGTGAACGCGCAGAAGGCGGCACAGCTGGCGGCGCGCATCGCTGTGGTGCGCCCTGCGGCGTGTCCGGGTGTGCCACAAACCCACACGCGGGGAACATCCGCGTTGTCCCCTCGCTTTGGCACCCCATGCAGTGCGTCGGCTGGCGTATGTGCCGACCCGGTAACGCCACCTTGTGTGGGTGACGCCACCAACACCACAGCATCTGAAATCTGGGGGCGCATCAACCCGTTGCTGCCCCCCGGCACGACGATTGACGCCTTGCAGTTTTCCTATGATTTCAATTCCAATCTGGGCTTCCTGGGTGGCCCTTACACACCCATGGTCACGGTTGAGCTGAACCTGAATGATTTTCAGTTCGTGTCGCCGCTGGCCGCGCTTGCAAACGCCGCAGGCGCAACCAGCAGCACAATTCCTTCAACAGCTGGGTTTTCCAATTTCAGCGTTTCGCTGCCTGCCGAAGACCTGGCATCAGGAGAGTCAGGTTAATGGTTAAGAACGTTTCTAGTCTCAATTCACATTCCGTCATGCTTGTATCTGAAAGCGAAACCGTCGCTCAGGTGGTCGCCAGTGCTTTTCCCGCCGGTCAAAATAACGAAATCTCAGAGAATGCGGGTTCGTTCAAAGCGTTGAACGGCACGGCGCGCAATCTGGCATTCAAGCATGACCTGGTTATTTTTGAAATCGACCCCTGCGACGCGGGCGAGGTTCTGGCTGTCAAAGACCTGCTGACCCATCGACAAGACGACACCTTGTTTGTTGCGCTGACGCAGAATGACGTTTCGATCTCGGTCGCCCGCGAGTTGCGGAAAATCGGCATCGACGAGGTTCTGCCCCTGTCCATTGACGAGGATGGGCTGAAAGCCGCAGTAGCAGAAAAAATCTCCTCCCGTTCACTTCCGCAAAGATACATTCAAAATGGCCCCTCTGCCCTTGGTACAGTAATCCCGGTTGCAAAATCCCGCGGTGGGATTGGAGCGTCGACGGTCGCGGTAAACCTTGCCTGCTCGCTGGCGGGCGGAAAAGGATCATTCCTTAGGAAAAAGGCGAAAAGCCGCGTCGCGCTTCTGGATTTTGATCTGCAATTCGGAAACGCGAACGTGTTTCTGGATCTTGAAGATAATGGGGGATGCCTCCAGCTCATCGAAAACCAGGAAGAGCCGGATGATCATTTCCTGACATCGATCCTTCAGAACCACACGCTCGGCATTGATGTGTTGTGCGCGCCCGCGCCGTTGGTTCCGCTTCAGTCCATACGACCGGGCCTGATCGAAGGGATGCTCGACCTTCTTCAGCGCCGGTACGATTATGTTGTCATCGACCTGCCCTGTGCCGTTGTGGAATGGGTCGAACCCATTTTCAAACGCGCGAACCAACTGGCGCTGGTTACTGACACCACGGTTCCGTGTGTTCGCCAGACCCGGCGCCTGATCGATTTCTATCGCGAGGCAAACGTAGCCCTGCCGGTCGAGGTTGTCGTGAACCGCGAACGAAAGACGATGATCAAACCCGCACATGTACGCGAGGCCGAAAAAGTGCTGGAAACGAAACTGAAGCACTGGCTGCCGGACAATCCCAAGATTGCGCGAAACGCAGTCGATCTGGGACGACCGATTGTGGACATGAAGCCGCATTCGGACCTTGGCAAAGCTCTGACGAAACTGGCTGCGTCCATGTCCGAAGGCACCCGGCCAGCCACACAAAAAACTGCATAATGGGAGATCGCCGTGTTTAACGAGTACAAATCACGCCGGGCCGCGTCCAAGTCGAATGTGTTGGTTCTGGAACGGCCGATCGAGGTACCAAAGTCCAAGGCAACACCAGAACCGGTGGACGTTGACCTGCAAGCGCATCTGGAGCTTAAAAGCCGTCTGCACAGCGAGCTTCTCGACCGTCTGAACCTGTCTGTGATCGACAAGGTCGAACGGTCCGAACTGAAACGTCAGATCGCCGCGCTGGTTACCGGGCTGATCGAGGCCGAACGCCTGCATTTGCGTTCCGAGGCATTTACAGCCCTAGTTGATGAACTGATTCACGAAGTAATGGGTCTGGGCCCGCTGGAACCTCTTTTGGAAGACCCGACGATCAACGACATTCTCGTCAACTCTTATGATCAGGTCTATGTGGAACGCTTCGGCCTGCTCGAGCAATCGTCCGTGCGCTTTCGCGACGAACGCCATCTGCTTCGGATCATTGACAAGATCGTCAGCCGGGTCGGCCGCCGTATTGATGAATCCCAGCCATGGGTCGATGCGCGTCTGGAAGATGGAAGCCGGGTCAACGCGATTATCCGCCCGTGTTCAGTTGATGGACCGGCGCTGTCGATCCGCAAATTCTCGCGCAATCCCCTGACCATCGACAAGCTGGTCCAGCGGGACAGCATGAACGAACAGGCAGCCAAGCTACTGGCTGCGCTGGTCGAAGCCAGGCTGAACATTCTGATTTCGGGCGGTACCGGTTCCGGCAAGACAACAATGCTGAACGCCGTTTCATCCTTTATCGACGGCAAGCAGCGTATCGTGACAATCGAAGATGCGGCCGAACTTCAGTTACAGCAAAGCCATGTCGTTCGCTTGGAAACCCGTCCCCCCAACTCGGAAGGTCAAGGGGTGATCACGCAGCGGGATCTGGTGCGCAACGCGCTCAGGATGCGGCCTGACCGCATTATTGTCGGCGAAGTCCGTGGTTCCGAATGCTTTGACATGCTTCAGGCCATGAATACAGGACATGACGGCTCCATGACGACCGTACATGCGAACTCGGCCCGCGATGCACTCAGCCGGGTCGAACAGATGGTGACGATGCTGGGGGCGGATTTGCCCGTCAGAACCATCCGGTCTCAAATCGCCTCGGCCATTCAGATCGTCCTGCAACTCAGCCGTCTGAGCGACGGGACACGCAGGGTCGTCAGTATTTCCGAAATCACGGGCATGGAAGACGACACGATCACGATGCAGGACATCTTTGTCTTCAAACGCCGTGGCAAGTCTGAGAATGGCGACGTTCTGGGAGAATTCCTGCCAACCGGAATACGGCCAAAATGCTTCGACCAGCTGGTAGCGGCTGGTGTTGATGTGGACACCAACATGTTTATTCACGGGGCAACGGCATCATGATTGACTTTCAGCCCAATACACTGAACATCCTGATCTATATTTCGATTTTTCTGGGAATTCTGCTCGCCTACGAAGGCGTTCACCAGCTTCTGGCGCGCAAGGAAACGCATGGCGAGGCCAGAAACCGCCGTATGAAACTGATCCAGAACGGGGCTTCGACGGATCAGGTGTTGCAGCTGCTCCGCGATCCGGCGATGCTGGCTGCTGGTGAAAAAGCCGGGCTGATTACGCGGTTTCGCCGTCTGCTTGTGCAAGCTGGTGTGGCGGTCAACCCGATTTGGGTGGTTCTCGCCGTCTCCCTTCTGGTTTTGATGATCTTTTTCGGGGCCTCCCGGTTCCTTGCCCTGGAACTGGCGGTCATTCTGAGCGCAGTTTTCGGCCTCATCAGCCCGATCATCCTGCTGGTCGCCGTGAAAGACGCCCGCGCGAAGAAACTGACGAAACAACTGCCTGACGCGTTAGACCTGATGGCCCGGGGGCTGAAAGTGGGCCACCCCGTCGCGGTGACGGTTGGAAACGTTGCCTCTGATCTACCGGATCCGATCGGGTCAGAGTTTGGCATCATCAAAGACCAGATCAACTATGGTGATGACGTCGCGACCGCCTTTCACGACTTTGCGCAACGGGTCGGAACAGAGGATGCAAAATACCTTGCCGTAAGTATCGGCATTCAGCATGGAACCGGCGGCAACCTGTCTCGCGTTCTAAGCATTCTGTCCCAGACCATCCGGGACCGGCACACGATGCAAAAGAAGATCAAGGCAATCTCTGCCGAAGGTCGCCTGAGCAGCCTTATCCTCACAATTTTGCCGGTCATCATTTATCTTTCGATCGAGGTCTCCTCGCCAACATTTTACGGCGACGTACGCAGCGATCCGCTGTTTCCGTATTTCGCCCAGGTGATCATTGGCCTGACAGTTGCCCAGGGTTTCATCCTGAAGCGACTGGTTAAATTCAGATTCTAAAGGGAATTGGGATATGGATATTCTTCAGGACATTCTAAACGATCCGCGCGTCACACCGCAGTTGATCCTGTTGGTCGGAATCGCCCTTAGTGTTTTTTTTGTCGTCATGGGCCTTTCCGGATTTGCGGCCAGTGAAAACACGGCAGCACGCCGCATGCGCGTTGGGACGGTATCACAAGGGCATGGGCAGGATTTTGACCTTATCCAGGGTGACAACAGCGACCCGCACGGGTTGCTGAAGGCCTTTGTCCCGTCGTCAAAACGCGAACGCTCCAAGATCGGCAAGCTTTTGAAACAAGCCGGAATTCGGCAGAAGCACGCCATTCGCACATATTATACCTTTCGGGTCGTCCTGGGGTTTGTGTTGCCTGCCGCGTTCGTAGCAACCATGGCTTTGCCAATCGAAACGCAAGTTCAGTTAGGGATCGCCGACCTTTTGCAGGGTGTTACGTGGGTTAACACAATGCAGGTCGTGACGGCACTGATGGTCATGGGCTTTTATGGCCCGGCACTGTGGTTGCGACGTCGAATAAAGAAACGCCGCCGGGCCATCGAACACAGCCTGCCAAACGCGCTCGACCTGTTGCAAGTCGCTATCGAGGCCGGGCTGGGCTTTGACGCGGCGATGATCCGGGTCTCGCATGAAATGGCCAAAGCAGCTCCGGAAATCTCGCAGGAGTTTTCGGTTCTTCAACTGGAGTTGCAGGCAGGCAAAGAACGTCAGGCCGCCTTTCTGGATATGGCGAACCGGGTCGGTATCGACGAGATGAATTCGTTCGCGAACGCCTTTTTGCAATCCAACCAGTACGGAACCAGCATATCCGCATCATTACGCCGGTTCGCCACTGACATGCGGCTTGACCGAGAGCTTCGCGCCCAGGAGAAGGCAAACCGTCTGCCTGTGCAGATGTCTGCCGTGATGGCCATGTGCATGATGCCTGTCCTATTGCTGATTTGTCTGGCACCAATGCTGATCAGGTGGGTCAACATGTTCGGGCAAGGGTAAAGCAGCGACAATGGTGTTCGCATAGCTGAATGCCTGGGAAACAGCGGACCTTAGGGGGTCCGCTTTTCTTTTGTTCCAACAGCTCTCGACTCCGGGCCAAGGGTCGGGCTATCAGCCCGAAACATCATTTCATCACCGAGGTCCTGCCATGATCCCCAGTTCTTTTCCCGATAGCACTGAAATCGCTCGCCTGACGGCCCGGATGCTGCTGGAGATCAAGGCTGTCCACTTCAACGCGCGCGAGCCGTTCACGCTGGCAAGCGGCCTTCCCAGCCCGACCTATATCGATTGCCGCAAGCTGATCTCCTACCCGCGCATTCGTTCCACGCTGATGGATTTTCTGACCGTTACAGTAATGCGGGACGCGGGTTTTGAAGCCTTTGACAACATTGCGGGCGGCGAAACTGCGGGCATCCCCTTTGCCGCGATGGTGGCCGAACGTATGGCGCTGCCGATGACCTATGTGCGAAAGAAGCCCAAAGGTTATGGGCGCAACGCGCGTATTGAAGGCGCAATGAGCGAAGGTGAACGCGTGTTGCTGGTCGAGGACTTGACCACCGATGGTGGTTCGAAACTGTCCTTCGTCGATGCAATCCGCGAGACCGGTGCCACCTGCGGGCATACGGCTGTGATCTTTTACTACGGTATCTTCCCCGAAACTGAGAAGACGCTGAGCGACCATGGTGTGAAGCTGCATCACCTTTGCACGTGGTGGGATGTTCTGGCCGAGGCTAAGGCGCAAAAAGCCTTTGATCAGGAAACACTTGACGGGGTCGAGGCGTTTTTGAACGACCCGCGTGGCTGGCAGGACGCGAACAAAGACTGACGTTGCGCAAACCGTTTCTCATTCAGAAACATTACGAGTAAGCCTAACGCTCCATCCACAACATGTTGACGGGGCCCTGCCCCATCCTGCAATATGATGGGGTGGGAAGATATGCACAGGCTATCCCCAGAAAACATACAATTTGCGCCGACTCAGGGCGCTGCGTTATGGCCTCTGTCCAAGGGGCAAGAGAACAGCAATGAACGAGATCAGCAGTATCGAGCAGGCAGCGGCAAAGATTCAGAACGCCGAAACCATGCCGCATTCCATTGAGGCTGAACAGCAGCTTCTGGGTGCCATTCTGACGAACAACGACCTTTACGACCGGGTCGCTTCGATCATTGGGTCCGAGCATTTCTATGACCCGGTTCATGCCCGCATTTATGAGGTCGCCGCTGCACGCATTGCAAAGAACACGCTGGCCTCGCCTGTGACGTTGAAATCCTTCATGGCCGAGGATGAGGGCCTGAAGGAACTGGGCGGACCCGCCTATCTTGTCAAACTGGCCGGCGCGTCGATCAGTGCCTTTGCGGTACATGATTACGCCCAGATGATCTATGACCTCGCCATCCGGCGCGAGTTGATCCGCTTGGGCCGCGACATCTCCGACAAGGCCGCGCGGGTTGATGTAGCCAGCGAACCGAAAGAACAAATCGTCGAGGCCGAGCAACAGCTTTATCAGCTTTCCGAGCAGGGCCAGACCGAACAGGGGTTCCAGTCCTTCCTCAAGGCGGTCACAGAAGCCGTCAATGTTACCAACGAAGCCTACCAGCGCGGTGGCGGCATGGCTGGGATCTCGACCGGTCTGGTCGATCTCGACAAACAACTGGGTGGTCTTCACCCCTCGGACCTGATCATTCTCGCGGGTCGTCCGTCGATGGGGAAAACCTCGTTGGCGACCAACGTGGCCTTCAACGTGGCTAAAGCGTACAAACGCGGTCTGAAACCGGATGGTTCCGAAGGCGCAATTGACGGCGGGGTCGTCGGCTTTTTCTCACTTGAGATGAGCGCCGAACAGCTGGCCGGGCGCGTTCTGGCTGAGGCGTCCGAAATCTCCAGCCACAAAATCCGTCAGGGCGACATGACCGAGGCCGAATTCCGCCGTTTCGTGGATGCGGCCAAAGAACTTGAAGCCTGCCCGCTATTTATCGACGACACGCCCGCCCTTCCGATTTCTCAGCTTGCCGCCCGCGCGCGCCGGTTGAAACGTACGCATGGGCTGGACCTGCTGGTGATCGACTATCTGCAACTGTGCCGCGGCATGTCCGACAATCGGGTTAACGAGATTGCCGAGATTTCGATGGGCATGAAAGCAATCGCCAAAGAACTGAACATTCCGGTGATTGCCCTGTCGCAGCTTTCCCGCCAAGTCGAAAACCGCGACGACAAACGTCCACAGCTGTCTGACCTGCGTGAATCAGGCTCGATCGAACAGGACGCCGATGTAGTGATGTTCGTGTTCCGCGAAGAATACTACAAGGAACGTGAAAAACCCGGCGATCACGAGCTTGAGAAGATGGAAGAATGGAAGCAGGCCATGGAACGGCTTCACGGCAAGGCCGAGATAATCGTTGGCAAACAGCGCCACGGTCCAATCGGCACGGTCGAGTTGTCATTCGAGGCGCAATTCACCCGGTTCGGCAATCTTGTCAAACCCTGGCAGCAGGGTGGTGAAATCGAAGGTTATTGATCGCGAAAGGACAGCCTTGCCTGGGTTTTCCTGACCTTCATTTGATTGCTGGCAAAGCAAAAAAGGTTCTCTGAACCTTTCGCGCCATTCAGGATCTAGCGCTCGAACCGAGAATGGGTCCGCCCGCCTGTTTTCTGACAGATTGAACTCCGCACTCACCAAAGCGTCGGATTGTTCAACGCAGACACGCATAGCGACGGGCCGCTAAGTGGCGCAAGCGCCTGACCATCCAGCGACTGCCCCAGCCAGCCATGCGGATGGCTCAGCTTCAGCGGCGGTTGTGCAGTGGCCTCAGAAATCTGTTCAAAACCTGTTTTTCGATAGTAAGCGGGATCACCGTAAGTGAGCGCCACGTTCACGCCTGTTGTCCGCAGGCAATCCAGACCAAACGCGATCAAAGCCTGTCCAATCCCGGCTTTTTGCTTGTCTGTTCTGACAGCCATTGGCGACAGGATAAAAACCCGGCGCGCATCCTGTGGAAACAGCATTCGGGAAAAGATGGCACAGCCGAGCAACACCTGATCGCGTCGCGCGGTGCACACCATCAGATCCTGTGGTGGGGTGGTATCGATCAACTCTTGCACGAAAGCTTCGATAACAGCCCCCTCGTCCGGGCTTTCCGACGCCGAAAAAACTTCTGCGAAAAACCGGGCAGTTTCGGACGGGTCCGGCGTTTGATCGGTATAAAAATCCATGATTTCCTCGGCATATGCCGCAGCACCGTTTATTGCCGCGATGGGACGATCTTGTTCACAAGATCACTTTAACACCTATGTGAAGACAATCCTGAAAACGGCTTAACACAGCAGTAAGTCGCCAAAATGTCTGCTTTTTTGGGTGTTTTCCGCCGTATCTGTCGCTTGGTCGGCGCAATCTGTCGCGGAAAAAGCCCTTTCCCTCTTGACCTTGGACGGCGCAATGTCATGAACAGTCCCATGAGTACTGCACGTTTGACGATCAATCTTCAGGCCCTCGCCAGAAACTGGCGGGCACTCGACGCGAAAACCGGGGTTGAAACCGGCGCCGTTGTCAAGGCGGATGCCTATGGGCTGGGCGCAGGACCTGTCAGCGACACGTTGGCAGAAGAAGGCGTTCGCAAGTTTTTCGTGGCTGCCGCAGAAGAAGGCACAACCGTTCGCGGGGCAGTTGGCCCCGGCTCGATGATTTTCGTTTTTTCTGGACATATGGAGGGCGATGCCGATCTGCTGCGCGGCAACGACCTGATACCGCTGATCAACTCGCCGGAACAGTTTCAACGCCACACAGAGGCCCTGCCCGACCACCCGTTTGGTATCCAACTGGACAGTGGCATGAACCGGCTTGGTCTTGAACCTGCCGACTGGGCAGAGTTGCGCTCCAAAGCCGAAGCCTTGAACCCGGCGCTCATCATGTCTCATCTGGCCTGCTCGGACGAGCCGGACCATCCGATGAACCAGCAACAACTGAAAACCTTCCGCGAGATGACTGATGGGGTCGCCGCGCCGCGCTCTCTGGCAGCGACGGGCGGGATGCTTTTGGGGCCTGAGTTTCATTTCGATTTCTGTCGCCCAGGCATCGGCCTTTACGGTGGCATGCCCTTTGCCGGTGCAAAACCGGTCGTAACCGTTGACCTTCCCGTCATTCAGGTGCGTAGGTTGGCCGTGGGCGAGACCGTGGGTTACGGAAACACCTGGGTGGCGCGACGGCCATCCCGGATCGCCACTGTTGCTGCCGGCTATGCAGATGGCCTGCATCGCGCCATTGGCGGCGGCATCGACACATTTGCGGGCGACCAACCCTGCCCGGTTGTTGGACGTATCTCGATGGATCTGATCACCGTGGACGTCACAGACCTGCCGAAAGACCCGGAGCGTCTGCGCATTCTCAACGGTCATCAAACCGTTGATGATCTGGCCGAGGCCGCTGGTACGATCGGCTATGAAATCCTGACATCAATGGGCAATCGCTATTCGCGGGGCTACGTCGAATGAACCCAATCAGCGCGCTGGGGGGGCTGGGCCGCACCGTGCTGGGCCTGCTTGCGGCCTTTGGCCGGGTGGCCCTGTTCGCGCTTGATGCAGTGTCGCACATCTTGCGCCCGCCTTTCTATCCGCGTGAATTCGGGATGGCCCTGCTGAATATCGGCTGGTTGTCCCTGCCCGTCGTCGGCCTGACCGCCATTTTCACCGGCGGCGCGCTGGCCTTGCAAATCTATGCGGGCGGTGCGCGGTTCAACGCCGAAGCCGTCGTGCCCCAGATTGTCGCCATCGGCATGGTGCGAGAACTTGGCCCGGTGCTGGTCGGCCTGATGATCGCCGCGCGCGTGACCTCGTCCATCGCGGCCGAGATCGCCACGATGAAAGTGACCGAACAGATTGACGCTCTGGTCACGCTCTCCACTCATCCGATGAAATACCTTACTTCTCCGCGTGTGCTGGCCGCGCTGATCACCGTGCCTGCGCTGGTCGCCGTAGGTGACGTTATCGGGATTGCGGGCGGGTACACTGTCGCCACGCAGAACCTGGGCTTCAACCCGGCGGCGTATCTGAAAAACACCGTCGATTTCCTTGAGATGCGCGACATTGTATCGTCTCTGGTCAAAGGCGCGGCCTTTGGCGTGATCGCGGCTATCATGGGTTGCTATTACGGCATGAACTCGGGCCGCGGCGCACAGGGTGTCGGTCGCGCAACCAAAGGGTCGGTCGAGGCCGCAGCCGTGTTGATCCTCGCCGCAAACTTTGTTCTCACAGGGGTGTTTTTCTCACTATGATCCGGATGGAGAACGTAGAAAAAGCCTTTGGTGACAACCACGTATTGCGTGGAATGAATCTTGAGATTCCCAAAGGAACCTCGATGGTCATCATCGGCGGCTCGGGCACCGGGAAATCTGTTGCCCTGAAATGTATCCTGGGTCTGATCAAACCCGACAACGGCATGATCTATGTCGACGGCAAAGACGCGTCCAAAGGCGACCGCGACGCGTTTCTGGCGCGGTTTGGCATGCTGTTTCAGGGCGGTGCGCTGTTCGACTCGCTGACCGTCTGGCAGAACGTCGCCTTCCGCCTGCTGCGTGGATCCCTGAAACGCCCCACCGAAGAAGCGCGCGAGATCGCAATCGAAAAACTGCGCCGCGTGGGCCTGAAATCGGACGTGGCGGACCGCTTTCCGGCAGAACTGTCAGGTGGCATGCAAAAACGCGTGGGCCTTGCCCGCGCCATCGCCGCCGAGCCCGAGATCATCTTTTTTGATGAACCCACCACGGGCCTCGACCCGATTATGTCCGGCGTCATCAACGACCTGATCCGCGAAATCGTGACAGAGATGGGCGCCACCGCGATGACCATCACCCACGACATGAGTTCCGTCCGCGCCATTGCCGACAACGTGGCGATGCTGCACGGAGGCGTCATTCAGTGGACTGGACCAGTCGGTCAAATGGATGCCTCGGGTGATCCTTATGTGGAACAGTTTATCAGCGGGAGTGCCGAGGGGCCGATTGAGGCGGTGCGGTGATGGCAGTGATGCTGGACAAATAAATCAAAAAAAACCATCGACGGAAATCTGACAGTTTCGCGTTAAACCAGAGCAACGTTATAGTTTGTCGGAGCTTCCCCATGCCCACTTCGTATTCTCGCGCGCAAATCGCCCTTCACTGGGTCATTTTCGTTCTGATCGCAATTCAGTTTCTCTTTCACGAGCCGATGTCTGATGCCTGGGATCAATTCGAACGCGGATTGCCTATCTCTATTCAAGCACCAGTTGCTCTCCATGTGCTCGGAGGGTTGCTTGTCCTTGCACTCGCGATTTGGCGGATTGCATTGCGCCTGACCCGCGGCGCGCCACCGCTTCCGGATAAAGAAACAGCCGCGATGAAGCTCGCCGCGCATGCCACGCACTTCTCACTCTATGCGTTGATGGTATTGGTGCCCGCCTCAGGTGCCCTGGCCTGGTTTGGTGGGATAGCAGCGTCCGCCGAAGTGCATGAGATCCTGAAAACGCTAATGCTTGTTCTGATTGTCTTGCATTTCCTGGCCGCCTTGTTCCATCAGTTCATTCTCAAAACCAATCTGATGGCTCGTATGAAGCGCGCAAGATAAACTACTGAACAAGCATCCTTGAACCCACGATCCAACACCGTAATGTCAGGCGGTCAAACATAATAGCGTTGGCCGCCATGATATTGCGTTTCGCAACCCTGTCACTTTTGGTTTTCTACCCCATCGCGTGGTTCGCCCCGCTGATGCGCGCAGGGTTTCTGCCGATCTTTGGCCTCAGCGAAATCAGCGTCATCACCGGCCTCCAGTCCCTGTGGAAATCTGACGTCTTCCTTGCGCTGATCGTCACCATTTTCGCCCTTTTCGCCCCCTACATCAAAACCATCGGCACGGCGCTGATCCAATGGAACCTGCTTGATGCCCGTGTGCAGCCTGCGCTCAACATCCTCGGCAAGCTGGCGATGGCCGACATATTCCTGATCGCGCTATACATCACGCTGGCCAAAGGCATCTCTTACGCCACTGTTGAGACCGCATGGGGTCTTTACCTTTTCACCGCCTGCATCCTTGCCTCCATCGCTTTGGGCATTCTCACTGAACGCCACAACAAAACCATCGCCCGGAGATAGAGTGCGGTGTACCGCTGACGACGAGGAAAGCCCTGCAAGGGCTTGAAGAACCGCCCGTCCTCGGGCACCAAGGCGTCATGGCAAAACCAACCTTCTCCTGCTCCGCCTGCGGCGCATCCCATTCCCGCTGGTCGGGTCGCTGCGACGGGTGCGGCGAGTGGAACTCGATCATACAGGACGTACCGCTGTCGGCAGGCCCAGCCAAGAAATCGCTGGGCTCGAAACGCGGGCGGTCGATGACGCTCACCGACCTGTCGACCGAGGAAACCCCGCCGCCCCGCACGCTCTGCGGAGTGGAAGAGCTGGACCGAGTGCTTGGTGGCGGGCTTGTTCCTGCATCTGCCCTGTTGGTGGGCGGCGACCCCGGCATCGGTAAATCCACCCTGTTGCTGCAAGCTGCTGCCCGATTTGCCCGTGCCGGCGTCAAGACGATCTATATCTCGGGCGAAGAAGCCAGTGCTCAGGTTCGCATGCGGGCGCGCCGCCTTGGGCTGGAGAACGCGCCGGTGCAACTTGCAGCCGAAACCAACCTACGCGACATTCTCACCACGCTTGAAGCCGAAAAACCCGGTCTGGCGATCATCGACTCGATCCAGACCATGTGGGCCGACAATGTCGACAGCGCGCCGGGGTCCGTGTCGCAAGTCCGGGCGGCTGCTCATGAATTGACCGCCTTTGCGAAACGGCACGGCGTGTCGATCATCATGGTCGGACACGTGACCAAGGATGGCCAGATTGCGGGCCCCCGTGTTGTCGAACACATGGTCGATACGGTTCTGTATTTCGAGGGCGAGCGCGGCCATCAGTTTCGTATTTTGCGGGCGGTCAAGAACCGCTTTGGTCCCGCCGACGAAATTGGCGTGTTCGAGATGACGGGCAAAGGGCTCGCGCAGGTCACCAACCCCTCGGCCTTGTTCCTGTCGGAACGCGGTACGCCCAGCCCAGGCTCTGCCGTCTTTGCCGGGATTGAGGGCACACGGCCCGTTCTGGTCGAATTGCAGGCCCTTGTCGCCCCGTCCCCCCATTCACAGCCGCGCCGGACAGTGGTGGGATGGGACAGCGGGCGGTTGGCGATGATCCTTGCCGTTCTTGAAGCGCGTTGCGGCATTCCTTTTGCGGGTCTCGACGTCTATCTGAACGTGGCCGGTGGGTTGAAAGTCAGTGAACCCGCCGCCGATCTGGCCGTGGCTGCTGCATTGCTGAGCGCACGCGAAGACACAGCCCTGCCCGCAGACACCGTCGTTTTCGGGGAAATCTCGCTGTCAGGGGCACTTAGACCGGCTCCGCAGACAGAAAACAGGTTGAAAGAAGCACAAAAACTTGGTTTCACAGCGGCAATAGCTCCGGCAGGTGGCAAAACCGGTACTGTGGCAGGTCTGACACTCACCCGACCCTCTGATTTGGTGGGGTTTGTTGGCGAAACCTTCGGAGCAGGTTAAAGTCGCGCCTTGAGGGGCAGAAAAAGAACAGGCGAGGGCCATGGAAGGTTTTACAATAATCGACGGGGTAGTTGCCCTGATCATCGTGCTGTCAGGCTTGCTGGCCTACTCGCGTGGTTTCATGCGCGAAGTTCTGGCCATCGCGGGTTGGGTTGCGGCGGCCGTTCTGGCGTTCATCTTCGCCCCGCAGGCTGTACCTCTGGTCAAGGAAATCCCGGTCGTCGGAGATTTCTTGCGTGACAGTTGTGAATTGTCTGTGATCACCGGGTTTGCAGCGGTCTTTGCGGTGGCGCTGATCGTGGTCAGTATCTTCACACCGCTGTTTTCATCGCTGGTTCAGCGTTCGGCCCTTGGCGGCCTGGATCAGGCTTTGGGGCTGTTCTTCGGCATCGCTCGTGGCATCCTTCTGGTTGCGATTGCATTCTTCGTTTACGACACCGTCATGACCGGCCAGTCTTACACAATTGTTGATGAAAGCCGGTCGGCCAAGGTGTTTGAACAGTTCAGCGGCCAGATTGAGGAACAAAACCCCGAGGCGGCTTTGGGCTGGGTTACGACTCAGTATGAACAGCTGGTCGCCAGTTGCACGGCAGGAAACGCTGAACCGGCAACAACTGCGCCTTCCAACGGCTGATAGGCAGTTCACCAATTCATGAAAGCCCGGCGCTGCCGGGCTTTTTTGTTGCAGATCAGACAAACCCCTCTCCACCGCACACGGTGCAGCGGATTGTTTTCAAGCCAAAGCATCCGTCACATCGACTGAAAACCGGTTTTCCAAAGATATCTCTGCTTTTGGCGACCTCGCCTGCTCCGTTACAGATCTGGCACGACGCGCGCCCCAATCCCCTGCACCGATGGCACCGCTGCCTGATCCGTTCCTGGTTCTTGTGAGGAGGTTTATGTTGCCACATTCAGGTCCCCCCGAGGTGCTGAGATTTAGCAGTTATGTATGCAATCAAATGCATGACAGCACATATGTTTGCGCATGTCACCATCTTCGTTTTTCTAAGTCGACATGCGCAAACTTGGCCTGCGGCATTTGGCTAATGTGATCCTTTGATGACAGCCACGCCAATAGGCATTATGTGGGGGCCAACCCGCCACGGAATCGGAGCCACCGATCTTGTACTTTCTGTATGAATGCGCGCTGATCGCAGTGATGGTCGCCCTAACGGCGTCTTGTTCCTGCGTAGCGAACATTTCCGCGCTGAAGATGCAGAAAGTCCGGTGCCGAACTGCGGTCAATCCTCGAATGAAATCGTCATAGAAGTTGGAGCCCCTTGAATGTGTGGGATTTTAGGAATCGCAAGCCGGACACATGATGTCTTTGCTGAGATCTATGACGGGTTGCTGATGTTGCAGCACCGGGGTCAGGATGCCTCCGGGATCGTGACCTACAACGGCGAATTCTTCCGGGAAAAGAAAGCCAATGGTTTGGTCAAGGACGTGTTCAACGCCCAGGATGCCGAAACCCTTCTGGGTCATATCGGCATGGGTCATGTTCGTTATCCCACGGCCGGATCACTCAGCGCGGCCGAAGCGCAACCTTTCTTCGTGAACGCACCCTACGGTATCTATCTTGTTCACAACGGCAACATCACCAACACAGCGGAACAGCGCGAGAAAGTGACCGGGAAATATAGTCGCCACCTGCGCACCACATCGGATTCGGAAATCCTGCTGAACGTGCTGGCCGACAAAGTGGCTGACGCCATCAAGGTGAACGGCAATTCGGATCCGATCCGAAACATCTTTGCCGGTGTGAAGATGACGATGGAGCGGGTTCAAGGTGCCTACTCGGTAATCTGTCTGGTGGCTGGTGTTGGCATGCTGGCGTTCCGCGACCCATATGGCATTCGGCCCCTGTCGGTCGCAAAGCGCAATGTCGACGGTCAGGGGGACGATTATGCCTTTGCTTCGGAAGACGTGGCCTTTGGCATCAACAGTTTTGAGAAGCTGCGCGATCTGCGCCCGGGCGAGGCCATCCTGATCGACCTGAAAGGCAACATGCACGAGTTTCAGGCCGTCGAAGGCAAGCTGACGCCCTGTATCTTCGAGTATGTGTATCTGGCACGTCCGGATTCACTGCTGGACGGAGTCTCGGTTTATAAAACCCAGATGCGCATGGGACAGACGCTGGCGAAACAAATTCAAGACTCGGGCCTGGAAATCGACCGGATCATTCCCGTACCCGACAGCGCCCGCCCCGTGGCACTGGAAGCGGCTAAAATCACCGGCATCCCCTATCGCGAGGGGTTGGTGAAGAACCGCTATGTCGGGCGTACCTTCATCATGCCGGGTCAGGCCGAGCGACAGAAATCCGTGCGCCGCAAGCTGAATGCCGTTCCGCTGGAATTCGAAGGTCACAGCGTTCTGTTGATCGACGATTCCATCGTGCGGGGCAACACCATCAAAAAGATCGTTCAGATGTGCCGCGACGCTGGGGCAAAGAAGGTTTATGTGGCCAGCGCCTCGCCGCCTGTCAAATACCCCAATGTGTATGGCATCGACATGCCGACCAAGGCCGAGCTGATCGCAAATGGCAAAGAGATCGAAGAGATCCGTGAAGAGCTGGGCGCCGATGCGCTGTTCTATCAGCATTTGGAGGACCTGATCTGGGCCGCCCAGGAAGGCAACCCGGACATCCAAGGATTTGATTGTTCCTGCTTTGACGGCAATTACATTACCGGCAGCGTCAGCGCGGATTACCTGGACAGTCTGGAAAACAGCAGCCGTGTCAGCCAGAAACGCGCGGATATGCAGGTTCCGGGCGGGTCCTGGAATGCGGCCAAACTCGCCTCAGGCTGAAAGACCCCACCCATTTATGGCACGCCCAGATTCTGTTCAAACAGCGAATCAAACCGTTCGACATACAGATAGGACAGCCCTGTTAAGTATGGCTCGCATCTAAACTGTTCCGCCGATGAGTGGAAACCTGCCACAACCCGGCGGTGAATCTTGCACGATCACAAGGGCTAACAAAAGGGTCGCTACGTCGTGAAGCGTCGTGTCTGTGAGGGTCTTTTGCTTACCTGATCGTTTTGTTATCGGGCGGCAACCACTCACACAAATAAGGGGTTCGGAACTCACGCCGGGCCACGGACCATGTCAAACACCAATGTCAAAAGCGCGGCCACGCAGCAGGGCGCGTTAAACAAGAACTCTGTTTCTGTCCTGGGAGTGTTCGGGCCCAAAACCGATCTGCACGCCTTGGTACGCCTGTCATCGGGCCGCGTGAAAGAGGTTGAACCCGGAAGCCGTGTCGCCTCGGGCATGGTGATAGCAATCGATGAACAGGGCATCATGCTGCGACAAAGCGGCCAGACCAAGCGGATCGCCATTCCCGGCAGCTAATCGCGACTTGACGCCCCTCGCGCAGGGGTTCAAACCACAGCAATGACCGATCAGACAAAAATCGCCCTTATCACCGGGGCCTCTCGCGGGTTGGGCGCTGCGCTGGCCGAAGCGTTGGCACCTGAATACCATATCGTCGCCGTCGCCCGGACCACCGGCGGGCTGGAAGAGCTGGACGACCGTATCAAGGCGAAGGGCGGGTCAGCCACTCTGGCCCCCATGGACATCACCGATCCAAACGCCATGGCGACCCTGTGTCGTGGCATCCATGACCGTTGGGGTAAGGTCGACCTGTGGATGCACACAGCCATCCACACATCAGCACTGACGCCGGTGCATTTTGTTGACCCCAAGGAATGGGCCAAGGCGATCAACACAAATGCAAACGCGACCTCGGTTCTGATTCCCTATGTCTCACCCCTTCTGGGCGAGAGTGGCCATGCGGTGTTTTTTGACGATCCGAAGGCTGGCGAGAAGTTTTATGGCATCTACGGTGCCACCAAGGCCGCGCAGATGGCTCTGGCCCGCAGCTGGGCCGTCGAGACTGAACGCACCGGTCCGCGGATTTCGGTTGTCGAACCCGCGCCGATGCCCACGGCCGTCCGCGCGCGGTTTCATCCCGGGGAAGACCGGAGCGTTCTGAACAGCACCAAGGATGAAGCTGCGCGGATTCTGGCACTGCTGTAGGAAATGGCCCTGGCGGGCCATGCCTCTGGCGGGGATATTTGCAGCCAGGTGAAGCCGGGATCAGGCGATATGCACGCCGTTGCGCCCGGCCAGATCGACGAAGAATTGCCAGGCGACACGGCCAGAGCGCGACCCGCGCGTGGCTTGCCACTCAATTGCCTCGGCGCGCAGGGTCTGTGCATCAACGGAAACGCCATAGGCGGCGCAATAGCGGTCGATCATCGCCAGATACTCGTCCTGATCGCAGGGATGGAACCCAAGCCACAGGCCGAAGCGATCCGACAGCGAGACTTTTTCTTCGACCGCCTCGGAAGGATTGATGGCGCTGGACCGTTCGTTTTCGATCATATCCCGCGGCATCAGATGGCGGCGGTTCGAAGTGGCGTAGAAGACCACATTTTCCGGCCTGCCTTCAATGCCGCCATCCAGAACAGCCTTGAGAGATTTATAATGCTGGTCATCGTGGCTGAACGACAGGTCATCGCAAAACAGTATGAACCTGTAGGGTGCTGCGCGCAGATGGTTCAGCAACCGTGCGACCGTTCCCATATCCTCGCGCTGCAATTCGACCAGCTTTAGATCGGCGTAATCAGCGCTCAGTGAGCCGTGCACGGCCTTTACAAGGCTCGACTTTCCCATCCCCCGCGCCCCCCAGAGCAGCGCATTATTTGCCTTGTACCCTGCTGCAAACCGGCGCGTATTGTCCATCAACGTGTCGCGAGAGCGATTGATGCCGACCAGGAGATCCAGATCGACCCGGTTGACATGCGTAACAGGTTCCAGTCGTTCCGGTTCGACATGCCACACAAATGCTGGAGCAACGGCAAAATCAGGCGCCACCAAAGGAGCCGGTGCCATGCGTTCCAACGCCTCGGCGATACGGTTCAGGGCTTGGTCATCCATGTGGGCCTCCGGTTTTGTCTTGAGGGGTTCAAAGCACGTTCCAATTGGCACAACAAGAGTTTCCAATGGAAAAGGCGCGCCATTGGATGGCGCGCCCTTTTGTTTTCGTCGGCAGACTTACTTGTCGTCTTCGAACTCCTGCATCAGGTCATCATCCGCTTCCGCTTCATCATCGTAGTAACCGTCAGCGCGCAACTGGTCCTCGCGTTTCTTTTCGACTCGCGCGACCAGGAAGATCGAAATCTCGTACAGACCGTACACCACCACAAACAGAATGATCTGCGTAATGACATCCGGTGGTGTGACGACTGCGGCCAGAACCAGAATGCCGACCACCGCATATTTTCGAACAGCGCCCAGCCCCTCGGCACTGACCAGTCCTGCCTTCCCCATAAGGGTCAGGAGAACCGGCAACTGGAAACATAATCCAAAGGCAACGATGAATTTGATCGTCAGGTTCAGATATTCCTGGGCTGAGCCTTGAAACACCACACTCAGCGGTGCCGCGCTGACCCCATCGGCCACGGCTTCACCCTCAGCCCCGAATTGCTGGAACCCGAGGAAAAAGTCATAGGCCAGAGGCGTGACAACGTAGAAGGCAAAGCTTGCGCCCAGAAGGAACATAAAGGGCGAAGCAAGCATGAATGGCAGGAACGCGTTTTTCTCGGACTTGTAGAGGCCCGGTGCCACAAAGCGCCACATCTGCATCCCGATATAGGGAAATGCCAGAATGAACCCGCCCAAGAGGGAAACCTTGATTGCAACAAAAAACCCTTCCTGTGGCGAGATGAAGATCAGGCCACAATCCTGCCCGCGCTCGGCCAGAACGTCACACAGGGGATTGGTCAGGAAATTGAAGATCGGCGTCGCCACCGAAAAACAGATGATCATACCGATCAGAAACGCCACAACGCTGTGGATCAGCCGTGTGCGCAGTTCGGCCAGATGTTCGATCAACGGGGCCGAAGAATCGTCAATCTCGTCGGTTTTGCTCATGTCTTGCTTTCAGTATTCAGCGCGGCTTCGGCCTCTTCTGCCTTGGCCAGCGCATCGGCTGCTTCCTTGGCTTTGCGCTCGGCGGTGGCACGGGCGGCTGACGCCTGAACCTTTTTGGCCTGCTCGGCCCGCTCGGCCGCCAGTTTACCCGTTTCGCTTTCAGGGTCGAACTTTGTGGGATCGATGCTTTTCGCCATCTCCTGCGCGGCTTGCTTGACACCGTCCATGGCCGATCCCACAGGGTTCACGGCAGCGTTGAGACCTTTCTTGATCTCATTCACCCCTGCCTGATCGGCGGCTTCGTTCATGGCGCTGCTGAACTCGCGCGCCATTCCGCGCGCCTTGCCGACAAAACGCCCGACATTGCGGAACAGCACCGGCAGGTCCTTTGGCCCCACAACGATCAGGGCAACGATGCCGATTACCAGAAGCTCGGTCCAGCCCAGATCAAACATCTGCGCTTACGCCTTGTCTTTCTCGGCTTCAGGTGTGACGTCCTTGGCCAGTTCAGAAGCGTCCTTTTCCAGCTCTTCCGAACCGTCCTTCACACCCTTCTTGAACGCAGTGATACCTTTGCCGACTTCACCCATGAGCGAACTGATCTTGCCGCGTCCAAACAGAACCAGAACCACAACGGCGATAAGCAGCAGGCCAGGAAGGCCGATATTGTTGAGCATGTCTTTTCTCCTTTTTCGTCGGCACGTTTGCGCGCCGGGAACATGATCTGACTCAGTCTTTACGCCTCGATCGCTGGTCTCAAAAGGGATCTGCTCCGATTTGCCGGCGAAAATTGTATCAATCGCGTGAAATCTAAGGGGTCGCAATTCTCAACTGACAGGTTTATGTCAGTTGCTATCCGTTAGGGATTTGGCATCGAAACAAGGTCAATGGAGAATTAAATGACCCACGTTGCTGAAATCGTCACCTTCACCCTGGCCAATGGCACCACGCCGGAAGAGTTCGTGAAACTCAGTCAGGCCTCTGAGGCCTTTGTGCGCAGCGCGCCGGGATTTGCCCATCGGCAGCTTAGCCAGGGCGAAGATGGTCGCTGGACCGATTATGTTGTCTGGACCGATTTGAAGGCGGCACAGGACGCAGCCGCACAGTTTCCTCAACAGGAATGTGCAGCAGGCATGATGGCGGTCATCAATCCGGATAGCATCCAGATGCGACACGAGAAAGTACTATGGAACATGACTGCCTAAACGCGGTCAGAACGGCGTGTCATGCGCCGCACTGACCGCCTGTTCGGTATCATCCAGATCCTGCGCGACGGAAAACTGCACCGCGCGCAGGACATTGCGGACCGGCTTGAGGTGTCGGTTCGCACCATCTATCGCGACATGGATACGCTTGTTGCCTCGGGCGTTCCGGTCGAGGGCGAGCGCGGTGTCGGCTACATGGTGCGCGAGCAGATCACCCTGCCCCCGTTGAACCTGACCACAGCCGAGCTTGAGGCGCTGAATCTTGGCATGGCCATCGTGGCCGAGGCCGCGGATACTGACCTGAAGGCTGCCGCACAATCGCTTGCCGACAAGATCGACGCTGTTCTACCAACGCAGGTCCTGGCCGAGGCGGACAGCTGGAAATTCGCGGTCTACCCATTTGCCGATGCCGCAAGGGGCCTTGCCCATATGGCCCCGATCCGTGCAGCCATCAAATCACGTCAGAAACTTCACCTGTCCTATCGCCGCATTGACGGCGTTTTGACCGAACGCACCATCCGCCCGCTCCATATGGAATACTGGGGGCGGGTCTGGACCCTTACCGCCTGGTGCGAGCTGCGCAACGGATTTCGTGTTTTTCGCATCGACCTGATCGAAGCAGTTTCACCCCTTCCGGAAATCTTCGCCGACGAACCCGGAAAACGCCTGAGCGACTATGACCCGTACGCCTGACAGGCTTCATCTTTTCAGAAATACTGTCGCCGAAGGCAGGCCCGGTACGGGCCATCCAGCCTCACTTCAGATAGGGTTCCGGGTCCACGGACTCGAATCCTTTGCGGACTTCGAAATGCACATAGGCATCGTCGCCGCCCCGCAATTGCGCCAGCTTCTGGCCACGGCGTACCTTATCGCCTTTCTTGACAGTGATCTTATCGACATTTGCATAGACAGTCAGAAGATCGTTGTTGTGCTTGACCACAATGATCGGCACCTGATCCGCGTCCGCGGTGATCGCCGCGACCGTACCGGCTTCGGCAGCTGTGACCGACGTACCCGGAGCGGCAGCGATGTCGATGCCCTCATTCTTGCCCTTGTCATAGCCGCGAATGATAGTTCCGCCAACCGGCAGGGACAGCGCGGATGTGCGCGTATTGGTTGGCGCTTCGGCGGTCACGTCGGGGGCCTCGACCAACGGCTCAACTTTCTCGTCCGGCAAGGGCTGCGTGGCGCTGGGTGGCGTCGGCGTCGGTGATCCCTGTCCCGGTTCCGTCACCTCCGTGGCGGGAACGGGCGCGGCACTAGCCGCATTTTGCCGGGGCGCGGGCTGGTTCTTGACCGGAATCAACAAGTATTGACCCTCACGCACGGTAAAATCTGATCCCAACCCGTTCCATTCCGCCAGAGATTCAACCGGCACCTGGTAGAGGCGCGAGATTGTATAGGCCGTCTCACCCCGCTTGACCTTGTGCCTGACCGGCTCCGGCCCAGTTGAAATCGGCGCAGGCGTTGATGCCGGTTTCGCGGGTTCCAGGGTTGTGGTCTGAACCGAACCCGACGCCGGCACTTGGTCAATTGCAGACCCGGCGACCGACGCGATGTCCACGCTGCTTCCAGCACCGACAGTGCGTGGCAGGGCAAGAACCTCACCCTCTCTCAGCGTGTCCGTTGTCTGAAGGCCGTTGAAGCGCGAAAGCTCGCCCTCGGGCAGGCCAACCCGCGCGGCCACGTCCCGCACCGTATCGCCGCGGCGCGCCACGACCACCTGGTAATTCGGATAGGTAATGACGCCCCGGCTGTCCGGTGTCGGGCGGGATGCCGTCGCGGATTGCGCTGCATTGGTGGTCGAAAATCCACCGATCTGCCCACGAAGGTCATAATCCAGAGGTCCCTCGCACCCGGCCAAAATGGCCAGAGCGGCCACCCCGGTCGCACAGCGGCGCATTGCTGATTTGGATACTGCTCTCATAATTCTGTCCTCAACGCCTGCCCCTGTTGCCCGGAGTTCCGGCGACCAATTCTTTAAGCCTATTACGCCTCATCCTTTCCAAGCCCTTCCAGAAGGGGCACGAAACGGACCGACGTTAATTCGTCATAGTCCAGACCATTTTCGGTGCGCGTTACTTTGATCAACTGCTGCACCGCGTCCGACTGGCCCACGGGTAAAACCATAATACCCCCGATTTTCAGCTGCGCCAAGAGCGGGCCCGGAGGATCCTCAGCCGCGGCTGTGACAATGATCCGGTCAAAAGGGGCTTGTTCCGGCAGGCCAAATGACCCGTCAGACAACATCGAAGTGATATTCATCAGGCCCAGATCGGCAAACAGCTTGCTTGTTTCGCTCACCAACCGCCTGTGGCGTTCCACTGTGTAGACCCGGCGGGCCAGTTTGGACAGGATCGCCGCCTGATAACCTGAACCTGTCCCAATCTCGAGCACCGTGTCCCGTGGTCCAACGTTCAGGGCCTGCGTCATCAGACCAACGACCGAGGGTTGACTGATCGTCTGACCGCAGGAAATCGGCAACGGCATGTCCTCGTAAGCGCGCCCTGCGAACAGGCCGGTGACAAAGCGACCGCGGTCCACCTGCTCCATCGCAGCCAGCACGCGCGCATCCGTGACCCCCCGTTTGCGCAGGGCAAACAGGAATTGCATTACGGTTTCAGGGTCCAGTCCGCTCATTCGACCGCCTTCAATGCCTCCAGCATGTCATGCGCAGTCAGGTCAGCGCGCATCGGCGTGACCGAGATATAGCCTTCCAGATTGACGGCCGCATCCGTTCCGGGTGCGGTCGGATTGTGCTGATAGCCACCCTTGATCCACAGGAACCGCCGCCCCGAAGGTGAACTGTGCGGTTCGACCGAAAAACGCGTGTCGCGCCGAAACCCCTGCGCCGCAATCCGCGTGCCCAGAACATCGTCTGCCGGAACCGGTGGGAAATTCACGTTGTAGAACAGCCGGTAATCATCTTGTTCTGCCGGAGTTGCGTCCAGAATCCGGCGCACCAGATCTGCACCATACCGGGCGGCTGCCTCAAACGGGTCGTCAAGGCCCAAGTTTCTGGGGCCAAAATATTGCGACAGGGCAATCGCTGGGACGCCCTGCAATGCCGCTTCCATCGCGCCGCCGATCGTACCGGAATACAACGTGTTTTCAGCCGAGTTATTGCCCCTGTTCACGCCCGATAGAACCAGATCGGGAGGGGTATCCAACATAACGTCGTGAAGCCCTGCCAAAACACAATCCGCAGGTGAACCTTCGGCTGCAAAGCGCCGCTCGCCCAGCTTGGCGACCATCATCGGGTGGGTATAGCTGATGCAATGTCCGACACCGGACTGTTCAAACGCGGGTGCGACCACCCAGACCTCTCCATCTGGTCCGGCCAGTTCAGCTGCAATCGCCTCAAGCGTGATCAAGCCCGGGGCATTGATCCCGTCGTCATTGGTCAGAAGAATTCGCATGTGCCCGATTTACCCCCGCGTTTGGCTCTTGATAGACCCGGGCCTGCGTTGCGGCAAGCGACGTGGCCCCGCAATCTGAGGTTTTCGCGCACCACTCGGGTGGAAATCGATGGATCAGCGCCTTGTTTCGGGGAAAACGAAGCACTTGTCGCGGCGGATGGTCAGCCACATCACCCGGCCCGGACTGGGCACAAACACGTTTGGAACCGTAGCCCTGAGGATCGAGCCATCATAGTCCATGCGAAACTCTACCAGGCTTTCATTTCCCAGAAATCGCGCGCGTTCGACGACGCCACGGGCCGCAACACCGTCTGTTGGTGTCGGCAATGGCCCCTTGCCGTTGCGGTCAAAGTCCAGCTTGATGTGCTGAGGGCGAAAGACAATCTCGACATCCGTACCATTCGGAATGCCCGGTGCCAGGAACTGACCAAAGGGCGTATCCGCCAATGCGCCATTCACTTGCGCCCGCAAAACGTTGACATCACTGAAAAATGCCACCGCCGCCTTATCCGCGGGACGCGTATAGACGTTATAGGGCGCGCCCTGTTGCACGATCTTGCCACGCCGCATCAGGGCGATCTCGTCGGCCATGCGCATCGCTTCTTCCGGCTCGTGCGTGACCAGCAGTACAGCGGCATCTTCTTCCTTGAGAATGGCCAGCGTTTCGTCACGGATACCATCACGTAAACGGTTATCGAGGCCCGAAAAGGGCTCGTCCATCAGCATGATGCGCGGGCGCGGCGCCAGGGCACGCGCCAACGCCACGCGTTGTTGCTCGCCACCCGATAGTTGATGCGGAAAACCATCGATGAATCGCATCAGGTCGACCTTCTGCAACAACTCCTCGACCCGGGCGCGTTTTTCGTCCTTGCTGCCCTTCAGACCAAAGGCCACGTTTTTGGCCACGCTCAGATGCGGGAACAGCGCAAAGTCCTGAAACATCAGACCGATCTCGCGCCGTTCCGGAGGCACCCGGAACACGGTGTCGCAGATCAGCTTGCCATCAACATAAATCTCACCCGAGTCCTGCATTTCGACCCCGGCGATCATGCGCAACGTGGTGGATTTCCCGCAGCCCGACGGCCCCAGCAGACAGGTCACCTTGCCTGCCTGAACGGTCAGTGAAACATCATCCACAACAACCCGGCCTTCAAACCGACGGATAATGTTGCGAATTTCCAGACGCGGTGGATTTGCGTTACCTGTCACCGATGGACCCCGTTGCCTTTCCCGATCAAATCCATCGGGCTTGAGCGGGGATAGCAACCCCGCCCCTCAGGTGCAAGGGATCAGCAACACCCGCCAGAAGCGACAGATGCACCCATGGCTTCAAACGGGCTTTCGCCACCACAGCCTTTGAAAATGCCATAATGGGTCGAAAAATCGCCGATAAAGTCAAAATGACGGGCAAATCGCGTATCTTTCAACATCATCCAGGTATTGCCGCAAACCGGAAACACTTTGCCGGCTTCTAAAACGTGGTGGTCATCCAGACCAAATTCATGCGGTGCGTTTGGCACGGTTCCCTTATAGATCACGGCTTGCCCATAATCTTCACAAGCCGGTTCCAATGCAGGTAGTTTGAACAGACGGTATGTCGCGGACAGGAACTTCAACGGCGCAACACGCTCTTCCAGTACGGGATTTTCGATCGTCAGCGGACGATGTGTCACGCGGCGCGGGTCGCCGAAACCGGCCGTTCGAGCCATTGACAGGAAATCATTCCAATAAAGCGCGCCGGACAGGCACTCGCCATAAAGAACTTCGTCTTCGGCCATCGCCTGCGGAATACGGCGGTCGGCATAGACATCCGAGAAATACATCTCGCCGCCCTCTTTCAACAACCTGTGTGCGCCGCGCAGAACCGCATTCTTATCTGTGGCCAGGTTGATGACACAGTTCGAGACGATGATATCGAACGATCCGGGTTCCAGATCAAGCTCATCCAGTTTCTCGATATAGCCGTGATGGAATTCCACATTGCTGCGGGCATATCCAAATGCCTCGGCGTGATAATCCTGATGCGCGCGGGCGACGTCCAGTTGTTCGGGCGTCATGTCGACACCCACTACCCGGCCCGTCTTACCGACCATGACGGACAAGGCATATACATCCCGCCCGGCCCCACACCCCAGATCTAGGATCGACGTGCCTTCAAGGTCAAGTGGGGCAATCAGACCGCAGCCATAGTAGCGAGTCAGAACGTCGTCATGAATCTTTGAAAGGATCTTTTTGACATGGTCGGGCATGTCGTCAGGCGTGCAGCACGCATTGGTCTGCAAGTCAGCACTGCTTTGCAGGACTTCACCATAATAGTTCTGCACCGATTCATGTTTCATCGCGCTTTTCCCTCGCAAATGGTCATGTACGAGCTAATGCAGCCGCCGGGGGTTCGCAATCCGGGGAAGGCGTTTTTGACGAAAGCGTGAGCGGTCCCGCGCGGTTTTACCCAAGCAGGTCGAAGTCCACGCCTGCACGAATTTTGCCATTTACCTGAACCTCCAGCCGGTGCGCGCCGGGAACCAACTTGAACGTTGTTGCATCACCCTTCAACTTGTGGCGTTTTTCCAGCGTCAGTTTCCCGTTCTTCAAAGCCGCCTGCTTCAACTTGTGCACCTTGGCTGAGATTTTCCCGCCAGGTCTTTGAAAATGAATGATATAGTCAACCAGAACTGGCAGCTCTCCGACCCCTTTCAAAGCGACGGAAAAGGCCAGAGCGTCACCAATCTGAGCTTCCGAATTAAGGTTGACCGCGACCTCGATGTCCGCGTCCGGGTCATAGCCTAACATCTTCATTGCTTCGGGATGCCCCGCTTTCACAAGCCCGCGCAGGGTGTGTGACGTCATCCAGTCCAGTTCGTCCTGAGTCTGATGACCCTGGTTGCGCCACGCCTTCAGACGATCCAATACCAGATCCGGGTCTTTCTTGGTGATGTCATTCAGGTGATTGGATACGGACCGGGTGACATATCGCGTCGCATCTATGTGCAAATTGTCCAGCAACGGCAGCGGGTCCTGCAAACCCAATCCAACCGCCTGCCCCCATGGCAATCGGGGGCGCGTGCCTTCGCTGACCAACCTGCGCACATGGTAACTGTCATGAGAGCACCAGTCCTGCATCCGCCGCAATACCCGGTCCGGGTCGTGGTTAAGGAACGGTCGGATTGCCCATTCCATGGAAAACCTCTGTGTCAGTTCCTCCATCACGTCCAATGCCAGATCGGTATGCTCAAGTCCTATGGTCGCCACCCACTCACCGACCGGCGCAAAGATGAAATCGCCAAAGTCGTCATCCGTCTTCGTCGGGTCCAAAGGTGCAGGCAAGGCACGCAGGATCGTCGGGGCAACAGCAGGCAAATCACCGGGTACCGCCTGTTGCAGGCATGTGGCGATCCAGATGATCCGATCCTTCAGCTCTAACTCCAGCAATCGCGACATGACCGCAGATCGGAATGCCGGGGCATCAAATTCTGCATGAGAATCGGAAAACAAACCGCTGAGATAATTTACTTTCTCAGCGTTGAACATCTGATCTTTCAACGAAAACCCTTGTGCCATGGTCACATCGTCAAATTGGTTGCGCCACCATCCAGTAGAATGTTCTGACCAACGATGAACCCCGCATGATGAGAGCACAGGAACGCGCAGGCAGCCCCGAATTCCTGCCGTGTTCCATAGCGTCGCGCGGGAATGGTTGCCGAACGGTTTGCGCGTGCGTCTTCGATCGAGATGCCTTGCTGGGAAGCCACGCCGCTGTCCAGCGCATCCGCACGATCCGTAGCGTGAATGCCGGGCAGCAGGTTGTTGATGGTCACGCCATGCGGTGCAACCTGGCGTGAAGTTCCTGCGACATATCCGGTCAAACCCGTGCGGGCTGCATTCGAAAGCCCCAGCACCGCAATTGGCGCGCGCACGGATTGTGAGGTGACGTTCACCACCCGCCCCCAACCTTTGTCCATCATTCCGGGAAGCAGCGCTTTCATGAACGCAATGGGGGTCAACATATTGGCATCCAGCGCCTTGATGAAATCATCACGCTCCCAATCCGCCCATAACCCCGGCGGCGGTCCACCGGCATTTGTCACAAGAATATCAACGCCCTGCGCCGCTTCGATCACCTTCGCCTGCCCTTCCGCAGTCGTCACGTCACAAGCGACTGTTTGTACCTCGACGCCATGCTCTGACCTGAGGCGTGCCGACTCGCTCTCCAAAGCGTCCGAACCACGCGCATTCATCACAAGATTTACGCCAGCCTCAGCCAAAGCCTCGGCACAGCCCAAACCCAGCCCTTTGCTACTGGCACAGACCAGCGCGCGCTTTCCTTTTATACCAAGATCCATCGGATCCTCCCTGTCAGTCATTGCCGCATGTCTAGCATCGGCCAGACAGGGAAGACCAGAAATGGCTTGGGATCAGTAGAAGAACTCTTCCCGCACGATCTTGCCATCTGCGACGTGATAGACACCCACTTCACGCATATCGAAGGCTTCGCCGGTTTCCTTTACCTTGCCCTGCACTTCGAAAATCACCGCAAAACGGTCTTCGCCGTGTACAAACGGATCGCTGACCGAAGCGCCCGAAACCTCGTGGGCGCCTTCCCACCATTCATGTTTGCCTCGGATCGCATCACGCCCCTGTATTTCGCGCCCCATGCCTGAGTAATCGACCGCTTCAACAGAAACTGCGTCTGACGCATACAATTTCTCAAGATTTTCCTTGGCGCGGTCCTCGCGGCAGCCGGCCACCAACTCGTTGGCAATCTCTTTCAAATCCATTGGTCTTCTCCACAATTTGTTCACTATATGTTCTTATTGCCACAAGCCTATGATTCGAACCAGCCCCTTTGTCTTGCTTCGGCAGGATTCCCCGCCTATACGCGCGGTCATGCTTGATACCTCGAACCAACCTACCCTGCCGCCCGAGATTGCCCGTCGCCGGACATTCGCCATCATCTCGCACCCGGATGCGGGCAAGACGACGCTGACGGAAAAGTTCCTGCTTTACGGGGGAGCCATTCAGATGGCTGGTCAGGTGCGCGCCAAGGGCGAGGCACGGCGGACACGCTCGGACTTCATGCAGATGGAGAAGGATCGCGGCATCTCGGTCTCGGCCTCGGCAATGTCCTTCGATTACGGGAACTTCCGGTTCAATCTGGTGGACACGCCCGGCCACAGCGATTTCTCGGAAGATACCTACCGCACACTGACGGCCGTGGATGCGGCCGTGATGGTGATCGACGGCGCGAAGGGTGTCGAAAGCCAGACGCAAAAATTGTTCGAGGTCTGCCGCCTGCGCGATCTGCCGATCCTGACATTTTGTAACAAGATGGACCGAGAAAGCCGCGATACGTTCGAGATCATCGACGAAATTCAAGAGATGCTGGCCATCGACGTCTCCCCCGCCGCGTGGCCGATTGGCGTGGGTCGCGATTTTATCGGCTGTTACGACATGCTGCGTGACCGGCTGGAGCTGATGGACCGCGCCGACCGTAACAAGGTGGCTGAGAGCATTGAAATTAACGGGCTTGATGACCCGAAACTGTCGGAACATGTTCCTGCGCATCTGCTGGAAAAGCTGCTGGAAGAGGTTGAGATGGCGCGCGAGTTGCTGCCCGCGCTGAACCCACAGGCGGTGCTTGAAGGGCATATGACCCCGATCTGGTTCGGCTCGGCCATCAACTCGTTCGGCGTCAAGGAACTGATGGAAGGCATCGGCGCATATGGCCCACAACCGCAGGTGCAATCAGCCGAACCCCGCCAGATCTCGCCGGATGAAAAAAAGGTCGCGGGCTTTGTTTTCAAAGTGCAGGCCAATATGGACCCCAAGCATCGCGACCGGGTGGCATTTGTCCGCATGGCATCAGGCCATTTCAAACGCGGCATGAAACTGACCCATGTGCGGTCGAAGAAACCGATGGCGATTTCAAACCCAGTGCTGTTTCTGGCCTCTGACCGGGAACTGGCTGAAGAGGCCTGGGCCGGAGATATCATCGGCATTCCCAACCACGGCCAGCTGCGCATCGGTGACACGCTGACCGAGGGTGAGGCGCTGCGCGTCACCGGCATCCCCTCTTTCGCACCGGAACTGCTGCAAGGCGTCCGTGCGGGTGACCCGATGAAGGCCAAGCATCTGGAAAAGGCCCTGATGCAGTTTGCCGAAGAAGGCGCGGCAAAGGTGTTCAAACCTTCAATTGGGTCAGGCTTTATCGTGGGTGTCGTCGGCGCGCTGCAATTCGAGGTGCTCGCCAGCCGGATCGAGATGGAATACGGCTTGCCTGTGCGTTTCGAGGCGTCTCAGTTCACCTCGGCCCGCTGGGTCAGCGGTGACAAGGCCGAGGTCGAAAAGTTTGTGAATGCAAACAAGCAGCACATCGCGCACGACCATGACGGCGACATTGTCTATCTGACCCGGCTGCAATGGGACATCGACCGGGTGGTTCGGGACTATCCCGCCCTGAATCTGACCGCCACCAAAGAGATGATGGTGTGATCCAACTGACTGATTGCACAGCCGAGTCAGCCTGTGCAATTCTGCGCGCATGAACAAGGATGAACTGACTTTCCCCGGCGGTCTTCCAGACATGCTGGACAGGTATGAAAACCGGCGCAGCCCGTTTCAGTTCGGCACCACCTCTTTGCCTGACCTTGACATTGACCTTATTGAACTGGCCGGTCGAACATTGCCCGAAAGTGCGACTGTGCCCCCGCCGAAGCCCAGTACAAGTTGGGATCGCAAGCGTGCTCAGATTGCGCGGGAATTTGTCGGAAACTCGGAACTTGCCTTCCTGAATGCCCAGTTGATCTCGAACCTGCGAAAGCGGTCCTTCCCGCGTCACGCCCCGCTTCTGTTTTGTCGCCTTTGGGACGAACAGTCGGACCACCTTCTGTCCACGCTTGATTTGCGATGGCTGGTCTCGTCGGTTCAGACCTTTGCGGACCACGGTCAAACTGCAACTCAGCGCGAGGTTGGTCACGCTTTGCGCATGTTGTTCGGCATGATGAAGCTATATGAGTTCGAAAGGCGCTTTTCGGGGCTGACCCCGGAAACACCGTTTCAACACCAGAATTTGAGAAGTGTCCCGCTGCCCTATCAGATGAAAGCGTTTTCCCTTGGAAGTGGCGGACTGGATGTCAATCTGATTGCTCCGGTCTGGACCAAGGCCCTATGTGATACCACCATCGCGCCGCTGGTCGATCACTTGATGACCGAGCTCAACAGAGATCCCGGCGGTATCTTTCGGCGCCTGAAACGCATGCGCGAAGTGCGCGCGCAGCGCACATGACCACATGGGGTGTCGTGTCGATGGTCAGGGGCCCGACCGAAGATGTCCTTCGGTTCGTGGCCCATCACCTCGATCTGGGCGCCGAGACCATCTATATCTATCTGGATGAGCCGAACCAGCGCACGTTCGAGGCGCTGAAGGCACATCCCGGTGTTTGCGTACAGGTTTGCGATGACGCCTATTGGCAAAAGCTAAAACGCACGCGACCGGAAAAGCACCAGGTTCGCCAATCGGTCAACGCGACATACACCTATCGCGACACGCACCTAGATTGGCTGGCCCATATCGATGTTGACGAGTTTCTGTGGTCGCCGACCCCAATCTCGGATGTGTTGCGCGATATCCCGGACAAGGTTCACGCCGCCCGTGTCCGCCCAATCGAGGCGCTGGCAGGCGGTGAAGACCTGTACAAGGCTCATGTGCCACAAAGCCCGGCCCGTACAGAGTTGATTGAGATGCTTTATCCCAACTATGGGGCTTTCGTCCTTGGCGGGTTCCTCAGCCATGTACAGGGCAAGTTGTTTGTGCGCACGGGATTGAAACGTCTGAGTTTTCGTATCCACAACCTGTTTCAGAACGGGAAATTGCGGCCGTGCAATTACGAGCTTGCACAGGTCGATCTATGCCACCGCCACGCGCCGGACTGGGATCACTGGATCGCACACTATCCGTTCCGCATGGATCGCGGCTCGTATCAGGCTGGTATGGCTCCGAATGCCCCGCGCGAGATGGGCGGGCTGAACAAGAATGAATTGCTCAGCTGGATTGAAAGCGAACACGGCGAGGATGGGCTGCGCGCGTTCTTCAACGAGATGAGCGGCGCTGACCCAGAAGTCCGCGCCCGGCTGGAGCAGAATGGGCTGATCCGCCACCGCGCATTGAATCTGGGCGGGAAACTGGCGAAACACTTTCCCGGAAGCTGCTGAATTGTTGCGCAAAACTCGAACCTGTTTCAATCGAACCAAGATGCTGCGGTCTTCATTTGACCCCGACCCACGTATTTGTTATGTCCGCGTCCAAGCCGATATGCCGCATCACGGGCATGGCCATCCGGGCCCGGCACATCTTATACGCGCGGGCCAGGTCAAGTGTCCGCATTAAACCGGACTTACATGACAAAATTTAACGAACTGAACCTGAACCCGAAGGTCCTCAAAGCCATTGAGGAAGCCGGATACGAAACCCCAACTCCGATCCAGGCAGGTGCGATTCCACCCGCATTGGAAGGGCGCGATGTTTTGGGCATTGCCCAGACTGGTACTGGCAAAACCGCCAGCTTTGTTCTGCCGATGATCACACTGTTGGCCCGCGGTCGCGCACGTGCACGTATGCCACGTTCGTTGGTTTTATGCCCCACGCGTGAGCTGGCAGCGCAGGTAGCGGAGAACTTCGACACATACACCAAGCACCTGAAACTGACCAAAGCACTGTTGATCGGCGGCGTCAGCTTCAAGGAACAGGATGCCCTGATCGACCGGGGCGTCGACGTTCTGATCGCCACGCCGGGCCGTCTTCTGGATCATTTCGAGCGCGGCAAACTGTTGCTGACCGGTGTTCAGATCATGGTGGTGGATGAGGCGGACCGGATGCTGGATATGGGGTTCATCCCCGATATCGAGCGCATCTTCTCACTGACACCATTCACCCGGCAAACCTTGTTCTTCTCAGCGACAATGGCATCCGAGATCGAGCGGATCACCGATACGTTCCTGTCGGCCCCTGCCCGGATCGAAGTGGCCCGCCAGGCCACCGCATCCGAAACCATCGAACAGAGCGTCGTCATGTTCAAAGGTGGGCGCCGTGACCGCGAGGCCAGCAACAAGCGCGGCCTTCTGCGCGCGCTGATCGATGCCGAAGGTGACAAATGCACCAACGCGATCATCTTCTGCAACCGCAAGACAGATGTGGATATCTGCGCCAAGTCGCTGAAGAAATACGGTTACGACGCCGCCGCCATCCATGGCGATCTGGACCAGTCGCAGCGGATGAAAACATTGGATGGATTCCGTGACGGGTCCTTGCGCCTGCTGGTCGCCTCAGACGTGGCGGCACGCGGCCTGGATGTGCCAGCCGTCAGCCATGTGTTCAATTTCGACGTCCCCGGCCACCCCGAGGACTATGTCCACCGCATTGGCCGCACCGGCCGCGCCGGGCGCGAAGGCAAGGCCATCACAATCTGCTCGGGACGCGACGAAAAGGCACTGGTTGCGATCGAAAAGCTGATCCAGAAAGACATCCCGCGCATAGACAACCCAGTTCAGGAAGAGCCCAAGCCCGAACAGCCGAAGCCCGAGAAAAAGGCCAAGGCCCCCGAAAGCATGAAAGAAGGTAAAAAATATCGCGAGCCGAAGGGGCACAGTCGTGGGCGCAAGGAAGGCACCGGCCAGGCCGTCGTGGGCATGGGAGATCACCTGCCCAGCTTCATCGCGCTTAGCTTTGACGAACGTCGCGCCAGCTAGATTGCCAGCACAAGCGCTAAAATCGAGAACCCAAGCAACATCATCCCGGCGATCTCGCGCCGGGTGATCGTTTCTCGGAAGAATAGGATCGAAGCCATGAGGCTAAAGATCAGCTCTACCTGCCCCAGAGCTTTGACGTAAGCCGCATTCTGCAAGGTGAAGGCCCAGAACCAGCAAAACGAGCCACCGAGGCTGGTCAGGCCGACGAACACTCCGGTATTCCGCGTCTGCCAGACTGCGTGCAGTTCTGCGCGGTCGCGCCACAGCAGCCATATCCCCATGCTGGTAAACTGGAATGTCACCACCACTGCCAGTGTTACCAGCGCCCGGAACCACGCATCGATATCGCCCAGTTGCAGTGAAGCCCCACGATAGCTGACGGCGGAAAACGCAAACAAAACACCTGATCCAAGCCCCAATTGCGAAGCCCGATTGGTCAGATGGCGCCACCAGGGTCCGTCCCCTCCGGGTGTTTTTGACAACAAAAGCACAGCCATCAACCCCAACAGGATCGCGAACAATGCGCCGCGCGATACACTGTCCCCCAGGATCAAAAAGCCAACAATCGCGGTCTGGATCACTTCGGTTTTCTTGAAGGTAATTCCAACGGCAAAATTGCGTTGTTTGAACAGCGCCACCACGCAGATCGTAGCAAGGATTTGCGCTGTCCCGCCGATGACCGCGTAAAGCCAGAACAAACTGCTGAGCCGAGGCATGCTCGCCCCAGTTATCTGCAACGCAACACATAGCCCGATAACGGCCAACGGCATAGAATAGGCAAACCGCGCAAAAGTTGCACCTGCAGCAGACAGCTTCACGCTGGCTAGGGACTTTTGCAGCATGAAACGCACAGTCTGAAAACTGGCGGCGGCTATGGTGACAGGAATCCAGAGACTCATGCCACCCGTTGTGTCGTTAAATCAAGGCTTTGGCCAGAGAGGATGTGGCACAGGGTCTTTTGCGCGAACGAAATACTGCCGGAAGATCTGTGCATAGGACCGGTAAACATAAGCCTCATTGCAAGCCAAGTACCTGTCCTTTCCGTCCCGGTACAACGATGGCAGGCGATACCAAGGAGCGGCCGGATTCATATGATGAACGACGTGCAGGTTATTGTTCAGAAAAAGAAAAGCCAAAGGTCCGCTATCTTCGATGATCACCGTGCGGGCACGGGATTTTTCATGTGCACGATGCTCCAAAAATGTACGGATCTTCAAAAGCGACAACCCCAGATAGGCCGCGATCAGATAGGCCCAGACGGGCATGGTCGATTGCGCAACCACCCACAGCACCACCGCCGCACCGGGCAAATGCAAAGCCCATCCTAGCAGGATCGCCCTGTCCCCGCGCATAAATCCACGCCATTCGTCCCGCATAAACAGAACCTGACCAAGAGCAGGACCCAGCACCATCCGCCCCAACAGCGTGTTGTTCAGGCTCAGGATCATCTGCGCCAGCCGCGGCAATCCCGACCAGATATGCGGATCCAGATAATTCGATTCCGGGTCGTCATAAGGGTCCGTCAGGGTGGCATCCTGATGATGCGCCAGATGCAGGTCCCGAAAGCGGCTATACGGAATGGCCAATGTCAACGGCAGTGCCATCAACGTCTCGTTCAGCCATTTGGCACGAAAGGGGTGCCCATGCAGGGCTTCATGCGTCAGTGACGAATGCAGAGCCGCAACGACACCCAGAGCCGGGACTGCCAACCACAAGGATGCAAGCGCCAACCAAAACAAACCGGCAAGCCATGCCGCATAACACAAGACAATCAGGAATAACGTGCCCCATTCGGGTGATTTGGGTGCAGCGGGATCAGCCATTTCGTCCCCACGAAATGTTCGCCCAGATTCTTTCGTAAATCACGTACATCGTCAGGCCGATGGCCGTGTTCACCAACGCCAGCGCCCCTCCTACAGCGGCCGAGCCTGTTGCCAACAAGCCCACCATTGTCATGATCGCCAACCCCATCGCATTCCAAACGATTGCTTTCACGACTGATCTTCGCCGCGTTTCCATTCCGAACCCCGTTTTTTTCTTACTCAAAGCGTTACACCCGGACCCCGGCATTGAAAATTCTGAATATGATTAACAAAACTAATCAAATATGATAAAAATCACGGCATGCAGGAAAATATCGACAAGCGCGATCGTGCCGCGCAATTTCGTCTCCGCCTCGCCCGCGCGATGGAAGAGCGCCATGTCAGCCAAAGTGCCCTTGCGCGCAATATTGGCGTTGACCGCTCGACCGTTTCCCAATTGCTGACAGATCATGGCGCGCGGTTGCCCAACGCCCATGTTGTTGGCGGATGTGCAGCGGCGCTCGGCGTTTCGGCCGACTGGTTGCTGAGCCTATCTGACAGGCCGGAAAGCGCGGCTGAGCTTCTGGCTAGCTCGCTGACCTTTACCGAGGCCCCACGCGCCCTTGTCGATGAACGTATCTTCGAGTGGCATCAGGAGGCCGCCGGGTACAAAATCCGCTATGTCCCGGCCACCCTGCCCGACATGCTCAAGACGCGTTCGATACTGGAATGGGAATACGCCCCGCATCTGGGCCGGACCGCTGACCAAGCCATCGGCGCGTCGGCGGATCGTCTGGCATGGATGCGCAGCGCCCAGTCGGACTATGAGATCGCCATGCCGTTATTCGAAATCGAAAGCTTTGCAAGCGCCACTGGGTATTATCAGGGTCTCAGCCCCGAGGTTCGACTGGAACAGATCGATCACCTGTTGGCGCTGTGCGAACAGCTCTATCCGCGGATGCGTATCTATCTGTTTGACGCAAAACGGCTTTATTCCGCACCCGTGACGATTTTCGGCCCGCTGCTTTGTGTATTTTACGCAGGAAGTCACTATATGGCCTTCCGCGACCGGGATCGGATCGAGACATTCTCACGCCATTTCGACACACTTGTACGCGAGGCCGACGTGGCCGCCCGGGACTTTCCAAACCACCTGCGTCGCCTCAGAACGGCGGTTTCCCGCGACTGGTGATGCAGCACCATCCAACCTGTGCTATTCTACTTTGGCGCGAACCATAAGGCATTCCGAACACAGACGGAGGAGCACAGGAATGGACGCAATTCAAACTGCTCAATACGCACGTGCACTTTTTGCCGCCCATGGAGACCAAGCCGAGGCCGAAGCCGCGAAAAAAATGCGCGACTGCGAAGCTGCCGGGAATCGGCAGGAGGCCCAGGACTGGCAAGCGGTCCGTCGGACCATCCGCCAGATCCGTGGTCCAAACCAAGGCTGAGTTACAGTTTCGGGTCCGGGTTGACCGTGTGACCATCCACCGCGATCACCTGACCTGAAACCAGACGTGCCGCATCCGAGGCAAGGAATACTGCCATATTGGCGACATCCTGCGCTTCGACGAAGCGCCCCATTGAGGTGCCAGAGGCATAGCCCTGATAGACCTCGTCACGGGTCATGCCCTTGGCTGCGGCTTCACGGGTCAGGACGCCTTCCATCCGAGGGCCTTCAACTGCGCCCGGACAAATGGCATTGGCACGAATGCCATAGGGCCCCAACTCCATGGCCAGCGTCTTCATCAACCCAATGACGGCCCATTTTGCCGACGCATAGGGCGCACGGAACGGGTAGCCATACTGCCCGGCTGTCGACGAGGTCAGAATGATACTGCCCGCCCGCGCCGATTTCATCAGCGGCGCTGCATGTTTTGCCGCCAGAAAAGCACCGTCCAGATTGACCGCGACACAAGCACGCCACGCGTCCAGATCAATATCCTCAATAGCATTTGTCGGGCCGGCAATACCGGCATTGGCGCAGAGCACATCCAACCCGCCCGTCGACCTGATGGCGTTAAATACCGCGCGCATGTCAGCCTCGTCCGCAACATCCGCTCGGTGCCCGGTCCAATGATCGGGCAAAGTATCCAACGCCGCCTGATCGATATCAGTAACTCGGACGTCATAGCCAACCGCATCAAACGCCTCGGCCATGGCCCGGCCGACGCCTGACGCGCCAGCCGTCACCAGAACCCGGCGCGTCATGAAGGCTTCCTGATCGCTGCGCCTGCGCCCTCGGGGTAAGGTAATCCGGCCTGAGCCTCGGCAACCCGCGTCATAGCTGCCTCAATTTCAGCAGATGGCAGGCTGGGGCGACGGGTTTCCAGACTGACATGCAGCAGAAAACTTTCGCCCGTGGCCAGAAGCTTGTCGCCCTCGTACATGCTGTGAAACACGTGCAGTTTCTTGCCTTGCCCCAACAGCATCTGCGTGCGCACGTCGATTTTTGCACCAGCATGAGCTTCATCTACATAACGAATGTGGTTCTCCGCCGTGAAATAGCTGCCACCCGAGGCGATGTAATCCGCATCGCATCCGATGATTTCCATGAACCGATCGGTGGCAGCGGCAAAGGCCTCCAGATATTTCGCTTCGTTCATGTGGCCGTTGTAATCCGTCCAGTCCAGAGGAACAGCCCGCGACAGGGTCAGGATGGGCTGGCTCAGATCCGCTTGATCCAGCGTCGGCAGCGCTCCGGGTTTCAACCGTGCATCATGTTGGTTCAGCACCGCACCCGCGCCGTAATTCTGCGCCTTGAGGGCCCGCATCATACCGACAAGGTTGTTATCGCGAATGCGCTCCAGCTCTCGGATCGAATGCATCCCGGATTGTGCGTCAGATTGATTGGCGATCAAATCGACCAGTTCGTCAGTGAACTCGGGAACATCCATCAACTTGGTCCAAGGCCATTTCAAGGCAGGCCCGAACTGCGCCATGAAATGCCGCATCCCCGCCTCGCCCCCGGCCACGCGGTAGGTTTCGAACAGACCCATCTGCGCCCAGCGGATGCCGAAACCCATACGGATGGCCTCGTCAATTTCTTCGGTTGTCGCGATGCCATCCTTGACCAGCCAAAGCGCCTCGCGCCAGACAGCTTCCAGGAACCGGTCGGCGATATGCGCATCGATCTCTTTCCGGACATGCAACGGGAAGAACCCAAGCGATTTCAACAGGTCCTGGGCCTGTTTGATCATCTCGGGCGGGTTCTTGTCCGTTGGTACAAGCTCGATCAAAGGCAGCAGGTAAACCGGGTTGAAGGGGTGCGTCACCACGATCTGCTCGGGGCGCAGCGCTCCGCCCTGAAGTTCGGACGGCTTGAACCCGCTTGTCGAGGATCCAATGATCGCGCCCGGATCGCAAGCCTCCTGCAAGCCTTTGTAAACCTTCAGTTTCAGATCCAGACGCTCCGGCACGCTCTCCTGTATCCAACGCGCACCCTTAACCGCTTCGGCCATGTCGCTGTGAAAGCTCAGCGCACCCTCGGCTGGCAACGGAACGTCACTCAGCCCCGGCAAGGACCGTCTTGCGTTGTCCAACACCTCGCCAATCTTGCGTTCCGCCTCGGGATCAGGGTCAAACACCCGCACATCCCAGCCATTGAGCAGGAACCGCGCAGCCCATCCGCCGCCGATAACTCCGCCCCCAATAATTGCCGCCGTTTTCATGATTCCCCACCTACTGGCTGCTCATGTTTCATCTTTTTAGAAATACTCCGGGGGCTTGGGGGCTGGCCCCCAAAAACCCGCGTGTCCATTATTTTGCAACAGGTGCCTGCTTGGTCAGCCCCAGCTTCGCACGGACTTCGTCAGGGCCGATCACACGCGCGCCCATATTCTCGATGATGGATCCTGCACGTTCCACCAGTTGCCAGTTCTCGGCCATTACGCCCTTATCCAGCCACAGGTTGTCCTCAAGCCCAACGCGCACATTGCCGCCCGCCAGAACCGAAGCCGCGACAAACGGCATCTCGTTCCGTCCCAGTGAAAACGCGCTGAAGGTCCAGTCATCCGGCACGTTGTTCACCATCGCCATAAAGGTATTCAGATCATCCGGCGCGCCCCACGGTACCCCCATGCACAGCTGGACCAAAGCGTTTGGTGCCAGAATCCCTTCCTTCACCAGTTGCTTTGCAAACCACAGGTGGCCAGTGTCAAAGGCTTCGATCTCGGGTTTGACACCCAGGTCGGTCATCATTTTGCCCATGGCGCGCAATGCACCAGGCGTATTCGTCATAACATAATCAGCCTCGGCAAAGTTCATTGTGCCGCAGTCTAGGGTGCATATCTCGGGCAAACATTCGGCAATATGCGCCACACGTTCGGATGCTCCGACCATGTCCGTGCCCGCGGCCACGGGAAACGGGTTTTCAACACCGCCGAACACGATGTCGCCGCCCATGCCGGCCGTCAGATTCAATACGACGTCCACATCAGCGTCGCGGATGCGGTCTGTCACCTCGCGATACAGATCCAATCGGCGGCTTGGCACACCGGTCTCGGGGTCGCGCACGTGGCAGTGTACCACTGCCGCACCGGCCTTGGCGGCAGCGATTGCGCTGTCGGCGATCTGCTGTGGTGACCGCGGCACATGCGGGCTGCGGTCCTGCGTCCCGCCCGAGCCGGTTACGGCACAGGTAATAAAGACTTCGCGGTTCATTTCCAGAGGCATGGTGTTTTCCCCAAGTTATACCCGGTTCTGCCTTGGGTTTTCCCCAGGCTTTTCCCCGGATTCCGATTTGCGTTCTGACCCGACTCTGGCGCAGCTTTGGGAAAACCACTTGGCAATATGCGAATCAAACTTGATGAAATCCGCAAAAAACATACTGCAACCGGAACACCGCGCCCTGAAAACCGCGGTGCTTGTGCTGGACGAATGCAACACGCTCAGCTTTGCCTCTGCGGTGGACCCGATGCGGGCCGCGAACCGTCTGGCGGACCGCCCGGCCTTTGACTGGGACTATGTGACCGCATCGCCAGAACCCGCGGTGCTGACTAGCGCGTTGCAAGTGCCTGGTATTCCACTGGCCCGGTTGCAATCCTGCGACCTGATGATCGTGGTCGCCGGGTTCCAACTGGCCCGACACGCCACCCCCAGCCTGCTGGCTGGTCTGCGGCGCATCGCGGGCACAGGCGCAACGATGGCAGGCATTGATGGCGGCCCGTGGCTCCTGGCCGAGGCCGGGCTACTGGATGGCCATCTGGCAACAACCCACTGGGAAGACCTAGAAAATTTCGCCACGCGGTTTCCCGAAGTTGATGTGCGCACCGACCGCTTCGCCGTTTCGGGCAATCGACTGACTTCGGGTGGCGCAATTCCGGCTGTCGAGATGATGCTGCACATCATCGCCGCCCGTCATGGCGCAAGTTTCGCCGCGCGCGTTGCGGGCCTGTTCCTTTACGATGGTGCTCCGGACCCTGGAAAACCGCAAAGCCGCACAGGCGCACCCCATCGCCACACAGCACTGACCGCCAAGGCCAACTCGATGATGCAGGCGTCACTGGATGATCCTCTGCCGCTGGCCTTTATCGCAGACCGCCTGGGCACCAGCCCACGGACGCTGCAACAACAGTTCCGACTGCGCCTGAACACGACGCCGCAGGACCACTATCTGCAGCTGCGCCTGGCCGAGGCCCGCCGTCTGGTCACCGACACCGACATGCCACTGATGGATGTGGCGCTCGCCACCGGCTTTGCATCGCAATCCAGCTTTGCCCGCGCTTTCCGCACCGCCCACGGTCAATCGGCCCGCGACCTGAGACACGAACGCGCGCATCCCACCCATCACTGACCGGATCCTTCTTCATCTGGCCAAAAATATCCCGGGGGCGTCGCCAAAGGCGACGGGGGCAGAGCCCCTAAAACGGCATCGGGTGCGCCCGATGTGCCCTGCTGATCTCGGCCAACACATCCTTGGATAATTCTAGATCCACGCCCGCCAGAAGATGATCCAGCTGCGCGACGGTCGTGGCCCCGAAGATTGCCGACATCATGAAAGGGCGCGTCCGGCACCACGCCAGCGCCATATGCACCGGATCCAGACCATGCCGCGCGGCGATGTCCAGATAAGCTGCAACCGCCTCGAAAACACGACCGGATTTCCGGCCGCCCATCTCTGGCACAAATGACATACGCGATCCGTCGGGCACGCAGTCGTTTTGGTACTTTCCGGTCAAAAATCCTGCTGCCAAAGGGGAAAACGCCATCAGCCCAACATCTTCATGCACACTCAACTCACCCAGGTCGGTGTCGAAATGGCGGCACAGCAATGAATATTCGTTCTGCACAGATGCCACACGCGGCGCCCCCATCTGTTCGGCCAGCCGCAGCCATTGCGCGGTTCCCCAAGCACTTTCATTCGACAGGCCAAAGGCACGGATATTGCCCTTGTCCACCTGAGCCTGCAGTGCCTCAAGGCATTCCTGCATGTTGCTCAGCACTTCGTCTGTGTATTCGCCAGACGGCGCATAATCCCAATTCTGCCGAAACATATAGCTGCCCCGATTGGGCCAGTGGAACTGGTAGAGGTCGATGTACCCGGTCTGCAATCGTCGCAAAGACCCCTCAATCGCTTCGGGTATGGTGCGGGCGGTGATCGGCGCACCATCACGGACAAAGGACAGCCCCGCGCCGGAATGCTTGGTCGCCAGAACATAATCACCCCGGCGGGTAGGATTGGCGGCATTCCAGTTTCCCAAAATCTCTTCGGTGCGCCCGATCGTTTCCTTCGCGACAGGGTTCACCGGGTACATTTCGGCCGCGTCGACAAAGTTGATCCCCGCGTCCAGCGCCATATCCATCTGCCGGTGCGCATCCGTTTCAGATGTTTGAGAGCCAAATGTCATCGTGCCAAGGCACAGATCGCTCACCATAATTCCGGTACGGCCCAAAGGCTTCTTCTGCATCGTCGTATCTCCTGAAAATTGCGGGCCGGTCAGGCTTCGGCCTTTTTCTCCCACCGCCCGGACTCCTCCGACCAGTATTGTGCGGAACATCCGGCATCCGTCAGCGCTTTCCACTGCCCGCGCGCGTGTTGTACAGCCATGTCGTCATTGCCATCGAACAGGATACAAACCCGTTCCAGCGCGGCGACTTCTTCCGCCTCGACCGGCGCTCCATCCACGGCCATGATGCAGGTCGCGCCATTTCCCGCCACGGCGCTGGTGGTCAGCAGGATCGGCTGGTCCGCGTCATGCGGACCGCCTGCGCGACCATGGGGCACGAACCCGTCCTCGGGTCCCAGCCAAAGTTTTTCATCCAGCCAGTCCATCCGTGCAGGGTCAGTACCCCGCACGGCTATCCGCCACCCGGCTTGCCGCGCCTTGTCCAGCAGCGCAGGCAAGGTGTGCTCCAGCGGCTGGCGGGTCAGGTGGTAGAAATAGACAGCGCCCATATGCCTACTCGAAATTGTCCTGCACAAACCGGCTCAGTGCGCGCACACCCCAGCCGGTGGCGCCTTTGGGCGCATAAGATGTCTCGTCGGCAACCGAGGCGACCCCCGCGATATCCAGGTGAATCCACGGCGTTTCCTCTTTCACGAAACGCTGCAGGAATTGCGCGGCGGTGACTGAACCCGCGGGACGACCGCCCACGTTTTTCATGTCGGCAATGCGCGATTTCAGCAACTTGTCATAGGCATCGCCCAATGGCATCCGCCAGGCGCCTTCATCCTCGGTCTTGGCTGATTTCAGGAAGGCATCGCAGAATGTGTCATTGTTCGAAAAGACACCAGCATTCTCATGGCCCAACCCGATAATGATCGCACCGGTCAAAGTTGCCAGATCGATCATGCCGACCGGCTTGAACCGTTCCTGCGCGTACCACATCACGTCACACAGAACCAGGCGGCCCTCGGCGTCGGTGTTGATGATCTCGACCGTATCACCTTTCATAGACCTGACCACATCACCCGGACGGGTGGCGTTACCCGAGGGCATATTCTCGACCAGACCAACCAGCCCAACGACATTGGCTTTTGCCTTGCGCTTGGCCAGCGCGCGCATGGTGCCCGCAACAACGCCGGCGCCGCCCATGTCCATGGTCATCTCTTCCATGCCGACGGCGGGTTTGAGCGAGATACCACCCGTGTCGAACACCACGCCTTTTCCGACCAAAGCCAGAGGCGCGTCGTCCTTGGCACCGCCATTCCACTGCATCACCACCACTTTCGAAGGGCTGTCCGAGCCCTGCCCGACGCTTAGCAATGTGCGCATTCCCAACTCGGCCAGCTTGTCTTCGTCCAGCACTTCGACCTCAAGACCCAGCTCCTGCATCTCAACCAGACGGTCCGCGAATTCGGTAGTGGTCAAAACATTTGCCGGTTCATTGGTCAGATCGCGCGTCATCCGAACGCCATCAGCAATTGCATAGAGAGGTGCAAAATCTGCCTCGATCTCTGCAGGCTTTGCGTGGCTGATTGTCACTGTGCCAGCCTTCTGGCTTTCCTTAGTTTTATGCGCGTCGAATTCATAGCTGCGCAGAACAATCCCCAGTGCCAGATCCTCGGCCCGCGCGTGATTGCCAACCATCACTAGCATGTCCTTTCCGCCCGCCAGTTTGGCAAGGGCTGCACCTGCCTTTCGGGCTTCGCCGGCCTCGGGGCGACGTGGCAGAACCAGAACATCCAGCGCCTCAGCCGCCATCCCTGTGGGCCATGCCATCGAGGTGACGTCCCCTGTTTTGGATTTGCTGAAACTCTCGCTTTCAACAAGCCGCGCCAACCCGCCCTTCGTCAGACGGTTGGCTCTGCGGGCTGCCGGGCCCATCTTACCGTCATCCGGAATGATGATGGCGACGCGCCCTCCGGCCTGCGCCATAGCCTCCAGGTCAAATTCCTGAAAACGGATCGGTATCAGACTGCTCATTGTACACTCCTCGAATTCTGTTCCCCAAGACCTAGCCCGCGGGGCACGCATTGACCAGATAGCAGTTTTCCCCGCCTTTCAATTGCATTAAGGTCCCGAAAAAATGACCGGCAGGCTCGGGGGAGAAAGACGTGGTACGAGAGGGCAGGCATACGCCGTCGCGCACAGCATTGCGCAGGCGCGATATCAGCCCGACGCCCCGCACTACAGGCGCAGCGGGGTTGTGCCTATGATCCTGGACCGTTATTTCGCTCGCCGGTTCCTGCAAAGTTTCATGGTCATCGGAGGTATTTTCCTGACCTTGATGATTCTCATCGATCTGATCGAACAGATTCGCCGCTTTGACGATTTCGACCTGTCTTTTGCCCAGCTGCTGCACCTCACACTGCTGAATACACCAGCCGCCATCAGCGAAATGCTGCCTTTGCTGGTCATCCTGTCCACCATCGCGCTGTTCGTTGGGCTGGCACGTACGTCCGAACTTGTGGTGACCCGTGCAACTGGCCGCTCGGGCATCCGCGCTTTGGTCGCCCCTGTCCTGTTGTCGCTGATCATCGGCGCTCTGGCCGTTGCACTTTTGAATCCCATCGCAGCGGCCACATCCGAAGAGTTCCGCCGCTTGTCGGATTCATACCGAAACAACGGCAGTTCGGCCCTTTCGATCAGCAGCGAGGGCCTGTGGCTGCGCCAATCCGCCGAGAATGGGCAGGCCGTTATCCACGCCCGGGCCACATCGAACCAAGACAAGCTGCGGCTGGACGGTGTTACCGTCATCACCTTTGGGCGGGATGGCAAACCAACCCAGCAAATTGTTGCGGATCGGGCAGAGTTGGAAGACGGGAACTGGGTTCTGTATCAGGCAAAAACCTGGGCCTTGCAGGATGGGCAAAACCCTGAATCCAATTCAGTTGTGCACGAGCGTCTGGAGCTGCCGACCTCGCTGACCCGACAGCGGATCATGGATACGTTTGGGCAACAGGATTCGGTTTCTGTTTATGACCTGCCCCAGTTGATCAGCGACCTGCGCGAGGCGGGATTTTCGACCAAACAATATGAGGTTTGGCTGCAGGTACAGCTGGCCCGGCCTTTCTTTCTGATCTCGATGGTTCTGATCGGGGCCGCGTTTACCATGCGCCACGTTCGGTTCGGCGGCACAGGGATCGCCGTCCTGACAGCCGTTCTGCTTGGATTTGCCATCTATTTCGTGCGCAATTTCGCGCAAATCCTCGGGGAAAACGGACAATTGCCCATCTATATCGCTGCCTGGGCACCGCCCTTTGCCGCAATTCTGCTGTCTCTTGGTCTGCTACTGCATGCGGAGGACGGCTGATGCGGCATATCGTTCCTGTATTGCTTACAAGTGCACTGGCTTTGTCCGTCCCGGCGGGAACTGCAGCACAGACATCCCAAGGCCAGCCACAACCACAGGGCACACAAGCGCAGCAAGAGCCCGCCTTGCTGGTGGCCGACAAGGTATTCATCACGCCTGAGCGCAAACTTGTGGCTGAAGGCAATGTCGAAGCCTTTCAGGGCGACACCAAGTTGTCCGCCCATCGTATCACGTATGACCGCGAGACTGGCGAGCTGATACTGGAAGGCCCCATTCGTATCGATCAGGGTGGTCAGACCACGCTGCTGGCGGATTCAGGGCAACTGGACAGCGGAATTCAGAACGGACTGCTGATCGGCGCACGCATGGTGTTCGAACAGCAGGTACAAATCGCCTCGGTTCAGGCGAAACGGACCGCAGGTCGCTATACGCAATTCAGCAAGGTTTCGGCCACATCTTGTCATGTCTGCACCGACGGCAGGCCGCCTCTGTGGCAGATCAGGGCGCGCAAAGTCACGCATGATCAACTGGAACGGCAACTATATTTCGAAGGCGCGCAGCTTCGGGTGCTGGATTATCCGGTATTCTACTTTCCCTATCTGCGCTTGCCCGACCCAACGCTAGAGAGGGCAACCGGATTTCTGGTTCCTTCGATCCGCAGCACGTCGCAATTGGGCACTGGAGTTCAGGTCCCTTATTTCTTTAAACTTGGCGATCACAAGGACCTGACACTTACTCCTTACGTCTCAGCCAAGACGACAACGCTGGGATACCGCTATCGTCAAGCCTTTGTGAACGGACGCATTCAGGTGGAAGGCGCTTATACACGGGATGATGTGCAACCCGATCAGGATCGCGGCTACCTTTTTGCCACCGGCTGGTTCAATCTGAAGAACGATTTTCGTCTGACCTTCAATCTGGAAACCACATCCGACGATGCGTACCTGGCCGACTATGGCTTGCCGGATCTGGACCGTTTGCGCAGTGAAATCGCGCTGGAGAGGATCAATCGCGACAGCGCGTTCAAAACCAGCCTGATCTATTACAAAACACTGCGGGACAGCGAAAATCAGGACGAGATCCCGTCCCGCGTCTTCGATCTCAACTATGAAAAACGCTATTTTCCCAACACACTGGGCGGCGAGGTTCGGCTGGCTTTCATCGGCCACGCGCACGAACGTACCAGCAATACAGATGTTGTTGGCCGGGATATTGCACGGGCCACCTTCGACGCCGAATGGTTACGCAGCTGGACGTTCGCGTCGGGGCTGCGGGTCGATACGACGCTGGGGGCGTCGGTTGACACTTTCAACGTCCGCCACGACAGCAACTATCCAGACAACGTGACCCGATCTACACCGCGTGCGGCTTTGACACTCCGTTATCCAATGACACGGCGCGAGGAGTCGGGGGCAGTTCAGTTCCTCGAACCGATCGCACAGTTTGGATGGACACATGTGTCGGACACCGATGTTCCGAATGATGAAAGTACCTTTCAGGAATTCGATCAGGGCAACCTTCTATCCCTGTCGCGTTTCCCGGCTGAAGATCAGCGCGAGAACAGCGCCACCGGCGTGGTTGGCCTGAACTGGGCTCGGTATAGCGCGGGTGGCTGGCAGGCCCAGGCGACCGTGGGTCAGGTGTTTCGTGCTGACGCCGATCCGAATTTCACGCTGACATCGGGGTTGCAGGGCACATCGTCGGATTTGCTGGTGGCCGGGCAGATCAGCACGGCCAATGGCTGGTCACTTGCCGGGCGCGGTTTGATCGACGGTGATTTCAGCTTTGTCAAAGCCGAGCTGCGCGGCGCATGGGCATCCAAATATGCCGGCCTGTCTGGCAGCTATATCTGGCAGGAACCGGACCCGGCGGAAAACATCACCGAAGAAATCTCGGAAATTCTGCTGCTCGGGCGTTACCAGGTCGATCAGAACTGGCTGACAAATGCCCTGGCGCGCTACGATCTGGCCGAGTCGGAACCGATCCGGCTGGGTCTGGGCGTGACCTACCAGAACGAATGTGTTCAGGTTAACATGTCCGTAAGTCGGCGCTTTACTTCAACATCCACTATTGAGCCTTCGACAGAATTCGGCTTTACCCTTTCTCTGACAGGGTACGCCCTTGAAGGCGGTGGCAAGACATACAAGAGAACATGCAGTTGATATTAGGTTTCTCCAGGTTTCTCGGTTCCGGTTGGCTTAAGCCGGTCACACCGGCACTAGTTGCCGCAGTTTTTGCAATCGCGCCTCTTCAGGGCGGCGCGCAAAGCCTGTTCTCACCCGCGATCCGCGTCAATCAGGACATTGTCACCTGGTATGAGCTTGAACAGCGCTTGCAATTCCTGAATGTTCTGGGCCTGCCCGGTGGTAGCGAAGCTGACGTCAGGGATGCCTTGATTGATGAAAAACTGCGCAGGCAGGTCATGCGTGACGCCGGCGTGCAAGCGACGCCCGAGGCCGTTCAACTGGGCATCGACGAATTCGCCTCGCGCGGACAATTGTCATCCGAACAATTCCTAAAACTTCTCGGCGACGCGGGCGTCGACCCGGAAACGGTCCGGGATTATGTCGCCGATCAACTGGCATGGCGCGACTATATCAGTTCGCGCTATCTGTCGCAGGCCCGCCCGACCGAGGATGAGATCGATCGCGCTCTGGGCCAGACGGGCGGTGGCGGATTGCAGGTCCTGCTGTCCGAAATCATCATCCCGGTAAACCCGCAAACGGTTGCCCAGACCGAGCTGTTGGCCGAAGAAATCTCGCGGCTGGAAGGGCAAGACGCTTTTTCTGCCGCCGCGGCTCAGTATTCCGCAGCCGCAACACGGGGTCAGGGTGGACGTCTGGACTGGTTGAATATCTCGAACCTGCCCCCGGCGCTTCAACCTGTCATCCTGGGGCTTCAGACCGGTGAGATTACCGACCCGATCACCTTGCCGAACGCTGTTGCCCTGTTTCAGATGCGTGGCTTGCGCGAGGTCGCAACCGGCGCTCCGCGCATTTCAAAGTTGGATTATGCCGCCTATTACCTGCCAGGCGGGCGCAGCGCCGAAACCCTTTCGCGGGCCGCGAAGCTGAAAGAAGAAATCGACACTTGTGATGATCTCTATGGCATTGCCAAGGATCAGCCCGCCGAAGTTCTGGACCGGGTCGAAGCCGCGCCTTCCGAGGTGCCCGGTGATATTGCCGTAGAATTGGCCAAGCTGGACCGGAACGAAGCATCGGCGAATCTGACCCGCAACAATGGTCAGACGCTTGTGTTCCTGATGCTGTGCAACCGCACGCGGGATCTGGGCGAAGACACCTCTCGGGGCGATGTCGCCAATGCGCTTGCGCAGCAACGTCTTCAGGCCTTTGCGGCCAGCCTGGTGGAACAGCTGCGGGCTGACGCTGTCATTATTCAGGAATGATACGCCCCGTCGCGCTCAGCTGCGGCGAACCGGCCGGTATCGGCCCGGAAATCGCGGCCAAGGCGTGGGCTGAACTGCGCGATGCCTGCCCGTTTTTCTATATCGGGGACGCCAGCCACCTGCCCGCAGGCACTCCGGTTGCCAAAATCGAACATCCCGGTCAGGTCGCTGAAATCTGTGATCGGGCCCTGCCCGTTCTTCAGATGGACTTTCCCGCCCCTAACGTATTCGGCCAGCCAAACCCGGCCAACGCGCCGTCGGTGGTTGATGCCATCGAAACCGGCGCCGAACTGGTACAGACCGGTGAGGCCGCAGCGCTTTGCACTGCACCGATCAACAAGAAAGCCCTGATCGACGGCGCAGGCTTCACCTTTCCTGGCCATACCGAGTTTCTGGCAGCCCTTTCCGGAACCCGTCGGGTTGTCATGATGCTGGCCAGCGAGAGGTTGCGCGTCGTTCCAGCGACAATTCACATTCCATTGTCACAGGTTCCCGCGGCACTTACCCCTGATCTTCTGCGCGAAACGATTGAAATCACTGCACGCGGTTTGCGTGATCAGTTCGGTATCGCGCATCCCCGGATCGCAGTTGCAGGCCTGAACCCGCACGCAGGTGAAGGCGGCAAGATGGGCACAGAGGAGCTCGACTGGATTGCTCCGATGCTGGCCGATCTGAACCCCGAGGACGCGACAATTACAGGCCCCCACCCTGCGGATACGCTGTTTCACGCAGCCGCCCGCACCCGCTATGACGCCGCCATCGCCATGTATCACGATCAGGCCCTGATCCCGATCAAGACGCTGGATTTCGACCGGGGCGTGAATGTCACCCTTGGCCTGCCGTTTATCCGTACCTCGCCCGACCACGGAACAGCACTGGACATCGCGGGGAAAGGCATCGCCAACCCCTCCAGCCTGATCGAAGCCCTGAAACTTGCCCAACGCATGGTAAAAAGCTCTTGATCCTTCACCTGGCTGAAAATATCCCCGCCGGAGGCACAAAAATCTCGGGCACAGCCCCTTTAACTGGCGCCAAGGTATTCCGATCATGAGCGCTATAGACACGCTTCCCCCTCTGCGCGAGGTCATCGCAACCCACCAGCTTTCGGCGCGCAAATCGCTGGGGCAGAATTTCCTGTTGGATCTGAACCTGACTGCCAAGATCGCCCGACAGGCCGGCGATTTGTCAGAATGCGATGTGCTTGAAATCGGCCCCGGTCCCGGTGGGTTGACGCGAGGCCTGCTGTCCGAAGGCGCGCGCAAGGTCGTGGCCGTCGAAAAAGATACCCGGTGCATTGCCGCCCTGAACGACATCGCCGCCGCGTATCCGGGTCGGCTTGAGGTGATCAACGGCGACGCACTGGAGATCAACCCGCTTGAATATCTGACACCGCCAATCCGCGTCGCCGCCAACCTGCCCTACAATGTCGGCACCGAGCTGCTGGTGCGTTGGCTGACACCGCCCGAATGGCCCCCATTCTGGCAGAGCCTGACGCTGATGTTCCAACGCGAAGTGGCCGAGCGTATTGTTGCCCAACCCGGCAGCAAAGCCTATGGACGCCTTGCCATCCTTGCCCAATGGCGGGCAGAGGCACGTATCGCCATGTTGCTTCCCCCCGGGGCCTTCACTCCGCCGCCCAAGGTTTCAAGCGCCGTGGTCCACCTGACCGCCTTGCCCGAGCCACGCTATCCCGCCGATGCCGCCACCCTGTCGCGCGTCGTGGCTGCCGCCTTCAACCAACGCCGCAAGATGCTGCGCGCCTCACTCAAAGGCATTGCCCCGGATATCGAAGACCGCCTTCTGGCCGCAGGTATCAAGCCCACGGACCGTGCCGAGCAAGTCCCGCTGGAAGCGTTCTGCGCTTTGGCGCGCGAAGTTAAGAAAACCTGATCAAACAAAAAAGCCCCGAGTTTGACCTCGGGGCTTGGTTCATTGGGCGTCAGCTTTACTCAGCCGCCTCTGGAGCATCCCCGGTGTTGGCGGGTGCTTCCTCTTTTGCCTCGGGCGCAGCTTTGGGCTTCCGGGCGCGTGGCTTACGCGCGGGTTTTTCCTTGCGCGGAGCCTCTTCCGGTGTTTCAGCCGCCGGGGTTTCTTTGTTTTCCGGGGTCTCCACCAGACCGCTATCGGGCTCTGAAACTTGCTGAGACAGGTCCATTACATCAGGCTGCGGTGCTTCGGCCGGATCAGCCTGGCGGGTCGCTTCGCGTTCCTGACGTTCGGCACGTTCACGGTCGCGCTCGGCCTGGCGTTCGCGGTTCTGGCGCTCCTGCTCTTCACGGCGCGCGTCAATCTCGCGCTGCGCTTCGCTCAGCATCCGCAGGTAGTGTTCCGCGTGTTGCTGGAAGTTTTCTGCCGCCACGCGGTCATTCGACAGCTGAGCGTCACGTGCCAACTGGTTGTATTTATCAATAATCTGCTGCGGCGTGCCACGGACCTTGCCTTCGGGACCCGAGCTGTCAAAAACCCGGTTTACGACGTTGCCGCCAGAAGGACGATTGCGGTTATTCTTGGCCCGCGAACGGGGTTTGGAAGATCTCATCTTACTTTACGTCAGCCTTATCAATGCGCTGTCGCTCAACCCGTGTTTTGCACTGCTCTAAGGCGTTTGCCGTGACGGGAAGTCGACTTTTTGGGCTTGGCGTCAGGGGTGCGCTGCAACAGCGTCAACCTCGCCGACTAATCCTGAGTAAACATGTCCTGACGGCGCAGACAAGAGGAATCTCGGGTTTTCACAAGCTTTTTTGTTCGGGTTGGCGTTTTTTGCCGCAAACCCGCCACTCAACCCGGCATTCTTGCGCCGACAACGCGGTCGCGACCGTCCAGATCAGGGATGATCCGAACATCCACCAACCCGGCAGCGTCGAACAGGGCTGATACTTTTGCCGCCTGCGTCGGACCGATTTCGACAAGAATTCGCCCGCCCGGCAACAGAAAATCCGGGGTCGCAGCCGCGATCCGACGATACGCTCCCAACCCGTCCCCCTCATCCGTCAGAGCCATGCGCGGCTCATGCTCGCGCACTTCGGGCGACAGCTCTTCCATCTCAGACACTGAGATATATGGAGGGTTGGAAACAATCAGGTCGAATTGACCATTAATGTCTTCAAACCAGTTTGATCGAAGAATCTCAATCCGCGCCTCTACCTGATGCTGAACCGCATTGGCACTGGCTTGCAGGCAGGCGGCTTCGCTCAGATCGACACCCACGCCCGTGGAACTGCTGCGTTCGGCCAGAAGGGTTATCAGGATACACCCCGAGCCCAGCCCCAGGTCGAGGACATGATCAAATGGTTCGCTCAACGCCGCTTCGATAAGGGTTTCTGTTTCCGGGCGCGGATCAAGGACATCCCGGCTGACGCGAAACCTGCGGCCGTAAAACTCCCGCTCACCCAACAGATGCGACACCGGAACCCGAACGGCACGCAAGGAGATCAGCTGGTCATAACGCTCGGCGATTTCGGGCTGCAATTCTTCCGGGGCAATCAGTGTCACCCGGCTGGCTTCAATCCGTGCAGCGTGGGCCAGCAACAGACGCGCGTCGCGCGCCGGATCGTCCACACCGGCCGCACGCAGGCGCGCTGTCGCTGCTACCATGGCCTGTGCCGCTGTTTGCAGACCCGTCATTGTGCCATCTCGGCCAGCAGCCGGGCCTGATCGTCTGCCGTCAGCGTATCAATCACCTCGTCCAGATCGCCCTGCATCACCTGATCCAGCTTATATAGCGTCAGGTTGATCCGATGGTCGGTCATGCGCCCCTGCGGGAAGTTATAAGTACGAATGCGTTCCGAGCGATCCCCCGAGCCCACCTGACTGGCGCGATCTGCCGACCGTTCGCTGTCAATCCGCTGCCGTTCCAGATCATATAAGCGCGTCTTCAGAACCTGCATGGCGATCTCGCGGTTGCGATGCTGGGACTTCTCGGAACTCGTCACCACCAATCCCGTCGGAAGATGCGTGATCCGCACCGCCGAGTCGGTCGTGTTCACGTGCTGTCCGCCCGCGCCCGAGCTTCGCATCGTATCGATTCGGATATCATTGGCGTCGATCTGGATGTCTACATCCTCGGCCTCGGGCAGAACCGCCACAGTCGCCGCCGAGGTGTGAATGCGCCCGCCGCTTTCGGTTTCGGGCACGCGTTGCACCCGATGGACGCCGGATTCGTACTTCAGGCGCGCAAAGACATTGTCGCCTTTGATATGGGCGACCACTTCCTTGATGCCGCCCAGATCCGAGGCCTGTTCTTCGATAATCTCGAATTTCCAGCCACGCGCCTCGGCGTAACGCTGATACATGCGCAACAGGTCGCTTGCGAACAAAGCGGCCTCGTCCCCGCCGGTGCCGGGGCGGATTTCCAGCATCGCCGGACGGGCATCCGCCGCGTCCTTTGGCAACAATGCCAGTTGGAGCGCGTTTTCCGCCTTGGGGATGCGGGCCTGCAACTCGGGGATCTCCTCCTCGGCAAGCTCTTTCATGTCCGGGTCAGTCAGCATCGCCTGCGCCTCGGCCAGATCTCCCACCAGCTGTCGCCAGGCCATGATCTGATCGACGACAGGCTTGAGGTCGGAATATTCTTTGGCCAGCGCCGCTATGTCACCACCCGACGCGCCATCGGCCATGGCTGCCTCGAGGTACTGGAAACGCTGGGTGATCTGTTCAAGACGTTCTTCGGGGATCATCCCGGCGGTGTCTCTCATCCGGGGGCTTTGGTCAAGGGCAACGTCATGCTAAGCTTGCGGCCATGAAACGGGTTTTAATTACTCTGCTGCTGACAACGACGCCTGCATTCGCCGATTACATCGGCCCTGATGGCAAGACGCGGGATTGCTATTGCACTGACACATCCGGGTCTCGCATCGAACTGGGTGAGATGATCTGCCTTCAGGTCGACGGACGCATGTTCACGGCGCAATGCCAGATGTCCCTGAACGTTCCCATGTGGCGTGAGGTTCAGGAGGGGTGTTTGTCGTCTGGGTTACACTCGGACTGGCCAAATTTGGATACACCGCCAGATGGTGACAACGCTCTCTGAGCGCTACAAGTCTTCCCACTTGCTCAAATTGTATGCCCTGCGTTGGAACAGTCTGAGTGCGACTGTTAGCAAAGTAAGTGGTACGGCGGCCAACGCTGCAAAGCCAAATATATTGGGAAGGCAAAAGTTCTCACCAAGTATGACAGTTACCCCGGCCTGAACCGAAGCAATTATCAAGGTCAGCAAGACAAACACAGCAACATTGGTTAATGGCGATGCCCAATACAGAAAGGGTCTTGGTTCAAAGCCAAGTGCTTTCAATCGTTCAAGATCAGAATCAATTCTTATGTGCTGCTTAACACCGGCCTGCTCAATTTCAGCCAATGCATTATGGAACTTTTGCTCATAGTCATTCATACGTCCAATTTAGGAACTTTCCCCTTGATTTCAATCTATTGAAGTGCAGTCAACCACCCATCGACTCGCGCTCTGTTAACCCCGAAATCCTTGCGGCCAAATCGCAGGCGCCCATGAATGCGCAGGGTGTCACCATCCTGCTGAACCGTGGTGTAGTCGGGAAAGCCGATCCATTTCGTGCGGGTGATATAGGTGATCATACCCTCACTGACCGAACCTGCCAAAACCGTGGTGCGCGACGTGGCTTGGGCAATCTCGTCAAGACGCTGCAACCCGTCGGAGCCGGTTTCGACAACGCGCACCACACCACCGGGCAAATCCTGATTTTCGGTTGCAACAAAAGCGACGTGCCACCGCGTAGGGTCGGACGGTGCCAGGCGGACATAGCCGCCCGCCCCAACCACAAGCGCAATCACTGCCCCCAAAGCCACCTTTTTCATCCCGTTCTATCCTTTTTGGTGAACCCTAAGCGGAACAAAACCGGCGGCAAGACATTCCACCGCGTCTTACCGCGACGTCACACCCGGCAGGATACACAGCATCTCGTAGATCAGGTTGGCCGCTGTCAGTGCAGTGTTGCCCGATGGATCATAAGGGGGTGAAACCTCGACCAGATCACATCCCACCACGTTTACCCCATGCAGGGCATGGATCAGTTGCAGCGCTTGCGGTGTCGTCAGACCTGCGATTTCCGGCGTGCCGGTGCCCGGAGCAAACGCGGGATCAAGGCTGTCGATGTCATACGAGATGTAAACCGGGTGGTCCCCGATGATCTTGCGAACCTGCGATCCGATTTGGGTCAGGTTCTGCTGCCACAGCTCCCAGGCCGGGAACTGGCGGAAGCCCCAGTCCTTGGCTTCGGTGAAGTCCGAGGCGGCATAACCCGAGCCCCGAATGCCGATCTGGAACGTCTTGTCGGGAACAATCAGCCCCTCTTCATAGGCGCGGCGGAAGACGGTACCGTGGGTTTCACGCTCACCGAACATCTCGTCATTCACATCGGCATGGGCGTCCACATGCACCAGTGCCACGGGCCCGTGTTTTGCCTTGATGGCTCGCAGGATCGGCAGGGTGATCGAATGATCGCCCCCCATGGCCACCGGGATCACGCCTTTCGCCAATATGGCGTCATAGCTTTCCTTGATGATCCTGAGGCTGTCTGCCAGCGAGAAGGTGTTGATCGCCAGATCCCCAATATCGGCTATCTGCAAACTGTCGAACGGGGCCGCTCTGGTGGCCATGTTATAGGGCCGGATCATCGCGCTTTCGCCGCGGATTTGCTTGGGGCCAAAGCGCGTGCCCGACCGCCACGACGTGCCGATATCCATCGGCACCCCCAGCACCGCCACATCCAGCCCCTCAAGCGAGGAGGCCTGCGGCAGGCGCATGAATGTGTTCGGCCCGGAAAACCGAGCCAGATCATTCCCGCTAATTGGTTGGTTGAATTCGGTCATGCGCGTAATAGTCCCGCCCCTGTTCGTCTTGTGATCCAGCACATACCTTAAGCATGGCTAACTGTTGGTTAACGTGAACCCATGCGGGTTTACCCTTCTGCTTTTTCCAGCTTGTTCCACCCCAACAGGCAAATGATCTGAGTCGCCACATGGGCCCCAGCAATCGCTGTCGCACCTGAGGTGTCAAAGGGCGGCGATACTTCGACCACGTCCCCGCCCTTGATATTGATCCCGGCAATGTCGCGCAGGATGATCTGTGCCTGAATCGAGCTTAACCCACCCCAGACCGGCGTGCCCGTACCAGGGGCAAAGGCCGGGTCAAGACCGTCAATGTCGAAGCTGAGGTAAACGGGGCTGTCACCAAGAATGTCTTTGATCTTTTGCGCCACTGCAGCAGGCCCCGATTCATAAACCTCACGCGCATCGATGATGTTCACGCCCAGCGTATCCTCATTCGTCGTGCGAATACCCACCTGGACCGAGCGTTTCGGATCGACAATGCCCGACTTTACAGCCTTGTAGAACATTGTCCCGTGATCCACGCGGGACATATCGTCATCGACCCATGTGTCGGTATGCGCATCGAATTGCAGCAGGGACATTGGCCCGAATTTCTCGGCATAAGCCTTGAGGATCGGAAAGCTGATATAGTGGTCGCCACCCAACGCGACCGACGCTACGTCAGCGGTCAGAATGGTCCGGATGTGGTCGGTCAGCGTGTCGGGAAAGGCCGGTATATTGGCATAATCATAAGCCATATCGCCATAGTCCACGATCGCCAGTTCACTCAGCGCATCAAAGGGCCAGCCATAGGGCGCATCAGGCGACTGAAGCGCACTGGCCTCTCGGATCGCCCTAGGGCCAAGGCGCGTGCCGGGCCGGTTCGTAACCGCCTGATCAAACGGCACGCCGGTTACGGCGATGTCCACACCCTTCAGGTTCTTGGTGTAAAGCCGCCGAAGAAAAGACGTCGCGCCGCCGAACGTATTTTCATAAGACAACCCCTTGAGGTCCGGATTGGTGAATGCCTCATCCACTTGGTTTCTTGCGTCTTCCAGTGCCATGTCTTCCGTAGTCCCTTTCCCGAACCTTTATCAGCTCAACGGCTGCGCTTTTTCCACGATCCGCGCGAAAAACGACGCGCCCACCGGTGCGATTTCGTCGTTAAAGTTGTATTTCGGATGATGCAGCCCCGCGCCTTCACCCTGCCCGAGGAACAGATAAGCACCGGGGCGCTTTTGCAGCATGTACGAAAAATCCTCGGCCCCCATCTCGCGCCCGGTATTGCCGGTGACCCGGTCATCTCCGGATATTTCTCGCGCCACTTCGGTCGCAAAACCCGCCTTTTCGGCATCATTGATGGTGGCAGGGTAATCGACATTGTATTCCAAACGCGCCTCGACCCCATAGGATTTGGCCTGCCCCTCGACAATCTCGGCCATGCGTCGCATCACCATCTGCTGCACGTTCGGATCGAATGTTCGAACGGTGCCGTTGATATAGGCCGTATCCGGGATCACGTTGTTGACCGTGCCTGTGTGAATTTGCGTGACCGAAACGACAAGATCATCCAGCGCATAGTGGTTGCGACTGACAATGGTCTGAATGGCCTGCGCAATCCCACAGGCCGCCATAACCGGATCACGGGTTTCATGCGGCATCGCACCGTGGCCGCCGACACCCTGAATATGCACTTCGAACGTATCGACAGCCGCCATGATCGGCCCCGGCGTGGTATAGAATGTCCCTTCGGCAAATCCCGGCGCGTTGTGCAGCGCGTAGACCTGCGAGATGTCGAACCGGTCCATGATGCCTTCTTCGACCATCACGCCAGCACCACCGCCATCTTCCTCGGCGGGTTGAAAGATCAGCGCCACGCGACCGCTGAAATTTCGCGTCTCGGCCAGATAACGGGCCGCGCCCAGTAACATCGTGGTATGCCCGTCATGACCGCAGGCATGCATCTTTCCGGGGTTCTGAGAGGCGTAGTCAACGCCTGTTTCTTCGGTAATTGGCAACGCATCCATATCGGCGCGCAGGCCAATCGTCGGCCCGTCGCCCTGCCCGTTTATGATCGCGACCATCCCGGTCTTTGCGAGCCCCTCATGCAACTCATCGACCCCGAACTCACGCAGACGTTCCGCCACAAAGGCCGCAGTTTCATGGCATTCGAATTCCAACTCTGGGATGGTATGCAGATACTGGCGCCATCTGGTCATGTCGGCAGAGAAATCGGCAATTCGGTTGACGACGGGCATCTGGGGTGGACTCCTGATCGGGACTGCGGAATGGATGCATCTGACACCGGAATGAAAGGGTTCGCAATGGCTGAAAATCCTCTGATCCATGACAGCGATGCAGGTATCGAACGGCTGCTGGAAATCATGCGCCGCCTGCGCGATCCGCAATCCGGCTGCCCGTGGGATATCGAACAGGATTTCGCGACCATCGCCCCCTATACGATCGAAGAGGCCTATGAGGTCGCTGACGCCATCGAACGCGAAGCCTTTGACGAGCTTAAGGGCGAACTGGGGGATTTACTGTTTCAATCCGTGTTTCACGCCCAAATGGCAGAAGAAGCAGGACATTTCACCTTTCAGGACGTCGTACGCACCATGTCAGACAAGATGGTCAGCCGCCATCCGCATGTGTTTGGCGATGAATCCCGCGACAAGTCGGCTAACCAGCAAATCAAAGATTGGGAGGCCATCAAAGCCGCCGAGCGGGCGGGCAAGGAACAGAAAGGTGCGCTGGACGGTGTGGCCGCAAACCTGCCCGCACTGCTGCGCGCGCATAAGCTCCAAAAACGTGCCGCTCGGGTGGGGTTCGACTGGCCTGACGCCAGCCATGTTCTGGCCAAGATCACCGAAGAAGCCGCCGAACTGGAAGAGGCGCGTGACAAAATGGATGCTGACGCGCTGGAAGACGAATTCGGCGATCTGCTGTTCGTGATGGTCAATCTGGGTCGTCATCTTGGCATCGAACCCGAAGCCGCCCTGCGTCGCACCAATGCCAAGTTCACCCGTCGCTTTGAAAAGGTCGAAGCCCGGCTGGCCGAACGGGGCAAGACCCCCTCGCAAAGCGATCTGGCCGAGATGGATGCGCTGTGGGACGAGGTTAAAACGGAAGAGCATCGCGCGAATGGCAAACTCCCGCCGGTGGATACACTGGCCGCGACCAGAAACGGGTAGACAAGCGATCCGACACTTGCGAGTGTCCCACCTTCACGACCCCCGGAGACGCCTATGCCCCCTCGCAAGATCATCATCGACACCGATCCCGGACAGGACGACGCCGTCGCCATCCTGCTGGCGCTGGCCAGCCCGGACGAGATCGAGGTTATGGGTATTACGGCCGTCGCGGGTAACGTCCCGCTCGCCCTTACAGCCAAGAACGCCCGAATCGTTTGTGAATTGGCCGGACGTACGGATGTGCCGGTTTATGCGGGCTGCGACAAACCGCTGAACCGTCCGCTTGTCACCGCAGAACATGTGCATGGAAAAACCGGGCTGGATGGCCCGGTCCTGCCGGATCCGCAGATGCCCCTGGCCAAAGGTCACGCTGTGGATTTCATCATCGACACCCTGCGTGCTGAAGAGCCGGGGACCGTGACCCTTTGTCCACTGGGTCCGCTGACAAACGTCGCGACTGCGTTTCGCAAGGCCCCCGATATCATCGACCACGTGCAGGAAATCGTCTTGATGGGTGGGGCGTATTTCGAAGTCGGCAACATCACCCCCACTGCTGAATTCAACATCTATGTCGACCCAGAAGCTGCTGATATCGTTTTTAAATCCGGAATACCGATTGTTGTCATGCCATTGGATATCACGCACAAAGCGCTGGTGACCAAACCGCGAAACGACGCGTTCCGCGCATTGGACAGCAAGGTTGGGCATGCCGTGGCCGAGATGACGGATTTCTTTGAACGCTTCGACAAAGAGAAATACGGCAGCGCGGGCGCTCCCCTGCACGACCCTTGCGTCACCGCCTATCTGATCCGCCCCGCGCTGTTTTCGGGCCGCCGCGTGAATGTCGAGATTGAAACAGGGTCCGACCTGACCTTGGGCATGACCGTTGCGGATTGGTGGGGTGTCACCAACCGCGCACCAAATGCGTTGTTCATGGGGGAAATCGACGCCGACGGCTTTTTCACCTTGCTGACAGAAAGGCTGGCCAGATTATGAGCGCTGCCCTCCGCCTAGCGCGTCCCGACGATCTGGATCGCCTGATGACGCTGGTCACCGCCTTTCATACCGAGGCCGGGCTGACACAGGACGCCGACAAGACACGCAATGCCCTCGCCCCCATGCTGGATGGTATCCCTCATGGCTGTGTCTATCTGATTGGGCCCGGGCGCGCGCCTTTGGGATATATCATCCTGACCTTTGGCTGGTCAGTCGAGTTTGGCGGCATGGACGGTTTCGTGGACGAGATCTACATACGCCCCGCCGTTCGGGGCCGCGGCATTGCCACCGAGGTTCTTTTGGACCTGCCCAAAGCTCTTGCCGGGGCAGGCCTGATGGCTCTTCATCTGGAAGTCGACCGAAACAATGAAACTGCCCAAAAGCTATATCTGCGCACCGGGTTCAGACAACGTGACAGGTATATGCTGATGAGCAAGGTACTTTAGCGCGACTCGCCGCGGAAGATATTTGCCGGATTCATGTCCTGAACCGGGTCATTCGACGAAACCTCTTCTCCGGTTATCGGATACGTTCCCGGACCCGCGCAGGCGGACAATACTGTGATGGACGTTGTGGCGATTATCAGAAGGAATTTGGATACAGACATCGTAGTCTCCTTTCTGCAATGAAGACAAACTACGGCATTCAGTGTGGACGTGATAAGTAACAAGTTCACACATAAGAATAGATAAGCTACATTTTTATTGTCAAACACCTCAACCGCAAACGAACATGTCCCTGAAAAATTTAACTTTTCTCTGGCCTGAGGGTGCCATTCTCAAATAGCGGCATCTCAAAAAAAAGCAGGTGGCCGGGTGCGATTTCAGGAGTTTCGTAATAGGCGTCGCGCAGGTGAAAGCCTAAAGACAGGTATAACCGAGTCGCCGCTTCCAGGGGTTTGCCGGTGTCCATTCGAATATAGTCGAACCCAATATCTCGGCACATTTCGATCAGCGAAAGCATGATGGCACGGCCTGCTCCGGTCCCCCTTGCTGCGTCAGTTACAAATACACGTTTGATTTCAGCTACACCGGGTTCGTACGTGTGAAACATACCGCAGCCGACCGGTTCCCCATGCAGCAATGCCAGTTTGATCCCACCGGTCGGCGGTGTGTGTTCCGCGTCGATGTTGTCCATCACGCGGGCGTATTTTTCGCTTGGGTAGAAAGCCTGCACAATCTGGGCGGTTCTTTCATCCAGTGCCAGCAGGAAATCCCTGTAATCCCAACACAAACGCCGAACCGCTTCAATCTGGTCCGGCGTTTCCGGTTCGATGATGTTCAGCACAATGCGACCCCCGGAATAAAACCAGGGGCCAGCCTAGCACCAAGCGCGTTATTTGCGAAGGATCGACGCGCCTGCGTATTCCGCAACCTCGCCCAGCGATTCCTCAATGCGGATCAACTGGTTGTATTTGGCCAACCGATCCGACCGCGCCAGCGAGCCGGTTTTGATCTGACCGCAATTGGTCGCCACCGCCAGATCGGCAATAGTGGCATCCTCGGTCTCGCCCGAACGGTGCGACATCACGTTGGTATAACGCGCACGGTGCGCCATATCGACGGCGCGCAGGGTTTCGGTCAGCGATCCGATCTGGTTCACCTTAACCAGCATCGAGTTCGCGCAGCCGCGCTTGATCCCTTCGGCCAAGCGCGCCGGATTGGTCACGAACAGGTCGTCGCCCACCAGCTGCACCTTGTCGCCGATGGCGTCGGTCAGGGCTTTCCAGCCGTCCCAATCATCCTCGGACATGCCGTCTTCGATCGAGATGATCGGATAGTCATTGACCAGAGCCGCCAGATAGGCTGCGTTTTCTTCGGATGTCAGGGTGATCCCCTCGCCCGCCAGAACGTATTTACCATCCTTGAAATACTCGGTCGCCGCGCAATCCAAGGCCAGGTGGATTTCTTCGCCGGGTTTGTAGCCCGCCTTTTCGATGGATTTCAGGATGAAGTCCAGCGCCTCGCGGGTGCTGGCGATGTTGGGGGCAAAACCGCCCTCATCGCCCACGCCCGTGGCGAGACCCGCGGAAGACAGTTCTTTCTTCAGCGTATGGAACACTTCGGACCCCATTCGCACGGCCTCGCGAATATTCGCGGCCGAGGTTGGCATGATCATGAACTCCTGAATGTCGATCGGGTTGTCGGCGTGTTCGCCGCCATTGATGATGTTCATCATCGGTACCGGCAGCACGCGAGCTGAGGTACCACCGACGTAACGATAAAGGGGCTGCGTCGTGAAATCGGCTGCCGCCTTTGCGGTGGCCAGCGACACACCCAGAATGGCGTTGGCGCCCAGACGGCCTTTGTTATTGGTTCCGTCCAGTTCGATCATCGCCTGGTCGATGGCCACTTGTTCTGTCGCGTCAAAGCCCACCAGTTCCTCGGCGATTTCACCATTCACGGCGGCCACGGCTTCCAGAACCCCTTTGCCCATATAGCGGGATTTGTCGCCGTCGCGTTTTTCTACGGCTTCATGCGCGCCGGTGGACGCACCGGACGGTACGGCGGCGCGGCCCATGGTGCCGTCTTCCAGAATCACGTCGACCTCGACCGTCGGGTTGCCCCGGCTGTCCAGAATTTCGCGCGCGTGGATGTCAATAATGGTGCTCATGAGGTCTGTCCCTATGGCTGCAGTCGGTTGCACGCGTCATAGCAGCAACCGGCCAAAAGTAAACCGGTTCCGTTATCGCTAACACGCATATTTACCGACCTTTAGGGCTAACAGTTTGCTGTTTGCGCCAACAGGATCAGGCCGGAACCAGATTGCGCGCCAGACGTCGCTCGCGGATAAAGGTATACAGGCCAGATCCGATGATGAGGCTCGCCCCAGCCATTGTCAGCGCGTCAGGGCGTTCACCGAACATCAACATTCCGGCAAGGATCGAAAACACCAGACGCGTGTAACGGAATGGCATCATGGCCGAAGCCTCGCCAACCCGCATGGCCGTTACGATGCCGTAATACCCCAAAACGCCGAAACCGATCGCGCCCAGATATGGCCCTGCCTGGCCGCTTTGCACCGGCACAAAGGGTGTTCCGGAAATGACCATCAACAGCAGCCCGGCCAGCGCCACTGCGATATACGCCTGCATCGCCACAACGGATGAGGCCACCCGAGCATCCAGCTTGCGCGTTATCAGATCACGCGCCGCAATCGCAAACACGGTCAGGACGACAAACAGCGAGTCTGGCTGAAACCCTTCCAATCCGGGGCGAATGATCATCAGAACACCGATAAAGCCGACACCAATGGCGCTCCAGCGGCGCCAGCCGACCTGCTCTCCCAGAAACAGGGCCGCGCCCATGGTCACGGCAAGCGGCATGGCCTGAAACACGGCGGCGACAGTGGACAGATCAATCAGCGACAACGCGGTGACAAAGGTTACGGCACCGAATCCTTCTGTCCCTGCACGTACCATCGGCAGCAGTTTCCACGCCACGGGATCGAAGATGCGTTTGCGGGTGACCACCGACATCACCGCAAAGACAAGCCCGCAGAACACACCCAGACACACCATGATCTGACCTGTCGGCACAGCGCCCGACAGGAACTTGATGAACATATCCTCAAGAGAAAAGGCCGCCATCGAGCCGATCAGCAAAAGGATGCCGTTTACGTTATTCATGCGCGCGTCCGTAGGAAAAGGGTACTTGGGGTGCAGTATGCGGGCACATGAACCGCAACCAGCGGCATCTGGCAAGCCAATTCCCGACACATTCAATGAATTAACGTGTTGGGGCCGTTCGTGATTTGTGATGGATCACTTCTGCTTGAGCGGCACGCCATACAGTTCCAGCCGATGCCCTTTCAGCTTGTACCCAAGCTTGGCGGCGATCTTTTCCTGCAGGGCTTCGATCTCGGGGTCGACAAATTCGATTACCTCCCCCGACTGCATGTCGATCAGGTGATCGTGGTGATCACGCTCGGCATCCTCGTAACGGGCCCGCCCATCGCCGAACTCCAGACGTTCCAGAATTCCGGCTTCTTCGAACAGTTTGACCGTACGATACACCGTCGCAATCGAGATGCCTGTGTCGATGGCAGAAGCACGCGCGTACAGTTCTTCGACATCCGGATGGTCGTCGCTTTGTTCCAATACCTGCGCGATGATCCTTCTTTGACCGGTCATGCGCAGACCCTTGGCCTCACAACGTCCAATAATCGTTTCCGACATGATGCCCCTCAGAATTGCTCGGGTGTCTGTCTTAGTATGTCTGTGCGATTTGCGCCACAGGGATTTCTTCTTTTCCGGTGAACTTAAGCCACGCACGCCAAATCAGCCCAAACCGGCAGATGATCCGAAGCGATATGTGCCGGGCGCGCGTCATGGACACCATGCGCAGTGGCCCTGACGCCCACGCCCAGCGCGATCCGATCCAGCGCGCCCAGCGGCTGCGCGGCGGGAAAACTCGGCTTGGGGGGCAGAAAACGCATTTCCGGTGCCAGGTGATCCAGAACAGGCTGTCGGGACCATTCGTTGAAATCCCCCGCCCAGACAGTCGGCATCTGCTCCAGCTCTTTATCAAACCGCCTGATATGCGAGATCTGCTGACGTCGCGATGCAGGCAACAGCCCCAGATGCATTCCCATCACCCGCAACGGCCCGATATGGGTATCAAATTCAACACGGACCGCGCCGCGCGGTTCAAGCCCGGGTAATTCGTGATGTCCGGTCCGCCGGACCGAAAGGCCCTCGCCACGCCAGATCACTGCATTGCCATGCCAGCCCAGACTGCCGGCACCACCCAGATCGACGATCTGCCAACCGGCTTCATCCAGCATGAAATGCGGCAGGGCCGCCGGCCGCGGCGGCAGACGTTTGTCGGCCTCCTGCAACACAACGATATTGGCCTGCATATGTTCGATGACCTGCAAAATGCGCTGCGGCTGGCGCCGGAGATCCAGCCCGAGGCATTTCTGAATGTTATAGCTGGCGATGCGAAGGGTGGAAGATGACTGCATATAGACCTGACCAGTGGGCTTGACCCAAAGTGCCACGCCTGTCGCCGGACGCAACCCTTCAGTTTCACTTCTCAACAACGGCAACCGGGGAAGTCGCCTCGGCACAATATATCGCCTAAAAACCCGGCACGTGGCGTGGCCGGAAACAGACGGGTTTCCCCTCATATCATCCAGGTGCGGCAGGACGGAGATACAGCAGTTTCAGCGCATCCGACACCGATCTGGAACGGGCAAATCCGTTCGCCCCTCCCAGCGAAACGTTCCGCAGCGAGGGATTTCCAGAGATGTTTGACCGTCATGTTCCGCAAAACGTGGCGTGCACAACTTCGTTATCGGTCGGGGGCCGTTTGAGATCCGCCGCTTCTGCCTGATCGTCGTATGGCCGCGTTAGGATTGTATTCAACCGATGGAACGGTTGGTAATCCCCCGCCACCGCTGATCGAATCATCTGCTCGACGCGGTGATTGCGCGGGATAAAGGCCGGGTTCGCCGCGGTCATCACTTCATGCGGTGGCGCCTCATGCGCCAAACGCGCACGCCAGCCTTCTGCCCAACTGTCAAAGGCCTGTGGATCGACAAACTGATCGCGCACGGTATCTTTGCCCAGCGCACGGAAGGTGTTGGTGAAATCAGCCTGCCCCTCGGCCATACGTTTTAGCAAATCGGTGATCAGCGCCTGATCGCCTTCTTCAGCGGTCGTCAGCCCGATCTTTGCCCGGAACCGGGTCAACCAGTTCTGTTGCAGCAGGTCCGGCATGGCATGCACGATCTCGGTCGCCTGCTCAACAGCGGCGTCCTTGTTGTCCATCTGCTGAATCAGAGAGGTTGCCAGCTGCGCCAGATTCCAGACGGCAATATCTGGCTGGTTGGCATAGGCATAACGGCCCATCCGATCTATCGAACTGTAGACCGTATTGGGGTGATAAACATCCATGAAGGCACAGGGGCCATAATCGATGGTCTCACCTGTAATCGAGCAATTGTCGGTGTTCATGACCCCATGGATGAAACCCACGCTCATCCACTGAGCGATCAGGTGGGCCTGCGCATCCCGAACGGCCCGCAACAGGTCCATTGGCCCTTCGGCCCCGGGATAGTGGCGCGCGATTGCGTAGTCTGTCAGGCGCCGCAGATTGTCCAACTGCCCCCGCGCTGCAAAGACCTGAAAGGTGCCTACCCGTAGATGGCTGGTTGCAACCCGGGTTAGCACCGCACCGGGCATCGGACCCTCCCGGAACACGGTTTCACCGGTCTCTACCGCCGCCAGTGCGCGTGTTGTGGGAATGCCCAGCGCGTGCATCGCCTCGGACACCACGTATTCGCGCAGAACCGGACCCAGCCAAGCCCTGCCGTCGCCTCGACGAGAAAACGGCGTCGGGCCCGAGCCTTTCAGCTGAACATCCCGCCGCACGCCATCCGTTCCGACAGTTTCGCCCAACAGCACCGCACGCCCGTCCCCAAGCTGCGGGTTGTACTGGCCAAACTGATGCCCGGAGTAAAGCTGCGCGATGGGGTCCGCACCATCGGGGATGCGATTACCTGCAAAGACTTCCGCCATCTCTTGCACATCACCCGGATGGACCTGCAACAGCCGCGCCAGATCATCATTGAAGGCAATCAACTTGGGCGCGCGTACAGGCGCCGGTTTCTGTCGCGCAAAGAACGCGTCCGGCAGGCGGGTATATGAGTTATCGAATGGAATGGTCAGTGTCATGCGGCATACATATTCCCCGTGCGCACGAATACCATAGCGGATCACACCTTGCCGTGCATAATTGCGCCAAACACACGGGGGCCACATGACAGCACAAGAGATCATCGATCGCCTGAACCTGCAACCTCACCCCGAGGGCGGCTGGTACGCGGAAACCTGGCGTGCCGAGAACAAGGGCCGCCCGACCGGCACCTGCATCTACTTCCTGCTGCAAGCGGGGGAAAGCAGCCACTGGCACCGGGTCGACGCGACCGAGATCTGGCTCTACCACGCGGGCGCGCCACTGATCCTGTCCTTGAGTGCAACAGACAAGGGTCCGGCGGTTGACCATGTGCTGTCGCCCGATTTGTCTCGGGGCGCACCACAACTGATTGTTCCCAACGGCCATTGGCAGGCCGCGCGCAGCACCGGTGATTACACGCTGGTCAGCTGTACAGTTTCTCCCGGATTTCAATTCGATGGGTTCCAACTGGCAGAACCTGGGTTTGATATCCCTCGGGGATAAGCTGATCTGGGGATGCTCTGAAAAGGTGAGTTTACAGAAAGTTACCCATTTATCATTCTGTCAACGCAACCGCAGGTATCGGAGCATCGGGTGATTGTGAAACGCATCTTTCTGGTCCTTCTGCTTCTGTTCGCAAGTACCTGTCTTGCAAACGCTGAGCCCGCCTGTGCAGAATCCCGCCTTTCATCCGAACTGGCACTGCCCGATCTGCAGGAGGAAGTCACGACCGAACATATCGAACCTGCCGGGACTGTCGAACCTGCGGTGCTGACCTCGAAACGCCCAGCGCTGCGCCCTTGCAAGTTTCGCCAGTTTGAAGTGGGTCGTCAGCGTATGCGTGACCGCGGGGCGGTCTGTGGTGACTGGACCATCTTGGGCGAAACCCGCACGTCTTTGGCTGGAAAAGCGCTGGGTTGCGGCATCGCCAACCCGGTCCGGATTTACAGAATTTCGGACATTGCGCTCAGCCAGTTCTCGCTGATGGACTGTCAGACAGCCGTCACGCTGAAAACGTGGATCGAAAACGTCGCCAAACCCGCCTTTGCCGATCTGGGGGGTGGGCTCAAGGGTATGCGGGTTGTTGGCCACTATGCCTGCAAGACGCAGAACAACCAGCCCTATGCGCGCATTTCCGAACATGCGCGGGGTCGGGCCATCGATATCTCGACCTTCGTGTTGCAGGACGGAACGCAGATCACCGTTCAGGACGGGTGGAGCGACACCGATCAAAGCGTCGTGTTGCAAGAGTTGCACAGCGGAGCCTGTGGCCTGTTCGGAACTGTTCTTGGTCCTGACGCTGACCGGTATCACAAAGGGCATTTTCACTTCGACACAGCCCGTCGCAGTGGCAAGCCTGTGTGTCGATAACACGTTAGCCGATACTTGTATGCAGCCTCAACCCACCGGTTGAACGTTCACTGAACTGACCATGCCGCCACCCACCAGCGCTTTCACCCCGGTTGTTCCGGGGCACGAGGTTGGCAATCCCCGCGCCACGCGCACAGCCAGATAGGCAAAGGCCTGCGCCTCGAGCATGTCGCCGTCCAGCCCCACCGCCTCGACCGGTTCGACCGGACAGTCGAGGGATACGCGCAGCATCTCCATCAACACCGGATTGCGCCGTCCACCGCCTGTAACCAGCACGCAAGACGGCGGCTGCGGACAATGTTCCATCCCCTGCACCACACCCGCTGCGCACATCCCGGTCAGGGTTGCCACCGCGTCAGCGTCACCCAGTTCTTTCACTAGTTCGATCATCTCAGAGAAATCGTTCCGGTCTAGCGACTTGGGCGGCATACGTGCGAAGAAAGGCTCAGCCAGAAACAGCTCCAACGCACCCATTTCGACGGTGCCATTGCGCGCAACCGCACCATCCCGGTCCATCGGCTGCCCCAACCGGGCTTGCATGAGGTCATCGACCGGCGCGTTCGCCGGCCCCGTATCAAAGGCAAGCAGCGCCCCTGGCGCCTCGGGACCATCAAAGCTTGGGTCCACATAGGTCAGGTTGCCAACACCACCCAGGTTCAAAAAGCACAAGGGGCGGTCCGCGCCAAACCACTTGGCGCAGGCAAAGTGAAAAAACGGTGCTAACGGAGCGCCCTCGCCCCCCATAGCCACGTCATCGCTTCGGAAGTCCCAGACCACCGGGCGCCCCAGCGCCTGCGCCAACCCAAGACCATCGCCCACCTGCAATGTCCCGCGCCCGCGCGGTTCATGCGCCAAAGTCTGGCCGTGAAAGCCAATCAGGTCTACATCTTCGAACTCGGACAGCGCTTCGGCATGGGCAAAGGTCACCATCTCAGCCGCCGCGTCGACCTGTGGACCGTGCCATTGCCCCAAAGCCGCCCGCAGAATTTCGCGTTCGGCATCGGTATAGGCGCGATAGCCGCTTTTCCCGAATCCAGCGATGGAATGCCCGTCGGTTTCCACCACCGCAGCGTCCACCCCGTCCAGCGACGTACCGGACATTGCGCCCAATGCCCGAACCATTCCGTGTTTCTTGATGGTTTGGCCCACGCCTGCCTCCTGATCTGGCAATGTTTCCGCCGTGCCCGGGGTTCTGGACTTCACCTCTGGGTTGCAGCTTGGTCAAGGTGCTTTTGTTATGCCGCCTTGGCAAGCCTTCTGATTGGGGGCGTCGGTTTTTTTCCGACGTCGCGTTTCATGATCAACACCCCGGCCATCAAGTTGCGCGCGCATATCACGGCACGCGGTTTTAGAGTGAAAAGGTGGCTTTTCCTCATCCGCAGCGCCGCCTATACAGTGCCCCGCAACACAAACCCCGAGGGCACGATATGACCTACCACCCCAAATCGGATTTCATCGCCACGATGATCGAGCGCGGCTTCCTCGCCGACTGCACCGATTATCAGGGCCTTGACGACGCGCTGATCAGTGGGTGCAAGCCAGCTTATATCGGCTTTGATGCAACGGCCAAGTCGTTACATGTGGGCAGTCTGATCCAGATCATGATGCTGCGCTGGTTCCAGAAGACCGGTCATCAGCCGATAACCCTTATGGGCGGCGGCACCACCAAGGTGGGCGACCCCTCGTTCCGCGCGGATGAGCGCCCCCTGCTGGGTCCCGAACAGATCGACGAAAACATCGCAGGCATCAAAAAGGTGTTCGCGGCCTATATCGATTACGACACTGACGCCGAAAACAAAGCGCTGATGTTGAACAATGCCGAATGGCTGGATGATCTGAACTACCTCGATTTCCTGCGCGACATCGGGCGGCATTTCTCGGTCAACCGGATGCTCAGCTTTGAATCGGTGAAATCCCGGCTGGATCGCGAACAGTCGCTGTCGTTTCTCGAGTTCAACTACATGATCCTGCAAGCCTATGACTTTCTGGAGCTGAACCGCCGCTATGGCTGCGTTCTGCAAATGGGCGGCAGCGACCAGTGGGGCAACATTGTCAACGGTATCGACCTGACACGCCGGGTGCTGGATCACGAAATCTACGGCCTGACCTCTCCCTTGTTGACCACCAGCGACGGCAAGAAGATGGGCAAATCGCAGGATGGCGCGGTCTGGCTGAACGCCGAGATGCGCTCGCCCTATGAATTCTGGCAGTTCTGGCGCAACACCACCGATGCGGATGTCGGGCGGTTCCTGAAGCTCTATACCGAATTGCCGGTGGATGAATGTGACCGTCTTGGCGCGCTTGCCGGGTCCGAGGTCAATGAGGCCAAAATCCGCCTCGCCAATGAGGTGACAGCCCTTCTCCACGGGGCGCAAGCTGCGGCAACGGCCGAAGCCACGGCCCGTGAAGTGTTCGAAAAAGGTGGCGTTGGAGACGATCTGCCCACCCTGACCCTCAGCGCGGACGAGCTGGGCGACGGCATGTCCATCGTGCAGATCATTGTCAAATCAGGCCTCGCCAAATCCGGCAAAGAGGCCAAGCGCCTGATTGCTGAAAACGGGGCCAAACTGGACGACGCTCCGCTGACGGATGCAGGTTTGATGATCGACGCGGGCGCATTGTCATCCCCGATCAAGCTGAGTGCAGGCAAGAAACGCCACGCATTGGTGCAACTGGGCTGACGCCCCTTTCACCTTTGATTGCAAAGCAGGAAACGGCCACCCGATTGGGTGGCCGTATCTATTTTGGAATAGGCAAGGCTACTGACGTCCCTTTCCGCGACCGGGCCGGTCGCTTTCGCCCTCGTCGTCGTTGGCGTTGTTTCCGCGACCCGGACTGCTGCCCTCGCCGCCGTTGCCGCCGCCATTGTTACCCTTATCGCCACCTTTGCCGCCGCCGTTATGGCCCTTTCCGCCGCCGTTATTGCCTTTGCCACCGCCGGGTTCTCCACCGCCACCACCGGGTTCTCCGCCACCGCCGCCGGGCTCTCCACCGCCACCGCCGGGTTCTCCACCGCCAACGCCGGGTTCTCCACCGCCACCGCTAGGTTCTCCACCGCCACCGCTAGGTTCTCCACCGCCACCACCGGGTTCTTGGCCGCCGTTGTCAGGTTCTCCGCCACCACCGAGGCCGTCTGGACCAGCCGCGTTCGCAAATCCCGCCCCGCCGGGTTCTGAACCGCGGCTTTCGCCCCGATTCTCTGCCAGACCGGACAGGCTTGCCGTTGGCACATCTGTCAGCAAAGCGGCCAGCCCCGGGCATTGCGCCCCGGTAATGCGCAGCGTTGTCTCAAAATCCGGTCGCTTCTGAAGTCTGTCCAGAAAGCTCGGGGTCACCTGAACACAATCGCAAAGACCGGCATAGTCGCCTGCATTCGCAAGATTTCGAGCCGTTTTCCAGTTACACGTTTCCGGCGCTGCAACAGCACTGCCGGCAACCACAATCCCAAAGACAGGTGCAGCCAGAACAGCGCCCAGTGTTTGTTTCATACCATTTACCATATCGGAACCTCCTGACGAAAAAACACGCAATGGCTGTGATTACTTCGTTCACGAACAGGCGCGTTTTCGTGAAGCGCGGATTAAGATGCCTTAAAGATGTGTATTGGCCCGGCAGCGGTTATTCCGCGCCGCCCCTTTGGGCGTTCGGGCTCAAAGATATGGACACAGCCCCTGCAAAGCAGTTATTGAACAGTTGTTCATATCCTAGGGAGGAGTTCCGATGCACCTGTCCACCACAGCCGCTCTTGTCACCGGCGGCGCATCCGGTCTGGGCGAAGCCACCGCCCGTCACTTTGCCGAGCAGGGCGCACAAGTCACCATTCTGGACCGTGACGCGGACCGTGGCGCTCAAGTCGCCTCCGAAATCGGCGGGTATTTTGCGCTGACGGATGTAACAGACGAATCCTCGGTCGCAGCTGCCGTGCGCCACGGTATGGACAGGATGGGCAAGATTACCGCGACTGTGAACTGCGCCGGTATCGCTTATGGAATCAAGACGGTCGGCAAGGATGGCCCACACCCGCTGGACGCGTTCCAGCGCACGATCGACATCAATCTTGTCGGCACATTTAACGTCTCAAGGCTGGCTGCGGCCGAGATGGCAAAGAACGAACCCGAACCAGACGGGGCGCGCGGTGTGATCATCAACACTGCATCTATTGCTGCATTCGACGGCCAAAAGGGACAGGCGGCATATGCAGCATCTAAAGGCGGCGTGGTTGGCATGACCCTGCCGATGGCACGCGACCTGGCCTCAACCGGGATTCGCGTCATGACCATTGCGCCGGGAATCTTTATGACCCCGATGCTGGCGGGCCTTCCTGAAGACGTGCAACAACAACTTGCCGCAGATGTCCCGAACCCGGCCCGCCTGGGTGACCCCAAGGAATACGGGCGACTGGCCGGTTTCATCGTTGAAATGGGCTACCTGAACGGCGAGGTCATCCGCATCGACGGCGCTCTGCGGATGCGGTAAGACAGCTCCATGTCGGAGCGCCAGAAAATGCAGTCCGGGCAGTGGTATTGCTGTCTCGATCCCGAGTTGGACGATCTGCGCGCGCAAGCACGACGGGCTGTTCACGCTCACAACACCTGTCCGCCCGATACACGCGGCGCGATGGCCCCGGAACTGCACGCGCTGCTGGGCCATGTCGGCGAGGACTGTTTTCTCGAAGCCCCTTTTCATTGCGCCTATGGAATGAACATCCATCTGGGCAGCCGGGTTTTCTTCAATGCCGGATGCGTTGTTCTGGACACGGCCCCCGTTCGGGTTGCCGACGACACGATGTTCGGCCCCAATGTTCAGATTTACTGCGCGCATCATGCCAAAGACCCTGCTGATCGGGCACAAGGGCTGGAAGTCGGCCTGCCCGTCAACATCGGCAGGCAGGTTGGATTGGCGGCGGAGCGATCCTGTTGCCCGGCATAACCATAGGCGACTACGCCACAATCGGCGCAGGCAGCGTCGTCACCAAAGATGTCCCCGCCAGAGAAACCGTGGCAGGTAATCCAGCAAGACGTCTGGCCCGCTAAACGCTTTCAGCTTTCTCTTCGAGCGTCAGCCATTCCTCTTCAGCGGCCGAGAGTTTCTCCTGCCGCTCAACCAACGCCTCGGTCGCTTTTTGGAACTTCACCGGCTCACGCGTGAACAGCTCGGGATCGGACATCAACTCTTCCAGCTTGGCAATCTCGGCCTCTAGGCGCGCGATCTCGGCAGGCAGTTTCTCCAGCCGGTGCTTCTCCGAGAAGGACAAGCCGGATTTCGGCTTTTCTTCCTGCTTGACCTTTGGCTTTGAAAGCTTTGCTTTTTCTACACTTTTTTCGATCACATCACCGCGCTGTGCGATGTAATCCGACCAACCGCCAGCATAAACTGTCGCCTGTCCGTTACCCTCCATCGCGATGGTGGTTGTCGCCACGCGGTCCAGAAAATCCCGGTCATGGCTGACCAGCAGAACGGTGCCGTCGTAATCGTCCAGAAGCTCTTGCAGCAGGTCCAGCGTCTCGACATCCAGATCGTTTGTCGGTTCGTCCAGCACCAATAGGTTCGAGGGTTTCGCCATCAGCTTGGCCAGAAGCAATCGGGCTTTTTCCCCACCGGACAGGGACTTGACGGCTGCTCGGGCCTGCCGTTCGTCAAATAGAAATTCCTTGAGATACCCTACAACATGTTTGGGCTGCCCGCCCACCATCACCTGATCGGCTTTGCCCGACACCCGCATAGCCGGATCGCCGGTCAGACTGTCCCACAGGCTCATCTCAGGGTCTAGTTGGGCGCGGTTCTGATCGAATACCGCGATTTCAAGGTTCGTCCCCTGAGATACCGAGCCCGCGTCCGGCTCCACCTGCCCCAGCAGCATCTTCAGCAACGTTGTTTTTCCAACACCGTTCGGCCCGACAAAGGCCACCCGGTCACCGCGCTGTACCAGCAGATCAAAGTTCCGAACGATCTGCTTGTCGCCAAATCCTTTGGCCAGCGCCTTGGCCTCAATGACCTTGCGGCCCGATTTTGGCCCTGCCTCCAGCGCCATTGCAGCCGAACCCTGACGTTTGATCTGCGCCGCCTTTTCAGTTCTCAACGCCTGCAAGGCCCGCACCCGGCCTTGGTTGCGTTTGCGTCGGGCGCTAATGCCCTCAACCGCCCATTTCGCTTCAGATTTGATCAGGCGATTCAGCTTGTGGCGTTGCTGGTCCTCTTCCTCCCAGACCTTGTCCCGCCAGGCCTCAAAGGCTTCAAAACCCTGCTCCTGTCGCCGAACAGCCCCCCGGTCAATCCAAAGCGTTGCCCGCGTCAGAGCCCTCAAAAAGGCTCGGTCATGCGAGATCAGCACAAAGGCCGCTCGGCTCGCGCCAAGTTCGCGTTCCAGCCACGCGATCGCTTCGATATCCAGATGGTTGGTCGGCTCGTCCAGCAACATCAGATCCGGTGCTTCGGCCATCAGCTTGGCCAGTGCCGCCCGCCGCCGCTCGCCGCCCGAAGCGGTCTCAACCGCGCGTGAAGGATCGAACTTCAACCCTTCACCGGCCCGTTCAACTTTGTAAAGTTCTCCCGGCTCCAACCCGCAGGATGCGTAATCTCCCAACGTGGCAAAGCCTTCCATCGTCGGATCTTGCTCCATATAGCCAACGGATTTCCCGGGCGGCACGACAATCTCGCCCCGATCCGCCTCGACCAGACCGGCCATCACTTTCATCAACGTGGACTTTCCGGACCCGTTTCGCCCCACCAGCGCAACACGATCACCGGGTTGAACCACCAGATCCAGTTCGGAAAACACCGGGTCACCCCCGAAAGTCAGGGAAATGCCGGACATCTGCAACAAAGGAATTCTCGCCATGTCCGCCAGCTAAACCGGCTGACACATTGCGTCAACGCCCCGTCTTCACCTTTTCAAAAATACTCAATCTACCCGGCCACCGCCCGCAACAGACGTTTGCGCGCCGGGGGGATCGCACCGATTTCCACCCCTGTGAAAACGTGCAGCGTGTTCATGTCGCGATCCACCACCGCATGATCGCTGACCCAACCGCCCATCATCAGATAGGTCCGCAACAAAGGCGGCATCCGCAGCATTGCCTTTTTAGAATCCGGTCTGCGCCGCAGACGCGCGGCAAAACGAAACACATCCGGAGCCTTCACGCGCGGCAACCAGCGTTTCGGGCCCAGATGGCGATGTTTTAGCATCGCAAACGCATCCAGATACTGCTCTGTTTCGGTACCGGCAAAAGAGGAACATCCAAACAGCATCTCGACGTTGTTCCGATCAACGTAGGCCGTCATTGCACCCCAGGCGACACGCAGGATGTCGGGGTCGCTGTGATCAGGATGGATACAGAATCGTCCCATTTCGACCATCCGACCTTTGAAGCCTTCGAGCGAGGTCAGGTCATAGAACTGCGCCGAATAACTTCGCCCGATCTCGCCGCCACTATCCATGGTCAGCATCCGAAAGCAGCAGACCAGCCGTTCTGCCGAGCGCATATCCTCGACCAGGATATGGCTACAGCGTGCATCAAACTCGTCGCAGTCCGGTTGCTCTGTGCCAAAAGCCAAGGTCCGCAATGCCTGAGCTGTTCTGATATCCTCGGGCGACTGCGCCAGTCTGGCGCGATAGCGCCCCTTGCTTAACAAAACTGCCGTTGCCACGGTCGCGCCCTCCACGGTTGCCGACCCTCAGGCGTCGGTACGACACCATTAGCACAAGACATGTGACTGCCCTGTGACCACCGCAAGGTTTAGGCGCAAATTAGTTGGCGCCCGGAATGTTCGCCGGGTTGAAGTTGCCGATATTGCCTAGCAGCTGACGCAGGAAGCCTTTGTCCTGAACGTTGGAATCGGTAACGCGGCGCTCCAGAGCAATCACATTCCCGTCTTCAAGACCAAAGCGTTCGATGTTTCTGACGACACCGCGCTGATCAAAACTGATGGCAACCAGTTCGCGGGATACCACCTCGGGCCGTTTCGGACCGTAGTGACGCACGCGAGAGCGGACATAGTAATAGCCCGAATCCCGAACCACGCCGGATGCGCCCGGCGCGCCGATAGCCTCTTGCACACTGTCCCGCGTGTCTACGCCTACTTTGATTTCCGCCAGTTCCTCGGCCGGTGGCACATAGCCGTGATTCTTGAAGATAGCCGTACAAGCCCCGGTCGCAGCCAGACAGGCAACAAACACAAGCGATTTCGCAGCTGGTTTCAACCGGTTCACTACCTTCAACATTTGCACCCTCTTGCCTTGGCCTTCTTCGGCTTCTATCCGATTACATAAACCGCTGCTACGGTTCAACACATAGAAAGGCTCACGAATGAGCAAGACGACATCATTTCGGGTGTCTGACCTGCCGCAGAACGCCCCGACACCGTTCGATCTGCGCCCCGCAACCACCGCGCTCGAGCAGATCAGGCAAGACCTTGGGCTGCTGGGGCTGCGCAAACTCAGCTTTTCGGGCGAACTGTGGGCGCAGGGCAAACGGGACTGGGTTCTAAACGGGAAACTCGGTGCAACTGTCATCCAACCTTGCGTAGTGACGCTAGAACCGGTGACGACAAGGATCGACATACCAGTGCACCGGACTTTTCTTGCGGATTGGGCAGACCCAGATGATCCAGAGTTCGAAATCCAGGAAGATGACGAATCTGAACCTTTGGGGCCTGAAATTGATCCGGCCCTTGTCATGGTCGAGGCCCTGTCTCTGGCTTTGCCACAATATCCGCGTAAAGACGGCGCGGAACTGGGCCAAGCTGCCTACACAGAACCGGGCAAACAGGCGATGACGGATGACGATGCCAAACCCTTTGCAGGATTGGCAGGTCTGCGCGATGTGCTAAAAAAAGACGAGTGACAGGTGCCAGATTTCCTGTCATAGCAGGCGGTCAGAAAAATCGCTTGAACATGCCGAGAATCGCAGTATTTTCGCGCGCTCATCGGATTTTGGGTTGGACATTGCGGGGCCCGTCGCCTAAACGCGCGTCAAACCACGATAAACGAACTACGAAACCCGGGTCGGCAGCGAATCTGCGGCCCCCAGTCAGACAAAGGTTGAGACCATGGCCGTCCAACAGAACAAAGTTTCCAAGTCGCGTCGCAACAACCGCCGCGCACACGACGCTCTGGTTGCTGCAAACCCGAACGAATGCCCGAACTGCGGCGAGCTGAAACGCCCGCACCACGTTTGTGCCTCTTGCGGCCACTATGACGATCGCGAAGTCGTCGCACAGGCCGACGAAATCGATCTGGACGAAGACGCAGCCTAAGCCTGATTGAGCGCAGGCCAAGGCATGAACGATCAGCCCACGCACGCCGGACGGATCACCATCTCGGTTGACGCAATGGGAGGGGACGCAGGTCCCGCTGTCGTCGTTGCAGGTCTGGCAAAATCGGCTGGCAAGAACCCGAATATCGGGTTCCTGCTGCACGGGCCCGAACAGGTATTGCGCAAGCTGGTTGCCAAACGACGTGTCCTTGAAGGGCGCGTCGTTTTTCGTGATTGCCCCGACGTTGTCACGATGGAAGACAAGCCCAGCCAGGTCGTGCGCAACGGCAAGCAGACCTCGATGTGGTCCGCGCTGGAAGCGGTTCGTCAGGGTGAAGCCCATGGCGCGGTGTCCTGCGGGAACACCGGTGCCCTTATGGCCCTTTCGATGATGCGTCTGCGCAAATTGCCGGGCGTGAACCGCCCCGCAATCGCGATCCTGTGGCCTTCGCGCAACCCGCAGGGGTTCAATGTAATGCTGGACGTGGGCGCCGATGTGCGCGCAGACGCCAAGGATTTGCTGCAATTCGCCCTGATGGGCGCTTCTTATGCGCGCAACGGCATGGCCCTGAACCGCCCCCGGATCGGGTTGCTGAACGTTGGCACCGAAGAGCATAAGGGCCGGGCCGAACTGAAAGAAGCGCATGCCATGATTTCGGAATACGCCGAACAGGCGAATTTCGAGTTTGTTGGCTTTGTCGAAGGCAGCGACATTCCCGGCGACAAGGCAGATGTCATTGTTACAGATGGGTTTACGGGCAATGTTGCGATCAAAACGGGCGAAGGCACAGCCAGGCTGATCGGAGATCTTCTGCGTGAGGCGTTCAAATACTCTCCGTTGTCGCGATTGGCTTCGGTCCTGGCCATTACGTCACTACAGCGCCTGAAAAAGCGCATTGATCCGCGGCGTGTGAATGGTGGCGTGTTTCTGGGTCTGAACGGGACTGTTATTAAATCCCATGGCGGGGCAGATGCGACCGGAGTGTCGGCAGCGATCAAACTGGCCTTTACTCTGGCACGGTCCGGCTTTGCCGAAAAATTAGCTGCGCGGGTTGCATCCACGGCCCAGCTTGCACAAGATGCCGCGCAAGCTGCGCCGCAGACCGATAAATAACAAAAAAGGCAGTACCCCAAAAATGGCAGGCCGTTCAGTTGTAGTAGGTGTCGGGCATTATTTGCCGGAACGTATTGTTCCAAATTCCGAGTTTGAGAAAACGCTGGACACAACGGATGAGTGGATCAGAACCCGGTCGGGGATCGAACGCCGCCATTTTGCTGCCGATGACGAAACGACGTCGGACCTGGCCACCAAAGCTGCCGAGGCTGCCCTGGCCGATGCGGGCCTGACATCGGATGATATTGACGCGATCGTCGTGGCGACCTCGACCGCGGACCTGACCTTTCCTTCTGCCGCGACCATGGTTCAGGCCCGGCTGGGTATGACCAAGGGGTTTGCTTTCGACGTACAGGCCGTCTGCGCGGGATTCGTTTTCGCTCTCAGCAACGCAAATGCGTTGATCTTGTCCGGTCAGGCCAAACGCGTGCTGGTCATTGGTGCCGAAACCTTTTCCCGGATTATGGACTGGACCGACCGCTCGACCTGTGTTCTGTTCGGGGATGGTGCCGGCGCTTTGGTACTCGAAGCGCAGGATGGCGAAGGCACCGCTGCGGATCGCGGCATACTGGCAACCGATCTGAACTCGGACGGGCGCTACAAGGACCTGCTTTATGTCGATGGGGGTGTTTCGACCCAATCCACCGGGCATCTGCGCATGCAGGGCAATCAGGTTTTCCGACATGCCGTTGAAAAGCTTACCAAAACGGCTGAAACAGCCCTGAGCCGCGCGGGGCTGAGCAGTGCTGACGTCGACTGGATTGTTCCTCATCAGGCCAATATTCGCATCATTCAGGGCACGGCCAAAAAGATGGGCCTGCCGATGGAAAACGTGGTTGTGACCGTTCAGGATCACGGCAACACCTCGGCTGCATCCATCCCATTGGCACTGTCGGTTGGTAAACAACGCGGGCAGATCAAACCCGGCGACTTGATCGTGACCGAAGCAATTGGCGGCGGTCTGGCCTGGGGCGCGGTGGTTCTGCGCTGGTAACCGGCGCAATCCAGCTTACACAGCTGCTTGCAATTCATTGATATTGACAGCGAATTTGCCATACCCATATGCTTTGACAGCAACAGGGGAAATGACATGGGCGACAATACACTGACTCGAATGGATCTGAGCGAGGCCGTCTTTCGCGAAGTTGGGCTTTCGCGCAACGAAAGTGCGCAGCTGGTCGAAAGCGTTCTGAACCACATGTCCGACGCTCTGGTGCGTGGTGAGCAGGTGAAAATCTCGTCCTTCGGTACGTTCAGTGTTCGCGACAAGACCGCGCGAGTCGGACGCAACCCTAAAACCGGCGAAGAGGTTCCGATACAGCCCCGCCGCGTACTGACCTTTCGCCCGTCGCATCTTATGAAAGATCGCGTCGCCGTCGGGAATCGCAAGTAACCCCAGGGTCACGCGGATATGAGCAAATCCCGCGACGCGTTTCGCACGATCAGTGAAGTAGCGGATTGGCTTGGTGTTCAGGCCCATGTTTTGCGTTTCTGGGAAAGCCGCTTCACTCAGGTCAAACCGGTCAAACGCGCGGGCGGGCGTCGGTATTACCGCCCCAATGACATGCGTCTTCTGGGCGGCATCAAGAAACTGCTTCACGAGGACGGGATCACAATCAAAGGTGTGCAGCGCATCCTGCGCGAGCAAGGCGTTGCACATGTCGCAGCACTGTCTCCGCCTCTAGACGAACCGGGCCCTGCCCTGATTGAACCCGTTCAGGGCAAAGTGGTGCCGTTCGAACCGAAACCCGCTGCCGCCACCGAACAAATCCTTATGGATCTGGACGAACCGGCCGAGCAGCCGGTGAACGAAGGCGTGCAGGCCGACGCACTTCCCGCGACTGCGTCAGAACAAGAACCACAGCCAGACCTGAACACTGCGCCCCTGATGGGTGGGATCGCGTCGCTGGCGTGGAAGCGCGCCGAGTTTGACGACGAACTACTGCGCCGGATTGCACCAATTGCAAAAGACCTGCGCCGCTGGCTGGATCGTGTTGAAACACAGGCGACGGGTTAGGAAAAAAGGCAGTGTTTTCCTCTTGCCCCTGCCGGGAAAATCTTTATGAACGGCCCAACGTCGGGCTATGGCGCAGCCTGGTAGCGCGTCCGTCTGGGGGACGGAAGGTCGCAGGTTCGAGTCCTGCTAGCCCGACCAAATCACACCGACGTTTATGGCACAAAGGCCAGATCCCGCTCTGGCACACGAGGGGATCGAGATGACAGGTGTTTGCGCGAACCAGCAAATCGAAGCAATGATCGCGCGCGGAGAGATTGCCGCCAACCCCGATGTCCTGCCAGCGCAAATTCAACCAGCCAGCCTTGATTTGCGTTTGGGAACAGTGGCCTACCGGGTACGCGCCTCGTTCCTCGCGGGCGAAGGACGGACCGTTACGGATCGGTTGGCCGAGTTCGAAATGCACCGCATCGACATCTCGGACGGCGCTGTTCTGGAAAAGGGCTGCGTCTATCTGGTGCCCCTGATGGAATCACTTGCCCTACCCCGCGACATAACCGCCGTCGCCAATGCCAAAAGCTCGACCGGGCGGCTTGACCTTCTGACCCGTACCATTACCGATGGTGGCACAGAATTCGATCGTGTTCCTGCGGGCTATAAGGGCCCGCTGTATGCCGAGATCTGTCCACGTTCGTTTTCGGTTCTGGTCCGCCCCGGTATGCGTCTGAACCAGATCCGTTTCCGTCAAGGTCAGGCCGTCTTGTCTGACGCCGAACTGACCGCCCTGCACGCCGAATCGCCGTTGGTAGACGGCCCTGCTGTGATTCAGGACGGTCTTGGCTTTTCGGTAGATCTGCAACTGCCCGATACCGATCTGGTCGGCTATCGCGCCAAGCCCCATACCGGGGTAATCGATCTGGACCGAATTGGCGAATACGACCCCCAGGAATATTGGGAGGAAGTGCGCACCAAGGACGGTCGCATCATACTTGACCCCGGAGCATTCTATATCCTTGTCAGCCGCGAGGCGGTCCACATCCCGCCGATGTATGCCGCCGAAATGGCACCTTATCTGGCCATGGTTGGTGAATTCCGGGTGCATTATGCCGGATTCTTCGATCCCGGCTTTGGCCATGCAGCCGCCGGGGGGGCCGGGTCGCGAGGCGTGCTTGAGGTGCGATGCCACGAAGCGCCTTTCGTGCTGGAGCACGGACAAGTGGTCGGGCGCCTTGTCTATGAGAAAATGGCTGAAATGCCCACGCAGCTATATGGTGCCGGGATTGCATCGAACTATCAGGGGCAAGGCCTGAAGCTGTCCAAGCACTTCAAAGCGGCCGGCTAATCCTCAGAATTTCTTGCAACGATGCACGTGCCGGATAACCCACGTTGCCTGTCGCAGGTTCCGCGCCTGACCCGTAGTGACCTGTCCGGGTTATTATTCCTCAAACAGTTCCGACTGGTCCTCGTCCACTTCGTCCTCGCGCCCCTCGCCCAGAGGGATAGCCCCCGGTGGAGGCCGGTTTTCCAACAAACCCGCAGCCCTCAATTCTTTGAGACCCGGCAGGTCGCGGGCGTTCTCCAGACCAAAATGATCCAGAAATTCGGACGTCACCACAAATGTCACCGGACGACCCGGTGTCATGCGACGACGGCCCAGCCTGATCCACTCCATCTCTAGCAATTGATCAATCGTCCCGCGAGAGACTGACACGCCGCGAATTTCCTCAATCTCGGCGCGGGTGCAGGGTTGGTGATAGGCAACGATGGCCAATGTCTCGATCGCGGCTCGGCTGAGTTTACGAGTTTCAACCGTTTCCTTTTGCATCAGAAAGCCCAGATCAGGGGCCGTACGGATCGCCCATGCCTCTCCAACGCGCACCACGCGCACGCCGCGCCCTTCGTAACGTCTCTGAAGCAACTCAACGGCTTGTGCGGCGTCGCTTCCATGCGGCATCCGCGCCTCAAGGTCGGCAATCGTCACCGGATCGGCGCTGGCAAACAAAACGGCCTCGACCATACGCTCCTGTTCCGCCAATGGTGGCGCCTCGAACAGGGTGCCGGTTTCTTCTGGGGCGTCAGTCACGTGTCTGGGTCCTCTTGCGCAAATGGATCGGCGCGAATGTCTCGCTCTGCCTGATCTCCATATGTCCTTCTTTCACCAGTTCCAGCGAGGCCGCAAAGGTCGCAGCCGTCGCCGACCTGCGGCGCACCGGGTCAGTATCCCAACCATCGGGCAGATAGGTTTCCATATCGGTCCACGTCCCCGCAAAACCGATCAGCGGGCGCATCCGCTCCAGTGCCTGCTCCATCGTGAACACCGAGTCGCGGTCCATCACAAAGGGGCGGAACTCGTCACGGGTGCGAATACGGGCATATCCCTGCATCAGATCCAGCAGCGTGGCGGAATAGGTTACGGTGCGGATGCGGGTGACGTCCTCGCCTTGCCCGCGTTTGAAAAAATCACGCCCCAGCTGGTCGCGGGCCATCAGCCGCGCAGCAACGTCGCGCATCGCCTGCAGGCGTTCAAGTTGAAACGCCAGATGCGCGGCCAGTTCTTCACCCGATGGCCCATCGTCATCCGGATCTGGCGGAAGCAACAGACGGGACTTGAGAAAGGCGAGCCACGCCGCCATGACCAGATAATCGGCGGCCAGTTCAATGCGCAGCGCACGCGCCTTTTCAACAAAGGCCAGATATTGCTGCGCCAGCGCAAGAACCGAGATCTTGCGCAGGTCCACTTTTTGCGTGCGTGATAGGGTCAGCAGAACGTCCAACGGGCCTTCGAACCCGTCGACATCAACAATCAGCGCTTCGGCCGCAAGACGATCCGCGACCGAGACAGGGTCTTCGCTAAAAAGATTATCGTTCATATACCTGCCCGCCCATTAGGGCAGATAGTTCCGCTTCGGCGGCTTGGATGTCAAGTTCCCGCGGGCGTTTGCGCATCGCCAGCGCCCGTTCTGCGCGGGCTTGTGCCACATCCGACATTTCTCCGGCAGTTTCCATTACAGCGGAACGTTCAGAAAAACTGCCATTGCAATGCAGGACTACATCGCAGCCCGCCTGCAAAGATTGGCGGGAGAGGTCCGTCAACGCCCCGCTGAGCGCCTTCATCGAGATATCGTCGGTCATGATCAGGCCGCCAAAGCCGATATTGTCTCGGATCAGACCCATCATGGCCGCGGAAATGGTGGCCGGCCGGGGATCTATCTGATCAAAGACCAGATGCGCGGTCATCCCCATCGGCAGGTCGTTCAAGGCACGGAACGGCGCGAAATCGCTGTATTCCAACTCTTCCAGCGGCAAATCAACATGCGGCAGGTCATGGTGACTGTCCAGAGTGGCACGGCCATGGCCGGGAATGTGCTTGAGAACCGGAAGAACGCCCCCATCAAGAAGGCCCTGCGCCACAGCCCTGCCGATCCTGGAAATCTGCTCAGGATCAAAGGCATAACAGCGGTTTTTCAGAAACGCGTGTGTCTCGGGCCGCACCACATCGACCATAGGGGCACAATTGCTGTCGATGCCCAGACCAAACAGCTCATCCGCAATCAGGCGGTACCTGAGGTACATGGCGCGTTCCGCTTGGTCACCCGCCCTGGTCACATGATCCAGCGGGGGCAGCCATTCGCGGGCCAAGGGTGCGCGCAAACGCTGTACGCGCCCACCTTCCTGATCAATGGTAATGGGGCAGTTGCGCCCAACAGCCTCTCGGAAATCATCACACAAGGCGCGCACCTGATCGGCGCTTTCAATATTGCGGGCGAACAGAATGAACCCAAACGGGTTCATCTGGCGAAACAGATCTCTTTCCTCCTGCGTCAGGCGCAGTCCTTCAGCATCTGTGATCGCTGCTCCGAACTTCACCTCACGGCCACCGGGATACAGTCAGCGCCTTGCGCGACCAGAGCGGCGCAGAACTGGCGCGAGTCGCTCAGATCTTCAAACCCCAGAACACGCAGGCGGTAGAAGGTCCGCCCACCGCTTGAGGTTTTCTGAATAACGCGCTGTTTTCCCGACATATACTCACCAAACTGACCATTCAAACGGTCCCACTCGGCCTGTGCCACTTGCGTGCTGTCATAAGCCCCAAGCTGCGCCAGCCGGGTCCCCTTGGCCAGTGTATCCGGATCAACATCCACCCCAACCGCAGCTTTCACTGCTGCATTAATGGCGTCTTCGGAATTCTCGCTGGGTGCGACCTGACTGCGGGTCGACCGTGCCGGACGCGTCACAGGGCGCAACGATCGGCGCACACCCGGCAACTCGGCGAAACTTGGGTCTGGCAAGGCCGCAGCAAAATCTGCCGGGTCAATGGCGGGTTCTTCGTCGGGGGTGGTCAGCGATGCCAGTTGCACACCGTCTTCGAATTCTTGCCGCGTTTCTGCTGCCGCACCCGCCAATTCCGCAACCAGTGCATCTACTGCGTTCTGGCGCAGGCGCGCGGCTTCCTGCGTGGTGATCGGTTCTTCGACCACATGCAGCGCAGGGGTCGGCTTCAGTTCTCCGGCGGGCAGGTCTTCTTCCGTAAGGGACACCGGGCGCGGCGCAAGGATCAACCGGTCAGCCGGTGCCGCGGCACTGCCTTCGGCGGCGACGGCATTCACGGCATAGCCCTGATGATCGGCGGGTGTTCCACCCGGATTTTCCGGTTGCACACGCATCGGCCCTTCGGCGGCGCGGACAACCGGCACGCCACTGACATCGCGCATGATCAGTTGATAGCCCCAGACCCCGACACCGGCGACCAGCGCCAAGGATGCAACGGCCCCCAGGATATTCACCGCCCTGCCCAGGCCAAACGAGCCACGCGGCGGGTCATCTTCCTGCATGTCTTCGGGAAAATCATACACATCTTCAGAATGCGCTTGATTCGGGTAATGAAACTGCCCGGGGCTTTGATGCCCCGAGTAATCGTAACTCGCCATGTCCGCCTCACTGCCCGTTTCACGCCTGAAAATAAGGCCCGCGGGTCATTTCTTGCCTACCTCGTACCGGCGGTTCGGGCGATATTTGTTACCGCATCTCCTGCGCCGGAGTAACGCCAAGAATACCCAGGCCCGCTGAAATCACAACAGAAACGGCCCGGGCCAAAGCGATTTTTGACTGGCTTGTGGCAACATCGCCATCCTGGATAAAGCGCAACTGGGTTTCGTCATTGCCCTTATTCCAAAGCGCGTGGAAATCCCCTGCAAGTTCATACAGATAGAAAGCAACGCGGTGCGGCTCGTTGGTGCGCGCGGCAATCTCAACAAGACGTGGCCATTCGGCCAGTTTCTTGGCGACGGTCAGTTCCGAAGCGTGATCGTTCTTGCTTAAATCGGCCCCGGCAAGCACCGCGTCATCGGTCGCAATTCCAGCCTCAGCAGCGCGACGCAGAACGCTCATGACGCGGGCATGGGCATATTGCACATAGAACACCGGGTTCTCGCGGCTCTGTTCCAGCACCTTGTCGAAATCGAAGTCCAACGGCGCGTCGTTCTTGCGGGTCAGCATCACGAACCGGGTCACATCAGGACCAACCTGATCGACCACATCGCGCAGGGTGACAAAGTTCCCGGCCCGTTTGGACATCTTGAACGGCTCGCCATTCTTCCACAGCTTCACCAGCTGCGTCAGCTTGATATCTAGCGGCACCTCACCGTCGGACAGTGCCGAAACAGCCGCCTTCATCCGCTTGACATAGCCGCCATGGTCCGCGCCAAACACGTCGATCAGCGCGTCAAAACCACGGGACACCTTGTCATAGTGATAGGCAATATCCGGGGCAAAATAGGTCCAGCTGCCATCTGATTTCTTGACAGGGCGATCCACATCATCGCCATGTTCGGTCGATTTGAACAGCGTCTGTTCGCGTGGCTCCCAATCTTCGGGCTTTTTCCCCTTCGGCGGCTCGAGCACGCCTTCGTAAATCAGACCCTTGTCAGTCAGCGATTGCAATGCGGCCTCGATCCGACCGGTGCCATAGAGCGATTTTTCCGAGAAGAACACATCCATCTCGACGCCCAGCGCTTTCAGGTCAGCGCGGATCAGATCCATCATCGCGTCGGTCGAGAACTCACGTACCTCTTCCAGCCAGGCACTTTCCGGCTTGTCGATCAGGCTGTCGCCGTATTTCTCTTTCAACGCTTCCCCAATTGGGATCAGGTAGTCGCCGGGATAAAGACCTTCGGCAATCTCGGGGCTCAGACCATTGGCCTCGCGATAGCGTTCGTAAGCCGAGCGCGCCAGCACATCCACCTGCGCACCGCCGTCGTTGATGTAATACTCGCGGGTCACGTCATGGCCCGAATAGGCCAGCAGGCTTGCCAGAGCGTCACCGAATACCGCACCCCGGGTATGACCCACGTGCAGCGGACCGGTTGGGTTGGCCGAAACATATTCCACGTTGATTTTCTGCCCATGACCCATAGTCGAGCGGCCATAATCGGTGCCCTTCTCCAGCACAGCCGCCAGCACACCTTGCCAGACCGACGGCGCCAACCGCAAATTGAGAAAACCGGGACCCGCCACGTCGGCGCTGGTGATCCGGTCATCCGCCGCCAGCTTCCCTGCCAATACCTCGGCAATGTCACGCGGTTTCATCCTGGCCGGTTTTGCCAGCACCATCGCCGCGTTTGTCGCCATGTCGCCATGCGCTGCATCGCGCGGCGGTTCGACCGCCACGTTGTCAAAACTCAGCCCCTCGGGCAACGCGCCTTCGGACTGCATCTGCGCCAGCGCGTCCAGTACAAAGCCGCGGATCTCGGAAAACAGGTTCATTTCGGATGTCCTTTTGCTTGCCCGGCGGTTTACCACGCATCACGGCAAGGTCAATGGACGCCTAATGTTTGGACTTGGTTTGCGCCCAATGTCTGCCAATCTCGCCCGGATATCCACTGTCAGAGATTTCAAATACCCTGCGGGCTGTCTGTCGTACGGCTTCTGATCATCGCTTCCCGCCTGCGCAAGGCACCAATCAACCCACAAAAAAGATCGCAAACATGGACCATTACCCGTGTCATTGCGGCCCAGTCAGCCAGTCAGCCGCGCGTGATCCTGCAAGGCAAAACGGTCGGTCATACCTGCGATATAGTCCGATACGATCCGGGCCAAAGCTGTCTCATCCACCGCAGCTTCAATATCCTCGTGCCAGCGTGCGGGCATCTGTTTCGGGTCGTTCAGGTAGATCGGGAACAGGTCTTCGACAACCGTTGCAACCTTGGCCCGTACCTTCATGACGCTGGGTGCGCGATACATCCGGGTGAACAGGAACGCCCTGATTTGTTTCAGATCCGCCCAAGTCCCGGTCGAGAATTGGATGACAGGATGCCCAAGATGGCGAATCTCTTCGACCGATTGCGCGCCCGAGGCTACAATCAAGTCTCGTGACGTTGTGATGACATCTGCCACCATGACCCCAAATACCCGCCGCAGTGCTTCATGACGTCGTCGATACGGATCAAGACCGGGATATTTTGCATCCACATCCGCGTAGCATCCCCCCACGATCGGAAGGTGACGCAGATCATCATCTTCAAACAACCCCGCGCGCAACCCATCTAGAAGATCGTGATTGTTGTAAGCAATGTCATCAGACAAAGCCGCCACCTGCGCCTCGGCACTTGCATGGGTATGAAGTTCAAGATCAAAGCCCTGATTGCATTCAGCCAGCGCCCACGGCAGATCGCCAACAACTGGACCGTTATGCTTGGCGATACCCTCCAGACATTCCCAGGTCAGGTTGCATCCGTCAAACCCGGCATAATGCCGCTCCAGCTTCGTTACGATCCGAATGGCCTGGGCATTGTGATCAAACCCCCCGTAAGGCACCATCAGCGCGTGGAGGGCGTCTTCACCCGTATGACCAAAGGGTGTATGACCCAGGTCGTGCGCCAGGGCTACAGCCTCGGTGAGTTCAGGATTCAGGCCCAACGCCCCTGAAATGGTTCGCGCGACCTGAGCAACTTCGATGGAATGGGTCAGCCGTGTTCGATAACTGTCACCTTCATGCTCGACAAAGACTTGCGTCTTGTGTTTGAGCCGCCGAAACGCACTGGCGTGAATGATCCGGTCGCGATCACGCTGAAAGCATGACCGGAAGCTGCTTTCTTCCTCTGGCACCAGCCGCCCCCTTGCGCGGTCTGGGTCCGAAGCAAATCCCGCTCTGTCCAAAGGCCTTGTCCTTGTCGCCTGTCTTTTTGTTTCATATATTGTAGGACGCTTGGGAAATAAACCTTTGGAGACCGGCATGAATCTGCCCCCATCAGTCACCGAACGCGCCTTTGACCGCCTCGCCGAGATCGGCGCCGCGGAACAGGGGCAAGCCCTGCGTGTCGCAGTGGAGGGTGGTGGATGTTCCGGTTTTCAATATGAAATCGCTCTGGACACGCCAAACACCGATGACCTCATCCTTGAAGGCAAGGGGCAGAAAGTCATCGTCGACCCGGTCTCTCTGCCCTTTCTTGAAAACGCGGTGATCGATTTCACTCAGGAGCTTATTGGTGCAAGGTTTGTGATCGACAACCCCAACGCCACCTCTTCCTGTGGCTGCGGCACGTCGTTTTCGATGTAACCGGCGGGGGCTTTGCCCCTACACCCCCAGGATATTTTCAGCCAGATGAAGCAGGGATCCGCTCTCTGACCAAAACGACCAGAGAGCTTCACCTGGCGCGGTCATCGGCGTCCCCGCCTGTACCGCCCCTTCTAGTATCGAAAAAATGGTTAAGGGTTCGTTTCTTCATCTGGCTAAAAATATCCCGGAGCGCGAGGCAGAGCCTCGCTAATCCGATCTCCGACTTGCCGCTGGGCCCGTTCTGAGCGATAGGTTGCCACAAGGTTTCGGAGGATCGCGAATGAAAATCGCCACGTTCAACATCAATGGCATCAAGGCACGAACCGAGGCGCTGCCCCGCTGGCTGGACGACGCCCAACCCGACGTTGTTCTTCTTCAGGAAATCAAATCCGTCGACGAGAACTTCCCCCGCGAGATGTTTGAAGATCGCGGGTACAACGTGGAAACACATGGGCAAAAAAGCTTTAATGGTGTCGCGATCCTGTCGAAGCTTCCGCTGGAGGATGTATCTCGCGGCCTTCCCGGCGATGACAATGATGAACAGGCGCGCTGGATCGAGGCCACCGTCGTAGGCAAAAAGGCCCTGCGGCTCTGTGGGCTGTATCTGCCCAACGGGAATCCGGCACCCGGACGGAAATACGATTACAAGCTGGCCTGGATGGAACGGCTTTACGACCGCGCCCAGGCCCTGATGAAGTCAGAGGAGCCTGCCCTGATGGCCGGAGACTATAACATCATCCCACAGGCCGAGGATGCCAAACGCCCCGATGCCTGGCGGGAAGACGCGTTGTTCCGCCCGGAAAGCCGGGCCGCCTTTCGAAAGATCCTGAACCTTGGCTTTACCGAGGCCTTTCGCGCCACAACGCAGGGCCCCGATCACTATTCTTTCTGGGATTATCAGGCTGGCGCGTGGAACCGGAATGACGGAATTCGAATTGATCATTTCCTGCTGACGCCACAAGCGGCCGACCTCATGCGGGATTGCCAGATTGATGCGGCTGTTCGGGGGCACGAAAAGCCATCCGATCACGTTCCCGTCTGGATTGACTTGGATCTTTGAGGCCCTAGGCAGCCGTGACGTCGTGACTGTAGATCCATTCATAGCGTTGTGACAACCGGGCACCGACGACCCTCAGCACACATTGCGCAGCCATACGGGCTGGACCGCGCAGATGAAAGTTCCGCGCATTTGACCCAGCCGCCGCGACAACGCGCTGCGCCCTTGGTTTGCGGGTTGTTTCATAGGCCGCCAGTGCGTTGGTGATACCCGATCGTTCGTCAAACGCGCGCGCCAGAACCCAAGCGTCCTCGAGCGCCAGACATGCCCCTTGTGCCATGAATGGCAACGTCGGATGGGCCGCGTCCCCCACCAGAGCCAACCGACCATTCTGCCAGCTTTGGGCGACAGGCCGCAGAAACAATGCCCACAGATGCACATCCGTGACTTTCGACAGAATGTCGCACACGGGGCCACCGAAATCTGCAAAGCGCTTGCGCAACTCTTCAGGGTCGCCCGTCTGACGCCATCCTTCTTCCCGCCAGTCCGAACGCTCTTCAACCGCGACAATGTTCATCATGCTTTCGTCACGCAACGGATAGGTTACCACATGCCGCCCAGGCCCCATCGTCAGGGATGCGGAAACCGGGTCATGACCGGGCTGCCAGGGGATGGTGGCGCGCCAGGCCACCTGATGCGTGAACTCCGGCACCTCTGCCCCGTTCAGAGCCGGGCGGAGCATGCTGCGACCGCCATCGGCCGCAATGGCGCACTCGGCGCGAATTCGCTCGCCTGACGCCAAGATCACCTCAGCCTCGTTGGGATGCTTTTGCACATGCGAAACTTTGGCACCCAAGCGGATATTCACGCCTGCGTCACAAGCCGCATCATGAAGAAGGTTCAGAAGGTCGGCACGGTGGTAGTAGTAGGTCGGACCAGCTGCGGGGCCTGGCAGCCGACTGACCACGCGCCCATTTCGGTAATCGCGCAAGACAGTTCCATGGGATTTCTGCCCGACAGAAAGACCTGTGACGCCAAGTGCATGAAGAACGCGCATCCCGTTCTCGCTGATCTGCAAACCAGCACCGACTTCGGTCAGAGCCGGGGCTTGCTCCAGAAGCGTGACATGCGCGCCACGGTGTTGCAGCGCCAGTGCCGAGGCCAGGCCGCCGATTCCACCGCCGATTACACAGAATTTCAATCCGTCTATCTTCATGACACCCGCATAACGCAAAAACGCCGGAGCCACAGGCCCCGGCGTTTGGATTTCTCACACATACCCGGCGATTAATCGTCGCGGTGGACCTTTTCGCGACGCTCGTGGCGCTCTTGCGCTTCAAGTGTCATGGTTGCAATCGGTCGTGCGTCCAGACGTTTCAGCGAGATCGGATCGCCCGTCATTTCGCAATACCCGTATTCGCCATCATCAATCCGGCGCAGGGCTGAGTCGATCTTGGCGACCAGCTTTCGCTGACGATCACGGGTCCGAAGTTCCAGCGCACGGTCTGTTTCTTCGCTGGCGCGGTCCGCGACGTCCGGAATGTTACGGGTGTTGTCTTGCAGCCCTTCGATGGTGTCGCGGCTACCAGCCAGTAACTCTGTCTTCCAATCCAGCAGCTTGCGGCGAAAATACTCAAGCTGACGATCATTCATGAAAGGCTCATCTTCGGCCGGACGGTAATCTTCCGGCAGAAAAACTTCCTGCTTCATATTTGCTCCCTCGGTATGGCCAGTAACGTCGTTCGAGGCTGTTTCAGCTGACATTTGGCTCTCCCTTCTGCGCAGCGTTTAGCCGACGGGCGGTGGAATGTCACTACACAAACGTTGCGCAACAGTGCACCCCCGCGGATTTGTCTAACTATGAGACAAACATCAACAAAACCTTGTATTTCTATGAAATTTGACAGGCTTTTTTGGGGCGAGAGGTACAACGTCCGGGAAAGGTCTACATCGGAATCAAGCAAAAGGGCTTGGAGTTGCAGCACAATTCCCGCCGGGCGACGCAGGGACGCGGGTTGTAAAAAACCTTGCCGCTCTGTAACCCGGAAACCACAAGCTGCCCGTCCAACGCAATATACGCACGAGAGGCCCATGACCGCACGTTTCCAAGGTACAGCCGAATATGTCGCCACCGACGATCTGACCATTGCCGTGAACGCCGCTGTCACGCTTGAGCGCCCCCTGTTAGTGAAGGGCGAACCCGGTACCGGCAAGACCGAGTTGGCCAGACAGGTAGCCGGTGCGCTGGGGCTGAAAATGATCGAGTGGAATGTGAAATCCACCACCCGCGCGCAGCAGGGTCTTTACGAATATGATGCCGTCAGCCGCCTGCGTGACAGCCAACTGGGCGAAGAGCGTGTCCATGATGTGTCGAACTATATCCGCAAGGGCAAGCTGTGGCAGGCCTTCGACGCCGACGAAAAGGTTGTTCTGCTGATCGATGAAATCGACAAGGCGGATATCGAGTTCCCCAATGACCTGTTGCAGGAGCTCGATAAGATGGAGTTCCACGTCTACGAAACGGGCGAGACGATCCGGGCCAAGCACCGCCCTATCGTCATCATAACCTCGAACAACGAAAAAGAGCTGCCAGACGCTTTCCTGCGCCGCTGTTTTTTCCACTATATACGCTTTCCGGATGAGGCGACGATGCGCCGGATCGTTGATGTGCATCATCCCGGCATCAAGGACGCACTTCTGACCGCCGCGCTGACGCAATTCTATGAGATCCGAGAGACGCAAGGGCTCAAGAAAAAGCCCTCGACCTCGGAGGTGCTGGACTGGCTGAAGCTGTTGCTGGCCGAAGACCTGACGGCCGAAGACCTCAGGCGTGACGGGGCCAGCGCGCTGCCGAAGCTGCATGGCGCTTTGCTGAAAAATGAACAGGATGTGCATCTGTTCGAACGTCTTGCTTTCATGGCACGTGGCAAACGCTAGCCTGCGTGTGAACAATCAGTGATCACGGCTTGCCATTGCGTATCCCGGGTGTCAGCATCGAAATACCTGACGCAACCGCGTTTCAAAGCAGCAGTATTGGGGTCATCACTTGGCGAACGCTCTGACAATCCGGACCCTGCGGGCCGAGGACAAAGATCAGTGGGCCGAAATGTGGCGGGATTATCTGGCGTTTTATGAAACTACCCTGCCTGAAAACGTGTATGAAACGACCTTCTCCAGATTGTTGGGCGACGACCCACAGGATTTTTCCTGTTTTGTTGCGGAACAGGATGGCGTTTTGGTCGGGCTGACGCATTACCTGTTTCATCGCCACGCTTGGAAAGTGGAAAAGGTCTGTTACCTGCAAGACCTGTTCGCCCGACCTGAAACCCGAGGAACGGGCGTCGGTCGCGCCTTGATTCAGGCGGTTTATGAAGAGGCGGATCGCCAGGGCGCCCCATCCGTTTACTGGCTGACGCAAGAGTTCAACCACACGGCACGCCACCTTTATGATCGCATCGGCACCCTGACACCGTTCATCAAGTACGCCCGCCCATGATGCGTTTGGGCGCCCTTTTTCTGGCGCTGGTTATCGCTGGCTGCACGTCTGTCGAGACAATCGAACTCGGGAACGATGTTTCATATGTCGAAGTGGCGTTGCCACCGGCCAAGTCTTTTGCGGCACCACGTCCCTCGCCACCAGCGCGATCCAACAAAAACATCGCGTCGGATTTCCTGTCCCTGCATTTCGAACTGGAAAGCGGGGCCGCCCTGCCCGTTTTCACCCGGTTCGAAACGCCGATCACCGTTCGCCTGACTGGATCGCCGACACAAAGTATGCAGCAGGATTTGACCCGCCTGCTGAACCGCCTGAAGCGCGAGGCGGGTATCAACATCCGACGAATCAACGACGGTCAGGCCAATATCACGATCGAAGCGGTCAGTCAGAAGGACATTCTGCAAATTCTGCCAAACGCGGCCTGTTTCGTGGTGCCAAACGCGTCCAGCCTGGCTGAGTATCAGCGCGACCGCCGCAAGACCAAAAGCAGTTGGGTTGAGCTGCGCCAGCGCGAACGATTGGGGATATTCATCCCCTACGATGTCAGCCCGCAGGAAATGCGCGATTGTCTGCACGAAGAACTGGCGCAAGCCCTTGGTCCGCTGAACGACCTCTATCACCTGCCGGATTCCGTGTTCAACGACGACAATATTCATACGGTTTTGACCGGGTTCGACATGCTGATTCTGCGCGCGGCCTATGCGCCCGAACTGCACACCGGTATGACACGGGATCAGGTCGCCGCCGTCATCCCCGATGTTCTCAGCCGCCTGAATCCACGCGGTGACCGATTAGCCGCGCAACGGCCAACGGATACCCCCCGAGAGTGGATCAACGCGATCCAGAAATCACTGGGACCAGGGCCGGGTTCCCCCCGGCAGATACGCGCCGCGCAAAAGGCAGCCCGCATCGGGCAGCAATTGGGATGGACGGATCACCGCCGCGCCTATCCCCACTACCTGATGGGTCGGATGGAGCAGTTTCGTGACCCGGCGGAAGCCCAGCGGCAGTTCAAGATCGCGCAACAGTTTCTTCGCGCAACGCCCGGAACCGAGGTTCATCAGGCTTATGTCTCAACGCAAACCGCAGCCTTTGCGCTTGCGCAGGATCGCGGGCCAGAGGTCCTGCCCGAACTGGATCAGGCCATCGACGTGATGACCCGCGCGGAAAACGCTTCGCTTCTGGCAACCTTGCTGCTGTTGAAATCCGAGGCCTTGAAACAGGCCGGTCAATTACAAAAGGCACGTGCCGTCAGACTGGACAGCCTTGGATGGGCGCGATACGGGTTCGGTTCTGATTTGGTGGCTCAATCTCTGGCTCAAAACAGTGGCCGACGCCCCGCTGACAGCACGAAAGACGGATGAAACGCATATGTTGCTAGTACTGGGAATGGCGATACTGGGTGCAATCCTGGGTGCTTTGACCGCAAAAAAACGCAATGGAAACGGCGCTGACATGGCACAGTATGCCGCCGGATATGGGATCGCTTTTGCGCTTGTGGGGCTGGTGATCTCGCTGGTTCTGCTTCGCATGGTGGCATGACGCAATGTTCTTGCCCTTTTTCAAAAACCTCCGCAAAGCGGGCATCCCGGTATCACTCCGGGAGTATCTGACTTTTCTGGAAGGCATGAAAAAGGGTCTGGTCACCTATGATGTCGAAGCGTTTTATTACCTTGCCCGGGTGTCGATGGTGAAGGACGAGCGCAATATCGACAAGTTCGACCGCGCCTTTGCCGCCAGCTTTGAGGGCTTGGGCGAGATCAGTTTCGATCAGGTGTTGGAAGCTGTCGATATCCCAGCCGATTGGCTCGCCAAGATGGCCGAGAAACACCTGTCGGACGAGGAGAAGGCAGAGATCGAAGCGCTCGGCGGTTTCGACAAGCTGATGGAAACGTTGCGCGAGCGCCTCAAGGAACAACAAGGCCGTCACCAGGGCGGTAACAAATGGATTGGTACCGCAGGAACCTCTCCGTTCGGGGCTTATGGGTACAACCCTGAAGGCGTCCGTATCGGACAGAAAGAAAGCCGCCATCAGCGTGCCGTCAAGGTCTGGGACAAGCGGGAATTCAGGAACCTCGACGACACGGTTGAACTGGGCACCCGCAACATCAAGGTCGCCTTGAAACGCCTGCGCCGCTGGGCGCGGGAGGGAGCAGCTGAAGAGCTGGATCTGGACGGCACCATCCGTGCCACGGCCGAGCATGGCTATCTGGATGTCAAAACCCGGCCCGAGCGCCACAACGCGGTGAAGGTACTATTGTTTCTGGACGTCGGCGGCTCGATGGACCCTCATATCAAAGTGGTTGAAGAGTTGTTTTCCGCTGCAAGAACCGAGTTCAAGCATCTGGAATATTACTACTTTCACAATTGCCTGTATGAAGGGGTCTGGCGCGACAATCGCCGCCGCTGGAACCAACAGACCCCGACCCACGAAGTGCTGCGCACCTATGGATCCGACTACAAGTGCATCTTTGTCGGCGACGCCTCGATGAGCCCCTATGAAATCGCCTATCCCGGCGGTGCCAATGAACATTGGAACCAGGAAGCCGGGCAAGTCTGGCTGCAACGCGCGCGCGAACAGTGGGCGTCAAACCTGTGGATCAACCCGGTGCCCGAGAAATACTGGGAATACACCCATTCCATCAGCATGATCCGCGACATCTTTGAAGATCGCATGGTGCCCATGACACTGGCTGGTCTTGAAAAGGGAATGCGCGAGCTGACGCGGTAGAGACTGATGGCAGGTTTGAGGCCATAGCGACCAGTTTTCCAACTTACGAGCGTCCAGTCTTCGAACTTCTTTGTTTTTTGCACCTAATCCGGCACACCAGCCTTTTTCAAACTCGCCAACCAGATTTTTCGGTTTTCTGGATGATTTTTCGATCCTGCGAACTGTCTCTTCATCGCCGAAATTGAAAGTTTCGGATTAATGCGCATAGCCGCCTCCACGGCCTCACGAGCTTCTTCCGGTCGGTCCATTTCGGCAAGGTTTGCGGCGCGCAGTAGATGATGAAACAGACGCCAGGTGTTGCTTGTCGCGACAGTGCCCAGCTGCCTTGCAGTATCCAGCGCCTCTTCGTGGCGTCCAAGATGAAACAGGATATGCCCTTTATAAAAGTACATGTTCTGCAGCATCGGATCGCGCGGACTCAGTTTGATGGCCATTTCAATCTCCGGCAACGCACGGTCCTGCATACGAAACCAATCGAAAGTATGCGCCAGTTCCAAACGGATACGAGCGTCATTGGGATTGAGAGCGACCGCGCGTTCGAGGTTTGCGATGGCAGGATCCGCCTCGCCGGTAAACCGGTAAATATATCCCAATGCCGCGTGGGCCTGCGCTTCCTGACCGTCGAGTTCTATAGCTCGCGTAGCGGCTTCGGTAGCGGATATGAGCGTGTTCTGCGGGGTGTCTGCCCATTGGAAGAAGAAAGTCGTCCCAAGGGCACGAGCCAACAGGCTGTAGGCTGCGGCAAAACCAGGATCAGCCGCAATCGCTTCCCGCGCGTAGCTTGCGGCTTCCTCTTGTGCCTCCTTGGTAAACTCGGATTGACGCACCCGACCGCGAAGGTACAGATCCCACGCTCCCATGTCCTGAGTTGGCTTTCCCTGTGAGCGCGTCGCGTCCGACAGGTATATTTCCGGCAACAATTGCCCGGCGATTGCTTGGCTAATCTCGTCCTGAACCGCAAAGATACCCGTTGTTTGCCGTTCGAAACTCTCTGCCCAAATAGTTTCGCTGGCATCCACATCAATAAGTTCTCCGCTAACCCGCACCCGATCGCCAGCGCGTCGGACGCTGCCCCGGACGATGTAATCGACCCCCAGTTCGCGGGCGATTTCGATCGGGCTCGCCTCGCCACGCGCATAAGAAAACATCGTCGCGCTGGAAACGACGAACAAGTCACGGTTGCGTGACAGGTGAGTGGTCAGATCGTCTGTAAGACCATCGACAAAGTACTGCCCCGCGTTATCACCGCCCAGATTATCAAAACGAACAACAGCCAATGACGGGGTTTCGGTATCTGGCAATCCTTGCCGTTCAAAGGAGACAGAAAAAAAGACAATGGCAAGAGCACACGCCAAAACAATGCTCGCAGCAAGAGCAAGCCGTTTTGAAGGCCTGCCAGATTGCTGTTCCGAAGGCTCGTTTTGAACGACCGGCGCAACGAACTGAAACCCGCGCTTGGGAAGCGTCTTGATGTACTCCGAACTCGCCGCGCTATCGCCCAGTGCTTTTCGTACAGAGCGGATTCGCGTGTTCAGAGCTGCGTCCGTTATGGCCTTTCCGGCCCAGACTTCATCAACTATTTCATCCTTGGTGACGATTCGACTGCGGTTTCTAATCAGTAATTCAAGCAATTGAAGTGCCTGAGGCTCCAATGCCACCGGATGTCCGCTGCGGCTCAAACCTTTTGCCGGGTCAAGTTCAAAATCCAAAAACCTGTACATAGTTCAACTTACATCCGGCTGTGTTTGTCGCTCAACGGATTTTGCCAATTGTCATCTAAATGTCAGGAAATATCAGCTTTCGATCAAGTGCCGCGGCCGGAATCCTTCTAACTTCCGTATGGCGGGAAATCATCCCGATACGTTTCCCCCATCATGAAAGGAGAAGGAACATGCCACGGTTGAGAACACTGCTCATGGCGGCCGCAATAACCTGTGCCGGCGGCTCGGTCTTCGCGCAAACTGACCTTGAAGCGGCATTGGCCAATGGCGGCAAAAAGCTGAATGCAGAACAGATAGCCGAGTTACTGATCGGAAACAGGGTCACAGCCAGTTCCGGAGAGAAGACGTTCCGTTTCTATTACGACCCGAACAATATCGTCAGTGGCGAATTAACCAACGGCGGTTGGACGGGTACGGGAGCATTTGCGATCACTGATACGGATCAGGTTTGTGTTTCCATGGTAGCGGATGAAGGCCGCTATCGTTGTCTGACGGTCGTTCGCGAAGGTGACGTGGTTCAGAAATTCGACGTCAATGGAAAGAAGACTTTCGTCTTACTGGAAGTTGAGCCGTCTACAGGTCTTTGATTGCTACATCGCATCCTATAGATCAACAAAGCTGCCGCAGGATCGCAGAATTCTGGCGGTAGCTTTGTCCCAATAGCGGCCCCTGAATTTTTCGTTTGCTCTAAAAGCCCAGTGCTACCATATCTAACCCATGCTTCGCCTGACCCCGATCCTGCTGGCCATTGCCTATGGAATTGTGATGTACCGGATTTCCGTCTGGCGCACCCATCGGGAACTGGATGCGAAATCGACGGAACTTGCCGATCCGGCGCTGAAACGCATGACCGACCGGCTGGCGGCGGCGCTCGGGATCGAACGGGTGCCGGTCTATATCTACGAGATCGACCCGGTGAACGGGCTGGCCGCGCCGGACGGGCGGATATTCATCACGCGGGGATTTTACCGCAAGTTTCACAACGGAGAGGTTTCGGCTGAGGAAATGGCCAGTGTAATCGCGCATGAGTTGGGGCACGTGGCGCTGGGTCACGCACGGCGGCGGATGATCGATTTTTCAGGGCAGAATGCGATGCGAACGGCGCTGATCATGGTTCTGAACAGGTTCATCCCCTTTGTCGGGGCGATGATTGCCAATGCGTTGACCGCACTGATCGCCTCGCGCCTGTCGCGGCAGGACGAGTATGAGGCGGATGAATACGCAGCCGCTTTGCTGACAAAAGCCGGGATTGGAATCGGACCACAGAAATCACTGTTTCACAAGCTGGAAGAGTTGACACAGCAGCGCGCCGGGGTGGTCCCGGCCTGGCTGATGAGCCATCCCAAGACAGATGAACGTGTTGCGGCGTTGGAAAAGCTTGAACAGCGTTGGGCACGCGGGTGATGCCTGTGCTGCGAGAGGCCAGCCTCTCGCGCTCTCCGGGATATTTTTGGCCAGATGAAGCTGGATCCCGCTCAGATGGCGAGCGCTTTGCCCAATCGCGGAAGCCGGGCTTTTTTCATGAGCGCGCGGAGAGTCCATTGTTCGCCTGAGAGGCGATCGGCTTCGGCAAGGACCTGTGTGGCAAGTGTGCTCATGCCTTCTGGGTTTGACTGCCAGAAGCTGTACAACAGGCTGTCGGGATCTTTCCGGTCAAGCCCTTCATCAGTCAGGATATTTCTGGGAAAATCCTTGGCATTTACCGTGACAATCAGATCAGCGGAAGCCGCGATTGCTGTGGCCAGCACGTGGATATCTGCGGCGTCCGGCAGCCACAGACGGTTTTGAAGACCCTCGTTCGCTGGACGTTCGGCATCCGGCCAGGCACCTTGCACCAGCGCGATTTCAGCACGCGCCTGCGCCTCCCCCGTCGGGCCCAGCTTGCGGGCGGCGCGGGCCCATTCTTCGAGGATGCGGGCGGACCAGATCGGGGTGAAGTGTCCCAATCGCGCGGCGCCCAATAGCATTTCGCGCATGACCGTGGGATAGAGGACGCAAGTGTCGAGAACAGCCTTCATAGGCGGTAAAACACCGCCTTGAGGTAGCCGCTTTCCGCCAGTTGCGGCAGTTGCGGATGATCCGGCCCAGCAAATCCGGTGTGGATCAGTTGCGACTTTCGGCCCGCCCGGCCGATCCCGCGGGAGGAGGCATCGCGGAACCGTCCCAGATCGGCGGCATGAGAACACGAGCACAGCCCCAGATAGCCGCCCGGTTTGACCAGAGGTGCGGCAAGCCGTGCGATACGTTCATAGGCGCGCAAACCCGCATCCAGCGCTTGTTTTGATGGGGCAAAGGCAGGTGGGTCACAAATGACCACGTCAAAAACCGCACCCTCGTCCCCCAATTGAGTCAGTACATCGAACGCGTCGCCCTGCCGGGTCTGGAACCTGTCGGCAAGGCCCGAAGCCTCGGCACCTTTGGTGGCCAGTTCCAGCGCGGCCGCAGACCCATCGACGGATAAGGCCCGTCCGGCACCTGCGGCCAGCATCGCCAGACCAAAGCCGCCGACATGACTGAACACGTCCAGCACCTGCGCTCCGGGATGTACCAGCCGTGAGGCAAAGGCTTGGTTGGGGCGTTGATCGTAAAACAGGCCGGTTTTCTGACCTCCGGTCAGGTCGGCCATATACGTGGCACCATTCATTGGCACAGGCAGGGGCGCGTCGGGTGCGGTGCCGTGCAAAGTCAGGTTCTCATCGTCCAGCCCTTCCAGCCCGCGCGTGCGGCCCGAGGCGTTTTTCAGCACCGTCGTCACGCCTGCGACCTTGATTAGCGCTTCGGTGAGCGTATCCAGATGCACCTCGGCCCAGGCCGCGTTGGGCTGGATGACACAGGTATCGCCAAACCTGTCGATGATCACACCGGGAAAGCCATCGGCCTCGGCATGGACCAGACGGTAGAAAGGCGCATCAAACAGACGTTCACGCAGTGCAAGGGCGCGGCTGAGGCGGGTTTCGAACCAAGTATTGTCCAACTGCGCGTTGGTATCACGATCCAGCACCCTGCACATGATTTTTGACTCAGGATTGACCGCCACCAGCGCAAGCGCTGCGCGAGTGTCATCCTCGAGAATCGCCAGAGCGCCTGCGGGGATCTTGCGCGTACGGCGGTCGGTGACGATGTCATTTGCATAGACCCAAGGGAAGCCATGGCGCAGGCCGCGCGCGTTGGCTTTGGGTTTCAGGCGGATACGGGGGCGGTCGGCAGATTGGGTCATGGCGCCCTCTTAGTCGCGAATGTGCCGATGGAAAAGACCTAGCGGCTTCGCGAACGCCAGCCACCGCGCCGTTTCGGGGTTTGGGCCGCCTGAAGGCCCTCGGACAGAACCTGAGTCATGGGATGATCCGGGCAGTGCAGCGCGTATGCCGCATGCAACTCGGTCAGCGCCGTGTTCTGGTCACGCTCTTCGGGCAGGCTGAGCGCCCAGTCCAGAAATATGCTGCGGCATTCCGGCAGGGTGATGCCTTCGATGCGATAAGCTTCCTGGATCAGACCTTTGTGGTCATTGGGATCAGTGCTGCGTGCCATCTTCGCCCTCTTGGATCACGCTGCCGATCAGGTCGGCCGCAGTTGTGTAACTCTCCTGCAATGCCCGTTGCAGTGCATCGACCTGTTCAAACCCGGTGGCACGGCACAGGAAATCCACACCTCCTTCACCGATCTGCTCCGCCTCGATGACTTTGCCCGATAGAAGCCGGGCCGCACATTGCACCGACCAGCATAGGCTGTAGCAGTCTTTCAGGGATTGCGCCTGCGCGACATCCAGCAACCCGGCAGCGACGGCTCCATCGAGGCCCGAGGACACATCGCGTGCCGTAGTCCCTGCCAGCAAGGCACCGGTTTCGGCCATCAGTTCGATGTCCATCAGGCGGCCGGGCCCGTTTTTGGCATCCCAAATCCCGGCAGGTGCCTTGGCTGCGGCCAGGCGCGTTCGCATCTCGGCGACTTCGCGCAAGACATTGTCCCGCTCGCGTGGGCGCGACAGAAACCCGGCGCGGAACGCTTCGATATCATTTGCCAAACCGGCATCACCCGCAACGACATGAGCACGGGTCAGGGCCAGATGTTCCCACACCCAGGCCTCGTTCTGCTGATAATTGGTAAAGCTGGCCCAACTGGTGGCGACCGGCCCCTGATTGCCGGACGGGCGCAGGCGCATGTCAACTTCATACAGCCGCCCCTGTGACATCGGAGCTGAAAGTGCTGTGATCAGCGCCTGCGTGAACCGCGCATAATAGGTGCGCGTGGCCAGAGGGCGCGGACCATCGGACATGTCCTGATCCTGCGGGTCATAGATCACAATCATGTCCAGATCGGATTGCGAATTGATCCGTCCTGCGCCCAGCGACCCCATGCCCAACACCGCCGCTCCGCGCCCCGGTGCGGGCCCGTGTTTGCGGGCGAAATTTTCGGCAACATATGGCAGGATGGCGGCAATCACCGATTGTGCAAGCTCTGCATATTGCCGGCCTGCCTGTGCCCCGTCGATCAGACCGCGCAAGTGGTGGACACCGACCCGGAAATGCCATTCCTTACACCAGCGCCGCGCAAGGTCGAGCCGGGTTTCATAGTCAGGCTCTTCCGCCAGCGCACGGGCCAGTTCGATTTGCAAAGCCTTCTGCCCCGGCCAATCGGCAAAGAAACTGCCGCCGATCACCGCATCGAAAACCGAGGCATTGCGCGACAGATGCGAGGCCAAAGCATGAGACGTGCCAACGATATCGACCAGTAGGTCAATCAGTTGCGGATTGGCCTCGAACAATGAAAACAGCTGCACCCCGGCAGGAAGGCCTGACAGAAACCCGTCCAGCGCCATCAACGCCTCGTCCGGTTTGGCGGTCTTGGCAAGACGCGACAGCAGCTCGGGCCGCAACCGTTCGAATATCCGCGACCCGCGCTGGGACCTTAAGGCCGGATAGGTCGTCCACCGGGCCAGAACACTCTGGTCAAACTCCACATCCTGTGCCGCCACAGGTGCAGGACCGGGCCCAGGCGCAAAAAATCCTTCAGTCAGTTCGTGTACTTCAGTCAGGCGGCTTTTCAGGTCCTGTTTCAGTTCGTCGCTGCCGATCCCCATCAGACAGGCGATGCGTTCGATGCCTTCCGGTGATTTCGGCACCTTATGCGTCTGTGCATCATGAACCATCTGAATGCGGTGTTCGACTTCGCGATGTGCCCGATAATGATCGGTCAGTTTGTCCGCGACATCCTGTGGCACCCAGCCCTTTGACGCCAACGCCGCCAACCCCGGGACCGTTCCGCGCACCCGTAAATCCGGATCGCGGCCACCTGCGATCAACTGACGGGTCTGGGTGAAGAACTCGATCTCGCGAATACCGCCCTGCCCCAGCTTCATGTCGTGGCCGGGGATCGACAAGGCCCCGCCCGTACCCTTGTTTTCGCGAATTCGAAGACGCATATCATGCGCGTCCTGAATGGCGGCAAAATCCAGATGGCGACGCCAGACAAAAGGGCGCAATGTGTCCAGAAACCGCTGCCCCGCGGCCAAGTCTCCGGCGCAGGGGCGGGCCTTAATATATGCTGCGCGCTCCCACGTGCGGCCAAGGCTTTCGTAGTACCGTTCAGCGGCCTCCATCGCCATGCAGACCGGTGTTACGGCGGGATCAGGTCTCAGCCTCAGATCTGTACGGAAAACATAGCCATCGGCAGTCTTGTCGCTAAGCGTCGCGCAGAAGTTCCGCGTTGCCCGCACCATGCCCTGCCGGGCCTCATAGAAGTCATCGGGGTCAAACCGGGTCTCATCAAACAGCACAATCAGATCGATATCCGAGCTGTAGTTCAGCTCATGCGCGCCCATCTTGCCCATGGCCAGAATGACCATCCCGGCGGCAGTTTCGATATCGTCCTCGGTCATACCCGGCAGTTTGTTGCGCCGGATCAACGTCGCAATCTCGGCCTTGGCCGCAACATCTGCGGCCAGTGCCCCGAAATCGGTCAGTGCCGCGGTGACTTTCTCAAGCGGCCAGGCACCTGCGATGTCGGCAAGCGCGGTCAACAGCGCCACACGCCGCTTTGCCTGCCGCAAGCCGGATTTCAGCTGATCCGGGGGCAGCTCACGCGCTTCCGCCATGACTTCAGACAGCGCCTGGTCCGGGCGCACTAAGGCATCAGGCAGCCATTCCCTTTCATGCTCTATCAGGCCTTTAAGATATGGGCTGGACCCGGCCGTTCCTGCCACCAGCTCTCCCATCTCCTGCGACAGATCAGGCATCAAAGCGCGGGCTTCATCGCCCAGGGACGGATCAAACGCACGCGGAAGGCGGGTAATGGCAAGAGCGTCAGTCATGCGCGCACCCTGCGCATTGCGGGACGTAATCGTCAATGGGGCATTCTGATCAGGTTTCCTGAACCGGCGTGTCCTGACTGAAGCTGTTGACCCAAACGTCGTTTCTTCGTTCCCACAAAGATGAAATCAGCATCGCCTCGCGCCGATCTGCACCCGGGCGCAGGTAATCGGCACGGTAGGACAGCAAGACGATATCCGGGGTCAGAACGCGTAACCGAGCGTCACTCAGATCAAACTCGGCCATCGTTGGCGCATCTGCAAATTGCCCGACGTGATCGTCCCGATTGGCAAACCCCGTGGGATAAACGCCCAGAAAATCCGCGCTCAGCAAGGCGCGGTCGGCGCTTGCATCACCTTCAACCAGCGCCACCCAGACCTGCGTTTCCAGTTCAAGAATGTCCTTTAGTGCAGGGGCGGCTTTGTTGTCCGTCATATCCATACCCGGACCCTGCGAGCCAGATCCTGAAACGTCAACCGGATTGCATAATGTAAATCTTTTTCACATTACCCCTTGCACCCATCCAAACGGTACCCCATCTATGCAATGTGAATAGAGTTTACATCAACCCTGGAGAGCTCAAATGACCGCATTGTCCGACCCCGCCGTCCCCGCGAATCCGGGATGGCTTTACCGAACCGAAGCCTGGCTGGATGACAAAGGCAAAGGGGCCTGGATCGCCGCCATGGTTCTTGGTTTCATCTTCTTCTGGCCCGTTGGCCTTGCCCTGCTGGCCTATATGATCTGGAGCAAACGCATGTTCAGCAAATCCTGCAACCGCCGCAAATCCTGGCACAGCCACATGAGTGCAATGAAGCCCTCGGGCAACAGCGCCTTCGACGCCTACAAAGCAGATACCCTGGCCCGCCTGGAACGCGAACAACAGGATTTCGAAGCCTTCTTGCGCCGCCTGCGTGACGCCAAGGACAAAGCCGAATTCGATCAATTCATGGATGAACGCGCCCGCGAAAGCCATGACGAAGACGGCAAGGGCGAGCCCGCCTGATTGACCTTGCCCTGCCCCGGTGTTTCGGGACAGGGTCCCCCTACCCCTGTTTTACGGACCTATCGAATGAACCATCTGCCCGACCCGGACACCCAACCTGATTTCTATCGTTCGGTGACAACCAAACGCTTCGTTGCCTGGCTGTTCGATATCGCCTTCATTTCGCTGCTTTGCACGGTGGCAATCCTTTTAACCGCCTTTCTGGGTCTGTTTTTTCTGGCCCTGATCTACGCGGTTGTCAGCTTCGTCTACCGGGTGGTGACAATCGCCAACGGCTCAGCCACGCTGGGAATGCGCTTTATGGGGATCGAGCTGCGCGATGCGTTCGGAGAACGAATGGATCTGGGCAAGGCGCTTGCCCACACTGCTGGCTATTTCGTCAGCATGGCCTTTCCCGTGGTCCAGATCATCTCGGTCATCATGATGATGACCAGCGCCCGTGGCCAGGGTCTGACCGACAGTTTTCTGGGCACCGTCATGATCAATCAACGGGCCTGACGCAAGGTTGCGTGAAACACTTGGCGGTCTCGGGAACGGTTGCTATCATCCCTCCCGAGGCTGGATGGGGATTTCATGCGACATACGCTGCCAATTGCGCCACAATTCTATGTCACGGCACCGCAGCCCTGCCCTTATCTTGGCGGCAGGATGGAACGTAAACTGTTCACCGCCCTGCAAGGCGAAGGGGCTGAACAGCTGAACAATTCCCTGTCTCAACAAGGATTTCGCCGGTCTCAGAATGTACTCTACCGGCCTTCGTGCACGGATTGCGCAGCCTGCCTGTCGGCCCGGATCGATGTTTCAGCCTTCCGTCCGACCAAAAGCCAGAAGCGCACGGCAAAGCGGAACGGGTATCTGGAACGCCGCGCAACCTCGCCATGGGCCACGGATGAGCAATACGAGCTGTTCCGCCGCTATCTTGACACCCGTCACGCCGATGGTGGCATGGCTGACATGGACGTTTTCGAATTCGCCGCGATGATCGAGGAAACACCGATCCGCAGCCGCGTTGTGGAATATGCCGATCCTGAAACGGGCGAGTTGATCGCCGTCAGCCTGACCGATGTGCTCGATGACGGGCTAAGCATGGTCTATTCCTTCTACGACCCGGAACAGCCGCAGAACTCACTCGGCACCTACATGATCCTCGACCATATCGACATCGCACGTGAGGCGGGCCTGCCCTATATCTATCTGGGGTACTGGGTCCCCGGCAGTCCCAAGATGGGCTACAAAGCCAAGTTTTCTGGGCTTGAGGCGTATATTCAGGGGGGGTGGCAAAAGATCAGTGATCCGGATGCTTATTCCGGCACATCGCATCACCCCTTGTCAGCGCCGCCAATCGCCGAACAGGTCGCCAATATCCAGCTCCCTGACCGGCATCCGACCAAAGGCTGACCGCGCGATGAAACAAAGCCTGCATGCCGTCACCCTTGTGGTGCCGGATTACGACGACGCCATCTTGTTTTATACAAAGACACTCAGCTTCCAACTCATCAAGGACATCGACCTCGGCCATGGCAAGCGCTGGGTTCTGATCGCGCCTCCAGGTTCGGACAGCGGATGCCTTCTATTGGCAAAGGCTGACGGACCTGAACAAACCGCCGCCATAGGCAACCAGACCGGCGGGCGCGTTGGGTTCTTCCTGCAAACCGATGACTTTTATCGTGACCACGCAGATATGCGCGCCGGGGATGTCTATTTCGAAGAAGACCCACGCCACGAACCCTATGGCATCGTCGCTGTCTGGCGTGATCCCTTCGGCAATCGCTGGGACCTGATCCAGTTCACCTGATCCGCATCTTCATCTGGCTATAAGTATCCCGGGGATGAATTGGCCGCAGGCCAAGGGGGCTGGCCCCTTGCCCGAAACAAACAGAAAAGGGGGCCAATCGGCCCCCTTTGCAATATTCTCTTCCGGATCGGATCAGTTTGGCATCAGGTCCGGAACGATCGTGACAATCGTCGGGAAGAACCACAAGATCGCGATCCCCATCACCTGGATCAGAACAAACGGAACGATCCCGCGATAGATATGACCTGTTGTGACCTCTTTCGGCGCAACCCCTCGAAGGTAGAACAACGCAAACCCGAAAGGTGGCGTCAGGAACGACGTCTGAAGGTTCACCGCCACCATGATCGTGACCCATTTCGGATCGAACGAGCCGCCATAGATCACCGGGCCCACGATGGGGATCACGATGTAGATGATCTCGAGGAAATCCAGCACGAACCCCAGAATGAACAGCACCAGCATCACGATCAGGAAAACCGTGAACTCGTTGTCAAAGCTCTTCAGGAATTGCTGGATATAATGCTCCCCTCCGAATGAAATCACCACGAGGTTCAGCAGCTGCGATCCGATCAGGATGGTGAACACCATCGAGGTCACTTTGGCTGTCTCACGCACCACCGGGGTCAAAACACCGCTGGAATAGAGCACCCAGCATCCGTACAGCAGCCCGAACAGGGCGTAAAGGTAGGCCGCATAAGCAATGATGAAGGCGATCCAGGTTTCCACCGTCACACTGCCTTGATTGATACGCAGGTCAAAGTTGACCCCCATCAGCAGTGCAATGACAACGGCGAAGGTCGACCAGATGACCACTTTGCCCGAACGGCCCTGATCCTGCAGCTTGCGATAGGCGGCCAGCATGATCGCGCCACCCGCGCCCAGCGCAGCCGCCGGTGTCGGATTGGTGACACCTCCCAGGATCGAGCCCAGCACCGCGATGATCAGAACAAGCGGCGGGAAGACCACGCGGATCAGATCGTTTGTGGCACAGCGGGCCGCAGCCTCTTTGCAACCATACATGGCCAGCGCGAACGGCAGGGCGAGCAGTACGAAAGTCACGCCAGAGGATGTGGTAGGCGATATTATCAGGATATCGACCAACGCCATCAGCAGCAGCCCGATTGCGCCAAGTATCAGCGGTTGCGGTGACCGCGACGGTGCGATCCCTCGGCCCAGAACCAGGGTCAGCCCCAGCAGGACGAGGGTAACCGCCACTCCGGTGCCGATCGGTGCCGCATCGGCAATCCTTTTTTGCTGTTCAGCAGCCAGTTCCTCTTCTGTCAGGCGATGCGCTTGGGTTGTGCCGCCCGCGGCATCAATGGCTTCCTGCTCGGAAACCGCCTGATCCCATGCAGCCTGCCCATGCAGGTCGATCATTGAAGCCTTGCATTCTTCCGATACGTTGGTCCGCAGCGACGCACCCTCGCCGATATCCGAGAAGGCCGAGACCGAGATGTTCTGGCTTCCGATCACACCGACATTGCCCAAAAGGACCGCGCCGACGATCAGGGCTACAGGCGCACCCAGCAACCATGTCAGGCCTTCTGACCGCGTAATGGGTTCCCCGGAACCACCGGACACAGCCACAGCGGGCGCTTTGTGTGGATTCAGCAATGCATAACCAAAGGCATAGAGCGCATAGAGCAGCGCCAGCATGATCCCTGGCAACAGCGCAGCCTGGAACAAGGTCCCGACCGAGACAACCGCAGGCTCACCCAGATAGGTCAGCGCGTCGGTGCAACCGGCCTCAACAGCCCGGGTTTCCTGGGCTGTCGAATACAGATCTCCTGCCAATGTGCCCAGTAGGACGATCACGATCGACGGCGGAATGATCTGCCCCAAGGTGCCCGATGCCGCGATCACACCGGTCGCCAGTTCCGGCGAGTAGTTGTTGCGCAACATGGTTGGAAGCGCCAGCAGGCCCATCGTCACAACGGTCGCGCCAACGATACCGGTCGAAGCCGCCAGAAACGCCCCCACAACCACAATTGACACGGCCAGACCACCCGGAAGCGGGCCAAAAACACGTGCCATCGTCGTCAGCAGATCATTGGCAATCTTCGAACGTTCCAGCGTGATGCCCATCAGAACAAACATGAGCACGGCCAGAAGGGTCTCGATCGATTGTCCGGCCAGTACGCGCTCGTTCATGCGGTTCACGATGAACGAAACGTTGCGGTCCAGCGCGGTTTCCCAGCCCGAGGCAAAAACCGGTTCGGCAAGCCTTGGCAAATCCGGGTATCGGAACACCGATATGGTGTCCGGCTTGATCCCGGAATTCACAAGGTCCCGATAACTTTGCGATCCGACGTCAATCGCCTGGTGGATCAGCAACCCCGCACTGTCCAGCGCGGCGATGATGCCAAAGGATATGATCCCCGCCCCGCCGATGGCAAAAGCCACCGGAAAGCCGGAAAGAATGCCCCCGAAAAGGCAAAAGAATACGATAATGAGGCCTATCTCGACGCCATCAAGTCCGAATAGCATTGTCTTTGTCTCCGCCCTTAATGCGCGCCTTCATAGGCTTCTTCACCCTCACCAAGGCTGTCCTTGTCGAGGTATTTTCCAACGCTGTCCGGTCCTTCCACGTATTCCAGATATGACCGGTACAAAAACGCGATGGCGTGCAGGAACACCATGGCCGCAAAAGCCACCAGAAGGATCTTGAACAGGAAGTAGGCATTGAACCCGTTAGGGCTGAACCCGATGGTTTCCACGTTCCAGCGCAAGGCACGGGACTTGGCTACCAGACGGTCCAGCGCGTCACTGGCCGAAGGGTTCGGCACGATCAGGTGACGCCACAGGAAGAACCAGCCGTACATCCAGGTCAGCACCGCCATTGGCATCATGAACAGTAACGCACCGCACATATCGACCACGCGCTTGGCGCGGTGGCTAATACCGGCATAGATCAGATCAACGCGCACATGCCCGCCCTGCACAAATGTGTATGTACAGCACAGACAGACGACCATGGCGTTATACAGTTTCAGCTCTTCCGCGAACCAGCTGATATCCATCTGGAACGGTATTCCCAGACCGAAGGACATATCGGGACGGGTAAAGACCCGTTGCATGAAAACGATGACAATCTGCTGGATTACCATCAGCAGACCCGCCCAGGCAAAGAACCGCCCGGTGGTGTTTGCAAACCCTTCCAGGCCACGCACGATGGCCCACATGAAGTTTCTGTAATACAACCCGACGGCTGTCAGAACCAGAAAGAAGGTGAACACCACAAAGAAGAATTCGACCGAACCGCCGTAATAGACAAAGCGCATGATCGACGCCTTGTCAGACCAGTCCAGCCAGAGCTGCGGATGCGTGATCGCATATCCGAAATTATAGAAGGCTTCGGCAATGTTCTGAATGAACCAAACCAGTCCATTCCACAGGGCGCCGAAGAACGAGATACCGTTTTCGTCCTGCATGTTGTCCCCAGGTCGTCTCAGTTGCGCGCAGGCCTATTGTGGCTTGCCCAAGTCCTTTCGCGCAACGGGAAAGGTTTCCCCGCAAGGCGCGGGGAAACCGTTTTTCCTTTGATCAGGAAGATTTAGCCGCGAACACGGTCACGCTGTGCGGTGTAGACACCCGACGACAGGTTGTTCCATGCCGACGAAGCCGCCATCGACGGCATTGCGCTGTCGTAGATCTTCTTGAACAGCTCGTCGCCCATGTTCTCGTCCAGAACCTCTTGGCTGGCCTTGCCGAACGCATCCCAGACACTGTCGGGGAATTCCAAAACCTTGACGCCACCGGCCTGCAGGCGCTGCAGGGCGGCACCGTTGTTGGCCAGGAACTGCGCCAGGTTCCACTGGTGCGCTTCGGCGGCAGCGATCTCGATGATCTTCTGCTGGGCCGGGGTCAGTTCATTGAACACGTCGCGGTTGGTTGCCAGCGACAGACCTGCGCCCGGCTCGTGGAAGCCCGCGGTGTAGTAGGTCTTGGTGATTTCCTGGAAGCCTGCCTTTTCGTCGGCCCAGGGTCCGATCCACTCGGTTCCGTCAATCGCGCCGGACGACAGCGCCTGATACACTTCGGAACCGGGGATGTTCTGAACGGACGCGCCCAGTTTGCCCAGAGCTTTACCGCCCAGACCGGGCATACGGAACTTCAGACCATTGAAGTCTTCGGGGCTGTTGATCTCTTTCGAGAACCAGCCGCCCGCCTGCGCACCGGTGTTACCGGCTAGGAAGGACTTCAGGCCAAAGATTTCGCCCAGCTCATCATGCAGCTCCATACCGCCGTCATGATAGTACCAGTTCACCAGTTCCTGTGCGGTCATGCCGAAAGGCACTGCCGTAAAGAACGCATAGCCCGGGTGCTGACCGACAAAGTAATAGTCAGCGGCGTGATACATGTCGGCCTGACCGGACGACACCGCGTCAAACACCTCGAACGCGCCAACCAGTTCGCCTGCCGCCTTGATCTCAACATTCAGGCTGCCATCCGACATGGCGTTGATGCTGTCGGCACAACGCTGCGCGCTGTCAAACACGCCAGCCAGACCACGACCCCACGAGGTCACCATGGTCAGTGTGCGCTGTCCCTGTGCATAGGCCGGAGCCGCCAGAGCGGTTGCTGCGGCTGCCGAACCGCCCAGCGCGGATTTTTTCAGAAATGAACGACGATCCATATGAGTGTTCCTCCCCTTCATAGTCACGATCCGGCAGAACCGGACCTGTCGCATTCAGTGCGCGTCAGCCTAATGTGAGCGAAGCGAAAGGGAATACCTACTACTGCGTAGAGAATCGATTTCTTTGGGGGATGCGGTGAAATTTCCGAATGAAAACTCCAACAAATACGGCCCAAATACCGGAATTTCACCGACCAACGCCAATCTTTTTGCATTTTTGCCGCCGCTTGCGTATCGATTCGTCCATGCAAAGAATCCGACATCTGATTTCGCTGACCTATGCGCAGAAACTGTCGCTGGTGGCCGCAATCCCGCTGGTTGTGGCCGTGGCAGCAATCGCTGTGCTTGTCGCATATGAGGCGCGTGCGACCGCTGAGCGCGAGATCGAAGCCCTGGAGCGCAGCCTGATCGAGGCCAAGAAAGAAGAACTGCGCAACTACGTGACGCAGGCGCGCAATGGTTTTGCCTATATCTATGGCCGCGCTGAACCGGACGATGAGGTGTCGAAGAACCTTGTCTCGCAGATACTTTCGGCAATGATCTATGGGCAGGACGGGTTCTTTTTCGTTTACGATTATGATGGCAACAATCTGGTCAGCCCCCGTCAGACACAATTCATCAACCGCAACTGGGAAGGTCTGACCGACAGCGATGGCACACCTATCGTTGACGAGTTCATTCGCCTCGCCCGTCAGGGAGCCGGGTGGCACAGCTTCATGTGGGAAAAACCCTCGACCGGGGATGAGGCGCAGATGATCGCCTATGTCGTCGGGTTGCAGGACTGGCGCTGGGTCGTGGGTACCGGGGTCTTCATTGACGACATTGTCGCCACAGTCGCCAACGCAAGGGCCGAGGTTGAGACCCGCGTGCAGCGCACCTTCATGTATATCGGCGCCATTGTTGTTGCTGCGGTTCTGATTGTTTTTGCTTCGGGCATGTTGCTGAACATTCGCGAGCGACGGTTGGCGGATGCCAAGTTGAAAGAACTGACGCAGCGTGTCTTCGACGCGCAGGAAGAGGAACGCGGCCGGGTTGCCCGCGAACTGCATGATGGCATAAGCCAGATCCTTGTGGGTGTGCGCTATGCGCTGGACAATGCGCGCCGCCGGCTGTTGCGCGGCGATGATGAAGGCGCGCGCGATCCGCTGGACAAAGGCATTGACCATCTTCGCACCGCTATCACCGAGGTGCGCCGCATCAGCCGCGACCTGCGCCCCGGCGTGCTGGACGACCTTGGCCTTGGACCTGCGTTGAAGGCTCTGACCGACGATTTTCGCGAACGAACCGGGATCGAGACCGAGTTTTCCACCGTCGTATTCCGCAACCGGCTGGATCAGGACAGCAAGATCGCACTCTACCGCATCGCACAAGAGGCGCTGACAAATATCGAACGCCACGCGGATGCCTCTTATGTGACGATTGACCTGCGCGGCCACAAAAAAGGCGCAACCATGCGGATCACCGACAATGGCCGTGGGTTGCGCTCAGAATCCGGAACCCCAACCACCGGCATCGGTCTGCGCAACATGCAGGAGCGAATTGAGCAACTTGACGGATCGCTGCGTATTCTGTCATCACGCGGACCGCGCGGCGGTACGGTAATCGAGGCCAGCCTGCCGCTGAGCCACCTGTTGCCTCCGCAGGAAGACGCAACTCCGAACCGAAAGGCCGGTACATGAGCGCCAAAAACATCCGAGTTCTTATTGTCGACGATCATCCCATGGTGGCCGAGGGCATTCAGTCGATCCTTGAAAGCTACGACGATATCGAAGTGGTTGGAACTCTCGGCAGCGGTCAGGCCGCGGTGGATCAGGCGGTTGGCCTCGCCCCGGATGTCATCTTGATGGACCTGAACATGCCTGGCCTCGGCGGACTCAGCGCCACGGAAATCATTCTGGAACGCCTCCCCGGTACGCGCATCCTGATCCTGTCGATGCATGACAGCCCCGAATACATTTCGACCGCGCTCAGCCACGGCGCAAAAGGCTATGTTCTCAAAGATGTCCCAACCGAAGAGATCAAGCAGGCCATCGATGCGGTCATGCGGGGTGAGCAGTATCTGTGCACAGGTGCAAGTGGGTCCCTGAAACCCAAAGGCGACAACGCACGCGAGGCGCTGACTGGGCGCGAGCAAACAATTCTGCTGGAACTGGCGCAGGGCAAATCAAACAAAGAAGTTGCGCAAAAGCTGGATATCTCGGTGCGAACGGTTGAAACGCATCGCAAGAACATCAAGCGCAAACTGGGAATTTCGTCGACCGCCGGGCTGACCCGCTATGCGCTGGAACATGGCATGCTGCAAGGCACGGGGGTCGGCTTCTGATCTTTGCGCTACCGCAGCGCTGCCCGGCCCAAGCAGATAAGACGCGCCACAGGCGCGTTGACGATGGGCGGGAGTCTTGACCTCCGGTAGTGCCCCTTCAGTCCAGCAACTGATCTTTTCGCAAACCCGCACGCTCATAATGGTGTGGCAACACACGTCCATAGAGCTGCTGCGTCCGTTCGATCCCACCGCACATGCCTTCGGCCTCGACAAATGAAAAGATACCCACATACCGCCTCCGCGTGCCCTTGACCGGGGCGACCCTGTGCAGGGAGTAGCGGCCTTTGAAAATCTGCAAGTCCCCAGGTCGCAGCTCCAACCGATGAACGCGCTCATTGTTTCCGTCCAGAACCGACGCGACCTGATCGAAATTCTCATCCTCAGCTGTGCGCAGATTGGGTGCGTATTCGAATGCACCGCCCTGCTCGCCATTCTGGATCGCCAGTGTCACGGTGTAGTTGTTGGTGTCGAAATGCCAGGGAAAGCCCTGCCCCTCTTCCACGACATTGATGATCACATCTGCCAGAGGGTCATCGTAACGAAAGAAGCGGTCCTCAGGCTCATCCAGCGCATCCCGAATGAAGGGAAGAAATCCGCTAAACTCGTAAATCCTGCGCAAAGGACCGGAATGCGCAAAATTGTCAGCAGGAACAAACGCGTTCGACCGGTCATAGAACCGTCTGATCGGATGGGCGGCGTCGAACCGTGGGTCGTCTTTGGTGAAATAGGCATTTGTGCGATTGAAAGACCGGTGTGCATTGGGCGCCACCTCGTCGGCCTCCTGCACCAACAGCTCGATCCCTTGCGCATGTGCGAAACCCGGCAGAACCGCACAGCCGTCCTGTTCCAACTCGCGCCGCAAATCCCCGATCAATCGCCTGTAAGCTGGCGAATCCGGGCGATCAATCGGATATCGTCCCAGATCTACCAGGTCCTGTAACATGCTCCGCCTCCCTCGTTTGCGAACACAAGGTCAGCGTGACGCAGACAAATCACCGGATCATGCCAGTTTCAGACATCGACCTGACGCATTCAGACCTTCATACCTGTCCCGCCCTCACGAAAATGCCCGCCCTTTTCCCGGAAATTCCCGACGTGCGGCAATCTGCGCAACAAAATTTCGAAAAATACCGCCATTGAGATAGAAAATTGGTGGATTTGCCTGTTGACGCTTCTCCCCCCCGAACATAATGTCCCCTCCAAGCAAAAAGGAGCCTCTGGCGATGAGAACGCTAGTCGTAATCGTAGGAACCACGCGCATGGGCCGGTAACGGTAAACCATAATCGAACCCATGCGCCTCCGAAATTTCGGGGGCTTTTTTTTGTCAAACGCAAGACACATGTCGCGAACGGAGCAAAGCAGATGACACGTGAGATGACCGGCGCAAAGATGGTAGTTCAGGCCCTTAAGGATCAGGGCGTGGACACGGTATTCGGATACCCCGGTGGCGCCGTCCTACCGATCTATGACGAGATCTTTCTGCAAAACGACATTCGCCACATTCTGGTGCGTCACGAACAGGGTGCAATCCACGCCGCCGAAGGCTATGCGCGGTCGACCGGCAAGCCAGGTGTTGCGCTTGTAACCTCTGGTCCCGGTGCCACAAACGCAGTTACCGGCCTGACCGATGCGTTGCTGGATTCGATCCCGATTGTGGTTCTGACCGGACAAGTCCCGACCTTCATGATCGGATCGGATGCCTTTCAGGAGGCCGACACCGTTGGCATCACGCGCCCCTGCACCAAACATAACTGGCTGGTAAAGGACACGAATTCGCTGGCCGAGACGCTGCACGAAGCCTTCCATGTGGCCAAGTCGGGTCGTCCCGGCCCGGTTCTGATCGACATTCCCAAGGATGTGCAGTTTGCCACGGGTGAATACAACAGTCCGAAACCTTCGACCTCGCACTACCAGCCTGTGCTGAAAGGCGATCTGGAGGAAATCAACGAGCTTGTTGCAGCCATTGAGAAAGCCAAGAAGCCGGTTTTCTATACGGGCGGTGGTGTCATCAACTCTGGCCCCGCAGCCAGCCAGTTGTTGCGCGAACTGGTGGATTCCACGGGCTTCCCGATCACCTCAACCCTGATGGGTCTGGGCGCTTACCCCGCCTCAGGCGAAAACTGGTTGGGTATGCTGGGGATGCACGGCCTCTACGAGGCGAACCTTGCGATGCACGGCTGTGACCTGATGATCAACATCGGTGCACGGTTCGACGACCGGATCACCGGGCGCATCGACGCGTTCTCTCCAAAGTCCAAGAAAGCCCATATCGACATTGATCCGTCTTCGATCAACAAGGTCATCCGCGTGGATATTCCGATTGTCGGCGACGTGGCGCATGTTCTGGAAGACATTCTGAAGGTGTGGAAGTCACGCGGGCGCAAGACCGATGCAGCGGCTGTCAAGAAATGGCAGGCGCAGATCTCTGAGTGGCGTAAGATCAACTGTCTGTCCTACACCAACAGCGAAAAGTCGATCAAACCGCAATATGCGCTGCAACGACTTGAAGAACTGACGAAAAAGTATAACCGCTATATCACCACCGAGGTTGGCCAGCATCAGATGTGGGCGGCACAGTATCTTGGGTTCGAAGATCCCAACCGCTGGATGACATCGGGCGGGTTGGGCACCATGGGCTACGGCTTCCCCGCTTCGATCGGCGTGCAGATGGCACATCCGGACGCGCTGGTGATCAACGTCGCCGGTGAAGCCTCGTGGCTGATGAACATGCAGGAGATGGGAACGGCCGTTCAGTACCGTCTTCCGGTCAAGCAGTTCATCCTGAACAACGAACGCCTCGGCATGGTCCGCCAGTGGCAAGAGCTACTGCATGGCGAGCGGTATTCGCATTCCTGGTCCGAAGCCCTGCCCGATTTCGTAAAACTCGCTGAAGCGTTCGGCGCCAAAGGCATCCAGTGTTCCGACCCCGCCGATCTGGACGACGCAATCATGGAAATGATCAACTACGACGGTCCGGTAATCTTCGACTGTCTGGTTGAAAAGCACGAGAATTGCTTCCCGATGATCCCGTCCGGCAAAGCGCATAACGAGATGCTTCTGGGTGAGGCCGAAACGCAGGGCGTGATCGACAGCAAAGGTTCGGTTCTGGTCTGATACCGTCCGAGGATTACCGCCGGGCGACCATTGCGCCCGGCAAACACAGGATGATGAAAGGGACATAAATGTCTGCCCTACATATCAAAAAAGGCTCCAACCGCCATTCGGCCTATAACCTACGGCCTACTTTTTCGGACGTGCAGGAACGCCACACCATTGCCGTGCTGGTCGAAAACGAACCCGGTGTCCTGGCCCGCGTGATTGGGCTGTTCTCGGGGCGTGGATATAACATCGAAAGCCTTACCGTGGCCGAGGTGGATCACACAGGACACCTGAGCCGCATCACCATTGTCACCACCGGCACGCCGCAGGTGATCGAGCAGATCAAGGCGCAGCTGGGCCGGATCGTGACTGTCCATGACGTGCATGACCTGACGGTCGAAGGCCCGTCGGTTGAACGCGAACTGGCCATCATAAAAGTCGTGGGAGAAGGCGACAAACGCGTCGAGGCGCTGCGCCTGGCTGACATCTTCCGCGCCAATGTGGTCGACAGCACCCTGAACTCTTTCATCTTCGAGATCACCGGCGCGCCGGACAAGATCGACGCTTTTGCTGACCTGATGCGCCCGCTGGGCCTGATGGAAATCGCCCGCACCGGCGTGGCGGCCCTGCTGCGCGGCGACTGAACAACGTACCCGCCTTGGGACTTTTCTTGCACCCAAGGCGGGAACACTATTTGAGGTTGGTGGGCATTTTTAAAACCAACCCACGCGCCCTTCTATGCGCTAAATTTGCCATAGGGCCGGCTTTTCCGAATAAGGATCAGGTATTTTCACATAAAGCCTATTGCCATTGCGCTTAATGGCATTAGCCTCGATGCCGCAACGCGACGTGGGGATACGTTGCTTGGGGTCAATCTGTACGATTTTTGAATGCGCGCCAGGGTTTGGCCCGGTGTTGCGATGGTTTTTCGGGAAACTCAGCAAGGCGTGGGCATCCATGATCGACGACATTCGCAGCCCGGCTGAACTTCGCGCGATGTTTGGTGCGAACCTGCGGCAACTGGCACGAAGGTATCGGTCAGTCTCGGCACTGTGCCGCAAGCTTGGCGTGAATCGGACGCAATTCAACAGGTATCTTTCAGGCGAAAGTGTTCCACGGCCGGATGTTCTGGATCGCATCTGCCGATTTTTCGACGTGGATGCGCGCATTCTCCTGAAGCCGCTGGACGAAATTGAAAAGATCGAGGACCACCCCGCAGCAGCGGCCTTGACCGAATTCCTGGGATCAGGTGTGGACATGATCGCCAGAACTGCGTTTTCTCCGGGGTTTTATGCCGTGATCGAAAGCGTCTCGGCCTCGCACCGTATGACCTTGCTGCACGCCCGACCACTGGCCCAATGCACGTTGATACGCGGATATGTGTCGCGCGCCGCGATGCCCGAAGCAACACCACAGGCGCGCGAAATACAGGGGATCGTCGCCTGCACCGGCAGTTCCGTCTATATGCTGACCTCTCAGCGAGCGGGTCAGAACAGTCGTGTTTATATGATTGCACCCGATCCGACGGGAACAGCAGTTCAGTGGCGCGGCACGGTCATAAGCCCGGCCAACCCTTCGACACCGGAACCCGTGGTTCTGAAATATCTCGGGCACGATGCAACGGCGATTTTCGCCGCTGCACGGTTGTCGACCAACAATCCGGCACAGTATCCCTGACCGGTTTTCTCAGGACGATGCGTCCTCGCCTTCGACTTGGGTGATTTGCCTATACAGGTGCCAACTGGCGTGGCCCAACAGTGGCAGGACCACCAGAAGGCCCAGAAACCAGGGCACCATGGCCAGAAACGTCAAAACAGCGATGATCACCCCCCATGCCAGCATCACCGGAAAGTTCCCGGACACATAGGTAAAGCTTGCAATCATTGCCGTGACAAAATCCAACTCGCGATCCAGCAGCAGTGGGATCGACAAAACGGTGATCATATACAGAACGGTTGCGAAAACCGCCCCGACCACCGTGCCCACAGCCAGCATTGTCAGGCCATTCGCCGTCAGAAAGACCTCAAGCGAGGATGACACGTTTGTCATCGTGGCCAGCCCAAGGAACAGGGCAAAGATCATGTGCCCCAGAAAAAACCAGAACAGAAACACCACGACGATGATGGCGCAGATCGACGGCAATTGCCTACGGCTTTGTTGCAGCACGACACCAAAGATTGCGCCAAGATCCAGCGGTTCACCCTGTTCCAGCCGGTGCGACACCTCGTAAAGGCCAACAGCGGCAAACGGGCCGATCAACGGAAAGCCAATGGCTGCCAGAACCAGCCAGAAGGTTGTACCGGTCTGGATGGTGACCCATGCCATCGCCCATCCCGCAAGCACGTAGAACCCGGCAAAGATCAACCCGAACTGCGGCGCACGCCGAAAGTCGGCCCAGGCGCGCCCCAACGCGGCGCGTAGCATGGCAGTATCTACCGGACGCATGTCCGGAACGCCAAATGGCTTTTCCATTAAGTCTCCTCCCTGATCGGCGTTATGACATCGCCGGCCTCTTGTTGGGCCAGTCGGTTTCGGCGTGATAGGCCGCCCCGACCGACAGTAATTTCTGATCCGACCCTTTTGGTCCAAACAGTTGAAAGCCCATGGGCAGGCCCTGCACACCAAATCCGGCGGGCGCGGCCAGACAAGGCAAGCCAATCAGGCTGACCGGTACCGTGACATGCATCCAGCGATGATACGTATCCATTGCGCAGTCCGCGATCCGGGTGGGGTATGGTGTTTCAATCCCAAACGGCCAAACCTGTGCGGATGGCAGGACAAGGGCATCAAACTGCTCGAACAGTTCAGCCGCGCGCCGGAACCAGTCTGACCGGATAACACTGGCGTGATGCACATCCATGGCACTCATCGTCAGACCCCGATCCAGCTCCCACTGGGCTGTGTCCTTCAGATGGTCCCGTCGTTCAGCCAAGGGTTCCAGCCCCGCAGCAACACTCCAGGATCGCAGGGTAGTCCAGCTGGTCCATAACCGTTCGGCATCAAAAGGCGGGGCGACATGTTCAACACGCGCGCCGAGCATTTCGAACACCTTCAACGCATCCCGGCACAGCTCAAGAATTCCGGCCTCTGTTGGAAAGGCCCCGCCCCAATCACCCAGCCAGCCAATGCGCAGCCCGCTCAGATCTGCTGCGACCACCGGCGACACCGGCGTACAATCTCTGGCCAGCGGCAGGCGTGGATCAGGCCCCGAGATCACATCGAGCAGGAGACCCAGATCCTCGGGGCTTCGCGCCATCGGCCCCAGCGTGGACAGTTGATGCAGGAAACTGTCACCCACAGGATCAGACGGCACCCTGCCCCAGCTTGGGCGAAAGCCATAGATGTTGTTCCACGCCGCCGGGTTGCGCAGGCTGCCCATCATGTCGGACCCGTCGGCCAATGCCACCATACCCGTCGCCAAAGCCACTGCTGCTCCACCGGATGAGCCACCGCAGGTGAAACTGGCATCATACGGGTTGCGCGTCGCACCATAGACCGGGTTGAACGTGTGCGAGCCCAGCCCGAACTCCGGCGTGTTGGTCTTGCCGATCAGGATGGCGCCTGCGGCCCGCATCCTAGCGGCAATCAGATCATCCCTGTCAGGGACGACATCCCTGAAAACAGGCGATCCATGCGAAGAGACAATACCTGCTACATTGACCAAATCCTTGACGGCAATTGGCAAGCCGTGCAGCGGGCCAGCGACGGGGCCGCTGTCGCGGGCCTGTGCTTCGGCCATCAGCTCGCCCTTGTCCCGCAGCGCCACTATGGCGTTCACCCCACCGTTGACCTTGGCAATGCGATCCAGCGTGGCCTGCATGACTTCCATGGCCGAAACCTGCCGGGTAGCCAGTTGGTTCAGAAGCTCTGTTGCAGATATCCGGGTCAGGTCCATAACACGCCAGTCTGTTGTTGTTCTTCAACAGCCTAGCGAGCGGCTCACCTCATTTAAACCCACTGTTTGGATGTATCTTTTCTTGCTTAACATACAACGGCATCACAACGCTTTGCCGTGCAATGGCAGGTTGCTGTCCCGGCCCAACCAATACCGTAGACAAAGCGCAATGGCGGCGCTGCTCAACACCAGCCAGACGCCACCCCACAGCATCGCGGTGCCGCCGAATTCCTCGGCCAGCAGGAACGCGTCCGAGCGCGCACCGGATCGTCGGATGGTGTCATCAAAGATATCAAACGGCACGTAGATCATGCTGGTCAGCCCGATGACGCGCAGCACCAGATCACTGACCTCGTGGCTCATAAACCATGCTGTCGCAATCATTGCCGTCCCGCCCCCTGCGCAAAACAGCAGGGCGAAAGCATCGCGTATGTACAGCAGTGCGATCAGACACATGATTGCGCCGAAAACAGCCAGAACAGCTCGGTCAGCATTTGTCCGCAAGGCGATGATCAAAAGCGCAATGCCAAACACAAGCGAGCCGAGATACCCGGCGGACAGGCTGAGAAATCTGCTGCCGCCCCGGCCGATCACCATTCCGCCTTGCTGGGGTGAAATCGTGAAACTCTCGACCGAGCCGCCAGTCAGTAGGATTGTCCCGGCATGAGACAGCTCATGCAGAAAAACGACCAGAATTTTAAGCGGAACAACAACCGGCGTATTCCAGAGCGCAAAGACCAGACCGGTGATCAGGATAAGCTGCCAGTGCCCTTTCAGCAGGTCCAGATGGGAACGCTGGCGTGTCACCTTAGCTGTCGCCCTGCGCCTCGGATCGGCTTTTGCCTGCCACGTTCAGGGCCAAGGTTGCCGCCATGAATCCGTCCAGATCGCCGTCCAGAACGCCTTTGGTATCCGAGGTTTCGTGATTGGTTCGCAGGTCCTTTACCATCTGATAGGGCTGCAACACGTAAGACCGGATCTGGTTGCCCCAGCCTGCGTCGCCCTTGGCCTCGTGCGCGGCGTTGATATCCGCGTTGCGGCGATCCAGTTCCTGCTGGTACAGACGCGACTTCAGGGCCTTCATGGCAATATCGCGGTTCTGGTGCTGCGACTTTTCCGAGCTGGTCACAACAATCCCGGTCGGGATGTGTGTAATCCGGACGGCCGAGTCGGTGGTGTTCACGTGCTGGCCACCAGCCCCCGAAGACCGGTAGGTGTCGATGCGGATATCGGCCGGGTTCACCTCGATCTCGATATTGTCGTCGACCACCGGATAGACCCAGACCGAGCTGAACGACGTGTGGCGCTTGGCCGCCGAGTCATAGGGCGAAATCCGCACCAGCCGATGCACGCCGCTTTCCGATTTCAGCCAGCCATAGGCGTTGTGACCAGAAATCTTGTAGGCTGCGGATTTGATCCCAGCTTCTTCGCCCGGTGTCTCGGATTGCAGCTCGACCGTGTAACCCTTTTTCTCGGCCCAGCGCACATACATGCGCGCCAGCATCGACGCCCAGTCGCAGCTTTCGGTTCCCCCCGCGCCCGAGTTGATTTCGAGGAAAGTATCATTGCTGTCAGCCTCACCGTCCAGCAGCGCCTCAAGCTCTTTTTTGGCGGCTCTGGCTTTCAGCGTCTTGATCGCCGCTTCGGCATCCTGAACGACTTCTTGGTCTTCCTCCATCTCGCCCAACTCAATCAGTTCGATATTGTCGCTGAGATCGGTCTTGATGGATTCATACGTCTCGATTGCATCGACCAGCATCTGCCGCTCGCGCATCAGTTTCTGCGCGTTTTCAGGGTTATCCCAAAGGTTGGGGTCTTCGACGCGCGCGTTGAATTCCTCAAGGCGATGCGGCGCGGTTTCATAGTCCATACGCTGCGCCAGCAGCTCCAGCGACTTTTTGATATCCGCCACGATGTTCTGGGTTTCGGCGCGCATGGTCTTGTCCCAACTTGCTCAATCAGGCCTGCGTGATAGCAAGAGGTGCGAGACACCACAAGACAGGCTTGACCTGAATGCAAAACACAGTCGAAGAGTTTCTGGGCAGATGGGATTTGCACTTGCCTGAACTGGTTGCGGACACCGGCAATGCAAGAGTGTGGAAAGTACAATCCAATTGCGGCCCGGCTGCCTTGAAGCTTTATCGCAGGCAAGATCGCGGGAACGAAAAACCGGGCACCAGCTTGTTGGTCGGGTGGCGCGACAGGGGCGCTGTTCGGATTTTGGAAGAGGCACGGAGCGCCGTGCTGATGGAGTGGTTGGATGGACCATCTCTGGGGGATATCGCCCGCGCGGGCAGGCCCGAAGACGCCGTCAAGACACTTGCAGAAACAGCAGCACGTTTGCACGCAGGGGGCCCGGTCAGCGCCACTGGCATGAAACCCTTGCAAAAGGTGTTCGCCCCTTTGGCTGAATGCACCTTTGCGGCCGAGTGCCCTGCCCAACTGCGTAACGCGGTGAAGTCAGCGATTGCACTAAGTGAAGACCTGTTAGACAGCCAACCATTACCCGTACCTCTTCACGGGGACTTTCACCCAGACAATGTCATTATGACACCATCAGGACCCCGGATCATCGATGCAAAAGGTTATCTAGGCGATCCCGCTTTTGAACTGGCCAACGCGTTGCGACACCCTAAGGGAATGCCGGATCTTGTGCGCCAGCCCCTGCAAATCGAAACCTGTCTGTCGGAGTATTCCAAAGCAATGAGTGTACCACGAATACGGCTGGCTCAATGGGCTGCCGCGAAATGCGCATTGTCCATCTACTGGCGATCTGACGGCCCGATCTGCGGTGACGCAGAAGCTGATCTACTAAACCTGTTTCTGAAAGCGGCCGGTCAGTAAAGCCCGCCGGTGCTCAGGTCCCCTTGGGAAGCTTTCGGTCCAACGGTCACGGTCTCGCCCGTTGACGTCTGAACCTGAACCCCCGCGCGCTGCACTTCTTCAAACAATGGCAGATCCGATCCGATGGCAAAACCACCATCATAGACACGGTCGATGAATCCATCGACACCGTCGCGGAAGAATTCGGCCACGACATAATCACCGGTGGCATCATCTGGCAGGCGGGCCCCGCTGAAACGGTCGATCTTGATGAAATGGCCGCCTTCGGGCACTTCAAACGGACCACCGCCGTATTTCTCGACCGCTTTTTCCATGAAGCTCTGGAAAACTGGGCCGCACAACGTGCCACCATAGGCCCCACGTCCCATCGGACGCGGTCGATCATAGCCGATGTAGCAACCCGCCACGATGTTCGACGTAAAGCCGATGAACCACGCATCCTTGGAGTCGTTGGTGGTTCCGGTTTTGCCTGCTGTTGGCACCGGCAGATTCACTACGCCGGATGCTGTCCCGCGATCCACCACGCCCTTCATCATCGATGTCAGCTGATAGGCGGTGATCGCATCCATGACCTGCGCGCGATCCGTGACAAGGGTCGGCGATTCATCTGGTTCCAGCCAGGTCGAGTTACAGTCCAGACACTGACGGTCATCGTGGCGATAGATGGTTTTTCCGAACCGGTCCTGAATGCGGTCGACCAGAGTCGGTTCCACACGTTGGCCGCCATTGGCGAACATCGCATAGGCCGCGACCATCTTGTAAAGCGTGGTTTCCTCGGCCCCCAGCGAGTTGGCCAAAAACGCGCCCATCCGGTCATAGACACCGAACCGTTCCGCATAGCCGGCAACAACGGGCATTGTAACTTCCTGCGCCAGACGGATGGTCATCAGGTTCCGCGACTGTTCGATCCCTGTGCGCAAAGGTGTAGGGCCGTAGAACTTGTTGGAGGAGTTCTTGGGGCGCCACAACCCCTGCGGCGTGTTCACTTCGATTGGCGCATCGACAACGATAGTCGCCGGGCTGTATCCGCTGTCCAGCGCGGCAGCATAGACAAACGGCTTGAACGACGATCCCGGCTGGCGTTGTGCCTGTGTGGCCCGGTTGAACACGGTATCCTGATACGAGAACCCGCCCTGCATCGCCAAAACACGACCCGAGTTCACATCCATCGCGACAAAGCCGCCTTGTACCTCGGGCACCTGGCGGGCCGACCATTGCCCATCTTCACCCGCAACAACAAAAATGACGTCACCGCGCTTGAAGTTGGCCGCAAAATCACCCTGCATCCATTTGATGTCCGCGCGCGGGATAATCCCATCGGCAGGACCTTCTTCTACACCAACAGTCAGTTGCTGGTCGGTCACGCCCAGAACCACGGCGGGATACCAACGGGTTGGCAGAATGACGTCGCGCGGAATTTCCATGGTCGCCAGCGCCTCGCGCCATTGCGCCTCATCCGCCAGTTTTTCTTCCGGGATCACGTCACCTGTTCCGCGCCATTTGCCACGGGACCGGTCGTATTTCTCGAGCGCCTCGCGCAAGGCCCGTGCGGCCTCAACCTGCATTTCCTCGTCCACCGATGCACGCACGGTGAAGCCCCCGGTAAAGAACTCGCCCTCACCAAAATCTTCGCTCAGCTGGCGGCGGATTTCGTCGGTGAAATAATCGCGAGGTGGCAGGGCCGTACGGAAGCTTTCAAAATCTCCGTTCTGGACCGAGCGCAGAGGCAGCTCGACCTCGGCCTCATAAGTCGCCTGATCAATGTAACCGTTCTGCCGCATCTCGCGTAACACGTAGTTGCGCCGGGCCAGAAGGCGTTCTTTTTCCCAAACGGGGTGGTAATCTGACGGCGCTTTGGGCATGGCAGCCAGCATGGCGGCCTCATGCGGGGCCAGTTCCTGCAGGGTCTTGTTGAAATAGGTCTGCGCGGCGGCAGTCACACCGTACGAGTTCTGGCCCAGAAAGATCTCGTTCATATAAAGTTCGAGGATCTGTTCCTTGTCCAATGTATCCTCAAGCCGGGTCGCAAGAATGATTTCCTTGATCTTACGCTCGGCCCGGCGGTCACCGGACAGCAGAAAGTTCTTCATGACCTGCTGCGTGATGGTCGACGCACCGCGTACGGTTTCGCCCTTGGTCCGCACTGCCTCGACCCCGGCGGCAATGATGCCGCGCGGGTCATAGCCCTGATGGTTGTAGAAATTCTTGTCTTCCGCCGAAATAAACGCCTGCTTCACCAGATCCGGGATTTCCTCGGATGGCGTAAACAGGCGGCGTTCCTGCGCGAATTCATCAATCAGCTTGCCTTCACCCGAATAGATCCGGCTGATCGTGGGTGGTTTGTACTGTGCCAGTGACTCGTGGCTGGGCAGGTCGCGCCCATACATCCAGAACACTGCGCCGATCACCAGCGCGGCCATGAAAATACCCAATGTCACGAGGCTGAAAATCGCCCCGAAAATCGAAAGAATGAACCGGATCACGTTACTGCCTTTTTTTCGCGGTGCTGCATATATAGTGATGCGCCGCCCAAGGGTCAAAACACCGAGCGTATTCTAGCCGTTTTACGCCGCAAGGTCACTGACCAATAAGGGATTTGCGGATCACATCCTGCTGGCGCCAATCCTCAAGCCCCCGATGAATTCCCAGCGCCATTCTTGCACGCCAATCAGGATCTTTGAGGTTCTTCAGGTCTCTGGGACTGGACAGAAATCCAAGCTCGACCAGAACCGACGGGATGTCCGCCGCCTTGAGTACTGAAAAAGATGCGGTACGCAAGGGTTTGCCGTTCATCGGCCCGCCTTGTTGTGCCAGGCCGTTTGCGATGGCCTTGGCCAGCGCGCTTGTGCGTGGCATCGTTTCCTGACGGGCCATGTCCAGCAGAACATCGGTGACCTGATCATCCGCCCCGTTCAGATCGATACCGGAAATCAAATCCCCGCGGTCGTGCCGTTCCGCCAGCTTCGCACTGGCCACATCCGAGGCATCGTTAGACAGGGTATAAACCACCGCGCCATGCGCCCGCCCCTCGGACAGGGAATCGGCATGAAGCGAGATGAACAGGTCCGCACCGGCCCGGTGCGCCAGCGCAATTCGGCGCTCCAGCGAGACGAACTGATCGTCGACCCGCGTCAGAACCACCTCGTACCCGCCTGATCTTAGAAGGATTTCGCGCAGCTCACGTGCGAAAGTCAGCATCAGGGTTTTTTCATCAATCGCGTCAGTCTCGGCCCCCGGGTCAATGCCTCCGTGGCCCGGATCCAGCATGACACGCAAGGGTCGGTCGGCACCGCGCACCACGGCTTGAGGCACATCCGCCGGTTCCGGCAAGTCCCAGCCCGGGTTTCGTGGCGCACCTGCCGAGGCGTTGAAGGCATCGAAATCCGTCCCCTTGAGGTCGAGCGACAGCAATGCAGCACCTGAATCCTCTGCCACCGACAATTCTGCCGTCGCCACTGCCATCGGAGCACCCAACTCCAGCACCAGTCGTGACCATCCCGGAACATACGCACCGAACTGCACAGCGCTGATGCGATCAGATTGCAGAAAATCTTCGCGGGTCAGCCCGGCCCAGTCCACTTCGTTGAAGTCCAGAACCATACGGTAGGGATCCTGCAAGGTGAAAATCCTGTAGGGAACGCCCTGACTGAGGGCGATGTCCACCCGAACACCGGTACGCCCGACATCCGTAATACGGCTCTGGTCAGGCTGGACACGCGCCAACGCGCTGAAATCCTGCGCAATGGCACCACCAGCCAACGCCCAGAACAGCGCAATGCTAAAGAAGATCCTGCTCATGGCCTCAAGTTTTCCCGAGATCGATTGTCGGGCACCCTATACCACAAGCGGCGGTTTGTGAACGGTTCAGGCCCTTTCCCTGACAGCGCCGCGCCGGGTCATAAAAAGGCGCAAACGCTCAAGCCCTTCCTGAATGTCATCCGTCGCGCGCGCATAGGAAAAACGCAATGTGGTATGGCCGCGCTGCGGGTCGAAATCCAGCCCTGGCGTCACGGCCACACCGGCCTGTTCCAGAATCTCGGCCGCAAATGTGCGGCTGTCGTCGGTCAGGTCGGATACATCTGCATAAACATAAAACGCCCCGTCGGGCGGCGCTATGTTCGAAAACCCGGCCTTGGGCAGCCCGTCCAGCATCAGCGCGCGATTGCGGCGGTACACATCCAGATTGGCTTGCAATTCGTCGTCGCAATCCATCGCAGCCAGCGCTGCGACCTGGCTGCCATGAGGGGCGCAGATGAACATGTTCTGAGCAATCCGTTCGACCACGCGCACCTGATTCTCAGGCACCACCATCCAGCCTACGCGCCATCCGGTCATCGAAAAGTATTTCGAGAACGAGTTGATCACATAGCATTCATCAGTCAGCTCCAGCGCCGTCACGGCCTTGGCTTCGTATTCCAGCCCGTGGTAAATCTCATCACTGATGAACGACGCGCCCTGCCCATGCGCCGCCTGGATCAGGTTGCCCATGGCGGCACGGTCCAGCATCGTACCGGTCGGATTTGCGGGCGAGGCCACCATCAGCCCTTTCAGGTCCATCCCCTGAATATCCGCCGCCACGGGCTGCAACCTGTTTTCCGGCGCGGTCGGCAGGTCGACCGGGACCAGCCCCAGCGCCTTCAGGATCTGGCGATAGGACGGATAGCCGGGCGCCCCGATACCGACACGGTCACCGCTGTCGAACAATGCGGTAAAGGTCAGCAGGAATCCGCCGGACGAGCCAGGTGTGATCACCACCCGCTCTGGGTTCAGATCGACATTGTACCAATCCCCGTAAAGCCGGGCGATCCGCTGCCTCAGGGCGGGCAGACCCAGGGCAACCGTATAGCCCAGCGGGCCTTGCTCCATCGCCGCGGCCAAAGCCTCGGTCGCGCCCTTTGGCGCGCCGGTTCCGGGTTGGCCGACTTCCATGTGGATCACGTGGCGACCCGCCTCTTCGGCCTTGCGTGCCGCCTCCATCACATCCATCACGATGAAGGGATCGACCCCGGACCGGGTTGAGTTTCTCATGCCCATCTCCCATGTTGCAGTCATGGCTTTTGAGCGCGTATCCCGGTTGGCGTCAATCCCGGCCCTGATGGTTGCCGTTGTCGTCTGGCTGGCGGCAGCGACGCAATCGCACGCACAAAGCCTGATCCGCGACCCTGATATCGAACATGGCCTGCGTGAACTGGCCTTTCCGGTGTTGCGGGCTGCGGGGCTGAACACGAACCGGGTTCAGATTCTGGTCGTAAACGACAACACGTTCAACGCATTCGTCATCGACTACAACGCGATTTATGTGAACTACGGGCTGATTCTGACCGTCGAAAGCCCTGAGATGTTGCAGGCTGTCATCGCCCACGAGGCCGCCCATATCTCTAATGGTCATCTGGCGCGACGGGCTGAGAACCTGAAAGCCGCGCAGCGCAACGCCAGCCTCGGCACGGCTTTGGCCCTGCTGGCTGCAGCGGCGGGTGGGGGCGAGGCCGCCATCGGGATCGCTGCTGGCACCCAAGGCGCGGCAATCCGCGGTTTTCTGGGTCACACCCGCGCGGAAGAGGCATCCGCCGACCGCAGCGCCGCAAGTTACCTGCGATGGGCCGAAATCTCACCCAGCGGGATGGTGGAGTTGCACCGAAAGTTCGCCGGTCAGGAACTGCTGAGTGTCGCCAACCAGGACCCCTATATGCGATCACACCCGACAAGCCGTGATCGTCTGCGCGCCGCCGAGGCTTTCCTGGATGAGTTTGGCGACCGAGCCGTTCCAAACCCCAATGCGGATTACTGGTTTGCGCGGGTTAAAGGCAAGCTGTCGGCCTTTCTGCGGTCGCCCAGTTGGACCTTGCGGCGCGCCGGCGAAGAACCCTACCGCGACATCCGCCTGATGCGAGAGGCTTCGGCCTATCATCAGAATCGCGATCTGTCCCGCGCTCGTGCCGCGATAGACTCGGCGCTTGCCGAGCGTCCTGATGACCCGTTCTATTACGACCTGAAAGGGCAAATCCTGTTGGAAAACAGAAGGGTAAGCGAGGCTGTTAAAGCCTACGCAAGCGCTGTTGAAATGGCACCTAACAATGCGTTGATCCTTGCGGGCTATGGGCGCGCACTGTTGGCGCAAGGGGAAACAAAACAGGCGTTGAATGCACTGGAACAGGCGCGTGCGCGCGACTTTCGTAATGCACGCCTGATGCAGGACCTGGGTGTGGCTTACGCGCAGGTCGGAAATAACGGCATGGCTTCGACCGTGACGGCAGAGCGCTATGCCCTGCAGGGTCGGATGGAGGATGCCGGAATTCACGCGAAACGGGCCGTGGCGCAATTGCCGGAAGGCTCTCCGGGTTGGCAAAGGGCACAAGACGTGTTGATTGCCTCAGAACGACTCAAGAAAGATAAAAGGAAACGGAAATGATCCTCAGACATGCTGCACCTGCCCTTCTGGGGCTTTCCATGGCGGCGACCTCAGCGCAGGCGCTGGACCTGAACGCGATGAATGATGCCGAAAAGGCAGAGTTTGGCGCTCAGGTACGCGAATACCTGCTGGAAAACCCCGAAGTCATTATCGAGGCAATCAATATCCTCGAACAGCGAAACGCAGTGGCCGAAGCGGCCGCAGACAAGGAACTGGTTGCCGCCAATGCGGCCGAACTGTTCGACGATGGCTTTAGCTGGGTTGGGGGCAACCCGGATGGCGATATCACACTGGTCGAGTTTATGGATTACCGCTGCGGCTATTGCCGCCGCGCGGTGCCCGAAGTGGCAAACCTGCTGGCCAGCGATGGCAATATCCGCTTTGTGATCAAAGAACTGCCAATTCTGGGCGACGCATCTGTTTTGTCCTCTCGCTTTGCGGTGGCAACCAAGCAAGTGGCGGGCAATAACGCCTATAAACAGGTTCACGATGCGCTGATGGAATTCAGCGGCGAACCCTCAGAAGTAACTCTTCGCCGCATCTCTGACGGGCTGGGTCTGGACAGTGACGCGATCATCGCCGCGATGGACAGCGACAGCGTCACGGATGAGATCAGCCGCACCCGCGCCCTGGCGCAACGGATGCAGATTTCGGGCACGCCCTCATTCGTGTTGGGAACCGAGTTGCTGCGCGGCTATCTGCCTGCCGATCAGATGCAGCAGATTGCAGATGGCGTTCGCGCAGAACAGGGTTGATAGGTATTGGGGGCGGCACAGCTGCCCCCAGACAAAAAGGCGGACTGATCGCTGACCTCAGCCGTCTACCGGTTCCACGGCCCGTTGATAGAGATGCCACGTGGTATGGCCAAGGATCGGCAAGGTAAAGATCAAGCCCATAAACGCCGGAACCATCGACAACAACATTGTCACCGAGATGATCGCTGCCCAGCCGAGCATGACCACAGGGCTTTCCGAGACGACGCGTAAAGACGTCAACATGGCTGAAACGAAATTTGTTTCCCGGTCCAGAAGCATGGGCATGGCGACGACAGTGACCGAAAACAGGACGGCCGACAGAAATGCCCCGACACAGGTGCCGATTGCAAGGAAAGTCCAACCCTGCGGAGTGAACAAGATGATGTTCAAGAATCCGTCAAAATCCGAAAAGGATGAATTCTGCAGGATGATCGCAAGCCAAAGCCGGACCTGGTAAACCCAAACCCAGAAAATGAACAGCGTAACAAAGGCCATCCAGCCCATTTCGCGCTTGCGTTGATCGGCCATGACTGTGAGGATTTCATACCAGCCAAATTTCTCTCCCTTCTGTAACCGCCGGGACATCTCATAAAGTCCTGCAGCGGCGAAAGGCGCGACCAGAGGAAACCCGACAATCGCTGGGATGATCATCCAGATCTTGCCAAGCCAGACCAAGCTCCAGACCATCAGGATGCCGAAAGCCGCATAGAAAAACCCGAAGAAACCGCTCATGAAGGGGCGCGCCAGAAAATCGGAGAACCCAGCTTTTAGCGACGCCTTTATATCATCCGAAGTAACCCGATTGACCTTGGGCATGGCCTGCTGGTGTGGCGTCAGGTTCTCAGGTGGCGTAGGGCCTGCGGTCTTGGATGTCATGACACACTCCTCCCAAAGCATGGGTCCGCGCTGTTCTGTTTACCGACAGAACCAGCGGCGAAACAGGCATCGTTCGGTCACGAAACAAGTTTGCAACAGCTCAGGCATCAGGGCAAGGGATGAGTAAGGTCGCTATGTCTGCCTTACCGACACAGCCGACCCCACACTACTCCGCCGCTTCCGCAGCCGCGTCCAGTTCCGCGGCTTTCTTTTCGACCTGCTCCACGATGTGGTCGATCATCTGATCGTTGGACATCTTATGGCTGGCCTTGCCCGCCAGATAGACCATCCCGGATCCTGCCCCGCCACCGGTAAACCCGACATCGGTCATCAGCGCCTCGCCCGGTCCGTTGACCACGCAGCCGATGATTGACAGGCTCATCGGTGTCTTGATGTGTTCCAGACGACGTTCCAGCGCCTCGACGGTCTTGATAACGTCAAACCCCTGCCGCGCGCAGGACGGGCATGAGATGATGTTGACACCACGGTGGCGCAGACCAAGGGATTTGAGGATTTCAAAGCCGACCTTCACCTCTTCCACCGGATCGGCAGACAGGCTGACGCGGATAGTGTCGCCGATCCCCATCCACAGCAGGTTGCCCAACCCGATGGCGGATTTGATGGTGCCGGACACCAGTCCGCCCGCCTCGGTGATACCCAGATGGATGGGCGCATCTGTGGCTTCGGCTATGCCCTGATACGCGGCGGCGGACAGGAATACGTCACTGGCCTTCACACTGATCTTGAACTCGTGAAAGTCGTTGTCTTGCAGAATCCGGATATGTTCCAACCCGCTTTCGACCATCGCCTCGGGGCACGGTTCGCCATATTTCTCAAGCAGGTGCTTTTCCAGGCTGCCTGCATTTACGCCGATGCGGATCGAGCAATTGTGGTCGTGCGCGGCCTGAATGACTTCTTTCACCCGACTTTCATCGCCGATGTTGCCGGGATTGATACGCAGACAGGCAGCGCCCGCCTCGGCCGCTTCGATTCCACGGCGATAGTGAAAATGGATGTCCGCAACGATAGGCACCGGGCTTTCGCGCACGATTTCTTTCAATGCCTTAGCCGACGCCTCATCTGGGACTGAAACGCGCACGATATCCGCGCCAGCCTCGGCTGCGGCCTGAACTTGCGCCACCGTTGCCGCCACATCGGTGGTCAGGGTGTTGGTCATGGTCTGAACGGCGATCGGGGCATCCCCCCCGACGGGAACGTTACCGACCATGATTTGACGGGATTTACGACGATATATGTCGCGCCAGGGGCGCACGTGATTAAGGGACATAAGGACGGATCCGCGTCTGCCTGAGTTGCGACTGTAGATAGTCCGGCAAAGGGGTTACCGCAATGGCAAGATCACTCGGCGGGCGCTTCTGTCGCCTCGGTTTGCAGTTCAGCCACCAATTGCTTGAGAGCGCTGTTCTGTTCCGCCTCAAGATCGGCAACGGCATAAACTTCAGACACCGCGTCTTTCGAAAGGATCACCCCTTTGGCAACCGTGCCGGGTGCCCCTGCCGGGCCATAGTGCTCGCCGTTCATTGAGAAATAAACCGATCCCGACGCCCCTGCCCGCAACAGCGGTGGTTCTTCCGTTAGCGGAACCTCAAAGACACTGCCTTGCTCGACCGTTCCAAGGGTCCCTTCGAAAATAACACTGCCATCCGCCGCCGTCACCCGCATCCAAGAAGGATCGACAGCAACGATTTTCAGCATGGTATCAATCTGTTCCACGACCTGCGGCAAGGATGGTCGTTCAACCGTGTGCACTTCGGCGACATCGAACTGCGGCAGGCTTGGCGGGCGGAAGGTTCCGACATCGCGTGGATCAAGGGTCGAAATCGGCGCATCGCGGGCAACCAGAACCGGAACATCCAAGGCCTGCGGACGATAGAGGCGGTCCAGTGCCTCGGTGTTCGCCGCAGCAACCGCATCATCGACAACGCCGTCGCGCACGGCATCCAGCGGATCAAGGTCGGAAAGCACCACAGGCGCTTGTTCAACCGGGCTGACCTGTACCTGCTGGATCTTGTTCAGAACCGCCCACCCGCCATAGCCGATGCCACCAATAACCGCCAAAAGCACCAGCGACGATCCGATGGCGCGCGGTTCAATCTGACTGACCAGAGATTCCTTGCCCGGAATATACGGCGTATTGGGCGAGATGAAGGGATCGCGCCCCATTGGCCCACGCGCCGGAAGCGCGCCGGTCGGCTTTCGCACCACCGAAGCCTCGGCCGACATGCCATGCGCGACCGAAAAACCGCTTTCCGCGCAGAAAGTCGAGAAGGTTTCATCCGGGTTCATCCCCAGATAACGCGCGTAAGAACGCACATACCCGGCGATAAAGCCGGGCGTGTCAAAGGCATCAGGATCTGCGTTTTCGATGGCAGCAATGTAGTTGGCTTTGATCCTCAGCTCGCGCTGAACATCCAACAGGGATTTGCCCATGGTTGCGCGTTCGCCGCGCATCTTGTCACCAAGGCGTACCTCGTAGTCGTCAAACCCTTTCGGTCTGACATCTACATCCTCATCAGATTCGCGCTGTGATCTGCGCCCAATCATTCCTGCTGCCCCATTCTGCCTGTCGCGTGTTTCGCGTTAGCGGCGAATCATCCCCAAAACGATTCGTCCGCCGATTTTGTTAGCGTAAGCTTAACACGCGGCAAATACGTTGCACACTTTGGCGTGAGGTTAACCGGCAAGTTCGGCGCGATTTAGCGCACAATGTGACCAAAGTTCGTCCATCGCCTGTACCAGACGGTTCATTTCGTCAGGCCCATGCACCGGAGAAGGGGTAAAGCGCAGACGCTCGGTTCCGCGCGGAACGGTCGGGAAATTGATCGGTTGCACATAAATGCCGTAATCATCCAACAGCATATCACTGAGCTTCTTGGTATGGACCGGGTTTCCAACGATCACGGGCACGATATGGCTTCCGTGGTCGATCAGCGGTAACCCCATCCCCTTCAACCGCAGCTTGAGGATTTTGGCCTGCGTCTGATGCTGCTCACGCAGTTCAGGTGCAGTTTTCAGGTAGGCAACAGATGCAGCAGCCCCGGCCGCAACCGCAGGTGGCAGAGACGTGGTAAAGATAAAGCCCGGTGCGTATGACCGCACGGCGTCGCACATCTTGGCGCTGGCCGCGATATAGCCGCCCATCACGCCATAGGCCTTTGCCAGCGTGCCATTGATGATGTCGATCCGGTGGGCAAGGTTATCGCGCTCGGTCACACCGCCGCCGCGCGGGCCATACATGCCTACCGCGTGCACTTCGTCGATATAAGTCAGTGCGCCGAACTCATCTGCCAGATCGCAGATCTCTTCGATCGGACCAAAATCGCCGTCCATAGAATAAACCGACTCGAATACGATCAATTTGGGTGCAGCCGGATCGTCCGCCTCAAGCAGCTCGCGCAGATGCGCCACATCGTTGTGCCGGAAGATGCGCTTGGCCCCGCCATTCCGGCGCACGCCTTCGATCATCGAGGCATGGTTCAGCGCGTCAGAGTAGATGATCAGGCCCGGGAACAGTTTGGGCAGCGTGCTGAGCGTTGCGTCATTGGCGATATAGGCGCTGGTAAAAAGCAGCGCGGCTTCCTTGCCGTGAAGATCGGCCAGTTCAGCCTCAAGCCTTTTATGATAAACCGTGGTGCCTGAGATATTGCGCGTACCGCCTGAACCTGCACCGGCTGCATCAACAGCTTCGTGCATTGCATTCAGAACGACCGGGTTTTGCCCCATGCCCAGATAATCGTTGCCGCACCATACGGTGATGTTCTGCTGTGACCCGTCCGGACGTGTGCGCACCGCATGGGGAAAATGCCCATTGCGACGTTCGATATCGATGAAGGTCCGGTAACGACCTTCATCATGCAGCCTGGCAATCGCTGAATCGAGCTGAGCAGTATAGTCCAAAGGACCCTCCTTGAACGCCCGTATCCGGTTTCCCATTGGGCGATATTTTCGCCACCTCCCACAGCTTACCCTGTTTCGGTGGCTTTGTGTTCCCTTATTCAGCTGGTTACAGCCGAAAAGGTGAACCCAACTTTGATTTGCATCAAATATAAGTTTGCACCCCATCCGACAAGTAAAGTTACGGCCATCGAACGCGTGGAAACGACGCAGGTCCCGCCTCCCTACCCAAAGCTTACACCGCCGGGCCGCAATTCGTGTCAACAACTCTGGACGGCGCCGACAACGCTGCTAGGGTTCGCGGGAACAAAAAACAGGCAGGAGCCCCCCATGTCGCTAGACGCCGTGTTGAACCGGATTGACGAAGATCTGCAAACCTCGATCGACCGCCTGATGGAACTGCTGCGCATCCCGTCGATCTCGACTGACCCCGCATACAAGGCCGAGGTTAGCCGCGCCGCGGACTGGCTGGTCGCCGATCTGAACAGCATCGGGATTGCGGCAGAGAAACGGGAAACACCGGGCCACCCGATGGTTGTTGGCCACGTGGGTGAGGACGCGACTGCGCCGCATTTCCTGTTTTATGGCCACTACGATGTGCAGCCGGTCGATCCGTTGAACCTGTGGAACCGGGATCCATTCGATCCCGCCATTGAGGACACCGAAACCGGACTGGTCATCCGCGGTCGCGGAGCGTCAGACGACAAAGGCCAGCTGATGACTTTTGTCGAAGCCTGCCGCGCCTGGAAGGCCGTACACGGGTCCTTGCCCTGCCGCATCACTTTCTTTTTCGAGGGCGAAGAAGAATCAGGCTCGCCTTCACTGGTTCCTTTCCTCAAGGAAAATGCCGCCGAACTCAAAGCGGATCTGGCGCTGGTCTGCGATACATCCATGGTGTCACGCGGCGTTCCGTCGATTGCGGCGCAGTTGAGGGGCATGCTGAAGGACGAGTTTACCATTGTGGGGCCGCGCATCGATCTGCATTCCGGCCACTATGGCGGCCCGGGCCTGAACCCGCTGCGCGAACTGTCGAAAATCGTGACCTCTTTTTATGACGACGAAACCGGGCGGATCGCTGTCGACGGGTTCTACGAAGGCGTGCATGAAGTACCCGAAGACCAGTTGCGCCAATGGCAGAATTGCGGCTTCGACGAAGCGGATTATCTGAGTTCGGTCGGCTACACCCAGCCGCATGGCGAAAAGGGTTACTCCACCTTGGAGCAACAATGGGCACGACCAACGCTCGAAGTGAACGGGCTGTGGGGTGGTTATAACGGTGCGGGCTCCAAAACCGTTATTCCGTCCAAGGCCCATTGCAAAATCACCTGCCGTCTTGTTGGTGACATGGACCCGGACGCGCTGCGCGCCAAAATCCGCAAACATGTCGAGGATCAGCTATCCCCGGACGCCAAAGTGGTCTGGGATAACGATATGGAAGGGTCTCCCGCTTCGGTCATGAATATCACCCGCCCCGAATTCGAAGCCGCGCGCGGCGCATTGTCGGATGAATGGGACCGCGAGGCAGTGTTCACTGGAATGGGGGGATCAATCCCTGTTGTCGGCTATTTCAACACCGTTCTGGGGCTCGACTCGATGCTGGTTGGCTATGCAAACGAAGATGATGCCATCCATTCGCCGAACGAGAAATATGACGTGAAAAGCTTCCACAAGGGCATCCGGTCATGGGCGCGCATTCTGGATGCTTTGAACACATAGGTCTTATGCGAGGCTCTGCCTCGCGCTCCGGGATATTTGCAGCCAGATGAATAAAGGATCCCTGCTTCATCTGGCCTAAAATATCCCGGGGGAGGCGCGCGGCACGCGCGGCGGGGGCAGAGCCCCCAACCCTGACGGGGAACTACGCCGATCTTACATATGGATCACGCGACCATAGGCATCCAGCACACTTTCGTGCATCATCTCTGACAGTGTCGGGTGCGGGAAGACGGTGTTCATCAGGTCTTCTTCCGTTGTCTCCAGCTGGCGACCGACCACGTAACCCTGAATCAGTTCGGTAACTTCGGCACCGATCATGTGGGCGCCCAGCAACTCGCCTGTTTTCGCATCAAACACGGTTTTGATCAGCCCGTCCGGCTCACCCAAGGCTATGGCCTTGCCATTGCCGATAAAGGGAAAGCGGCCGACTTTGATGTCGTAACCCAACTCTTTGGCCTTTGCTTCGGTATATCCAACCGAGGCAACCTGAGGCTGGCAATAGGTGCATCCCGCGATGCTTTCGGGTTTGACCGGGTGCGCATGTTGACCCGCGATGAGGTCCGCGACCATGACACCCTCGTGGCTTGCTTTATGTGCAAGCCAGGGCGCGCCTGCGATGTCACCGATCGCATAAAGGCCCTCAACGCCGGTGCGGCAATACTCGTCCGTAACCACATGTGTCCGGTCGATCTTGACGCCCAGAGCTTCCAGACCAAGGTTTTCGATATTGCCAACGATCCCGACAGCCGAGATCACTGTGTCGAACTCTTGTTTCTCGACCTTGCCCTTTACCTCGATATGCGCGGTCACTTTCCCCTTGCCACGGTCCAGCTGCTTGACCATGGCTTTTTCCATGATGGTCATGCCCTGTTTGGTGAACGCCTTCTTGGCCAATGCGCTGATTTCGGCGTCTTCGACCGGCAACACCCGGTCCATCACCTCGACAACTGTGGTGTCTGCGCCCAGCGTATTGTAGAAGCTGGCAAACTCGATGCCGATCGCACCAGACCCGATGACGAGCAGTTTTTTCGGCATCCGCGTCGGTTGCAGTGCGTGCTTGTACGTCCAGACCAGATCGCCGTCAGCTTCAAGGCCCGGCAGTTCCCGCGCCCGTGCCCCGGTTGCGAGAATGATGTTCTTGGCGGTCAGTTCCTCGGTGCCTTTGTCGGTCTTGACGCTGACCTTGCCCTTTGCAGGGATCGTGGCCTGACCCATCACGACGGCAACCTTGTTCTTCTTCAACAGATGGCCAATGCCTCCTGACAGCTGCGCGGCCACGCCACGGGATCGTTTGACCACCGCGTCCAGATCATATCCGATCTTTTCGGCTTTCAGACCGAAATCCTTGGCGCGCTCCATCAGATGGAACACTTCGGACGACCGCAACAGCGCCTTGGTCGGAATACAGCCCCAGTTCAGGCAGATCCCCCCCAAATGCTCGCGCTCGACCACTGCGGTTTTCAGACCCAGCTGGGCTGCGCGGATTGCAGCGACATAGCCGCCGGGGCCAGCCCCGATTACGATCAGATCATAGGATTGTGCAGCCATGTGTTCCTCTCGGCGCAGGAGTTGAAAATTTAGTTTACCATTAAACTATTATTCGGAACGCATCAACACACCGTTCCCGCGACAAATAGGACGCAGGGTAAGCGATGCCTGAACTTGCGGATTTCAGCCTATACCCCGGGCCATGCAATGGCTAGAAAAGAAACGCCGACACCGGTCGGACCTATTCTTTTCTCAACCCACTCAAGGGGCTGACCATGGCCAAAACTCTGAAAGATCTGCTGCTTGCCCTGCTCAATGCCGCATTGATACTTGTTGCGCTGTGCCTGTTTCTGGGCTGGAAACTGGCGTCCAAAGCCGAAAACATCACTGCTGAAGTCTCGCAAACGGTTCAGGCCTTGGCCCCCATCCGGGATGAGGCGAAGGGCATTCGGGACGAGCTTGCGGCGTTGCGGACTGATTTGGCGGCGCTTTCACAGCAAGACACGTTTGCAGACAGCCAAGCCGCGCAAAACCTCCGGGCAACGCTGGGGCGCCTGAATGCAGCAGAACAGAAGCTGCAAACGGTTCAGGAGCGGATTTCGGAACTGGCTGACACGCCAGAAATGCTGATTGCGCAGGCGATCCAAACCGGCGCCGATATCGCAGCGGAACGCGTTTTGGCATTGCGGGGATGCACACCTGAGTCATAAAGCGCAGCCGTGACCAAAGAGCGGTTGCGGCTTCGCGTTCAGCCCGTAGCTTGTAGTTCGCGCACGGTCGTGCCGTACCCGCCCATATCGACATAGGCAGTTTCATGCGGAGTCGAGCTGCGGGACAGCGCCGCGTTCCGATACGGGAAACGACCGAACTTGCGGATCACCTCGCGATGCGCTCTGGCGTGCAGCAGATTGCTTGCGTCGCTGCTCATGTTTTGGCAGATCAGACGCACACAGCGTTCCTGATCGCACAGGTTTTCCGAGTGCATCATCGGCAGGTAAAAGAACTGTCTGGCTGGTTCGTCGATCTTCTTGTCCCAGCCTTTGTCGACTGCGCATTTCGCCGCCGCCAATGCCGCACGATCGGTCGAGAAGGCACGCGCCTCACCTCGGAACATGTTACGCGGGAACTGATCTGTCAGGATGATATAGGCCAGCGCCCCGCTGGGATAAGTCAGCCAGAGCGAAAACCGGCCCGCTGCCGCTGCTTCCCAAGTTGACTGAAACCGCGCCCGAATGTCTGCGTCCAGCGCCTCATTTTCAATATACCAGCCCTTAGGGCCAACTTCATCTAACCAAAAACTCAATACTTCTTCAGGCGTTACCATTGCCTCAAACTCCGTCAATTGCCCGCGCCCCAGACGTAACGTTATTTAAGTCCCTTTTACAGAACTGTTACAGTAACATATTGCAACACAATCGACATAATTTCGTGTCTCAAGCGGTTTCGCGCGCACCTTCTTCGAACTCTGCTTCTGCCGCCTCAATGGCAACTTCCTGTGCAACCTCGAATGCAACGGGCGATGCAGTGGGATAAAGCGTCGACATGGTGCCGGTTTCATCAACAGGAACTGCTGCACGCTGGGTCATCCGGTAGACCGAATAGGCGGCCAATGCGACAAGCAACACGGCAATGATCAGGAAAAAGCCCGGCGGGCCAAAGACTGCGTCACCCATCAGCCAGCCTGTGATAACGGGTCCGGTAATTGCCCCAAGGCCGTTGATGAAGATCAGACCACCGGATGCCGCGGCCATATCCTCGTATTCCAGAAAATCGTTGGTGTGCGCAATCAGCAATGAATACAAAGGGTTGGTCATTCCGCCGATCACAAAAGCAGACGCCAGGAGGATTTCGAAGGAAAAGCCATAAAGCATACCACTGACGGCGCCAACTGCCCCGGTTGCCGCGACCAACAGGATCAGTAAACGCCTGTCCATCCGGTCGGAAAACCAGCCCAGCGGGTATTGCAGGACAATTGCCCCAACATAGAACGCCGCCACAAATGCCGAGATCTCAACCAAGGACAGACCGGCCTGGGCCCCGTAAACCGCAGACATCCCGAATTGCGCCGAGAACACGCCGCCTAGCAGGAACATGCCGACACACCCCAGCGGAGAGCTTTTCATCAATTCCCGCAACGTCATCGGCTTGGTAGTATCGAATGCAGGCGTTGGCGAAATTGACAGCAAAATCGGTGCGAAAGATACCGAAACAAGGATCGAGGCGATCACGAATGTTTCGTATCCGGCAGGGTCGCCCAACAGGAAAAGGCCCTGCGCGCCGATGATACCCAACATCTGAACGATCATGTAAAGCGACAGGGCCTGACCGCGGTTTTCATTATTGGCTGCGTTGTTGAGCCAGCTTTCCGCAGTGACGTAAACGCCCGAAAAACAGAACCCGATCACTACGCGTCCCAGAACCCAGGCGATCGGGTCTGCCAGCATCGGGTACATGATCATCACGGCAGAAATGAAAGACGCCAGCGCCGCAAAGACCCGCACATGACCAACACGCCGGATCATCTCGGGCGCAAGCCGTGAACCACCCAGAAAACCAACAAAATATGCTGACATTACAAAAGACATCTCAAGAGTTGAAAACCCCTCGAGTTGTCCGCGAACACCCAGGATCGTGCCCTGAAGGCCGTTTCCGACCATCAGCAACCCCATGCCGAGCAACAATGCCCATGCGCTGGACAGAACCTGAATCATTTGGGCCTCCGATAGGTGCCAAGCTGGTTTGAGTTTTGTTCTGCGATCAAAGACCGCTTCCATCGCGCTTGTCTACGACATTCCCTGTCGGTGATGCCGTATGCGCGCCTATCCGGGGATCAAAAGCGACGCATCGCCATAAGAAAAGAAACGGTATTTCTGCGCGATGGCATGGGCGTAAACCTCGCGCATCCGGTCCTGACCCATCAACGCCGAAACCAGCATCAACAACGTGGATTTCGGCAGATGAAAATTTGTCATCAGCGCATCGGTCACGTGAAACCGGAAACCGGGATAGATGAAGATATCGGTGTCACCTTCCCACGGTTCGATCGTGCCCGAACGCGCAGCACTTTCGATCAGGCGCAGGGCAGTGGTGCCCACCGGGATGACACGCCCGCCAGCAGCTTTGGTGGCCTGTATCTCGGCGACAGCCTCGGCGCTGACCTGCCCCCATTCGGCATGCATCTTGTGGGTTGTCACATCCTCGACCATGACCGGCAGGAAGGTTCCGGCGCCAACATGCAGGGTCACATGTGTGACGGCGACACCCCGTTCCGACAAAGCCTGCATCAGGGCATCGTCAAAATGCAACGAGGCGGTCGGCGCTGCCACCGCACCGGACTTGCGGGCCCAGATGGTCTGATAATCCGTCTTGTCCTGCTCATCGGCCGGACGTTTGGCGGCGATATAGGGCGGCAACGGCATCGCACCGGCCTGATCCAGCGCCTTGTCGAAATCCTGACCGCTGAGATTGAAGCGCAAAAAGGCCTGCCCGTCTTTCACCCGATCCAGCGTCGCGCTCAGATCGGCGGAAAATACAATCTCTTCCCCCGGCTTCACTTTCTTCAGCGGCTTGATGAGCGCAGACCAGGTGCCATCGGCCTGCGGATCCAGCAGAGTGGCCTCCACCCCGGCGGAAACCGGGCCTTGCGCGCTGTCCCTGTGGCGCCGCCCGTTCAGACGCGCCGGGATAACGCGTGTGTCGTTCAACACCAGCCGGTCACCCGGACGCAGGAAATCGGGCAGATCGAACACGTGGCTGTCCACTGTACCACCCCCCTGCGCCACAAGCAGGCGCGCAGAGGATCGCGGGCAGGCAGGCCGCGTGGCAATCAGGTCGTCGGGCAGGTCGAAATCAAAATCGCTGAGCTTCATGACCGCGCCTTACAACCCCAAAAAAGATTCGGCCATATCTCGTCAGCGGTCACTGGGAGGAGAGCCAAAAGTCGGTTTCGGCTCGTCAGGTTCCACCGGCGCAGCATTGGGGCCGTCCGAAACCGTTGGCGCAGGCTGACGCAAGAGATCACGCAGAAACAGGGGCGCCAGACCGGACAGAGGGTTCACCGCGACTTTGGGCGAGGAAATCGGCCCGGTCAGCGTGTAATTGAACCCAATGACGCCTTCACCCTTGCGGGTAAACACGCTGCCAACGGCATTGAGAAGGTAAATCGGTGAAATCGCCCCCCGCAGGTTCAGCAGGCTGTTCACGGTGTCGATTGTGCCATCAAACGAAAGCCCCATTGACGGGCCAACAGCGCTGCCACTCAGCACTTTGATGTCGGTGGGCGATATCCTCATGCGGCTGTCAATCGCCGAAAAGAAGATCCCCTGCCCGGCCATCTCGTCCAGCAGACCAACAAGGCTGATCGCGTTCAGAATCGCGGCCATGGCCGGGGCATCGGTGATCCGGGTATTAACGATCTTCAGGATCACGTCGTAACTGCCGGGCGCAGCCACCGGTTCAAGCTTGAGGTCCAGATCACCGCCGCGCGCCTGTGTCAGAACCCCGGCTGATCGCAGAACGGCCCCCGCGTCTTTCGACGTCAGGTCAACGGCGCTTCGATTTCCCCGCGGGGTCACTTGACCGGCAACAGCCGCTCCACCGTTCACCCGCGCTGTGAAAGTGCCATTTACGCCTCCGGTCGTCTGGAACGCACCCCGGAAACCTGTCAGCGCAACAGTTTCGGTGACCTGAAGACGGTCCAATGTCACGTCCAGTTTTGGTCCGGCACCTCCGCCTCCGCCCGATCCGCCGCTTTCCCCGAAGTTTGCACGCCCCATGTTCAGCACACCGCCTAAGACGCGGATATCCGGGACAGCGGCTCCCCGCCCGATCAGTTCCGCCGGAACCGCCAGCCAGTCCCCCAGATCGAACGAGCTGAACTGGACACGGTCATATTCACCGTTTTCGTGAAAGGAAATGGATGCGGTTGTGCGCAGTCCCGCTGCATTGATCCGCAGGTCGTCCACTTTCAGCTGCGCGCCCAACGTCGCGTCCGCAGTCAGTGATCCTGTGGTGTTTGCCTCTTTGCGCCAGCCGAGTTCAGGGATGGCTAGCGCCACGCCCTGAAGGTCCGAAACAACAGACAGTTTCGGAGGAGCCCCAGCGCCCAGACCCAGCGTAATATCAGCAACCCCTTTGCCCGTCAGCATCCCCGGCGGCAGGCCAGCCTTGATCTCATCCATCAGACGCGGGGACAGTTCGATCTGGCCGGTGAAGGTGCTGCGCTGTTCGGTTTCGCCGTCAATGGGCTGCTGCCAAAGCGCCTCAAGCGGAACATCGCCGAACTGACCCAGTCCCTGAATCTGGACGCCCGACTGATTGCCGGAAATATCCAGCATCGGGGCACTTATGGAAAATCCCGGCACCAGACGGTCACTGGACAGATTGGCCAGCGTTCCGTTGAAGTGAAATTCGGTATCCTGAAACTTCAGCTCTTTTATCAACGGCAAGGACAGCGTTCCGGTCAATGCAACCGTGCCTTTGGCAACTTCAACGGGCAACCCCGCCTTGCTCAGCAATTCCAGCGGCGGCCGGTCCAGCAGCGACAACGCAGAAGTCACGCTGCCCTTTGCCTGAATACGGGCGATGCCGGGTGCGGATTTCTTGATATCCGTGTCAGGTATGATGAAGGACGTCCCCGCCGCATCCACACTCCCCCCGTCATCGGCGACCACCATCCCCTGCTGCGCGGTGACCGTAAACCGGCTGTCGATCAGACTGGCCTGACCCTGTGCATCTTCGATCGGCGGCAGCGTCTTGGCAAAGCGAACTTTGGCCTGCTCGAACCCAAAATCAAGATACAGATCCGGTTTGGAACCGGGTTCCAGACGCAGGGCAAAATCCATGTCCGACAAAACCCCCTGATAGAGGTTTTCCGTCACCCATTCCCGTGGCTTCGGCGCCAGACGCTCGGGCCAGTAGCTCAGAACATTGTCCGAGCTCATCTGATCCAGATGGGCATCCAGCGCCACAGCCCAGCCATCTGGACGTCCATGCAGAACACCAAAGGCGCGCACGGTGTGGCCCGGATCCTCGATGGTCATCTGGCCAAGGCGCAACTGGAACGGGTTGAACGCCATCTTGAAATCCAGGCTGGCGCGCGACAGCTGAATCGGCTCCGGGAACAGGTTCGCCGGGTTCACATTGATCCCGGACAAGCGCAACTGCGTCTCCAGACTGTCCAGCACACCATCCTCAGCCCCTTGCAGAAACGCCTTTCCATCGGCCTGAACTGTGCCCCAGGCCGACACCACCGATACCTCATTGAAGTCCAGCATCTGGGCTTTCGGGTCATAGGTGAAATATGTGCGGGCAGATTCGAACGGAACCGGGCGTGTTTCCGGGTTGGGCTGCACCGCCCCGGCCCCCAGATTGAGGGTTGCGAACACGGTTCCTGTGGCCCCGTTCTCATCGACACTGCCCCGCAAAGCCCCTGAAATCGGTGCGCGCAGAACCTGCAACCACGCAAGGGCCGGGCTTTGGCCCGCTATGTCTTCGGCCGGAAGATCAGTGACCGAGATGCCAAAGCTGGCGGCAGGCGTGCCCAGTACACTGGTATAGTTGGCCTCGATACTGCTGACATAGTCACGCCCCGACAGAACCGAAAACCCGGTTGCAAGCCGCACTTCGTTGTCACTGCGGTTCGCCTGAATATGCCCACCGTCCAGAACCCACGACCGCCCCTGCCGCAGGTCGCGGTAATCCAGCGTAATCGCATCAAGTTCGACCGAGGTCAGCGCCGACAGGATCGGAGATTGAAAGACCTCGTCCGAGGTCTCGATCAGCTGTGCAAGGTCCGGCGCTTCCTGAACCGGCGCGCTGCCCGATCCCACGGTCAGGGTCAGCGCCCCGTCCTGATCGCGGGTCATGGCGATCTGCGCGCCACTCAGAATGATGCGCTTGGGCCGGACCTGACCGCGCAGCAAGGGGCGCATGGCCAGGCTGGCGCGCATATCGGATACCTGCGCAATCTGCTGGCCCGCCGCGTCACTGATGGCAACATCGGTCAGCCGCAGACGGGGTCGCCAGCCTTCGTGAATGATGAAACTGACGTCTCCAAACCGGATTTGCAGCCCGCCCAGCGCCCGTTCCAGCCGGGCTTCGACCCTATCGCGCAGCCAGACCGGCGCGTGCATTCTCTGTCCCACGACCATGAAACCGGTAAACATCGCCAGAAGTACCAGCACGATGGCCCCACGCATAGCCCACAGACCAGCGGTGCGGCGGCGCGACCGACGGCGCACGGGCTTGCCCGGCTTTGCTTCGTCGTCGTCTTCGTGCTGCTTCAATTTGCTATCCACGCCTTCCAACCCGCACGCGTTGCCCTATGATGACGGGCAGCCTTTAAAAACCTTTAGCGGAGTTTCCAATGCCCGACGTTTCAGACATCGCCCCCGACTTCACTTTGCCGCGCGACGGCGGTGGCGAGGTGACGCTTTCGGCGTTGCGCGGTGGCACCGTGGTTTTGTTCTTCTATCCCCGTGATGATACGCCGGGCTGCACCAAGGAATCCATCGGTTTCTCAGAGCAGCTTCAGGCGTTTACCGAGGCAGGGGCTCACGTTTTCGGCATTTCGCGGGACAGCGTCGCCAAGCATGACAAGTTTGTCGCCAAACACGGGCTGACCACTCCGCTCTTGTCGGACGAAGGCTCGACCGTCTGCGAGGACTATGGCGTATGGGTTGAAAAGAACATGTATGGCCGGAAATCGATGGGGATCGAGCGATCGACCTTTGTCATTGATAGCGAGGGACGCATTGCCAAGGTCTGGCGCAAGGTCAAGGTGCCCGACCATGTGGATGAGGTGCTGGAAGCGGTGAAGGCGCTCTAAGCCCCCCTCGACCTGCCGCGCCATCCGGTCTATCACCCGCGCTGACATGCCAAAGGCGGAGCAACCCGGTGCCCAAAACACTGACACAGATGGCGACAGAGGTTCTGACAACAGCGGACGGGCGGGCCAAAACCGCCCTGTCCAAAGCCCATGCCGCCTCGTGGTTTACCTCCCGCACGGCCGAGGGTGAGCCGATCGAGATCGGCACCGCATCACCGCCCCTATCCCCCGCGCGCCCGGACAAGCCCGAGCTGTTGTCCCCGCGTGAGGTACCCAAACGGAAACCGGGTACCGAAGCCGGGCGCATTGCCCTGCTGCACGCGGTTGCCCATATCGAGCTGAACGCCGTCGATCTGCACTGGGACATCATCGCGCGTTTTGGCCATGTACCCATGCCCATCGGGTTCTACGATGACTGGGTGAAATGCGCCGAAGAAGAATCGCGCCATTTCGAGATGGTTTGCGATTGTCTGGAACAGATGGGCAGCCACTACGGCGCCCTGCCCGCCCATGCTGGCATGTGGCGCGCTGCCGAGGATACTGCCGAAGATCTGATGGGGCGGCTGGCCGTTGTACCCATGGTGCTTGAGGCGCGCGGGCTGGACGTGACGCCCGGCATGATCGAGATATTCCGCAAGGCCAAGGCCGAACAGGCCATCGCCGCGCTCGAAGTGATCTATGCTGAAGAGGTCGGCCACGTCGCTTACGGCTCAAAATGGTTCCACTTCCTGTGTGGCCGGGAAAACGCCGACCCAAAGGATGTGTTTCACGCGCTGGTCCGGCGGTACTTCCACGGTGTTCTCAAGCCCCCCTTCAACGAAGAAAAACGGGCCGAGGCCGGGTTGCCACCCGATTTCTACTGGCCCCTGACCGAAGACCTGCCTGCGCCCGGAGACCTCTCGAACTGACACTTTTGCGCTATTTTCGGCAAAATCTCGCCGATCTTTGCAGGATTTCAGCGCCATTTGCATCTGATTGGTCAACAAACTTGCCCGAACGCCGCTGCCGCTTTATGCAATCGGCCCAAGGGACGGCAGGCACTCACGACCGGTTCCGATCTTGGGGATGAAAGGTGGGACGCGTGCGAACACGTCTGGCAATAAAACTGCACTCACTGCTTGAGAGACATTTCCCGGAACGCCGGGTCTTTCTGAAATCCGACACAGACACGAAATTTATCCGGCTCAGTTCGGAAACTCAGGTCGTCGCAGTGGCCGGCGTTGCCGTCATGGTCGGGTGGACAGCGGTTGCAACAGCCATACTGCTTATGGACAGCATCGGGGCCGGGAATTTCCGGGAACAGGCAAAGCGCGATCAGGCCATCTATCAGGAACGCCTGAACACTTTGTCGGCAGAACGCGATGCCCGTGCGCATGAGGCGCTGGCAGCTCAGGACCGGTTCAATGCCGCGCTGGACCAGATTTCCGCGATGCAGTCGGAACTGCTGGCCTCGGAAAACCGTCGCCGCGAGCTTGAGACAGGTATCGAAGTCATCCAGACGACATTGCGCACCACGATGAAACAGCGCGAAGAGGCGCGCTCAGAGCTGGCCCAATTGAAACAGGACACCAGCGGCTCCGATATGTATGCCGCGGTTTCCAGCGCCCCGGTACAGATGGCCTTTATGACCGACGCTTTGGCGCGGACCGCCAAAGAGCGCGACCTGATCGCCACCAACGCCCTGGACGCGCTGGAACAGCGGGACGATCTGGAACTGGAAATCCGCCTGATGCAGGAACGCAGCGACGAGATTTTCCGCCAGCTGGAAGAGGCGATGGTCATTTCGGTCGAACCTCTGGACAAGATGTTCCGAGAGGCCGGAATGCCGACAGATCGCATCATCGAAGAGGTCCGGCGCGGATATAGCGGTATGGGCGGTCCGCTGACCCCTTTATCCCTTAGCACACGCGGCGAAGAAGACGAGCTTTCGCCCGAAGAAGTGCGCGCGAACACGTTGCTGCGCCAGATGGATCAGCTGAACCTGTACCGGATTGCAGCGGAAAAGGCCCCCTTTGCCAGCCCGGTCAAAAGCGCGTTTCGCTTTACCAGCGGATATGGTCGCCGCCGCGACCCAAAAACCGGCGGTAGCCGGATGCACAACGGCACGGATTTTGCCGCAGCAACGGGCACCGATATCTTTGCGACCGCTGATGGCGTGGTCACGCATGCCGGTTGGCAATCAGGCTTCGGACGCCTTGTGAAAATCAAGCACGCGTTCGGAATTGAGACACTTTATGCTCATAACACCAAGATCAACGTAAAGGTCGGCCAAAGGGTCTCGCGCGGGGATCATATTGCTGATATGGGTAACACCGGACGGTCCACCGGCACGCATCTGCACTACGAGGTGCGCGTGAACGGAAATCCCGTAAACCCAATGACTTACATCAAGGCTGCGAAAAATGTTTTCTAAAAGCAAAATCAACGAGCCCGCACCCAAAGCACCTGAGGCGGCCAAACCTGCCGCTCCGGCGACCCCAGCGGCTCCTGCTCCGGCTGACGCGAAACCTGCAATGGCACCCAAACCCAAGCCGCCGGCCTCGGTTCTGTCCTCGGATCTGCACATCACCGGCAACATCAAGACCAGCGGTGACATTCAGGTGGAAGGCACTGTCGAAGGCGACATCCGCGCCCATCTGCTGACCATTGGTGAATCGGCAACGATCAAGGGCGAAGTCACTGCAGATGACGTTGTGATCAACGGTCGCATCGTTGGCCGCGTGCGTGGTCTCAAGGTTCGCCTGACCTCGACCGCCCGCGTAGAAGGTGACATCATCCACAAGACCATCGCCATTGAAAGCGGCGCGCATTTCGAAGGCTCGGTTCAGCGTCAGGACGACCCCCTGAACCCCGGCCGCAGCGCCAAAGCCGGATCGAACCCGGCGGCAGAAGTCAAGCAGTAAGCAGACTGCATTTCTTGTCAGGACGCCGTGGGGAAACCCGTGGCGTCATTTCTTTTGAGTGTCCGGATGATCCGGGATTCCCGTTTTCGTCCCTTTCTGATCGCGCTACAGTCGATCCATGTTGCTTTTTCTGACGGTTGTCGCGCTGATCGCTGGCGCTGCGGCCTTTCACTTCTGGTCGAAACGACAAACCCGCCTGACCTTGCTGGCCAAGTCGCTGTCCCAGCACCAGCGCGATATTGTGAACGCTCAGGTGCCGATTATCCAGAAGCTGCCCAAAGACTTGCGCGGGGCGCTGGAAGGAAAGATCAACCTGTTTCTTGATCAGGTCGATTTCGTCGGCTGCGACGGGCTGGACGTCACCGAAGATATGCAGGTGTCGATTGCCGCGCAAGCCTGTCTGCTCGTGGTGAATACAGACCAGTGGTATGACAACCTGACGACCATTCTGGTCTACCCCGGTGCCTTCAAATCAAAACAGCGCCGCCACAGTGGCTATGTCGTCACCGAACAGGAAATCATCCGCAGCGGGGAAAGCTGGAACCGCGGCCCCGTGATCCTGTCCTGGGCCCATAGCCAGCGCGGTGCCCTGAATGATCACGATGGTCGGAACGTCGTCTTTCACGAGTTCGCGCACCAGCTTGATGACCTCTCGGGCGCAACCAATGGTGTTCCCGTGCTCAGCAATGACCAAAGCTTTGGCGAGTGGGAAACCGCCTTTCTGAACGGTTACAAGACACATGTTCACGCCGTGGAAACCGGGAAACCCACAGTGATCGATCCCTACGGCGCGGAAGGGCACGAAGAATTCTTTGCCGTTTCGGTCGAGGTGTTCTTTGAACGACCACATGCGCTGAGATCCTCTGACCCGGCAATCTATGAACAGCTGTCAAAGCTTTTTCATCTTGATCCCGCTCAATGGCACAGCGGTCCGTTCTGACCTGATTGAGGAAGCTTCGAAAAAAATTCCCCGTTCGCAACAATTTAACATAAGCTAATTCTTGAATTACGGTTAACCTCATTATTGGGCGGAGGATTTTCTATGTCATCGAAACTACTTGCCGAGTTCTTCGGCACGTTCTGGTTGGTTCTGGGGGGGTGCGGCAGTGCCGTTCTGGCGGCAGGCGTAGCTGATGTGGGCATCGGTTGGCTTGGTGTTTCCTTTGCCTTTGGCCTTACCGTTTTGACGATGGCTTACACAGTTGGCCCAATCTCGGGCGGGCATTTCAACCCGGCCGTCAGTTTGGGGCTGATGATTGGCGGACGGTTTCCGGCCAAAGACCTTCTGCCCTACTGGGTCGCACAGGTCGTTGGCGCAATCGCTGCCGCAGTGGTTCTGTACCTGATTGTCAGCGGGGCACCCGATTTCGCAGGTGTCGGAGGGTTCGCGTCAAACGGGTATGGTGAGGCCTCGCCGCAGGGATATTCGTTGATGTCGGCTTTGATCATCGAAATCGTGATGACCGCTTTCTTCATTCTGATCATTCTGGGCGCGACGTCTGAAAAGGCACCCGCCGGGTTCGCTCCGATTGCCATCGGTCTGGCGCTGACCCTGATCCACCTGATCTCAATCCCGGTGACGAATACCTCCGTCAACCCGGCGCGCTCAACCGGCGTTGCCCTGTTTGCCGACGGCCCGGCTCTGGCTCAGCTCTGGCTGTTCTGGGTGGCCCCCCTGATTGGCGGCGCAATCGGCGCTTTGATATGGAAAGCAATGTCCTCGGATGACTGATCCGCGCGGGAAAGGTAGTTATCCCGTTTTCTGAAAAACACGGTATCCTTCCGCCCAACCTGGCTTGGTCACAGCCTTTAATTCAACGGGAGGATACCATGAAGACATTTACCACAGCACTTTTCCTAAGCTGCGCCGCAACGGCAGGCTGGGCCGAAGACAAATGGCTGAGCATTCCGCAAGCCCCCCAGATGCCCGCCGCCACCGAAGCGGGCACGGCAGAGATCAACGGCATCGACATGTATTATGCCACGTATGGCGATGCGGGCGGCACCCCGGTTCTGATGATCCACGGCGGGCTTGCCCATGCCGATGTCTGGGCAGCGCAGGTTGCCGACCTGTCGCAGGACCACAGGGTGATTGTGGCGGATACGCGCGGGCATGGACGATCCACAAACGATGGCAGCCCTTATTCTTACACGTTGTTGTCGCAGGATTATCTGGCGCTGCTGGATCATCTGGGGGTCGATCAGGTGCATCTGGTCGGCTGGTCCGATGGGGCAAATATCGGGTATTCAATCTCGACCACCAACCCGGATCGGCTGGCCAGTCACTTTGCCCATGCAGGCAATGTCACGCTGGACGGGATCGATCCTTCGGTGGAAACCAACGAGGTGTTTGGCACTTACGTGGGCATGATGGCCCAAGATTATGCGGCCATGTCCCCCACTCCTGACGGGTTCGAGGCATTTCTTGGTGGGGTTGCCGCCATGTGGGGCACCGAAAAACCCGGTGGGCTCGGGGCGCTGTCATCGATCACCGTCCCGACACTCGTGGTTCAAAGCGCACATGACGAGGCCATTCTGATGGCGCATTCGCAAGCAATTGCTGACGCGATCCCCGAAGCCAAATTGCTTGTTCTGGAAGATGTCAGCCACTTCGCATCTTTTCAGGATCCCGTTGACTATACCCGTGCCATCCGTGATTTCATCGACCAATAGGCCAAAGAAAAAGCCCGGCGCTTGAGCCGGGCTAAATCATCTTATTCGGTAACGGTGACTTTTTTCATCATATCCGGTGCACCGATGATCGCACCATTCTGACCTTCGCCCCGCTTGATCGCGTCGACTACATCCATACCGTCGGTCACCTGACCAACCACGGTATACTGGCCGTCCAGAAACGGGCCGGGGGCGAACATGATGAAGAACTGCGAGTTGGCCGAATCCGGATCGCTGGACCGGGCCATGCCGACCACACCCCTGTCAAAACTCACGTCCGAGAACTCGGCCGGCAGGTCCGCGCGATCAGACCCGCCGCGCCCGGCATAACGCATGTCGAAGCCGTCCGCGCCCGAGTTGCCGTATTGCACGTCGCCGGTCTGCGCCATGAAGCCATCGATCACGCGGTGAAACACGACGCCATCGTACTGACCTTCAGCAGCCAGAGCGGTGATCTGTTCCACATGCTGGGGTGCCACATCTTCGAACAGGTCGATCGAGATTGTGCCATTGGCCCCTTCCCCTTCGACCTCGATCTGCAAACCGCTGGCCAGCGCCGGGCTTGCCAGCAAGGCAAAAGCCGCAGCCAGTTTATGCATCTGCGGCCACCTTGACGCTGATCATGCGGTCCGGGCTCGCAGGCGGCTCACCGCGTACGATGGCGTCCACATGCTCCATCCCGTCGATGACCCGGCCATAGACCGTGTACTGACCGTTCAGGAAGTGATTGTCCTTGAAGTTGATGAAGAACTGCGAGTTGGCCGAATCCGGGTTCTGAGAGCGCGCCGCGCCCAGCGTGCCGCGATCATGGGGCAGCTTGGAAAATTCTGCCGGAACATTCGGCAGCGACGAACCGCCGGTGCCCGCCATGCGCAGGTTGAACCCGTCTTCCATATCGCCATGCTGCACGTCGCCGGTTTGCGCCATGAAACCGTCGATCACACGGTGAAACGCCACGTTGTCATATTCACCGCCACGGGCCAGTTCCTTCATCCGCGCACTGTGCAGAGGCGCTACATCTGGCAGCAGCTCGATGACGACATTGCCGCCTTTCAGCTCGATGATGATTGTGTTTTCGGGGTCTTTGATCTCGGCCATGAGGCCCTCCTGTCGTTTATCTTGCGCAAATACCTATGACGCACGCGTGCGAATGCCAAGTGACGCATTGACCTGAGGGCAAAATGCAGGAAAAGAACCGCCTAAATCGGTTGCCAATGACAAGGATCGCACAATGGGCTGGAAAACACTGGACGATATGGACCTGAACGGCAAACGCGTGCTGGTGCGTGTGGATATCAACGTGCCCGTGGTTGACGGTGTTGTGACCGACGCCACCCGTATCCAAAGGATCGTCCCTTCGGTGCGCGATATTCTGGCCGCTGGCGGCAAACCGATCCTTCTGGCCCATTTTGGCCGTCCCGGTGGCGAACGGCGTGAAAGCCTGTCACTGAAACAACTGGTCCCGACTTTGGAAAGCGCTTTTGGCGCCAAGGTTCTGTTTGCTGCCGATTGCGTCGGGGCCGAGGCGGAACTGGCCGCCAGTGCCTTGCAACCCGGCCAAGTCCTGTTGCTCGAAAACACGCGCTTTCACGCAGCCGAAACCAAGAATGACGCCGATCTGGCCGCTGGGATGGCCAAGCTGGGCGATGTCTATTGCAACGATGCGTTTTCAGCCGCGCACCGCGCCCACAGCTCGACCGAGGCCATCGCACGTCTGCTGCCGGCCTGTGCGGGCCGTCTGATGCAGGCCGAGTTGCAGGCGCTGGAAAGCGCGCTGGGTGCACCCAAGCGCCCGGTAACGGCGGTTGTCGGCGGCGCCAAGGTCTCGACCAAGTTGGAACTGCTGGGCAACCTGATCGACAAGGTCGATTATCTGGTGATCGGTGGCGGTATGGCGAACACATTCCTTGTCGCCCAAGGCATCGGCGTTGGCAAATCTCTGGCTGAAACCGCAATGAAGGACACCGCCGCCGAAATTCTGGCCAAGGCCGAAAGCTCGGGCTGCCAGATCGTCCTGCCGCTTGATGTTGTGGTGGCTGAAAAATTCGAGGCCAACGCACCCCACAAGGTTCTGCCCGCCGATCAATGCCCTGCGGATGGCATGATCCTGGACGCGGGCCCTGAAAGCGTCGCAGCGATTACCGCGATTTTCGACAAAAGCCAAACCCTGATCTGGAACGGCCCGCTGGGCGCGTTCGAGCTGGAGCCGTTCGACGCGGCCACCAATGCCGCGGCCTTGAAAGCCGCAGCCCTTAGCCGTTCGGGTCAGCTGATTTCGGTCGCGGGTGGCGGTGACACGGTTGCGGCGCTGAACGCGTCGGGTGCGGCCAAGGATTTCACCTATATCTCGACCGCAGGTGGTGCATTCCTTGAATGGATGGAAGGCAAAACCCTGCCCGGTGTCGCTGCGCTGGAACAATAGGCAGCACTGATCGCATTTGGCCGCTTGTCAGGGTTCATGGTATTATCCCCTATTTGAATGGGGGATAATACCATGAGGTCATTATACCTGCTCGTCCTTCTCGCGATGCCGTGGCCTGCAACGGCACAATCCAGCTGCGGTGGCCAGACACAGCTTGACGCAAATTTCTGTGCCAAGGAGCAATGGGAGGCCGTTGACCGCGACCTCAACCGGTTGTGGAAACAAATTAAGCCGGTCGCTGATGCACATGGCAACGGCGATGCCCTTCTGGCGGAACAACGTGCGTGGCTAAAGACGCGGGACGCCACTTGCGACAAGGAACTGTCCGGCGGCGGCAGCGCTGCGCCCATGTTCTACTGGACCTGTATGAAAGAGCAGACGCTTGCAAGAAATCAGCAGCTTCAGTCCTGGCGCTGAGCTTTAACCGGGACGCAAACGAAATACTGATGAAAAAACCGAATCAGGGGATTCACAACCCGAATCGCCTGTGACATAGTGCGATCAGAGGCTCGGAAAGAGCCCGTTATTGAGGCAAGTTTTCATACGGCGGTAAACAGAGTGTCCCGTTCCCATCGGCCCGGTTTGGGTGCAGTTCTCTTCTTCTCGGTGGCTTTCATGCTGGGTGTGTATTTCACCTTCGCCGCCGTTCAGGGGGATTACGGCCTGTTTCGGCGGGTCGAAATTGCGGCGGAACGGGACGCTCTGTCACGCAGTCTGGAAAAACTGAATGTCGAAATCGCCGAGATGGAAAACCTGACACGGCGTCTGTCCGACACCTATCTGGATCTGGACCTGCTGGATCAGCAGGCGCGCTCGGTTCTGGGCATGATTCGGTCGGACGAAATTGTGATCCGCTGATCAACGACCCTTTTCAGAAAAGGCAACTCAGGCCCGGCGTTTCGGCCAGGATGCGCCGTGCCGAACGCTGCGTCACATTTCCCCTCGCCAGAAAGCCTCAAATGCTTTATGAGATAGTTTAACGCTAAACTATCTGTCCGAAAGGGGGAGATCGCCACGATGGCTGCGCGAAAAACCACAAAGAAACCAAATGTTTCTGCGGAAGAACTCCAGACATACTACCGCGAGATGCTGCTGATCCGCCGATTCGAGGAAAAGGCCGGTCAGCTTTATGGTATGGGCCTGATCGGCGGGTTCTGCCACCTTTATATCGGACAAGAGGCCGTTGTTGTCGGGCTTGAGGCCGCCGCAGAGGAAGGCGACAAGCGCATCACCTCGTATCGCGACCACGGTCACATGCTGGCCTGCGGCATGGATCCGGGCGGCGTGATGGCCGAACTGACCGGGCGCATCGGTGGCCTGTCCAAAGGCAAGGGCGGCTCGATGCACATGTTCTCGAAAGAAAAGCACTTCTACGGCGGGCATGGTATCGTCGGCGCGCAGGTTCCGCTGGGCGCGGGGCTGGCTTTTGCCGACAAGTACAAGGAAAACGGCCGCGTGACCTTCACCTATTTCGGGGACGGTGCCGCGAACCAGGGTCAGGTGTATGAGACCTTCAACATGGCGGCCATCTGGGGCTTGCCGGTGATTTTCGTGATCGAGAACAACCAGTACGCCATGGGCACCGCTCAGTCCCGCTCGACCTCGACCAAGGACATCTTCCATCGCGGCGAGGCATTCGGCATTCCGGGCGAGATCGTCAATGGCATGGATGTGCTGGCGGTCAAGGAAGCAGGCGAAAAGGCTGTCGCGCACTGCCGCGCGGGCAAAGGCCCCTATATCCTGGAAATCAAGACCTACCGCTATCGCGGCCACTCGATGTCCGACCCGGCCAAGTACCGGACCCGCGAAGAGGTTCAGAAGGTCCGCGAACAAAGCGACCCGATCGAACATGTGCGCGAGTTGCTGCTGACCGGCAAGCACGCGACCGAGGATGACCTGAAAGCGATCGACAAGGAAATCAAGGAGATCGTCAATCAGGCCGCCGAATTCTCGAAAGAAAGCCCCGAGCCTTCGGTCGAAGAGCTCTGGACTGACATTTACGCCTGAGAGGACGAATAAGACATGGCAACCGAAATTCTCATGCCCGCCCTTTCCCCCACGATGGAAGAGGGCACGCTGGCCAAATGGCTGGTCAAGGAAGGCGACACCGTATCTTCGGGCGACATCATGGCCGAGATTGAAACCGACAAGGCAACGATGGAGTTCGAAGCCGTCGATGAAGGCATCGTTGGCAAGATCCTGATCGCGGAAGGCACCGAAGGGGTCAAGGTGAACACCCCTATCGCAGTGCTGGTCGAAGAAGGCGAAGACGCCTCTGCCCTGCCCGCGGCAACCCCCGCAGCCGCAGCAACGCCCGAGGCCGCCCCAACAGCAGCCCCGGCCCCGGCTCCTGCCGCAGCGGCCCCCGCTGCTCCAGCGGTGGACCTGTCACCCGACTGGCCCGCGGATGCTGAAATGAAATCCGAAACCGTGCGCGAGGCCTTGCGCGATGCAATGGCCGAGGAAATGCGCGGCGATGAAAACGTCTACCTGATGGGCGAGGAAGTCGCTGAATATCAGGGGGCCTACAAAATCTCGCAAGGTTTGCTGGATGAATTTGGCTCCAAACGCGTGATCGACACCCCGATCACCGAGCACGGCTTTGCCGGTATCGCGGTAGGCTCGGCCTTTGGCGGTCTGAAACCGATTGTCGAGTTCATGACCTTCAACTTCGCCATGCAGGCGATTGACCAGATCATCAACTCTGCGGCCAAAACGCTTTATATGTCCGGTGGTCAGATGGGGTGCCCCATCGTGTTCCGGGGGCCCAACGGGGCCGCGGCCCGTGTGGCCGCACAGCACAGCCAGGACTACGCCGCGTGGTACATGCAGATCCCCGGTCTGAAGGTCGTCATGCCTTATTCGGCTGCTGATGCCAAAGGTCTGCTGAAATCGGCCATCCGCGACCCCAACCCGGTTGTGTTCCTGGAAAACGAAATCCTCTACGGCCGCTCTTTCGAAGTGCCGCAGGTGGATGACCTGACCATTCCGCTGGGCAAGGCCCGCATCTGGCGTGAAGGCTCGGACGTGACCATCGTCAGCTTTGGCATCGGCATGCAATACGCGCTGGAAGCTGCTGACAAGCTGGCCGAAGACGGCATCAGCGCCGAAGTGATCGACCTGCGCACCATCCGCCCGATGGACACTGGCGCCATCATCAATTCGGTGATGAAGACCAACCGTCTGGTGACAGTGGAAGAAGGCTGGCCACAGGGGTCTGTCGGCAGCTACATCAGCTCGGTCGTGATGCAGGAGGCGTTTGATTACCTCGACGCACCGGTCATCAACTGCACCGGCAAGGACGTTCCGATGCCCTATGCCGCGAACCTCGAAAAGCTGGCCCTGATCACCACGGATGAGGTGATCGCCGCTGTCAAACAAGTGACCTACCGGTAAGGAGCGACAGACAGATGCCTACAGAAATTCTGATGCCCGCCCTGTCCCCGACGATGGAGGAAGGCACGCTCGCCAAATGGCTGGTCAAGGAAGGCGATACCGTCTCCTCCGGTGACCTGCTGGCCGAGATCGAAACCGACAAGGCCACGATGGAGTTCGAGGCCGTTGACGAAGGCACCATCGGCAAGATCCTGATCCCCGAGGGCACCGAAGGGGTCAAGGTCAACACCGCCATCGCGGTTTTGCTGGAAGACGGCGAAAGCGCTGATGACATTGGCACGGCTCCGGCTGCTGCACCGGCGGCTGCCCCCGCAGCCGTCGCGGGCAACGAGGCTGCCGCGCCAGCGGCACCCGAGGCGCCCGCCCCTGCCCCGGCCGCTCCGGCCAAGGCTGATGGTGGTCGGATTTTTGCCTCGCCTCTGGCCCGCCGGATTGCTGCGCAAAAAGGTCTCGACCTGACGCAGATTGCCGGTTCCGGCCCGCACGGTCGCATCGTCAAGGTTGATGTCGAAGGCGCAACTGCCACCGCTCCGGCAGCAGCTCCTGCCACTGCTCCCGCCGCCGCCGCGCCCGCAGCTGCCCCAGCAGCTCCGTCTGGTCCATCGGCGGATATGGTCGCGCGGATGTACGAAGGCCGCCCTTACGAGGAAATCAAGCTCGACGGTATGCGCAAAACCATCGCCGCACGCCTGGGCGAGGCCAAACAGACCATTCCGCATTTCTACCTGCGCCGCGATATCAAGCTGGATGCGCTGCTGAAATTCCGTGGTCAGTTGAACAAGCAACTCGAAGGCCGTGGCGTCAAGCTCAGCGTCAATGACTTCATCATCAAAGCCGTTGCCAATGCGCTGCAACAGGTTCCGGCCTGTAATGCCGTCTGGGCAGGTGACCGGGTGCTGCAACTGAAACCGTCAGATGTGGCTGTTGCGGTCGCAATCGAAGGCGGGTTGTTCACGCCGGTCCTGCAAGACGCTGACATGAAGTCACTGTCAGCCCTTTCGACCGAGATGAAAGACCTTGCCGCCCGCGCCCGCGAGCGCAAGCTGGCTCCGCATGAATATCAGGGCGGCACCTTTGCCATCTCGAACCTGGGCATGTTCGGCATCGACAATTTCGATGCCATCGTGAACCCGCCCCATGCCGGAATTCTGGCCGTCGGCACCGGCGTCAAGAAACCGGTTGTCGGGGATGATGGCGAGCTGACCGTGGCAACGGTGATGTCTGTCACCATGTCGGTTGACCACCGGGTCATCGACGGCGCGCTGGGGGCCGAGCTGCTCAAGGCCATTGTCGACAATCTTGAAAACCCGATGGTTATGCTGGCCTGATCACAATAAACGCCCTCGCCAGAAAGCAATTCTGGCGAGGGCACATATTTTATGGCGCTGAATTGAGCCCCCGTGATCGGCGAACCGATTGTCCGGCACTGGCGTCATCCCCACCTTCTTCCTGCGGATGCTGAACGAAGAAAGGTGCGCGATGTTCCTACGATCCCTGATCCAAATCCTGTTCGTCTTTGTACTCCTCGCGGGGGCGGCACCTGATGCGGTATCCGCAAAGCCCAACAGCTATCCCGGTGAGAATTCAAAGTTCAATTCGAACGATCCCGCCGTCATCGCGCGCCAGAAAGCCGAGCAAAAACAGCGCAGGGAAATGCGCAGGCAAAAGCGGGAAGACAGGCGTCGCGAGCGGTTGGAAAGGCGCAACAACCGCTCGGACTGAAACCGTTTACTGATCTTTGCCCAGCATGTGATCCATCGAGATCGACGGCTGATCGCATCCGGCCTCGCCCACGATCTTGGCCGGGATACCGGCAACGGTCTTGCACGGCGGAACGTCCTGCAACACCACCGAACCGGCGGCGATACGGCTGCAATGGCCGACCTTGATGTTACCCAGAACCTTTGCCCCGGCCCCGATCAGAACACCATCTCCGATTTTGGGATGGCGGTCTTCCTCCTCCTTGCCGGTTCCGCCCAGCGTCACCGAATGCAGCATCGACACGTTGTCTCCGACCACGGCGGTTTCACCGATGACGATGGAATGGGCGTGGTCGATCATGATCCCCTTGCCGATCCTCGCGGCCGGGTGAATATCGATGCCGAATATCTCCGACGATCGCATCTGGAAGAAATAGGCCAGATCAAAACGCCCCTTGCGCCACAGCCAGTGCGCCACGCGATAGGCCTGCATGGCCTGATAGCCCTTGAAATACAGGATCGGCTGCAACAACCGATGGCAGGCCGGATCACGCTCATAAACCGCCATCAGATCGGCGCGGGCGGCTTCCAGCAATCCGGGATCGTTTGCATAGGCCTCGTCCACGATCTCACGCAGAACCATCATCGACATTTCGTTCGAACACAGCTTGGCCGCGATCCGATAGGACAGTGCACGCTCAAGGCTGCGGTGATGCAGAATACAGGCGTGTACAAGCCCGCCCATAAGCGGCTCCGTCTCGACGGCTGCTTGGGCTTCGGATGTGATACGGTTCCAGACCGGATCGACCGGTGTCACAGGGCTGCGTTTTTCAAACATAGCTTTTGATCCTTTGCTGCGCCTAGAATGCCATTTAGTGGCAAAAAGGCCAAACGCAAACCCGTGATCCGCGATACAACGAAAATGAATGAGTCCGAGCGCACATATTTTGAAACACGAATTCGCGAGCGTCTGGCCGAACTGAATCAATTGTCCGCATCAGGCCAACAGGCTCAGGCCGTTGTTGAGCTGGATCAGCAGGCCGTGGGTCGGCTCAGCCGCATGGATGCGCTGCATAACCAGGCGATGGCAAAGGCGCAAAAGGTGAATCGCAATGTTGAAACCCGCCGCCTTCAGGCCGCGCTTATGCGGCTGGACGAGGGGGAGTACGGGTATTGCGAGGATTGTGGCGACCGTATTCCCGATGGGCGATTGTTTCTGGATCTGGCCGCCAGCAAATGTGTCAGCTGCGCGACCGGGTGATCAGAAACTCGGCAAGATGGTGCAAAACCATCGAAAAACACTGACAATATTGCAAGTCGTCAAACCCCGGCTCGTCCGCCAGCACCCTGTTGCGCGCAACCGTCATCAACGATCCGTTGCCGTAAACCGGATGCAGCCGACCCGTGCGCGCGCGGTGATTGTCGGCCAGTTCCGCTTCATGGATCATCTGGGCGCATAAGCGGGTCCGCTCGGTCGGCGGCGCCGCCAACAAGGCGCGCGCCGCGGCACTTACATCACCATGCAAAACCGGTCGCATCAGGCCGCTTATCCGACAACCAGGCGCGCCATCGCACCGGGGCCGTAAATGGCCGACACCTGCGCAATCCCGACCTCATATGACCCGGTCAGACCATCTGCCGCCTTCATCGCCGCCGAATAGGACCAGCCCTGAAGGGATGTCATCTCTTCGCGGACAAGGGTTCCCCCCGCAAAGACACGCACAAGATAGGATTCGCTTTCCTCGCCCAGTGGAACCTCCAGCCCTGACCAGTCATCCCCATCCAACCGGGTGCGCCGCACCCAGGTCAGGTGATCGCCGGTTGCGTCGGATCGCACCCGGAGGTGAACCGGGGAAAACGGGCGCAAACCATTGCCATCGAATGAGGCGATCAGGTGCTGGTAAGCCGGATCGTCGTAACCACGGGTCGCCGGGCCGATGCGATAGTGTTTGGCCAGCCCCCGCTCGTTGCGCAACAGGTTGATCTGCTGCACCTGATCGTTCAGCAACACGAAAAGGGACCCGTCCGGCCAGACATCCGGCATCAGGGCATCCGCCCCCAACTGGCCCCTCAACCGCCCGGACAACGCGTAAACGCCGGGGGAGTCAAGCGTGGCATCCGAGAACTGGAAAACCTCCCAGTTGCCGGGTGTTCCGTCGCCGATGGCCGCTAGATTGACACCGTTCAAAACCGCGCTGCGCGGGCGCGATTCCAGCTGACCGGCCAACAGTCGCACCTTCACCGCTGGGCCCTCGTCCCAGACGCCGACACTGGCGCGCCTCAACGGCGTTTCGGTCACGCCCACAACGGACTGACCAGGGATCACATCACTCAGGCTGTACCCCTCATCGGTTGAGGAGGAATAAACCATTGCAGCCCCTGGCCAGGGATCAGCGGTCACCGCAAGATAGGGTGCATGCGGGGTCTCTGCCCCGGTGATCAGCGGCAGGTCCAGAAACACCGGCAGCACGGGAACGGGCGCGGCATAGGGTCTGACAACCGCCGGGTCGTCGTGCAGGTGCGATGCCTTGTACACACCCTGTTCAACCCGGACCGCTTCGACCAGTTGCAGATCGGCCGATTCCAGACGGTCAATCCGGTAAAGGGGGCTGTTTTCGGTTTCTGACAACCGCACCAGATCACCTGCGCCCAGATGCAGCAGCGATGGCGGCAAGGCAAACCGCACCGTATCGCGGGAAACACGGGCCTCGCTCAACCAGCGCTCAGCCGTTTGCCGGCCTTCGGTGCGTGTCATGGACAACGGCATCTCATTGACCGAGACCGAATGCGTGCTGTCCTCGGGCAGAACCGCCTCTTCCGCAACCAGATCGTGATCCGCATCCGACTGGACAAAACGCAGGCGCACGCGGCCCGTCATCTCGGCCTCGGCTTCTCGCCGGTGCTCAACCGTGCCATCCAGATCACCGCTGATCGCCAGATGATCAGGATTCAGGGCAATCGCGCCATAGCCATCGCGCATCTGAAAGCGCAAGATGCCGTTCCGTTCGATCGCGTCGAACCCATAGCGCAGCATCAGCGGTTGCAAAGCCGACCGCGCATTTGTCACATCTTCGAAGACATATCCCCGAACCACACCGTAAAGCCCGGAAACATCGATATCCGTCACCCCTGCCGCGTAGCATATCTCGGTCACGACCGAGGCCAGCGTCCGCGAGCCGGACCGGCCGTTCAGCCAATGCCCCCGGTCATAGTTCGCCCCATCATCCCATTGGCTTCGCAAATTGGGAAAGGTCGGAAACGGGCGGGTATCCCACGCCCAGACATAGGCATTCGCCAAATCCAGCATTGGCCCGCCGTAGACTTGCGACACCGGGTTGACGTCCGGGTCGCTCCAATATCCAAGGGTCGCTGCAAGGTACTGGACCTGAATGAAATCGTCGCGCAGACCGTTTGAATATGCAGGCAGCAGCGACTCAGACGATTTCGGGTCCAGAAACTTGTTCGGCTGGTTCGTGCCCTTGTCGATTGCCGCACATCCCAACTCGGTAAACCAGATCGGCTTTGATCCGGGCACCCAGTCGGTCGGATTGGGCTGACGAACGCCACCGATCCGCTCGTGGTGCAGATTTGACCACCAGCCGCGCAGGTCCTTGTACCGCCAGACCCATGGCTCATCATGCTCCTGATCTTCGATGGGCGTTCTGATCTGTGCCTCGGCCTCTTCCGGCGAGGCATAATACCAGTCATACCCCTCGCCCCCCTCGATATTGCTGCGCAGATATCCCAGGTCGTAGACCGACGGCGCACCTGCCTCGGCGTCTACGTGATTTTCGCCATCACGCCAGTCAGACAACGGCACGTAATTGTCGATGCCAATGAAATCGATGTTATCATCCGCCCATAACGGGTCGAGGTGAAAATACCTGTCTCCGCTTCCATCCGGCTGGTATCCGAAATACTCGCTCCAATCCGCCGCATAGCCGATCTTGGTGTCCGGACCCAGAATCTGGCGCACCTCTGCCGCCAGCGCACGCAGTTGCGCAACGGCGGGAAACCCCGAGGCCCCGCGGATCTGGGTCAGGCCACGCATCTCGGACGAGATACAGAAGGATGACACCCCACCAGCCGCCTTGCACAACATGGCATAGTGCAGAATGAACCGGCGCAGGCCCCATTCCTGCGGGCCAGAGTATTTGACGATCTTCGTGGCCGGAACCGGACCATTGCCAAGCAAGCCGCCAAACGTGCCGCCACCGTTTACCCATTGCAAATCGCCAGGCCCGCGATCATCCGGCCGCCCGCCAAGCACCGGGCCCGAGCCACTGCTGCCGCTGCCGCCGCCGATGTCCACCGGGGCGTCAAAGCCTTCGTTGATCGTAAAATCCGCAGCACTTGCTGTCCCAAAGAACGCGGCCACCTGCGCGTCCGCCGCAGCGGTCTGATCAGCAGACCCCGCGCGCCCCGGTGCCACATCCAGCGTGATCCGTCCCCGCCAAGGCAGATGGGGCTGGCTTGCGGCCTCCGACCAGGGATCGGGCAGCCCGTTTCCCTGCAATTGCTCCATTAGGATGAACGGATAGAACATGACCCGTTTTCCCGACTGGTTGAGGTGTCGGATCGCCTCGACCACCGCCGGGTCTGCGGGTGTTCCGCCATAGACCGGGCGGCCGTCCTGCCGCGCGACCTGGCCCGCCGTGCTGCGGACCTGATCCGACACGATCCATGGCATGTTGCGGCTGTCCGTACCACTCTGTTCGACCTTGGGCCGGATCGTGCATGTGCCGCATCTCAGATCGTCACCGAACCACGACACCACCAACGAGGCCGCGTCGCAATTTGGCAGCTCGGTCTCCAGCGCACGGGTCGAGCTCACAAGATCCGATACACCGGACGCGGAATGCGCATTGGCCGCCCAGCTTGTCCCGGATTGCGTATAATTCACCTGCGAACGGGCCAGCGCATACTCGCCCGTGCCCGGTATCATCGCCACGCCCCGCACGATCTGCGGCAGGGCGCTTGGGTAATCCGGCATGTCGCGCTGCGCGGGGCGCACCACCTCGAACGAGAACTGCGGCACCCGGTTGCCAAAACTCGCAAGCGGGAAATCCTCGATCACGACATAGGCTGTACCGCGATAGGCCGGCACCGTGCCCGCCCCTTCGATTGCTTCGATCAGGGGATCGGGCAACTGATCCAGCGTGCCGTGATAGATGCGCATGTTCAGCCCGGATCGGTCCTGTTCTTCCCCGTCTGCCCAGATGCGCCCGACATCGGCGATCTCGCCTGCACCAACGGCAATGGCCAGCGAAATCGAATAGCTGTAGCTGACGGTGGTCACTTCGGGGGCCTTGGGTTTGCCTTTGCCCCCGCCTCCGCCGCCCTGCGTTTCCCGGGTCTCGGTCTCAAGAAAGTCCGACGCCCAGATGACCTGACCACCCACGCGCATACGCCCAAAGACCGTGGTCACCGGTGCACCCTCGCCGGTTTCCGTCAGCCTGAACCGGTCCATGCGGCCTGTTTCGACGACTTCGCTGCCACTGCCCATGACGGACTGGCTGAAGAACCTCTGGTCGATGACCCGCCCAACCGTCGCGCCAATGGCCCGGCCGATGATCGCGGTGGACAGGCCCGCGACCGTTCCACCGATTGAACCGCCCAGCGCCGCCCCGGCTGCGGAAAGAAGAATAGTAGCCATCAGAGCACCTCCAACGGGAATTCGAAACAGGAAACGATTCTGCGACGCCAAGGGCCGCTCAGCGCGTTCTCGACAACGCCATGGCCGGAATAGGCGTGAATGAACCTTGGTTCCGGGCCTGCGACGCTGACGATGCCAAGATGTTTGGCCACGCTGCCATCGCGCATCCGGAACAGCAGAACATCTGCGACCGCAAAATCGGCGACCGGTTTTTCGACCAGATGCCGCCGCGCCGCCGCCCACATGCGTTCCTCGCCCTGCGGTTCGGACCAGTCCAGACTGTAGACCGGAACCGCCTCGGGCTCCTGCCCGATCACCGCGCGCCAGACGCCGCGCAACAGGCCCAGACAATCCGTGCCCGCCCCCTTGGTCGAGGCCTGATGCACATAAGGCGTCCCCAGCCAGCTGCGCGCTTCTGCGACAATATCCTGCCTGTGTATCGTCACCTCAGGCTCCCTCCGCTGTTAGCTTTGCTCTGTTTGGGAACGGCCATCACCCAGTCTTCGCCCGGAAGATCAGGAAAGCCCTGAAAGTTCAGCAGGTTGTTAAACTTCAGGCGGCAGGTCTCCATGCGTTTGTCGCACCCCGCCCGCAGCCTGACCATGTCACCCGGCACCAGGCTTTCCCCGAAACCGGACCAGAGCGTAATCTGCCGCCCTTCCGCCACCTGCCGGTCATGCTTGATTGATGACCAAAGCCCCTTCGCCGCTCCCGACACAACGTCGACCCTGCCGCGCTCGAACCAGCCGTCTTCGATGGTTGCCCCGCCCGCAACAAGCAGAACGGTTCCGCCATCGAAACCGGTGACGGCGCCCTCGATCCAATAGCCGGGCGTATCCATGTCGAACCGACAGGTCCGGTCCCCCAAAACGGCAGTACAAGGCTTCTGATACACGCGCCCCAACGGGCGGTTCAGCAAATCGGTCAGGCCACGCAGCTCGGCGTGAAACGCGCCGCCTGCGCGCCGCAATTCCCCGATTGAGCCCCGGAACTGAAGGATACGCTGATCCGGGTCGGCCCAGTTGACCAGCCACGCGCGCACCTCGGCCCCGTCGAACCGCCCCGCCTCGATATCCTCTTCGCGAATGGCCGCATCCGACAGCGCGCCCATGGCTTCGGTGTTGTCAATGGACAGGCCGGTGGCCTGTTCGATGGCCGCCGCCGTCAATCCGGTGCTGGCCCTGAACGTCAATCCGTCAAAGCCAAGTTCCAGATCATGATCGGTGAACCCGTATTCCTGACCATCCCGGCGTCTGATCGCCCAACACCGGCACACGGTGGTCATCCCGCTTTGCAGATGCGCGTGCAGGCCCTGTTCATCCACAGCCATCAGACACGCACCTCGACCACGGGAACGTTTGGCGCCTCTCCGGCCTGAAAACTGGCGACGCTGGTATGGATCTTGTCGGTGTCAAACCGCACCGGTACATCGAATTCGAACCCGGCGGTGATATCCACCTCTTCCGGTGGCGGGTCGGCAAAGGTGATCCGGCCTGTTGCCAGATCAACCTCGAATTCCACGCCCTCCCGGATCTCATCCTGATCCAGCCCCAGACGCACCGTTCCTAGCACCGGCTTGACGATGGGGCGAGCATAGCTGACCCCGCCCGAGCTATAGGTCTTGATCAGCTGAAACTCGGTTCGCACACCGTCGCCGCGTGCGATAACCTGATCTCCGACATCGACATCCAACGTGGCCTTGCCGGATTTGAAATCCGACCAGTCCTTCCAGCGAAACCCGTACATCTGGCCCTGCCGCGCCTCGAAGAACGAGATCAGCGTCTCGATATCGTCCAGCGAGCGCATCCCCAGCCCCGCGTCATACCTGCGCCGGGAATGGGCCCAGGGCGTGTTGCGTTCTTCGAACCCGTTGGCCAGCGTCACGATATCCGTGCGCCGCTCGGGCCCCCCGACCGAGCCAAAGCTCAGGCTGGCGGGAAATCTCACCTCGTGGAAAGTCATCACCTGCTCCCTGATTTACCTGTTGCGATTGCCGCGCCCCAACGCACGGCTCATCTGTGCTGCAATCTGTCCCTGCGAGCGGCGGAACCCCTGCACATCCGGGGTCGTGATGTTCATCACCACATTCACCGAACGCCCGCCGCCCTGCGTGCGCACGCCCAGCTTGCCGTCCGCGCCGCGCGCCAGCGGCATGATCGCCTCGGGGCCGGCCTCGCCCATCAGCCCGGTGCCGCCCCGCATTGGAAACATCGTCGGACTGCTGACCACGCCGCCATTGGCAAAGGGCATCACCCGGCCCTGGCTGAAACTGCCGCCATCGGCAAAGGGCAGAAGACCCTGCACCAACCCGCCGACCGAGTTTGCGAGCAACCCACCGAAATGATCCGTCACCGGCTTGATCGCGGCGGCATAAGCCGTTTGGATCAGCGAGTTCTTCAGCACATCCAGCGCGCCCGACAGGCTCATCCCGTCCAGAACCACACCATCAAAGGCCTTGCGCAAACCGCTGGACATGCCCCGCTCCAGCGTGGCGACATCCTTGCCGGTTTCCTCGAACGCGGCGCTGATCCGCTTCATCTGGCTGTCAAACGCCGCGGCCATCGTCGCAGCATCACCCAGGGCATCGCCCAGCGCTGCGCCCCGTTCCTGCAAGTCGTCAAACCCGTCACGATCCGTCATCACGCTCTCCTTGTTGCTTGTCCGGGAAGGCGGCCAGCAGCGCGTCAAGGCCTGCCCGGTTCATCGCGGGCATCCCGGCGCCCTGCCCCAGCATCAGCCGCAGTTCCGCCGGGGTCAGACGCCAGAACTGCTCCGGCGTCAGCCGCAGCCCCAGAAACCCGGCCCGCATCAGGGCGGGCCAGTCGAACCCGCTCATGTCGTTTCCGGCACCATGAAGGCACGGGCCAGCAGTTCGGCCGCCGCTTTGGCCGCAGCCATCGGGCCGCCCTCGATCTCGGCATGAAACAGGTCGGCGCGGGTGGCATTCCGGCCTCCGCCCCGCAACCCGGCAACGATCAGCGCCAACACGTCACTGCTGGAATACGCGCCACCCTCGAACCGCTGCACCAGCTCGACCAGGGATCCGGTGCTCAGCTCCTGCTCCAGTTCCGCCAAAGCGCCCAGCGTCAGCTTGAGCACCCGCCGCTCTCCATCGATGGTCAGTGCCACCTCGCCCGTCCACGGATTGGCCATGCGATTACAGCGCCGTAAAGCTCAGCGCACCGGCGCTTGCCATGCTCATCTCATAGGTTGCCTCACCGTTGTGCGAGCCTGCATATTCGATGCCCGTCACCTGAAACGTCCCCTCGACAATGCCGAAATCGGGGATGATCACCTGAAACGCCGGGGTCTCGCCGTCAAAGAACAGCTGCCGCGCACGTTCGTCCGTACCAGCATCCTTGAACACGCCCGAACCCGAGATCGAGGCCGATTTGACCCCCGCCCCTGACAACAGCTCGCGCCAACCCCCCTGACTTTCCAGACTGGTGACGTCCACGCTTTCGGCGTTGAAACTGATCCGCGTGGCCCGCAGGCCCGCAATGGTCTGGAACAGGCCCGTGCCGTTCATATCCACTTTGACCAAAAGGTCTTTTCCGTTCTGGGCAGCCATGTGCTCTCTCCGTTGATTGCTTAGTCGTCTTCCACGCGGGCGCGGAATCTCAGGTCGATCTGGCGGATGCTGCCGCCGGTCCCGGTTCGCCGGGCCGAGGCGCGCTCGAACCACAGCCCGACCAGATGCCCGCGGCTCAGAACCAGCGGCGCATTGTCCAGCGCGTCACACACCGCCCCGGCCAGCGTCTTTGCCGCGCCAAACCCGGCGGCTTCGGACACCACCGAAACCGTAAAGCGATGGATCGCACCCGCGCCCGACCGGTCCGAGGCGTCGCGGACCTCTTCCGGGCCCAATGTCACATAGGTCTGCGGAACCGTTCCCGTGGGCACCGCGTCATAGATCGCGCCGCCGGACTGGCCGCTGACATCCGCATCCGCGGTCAGGTGCTGAAACACCGCCGCCTGCAGGGCGGCTGATACGCCATAGCTCATGCCGCCACCTCTTCATCCGCGAAACAGGTCAGGTACTGGCCGCGCGCGTCACGCTCTGCCACGGCGCGGATGACGAAACGGCGATTGCCCTCGCGAAACCGCTGATCCGGCGCCGGGCGCATGGTCGACCCTTCGGGGGCGCCCCGCACCACGATGCGATACCCCACGCGCGAGACGGAAACGCCAGCGATCTGCCGTTCCGCACCACTGCGCGCCGTGACCTCGGCCCACAGCGTTCCCAGCGCGGCCCAAGCCTCGGTATATCCCCCGGACCCGTCAGCGCTGCGCATCGGGGCCTCAAGCACCAGCTTGCGGTTCAGACGCGGGGTGTTCATTGCACCACCCCCGCACCAAAGCGCACCATCCGATAGCGCTGGATCAGGCTGGTGACACCAAACGGCATGCACCCCGCGCCCAGCGCGGTCTCGTCCCGGTATTCGTAATAATGCGCCGCCAGTAACAGTACCGCCTGGCCCAGATCGGCAGGCAAACCGGCCCAATCCGTGGCCATCCCGGCCGTGAAGGCGATCTTCACCGCACCCCCCGTTGCAATCGCAGGCAGGACCAACCCGACCGGCCGCAACCGCGGGCGCTGGCCATCGCGTTCCAGCCGATACACCGCCGCATCCGCAACGGTTTCAGAACCTGCCGCATCGGTCAGCGTCACGGACAGCACCGATGTCACCGGGGCAACCGGCAAAACCTCGCCCGACGGATCGCGCCAACCGCTCAGGCTCCATGAAAAGTCGCGCTCGATCAGAACCTTGCCGGTGCGCGCCTCAATCGCGGCCATGGCCGCCCGCAGGAACCCCTTCAGCACCTCGTTCTGAACGTCATCCTCGGCAAAGCCCCTGCCCAGCCGCAGATGCGCCTTGAACTGATCCACCGGCAGCGCCGCATCCGCGATGGCGGTTTCTTCGATCAACATCATCCATTCACTCCGCAATCTCGGACCCCACCGGGGGCCTCAGTCAGGAAAATGACGGGCACGCGCCGCCCCACGTTGCTCGGACGGAGGGGAGCAGCTAGACAACGCGGGGGATCTCACCCCGGCCCGTGCCCGCCGCCCGAGGGGCTGATGGCCCCCCGGATTCGCCACCGCCTATGCGATGCCGAATTTCACCAGCTTGATGGCTGCAAAGTCGCTCACATCACCGCCCACGCGTTTGGTCGCATAGAACAGGACATGCGGCTTGGCGCTGAACGGGTCGCGCAGCACGCGCAGATCGGGGCGTTCGGCGATGGTGTAACCGGATTTGAAGTCGCCAAACGCAATCGAGAAGCTGTCCGAGGCCGCATCCGGCATGTCCTCGGCAATCAGTACCGGATAGCCCATCAGGCGCGCGGGCTCACCAGCGGCCAGACCGTCCGACCACAGGAAGCGGCCATCGCTGTCCTTCAGCTTACGGATCACACCCGCCGTTTTCGAGTTCATGACGAATGTGCCATTGACCCGGTATTGCGCGCCCAGCGCATAAACCACATCGACAATCGCATCCGCGTCGATACCGCCATCGATGCCGGTGGCAACATACCCCAGGCTGCCCCAGGACCAGGTGTCGTCGGATACCGCGCGGTGGATCATCAGACCTTTGGGTTTGTCCACACCGTCACCCGCGATAAAGGCCGCCGCCTCGGCACGGGCGAACTTGTCGGCAATCCGACCGGCCAGCCAGCCCTCGACATCGAACGCGCTGTCATCCAGCAAACGTTGCGAGGCTTTGGGCAGCGCGCTCAACTCGTGCAGTGGGATCGAGATGCGGTCGATCGACGGGGTTCCGGTTTCGGAAGTGGACGAATTCTCATCGGCCCAGCCGGCACCGACATCGGTATGGTCGATCAGCACATCGAACGAATTCGCCTCGACATTCACCACCGACGCAATCGAGCGGATCGACGCGGTTGCGTTCAGAACCGACTTGATCGTCTCGGCGGTCTGCGGATCGACCAGATACCCGCCATCGCTGTTGACGGCGGTGGACAGCGATTTGCTCTCCATCTCCAGCCCGCGCAGCCCGTCATCCTCGCCCGAGCGTACATAGGCGTCGAACGCCTTCTGGTGCGGTGCACCGTCCAGGGTCGAGGCCGCAAGATGCGGGCGCGCCGCGATGGTTGATTTACGATCCAGCATGGTCAGTCGCTCTTCTGTCTGTTGCAGTTTTGTTTTAACTTCAGCTTTCAGGCCCTTGAATTCATTCACGAAGCCAGCCATCGCCTGCTTCACCTCCTGAACCAGGGGCGCACCCTCTCCGGTCAAGGCCGGGATCTCGGTCTTGCTCATCAGCATGTCCTGTTTTTGGGTGGGTTTGAGGCGCGCTAGGTCCGCGCCAGCTCCTGCCGGGCGTCGTTGAACACCTCGGCAATACTGCGCCAGGTATTCTCGGCATCGGGGTCGCTCCCCTTTGCCGCCACCCGCGCACTGGGCAGCATCGGGAAGGTCACCAGCGACACCTCCCAAAGCTCCAGTTCCGTCAGGACCCGCTGGCCCTTGTCATTCTTCACGGCCCGTTTGGTGCGATAGCCGATCGACAGGCCATCCATCGCACCCGCGCGGATCAGCTCGGCCGCTTCGCGGCCTTTCTGGGTGCTTTCCAGCAGACGTCCCCTGACCCACAGGCCCTTGTCGTCCTCGCGTACCTCGTCCCAGACGCCTATGGGTTGCGCCGGGTCGTGCTGCCACAGCATCTTGACCCGCTGACCCGCCTTGGCGAGCCCCTCAAGCGAGGCGCGATAGGCCCCGCGCTGCACCATGTCACTGCCATGATCGACTTGCCCGAACAGGCTGGCATAGCCTTCGATCATTGCATCCTCGGTCACTGACAGGATGTCACCGAACCCTGCGAACTTATGCTCCAAATCCATGAACTTCTCCATGTAACCCACTGAACTTATGGCGTTACCACCAAGAAAGACTGAAACGCCTGCGCCAGGATCACTGCGGCCACACCATAGACCGTCAGCCACAGACGTTTCTCCAGCCGCTCCATCATCTCTTCGATCTGATCCAGCCGCCTGCACAGATGCGCGTGCTGGATCTCGGCCACCCGCTCATGCGCGGCCAGACGCAACCCCGGCGCGCATTCGAACGGCGGATACCCCTCAGCCATCGGCACGCTCCGGCAGCCCCAGCAACCTGCGTTTTTCCACATCGCTCAGGAATTCCGCCCGATTGACCCGCGCCCATTGCGCATCCCGCTCTGCGGACAGGGCCGTTACTTGATCCAGATCGGGCTTCAGCATCAGATCCTCGCCGGTAAAGCCCGTCAGCCACTCCGACACCGCTGCCGCCACCCGCGTCACCAGAGGCAGCACGGTCAGGCGGTAAAACGCCCGGTTGGCCTCCTGATAGTTCGAATAGGTCGCGTCGCCCTGTATCCCCAGCAGCATCGGCGGGACCCCAAAGGCCAGCGCGATCTCGCGGGCGGCGGCTTCCTTGGTCTTCTGAAACTCCATATCCGAGGGGGAAAAGCCCATCGGCTTCCAATCCAGCCCCCCCTCCAGAACCATCGGACGGCCGGCATTGCGCGCCCCGCGATAGTTCTGCTCGATCTCGTCGGACAGGCGGCGGAACTGCTCCTCGGCCATCATTCCGTGACCATCACCGCCCTTCCACACCAGCGCCCCCGAGGGCCGCGCGGCATTGTCCAGCAGCGATTTCGACCACCGCGAGGCGCTGTTATGCACATCAATCGCCGTCGCCGCTGCCTGCATCGGCGAGAACCCGTAATGATCATCTTGCGGGTGGAACGTCTTGATATGGCAGATGGCCTCGGCCGAGAACCGGTGCGTCTTGCCACCGACGCTGTAATCATAGGCCTTGGGCCACCCATCCGCCCCCGGCACCACGCTCATCCGGTCCGAACGCAAAACATGCAGCTCAACCGGCAGCCCGTCCTCGACCTGCACCGCCTCGACATAAGCATTGCCCGACAGCAGCAGCTGCCCGTACAGGGCCTCCAGCATCTCTGCCCGCCCCTGCGCCGCATTCGGGCGCCGCAACAGCGCCAGGATCGGATGCGCATCGAAACGCTGCCCCTGACCCTGCAAAACCAAGGGCAGAGCCGCCGCCGATTCAGCAATCAGCTTGACCGACCGAAACCCCACCGGATTGCCCGAAAACCCCGTCCGCGTCAGAGACACCGTGTCCCGCGGGCTCCACGCCACGCGCCCGCCGGTCTGCCACGCCACCACAGGCCCGGTCGCGCTCGCCTTCGCCTCGGGCGCGCTCCCAGCCGATCCACGACGCAAGAAATCGAATACCATCTGTGCTCCTTTCTGCCGCCGCTCTGCCCGGCTTGTTGAAAGGAGTTATGACGGAAAGACGTTTAGGGCTTGGGAATGGGGCGTACGGGGGGTGCGCAACGGCAATCTCGACCTGTTGCCGCGATCGGCCACGGTCAAAGTTCAGTTTCCCGCTTCACAGACAAAGCCGCCGTTCACTGTCTTCAGACGATCTCTGAGTTTCACCGATGCCAAAAACTTCTGTTCTGAATGAGCGGCACGAAACCAGAAGTTTAACACAAACTATTTCGGATACGCGAAAAAAGCGCTGCGATTATTCGCGAATCTATGGTTGTGCCAATTTTCCTTCAGTACGGCATAGCTCAAAATGCGAGACTGTTTTCCTGGCAAGTTTGGATCGCGAATATAAACAACCTGTGCTTCATCATTAAAACCCATTACAACAAATGTGTGTCCCTCATCCTGATGGACATCAATAAGTACCGGGCGGCCTTTTCTCAGACTCGCCTTTATGTCGCGAAGACCAGATTTAAAGCCAGAGGATGTTTTTGGGTAATCGCGAATTTTCCACTTATACCCAAACTTGCGAAGTGCGTAGTTGGCATCTCTCCAATACGTGAACTTTGAATTTCTTTGGCTTTGGGGTTTGTGACCTTCAGCGATGGCTTTTAGTTCGGCGGGATCAATTCTGCCCCCAAAATACTGAACAACCATTGCCGCCGAAGTTGGTACACATAGATAATCGCCTTGCCTTATGTGAGGAATATCTAATCTTACGTAGGACTTTGTTATGCCCGGGGGTGGCAACTGTCGGTGAGAAACAGCTCCCTCGCGCCAACCGACTTCAGCGTTTACCGATGGCGAAGTGAAAATAAGAAACAAAAATGACAGTATTATCGTTAAATACACTTCATCCTCCTTTTCCAGAAGCGTATTCTAACTATTCTGTTGCAGTCAAACTGCGCCGAAGGATCCTCTTCTGAGGTTCTTTTTAAGACCAAAGTAGCGAAGAAAAGAAGCCGAATACCATGTAGGTGCTTTTGTATAGAGAACAAAGCAGTTGTTTGGCTATTGTGACACAGGCTAGACGGCCCTCACAACGCCCTCACCCTCGGCCTTCTAAACACCCCCGCGGGCCCCACAACCAACTCATGCAACGCCCAGACCAGCGCATCGACCCGGTCGGGCGAGCCCTGCCCTTCAAACCCGCGCGCGGTCATCTGGCACATCTGCTCCTCCAACGCGTCCAACCCGGCCACATGGCGCACCCGCCCCTGTTCGTACAGCGCTGCCACAGGCTCGGCCCGCGCGACCTTGCCGCGCGACGCGCGTACCGCCCGATAAGGCACCAGAGGGTCCACCTGCCGCACCACCTCTTCAACCAGTTGCCCGCCCTGATTGACCTCGGCCACCAGCCGTTCGGCGCCAAATTCATCCATGGCGTCAATCGCCGCCTGCGCCCAGCCTGCCGGGCCAACGCCCTGCACCGTTCGGTCAGCCAGCACGAACGCCCGCCACGCCTCAGGCGGGCCTTGCACTTGCGCCCCAACCACCACGATCCCGCAGGCATCCGCGCCTGACCCGGATGTCACCGCCGGGTCCAGCGCCACGACGATGCGATCCAATTCGGGCACCTGCGCACAGCGCGCCGCCTCCAGCATCGAACCCGTCCACAGCGCTCCTTCCGCGTCTGACAGCAGCACCCCGTCCAGCTCCTGCCGTCCCAGCCGAGTACCCGCATAGCGCGCGCGCACTTCTTCCAGAAACGACGCCGCCAGATTGGCCCGGTTCGCTTCGGTCGGCGCATGGGTCTGCACGGTAGAGGGTGACGCCAGCAACTCCTTCAAAACCTTCACATTGCGCGGCGTTGTGGTCACGCAGACCCGAGGCCGCTCGCCCAAGCGCAGCGCAAATTGCAGCATGTCCCAGGTCTCACCCGCCTTCTTCCACTTGGCCAGCTCATCCACCCAGGCCGCATCAAATTGCGGCCCGCGCAACCCTTCGGGATCATGTGCTGAAAACGCCTGCGCCTCGGCCCCGTTGGGCCAGATCAGCTTGCGCTCGGATGCCTTCCACGTGGGCCGCCGATCCGAGGGCGAGCATTGCAATATCCCGCTGTCGCCAAAGATCATCACGTCGCGCACCTGATCGAATGTTTCACCCACCAGCGCCACGCGGCACGCCTCGCCCTTGTCCAGCGGTTTCGGCCCCTCGACCATCGACCTTACCCACTCGGCCCCGGCCCGCGTCTTGCCCGCACCGCGCCCGCCCATGATCACCCAGGACCGCCAGTCGCCTTCGGGCGGCAATTGATGCGGCAGCGCCCAGAATTCAAACAGGAAAGGGAGGGCACACAGCCCCCCCTCCCCGATCTCACTCAGAAATCTCTCCCGCACCGCAGCATCGGCGGAGGCGAGCCAACCTGCACCCGATCTCAAATCGGGCCCGCTCAAGGTCGAGCGCGTACCCTCCTTGGGCAATTCCGGCTTGTCTGTAATGTTGTTCGACAAAGCTTGTCTCCACTTTCTGGCAACTTCGGATCAGCCCCTCCAGCTGACCGAGTTGCTTGGCTGAACCAGCAAGATCTGCATCCTCCCCGGCACCGATCTGTTTGCGCAGGTCTTCTGCCGCTTGCCGCAGATCGCGAATGGACCTTTCCAGGGACTGCAACAGTTCAGCCGTCTGGGAAATCCGCTCTTCCGGGGTAATCAAAGTCATGTTTGCCTGTGACCTCATGCGTGAGTGTTCTCCGCACGAGAGAAACGAAAAAACGGCCACCGGGTCGCCCCGAGGCCGTTCGCCCACTTCTTCTAGCATGACACAACCAATACGGGATAAAGCGCGTAAAGTCAAGGATTTACGCAACAGGCGCGCAACAGGGATCGTACGGTGCGGGTTAACGGACAGTGAATTTCCGGCCATGGTAACCCTCGGCCAAAACGCCGCCCCGCCCTTTAGCCTTCCAAGCTCTGACCGCCTCACCGACCAGAGGGATTAACACAGGGTTACCCCCGTGCCGCTTTCAGCGTGTACAAATTGCACACTCCCCACCTTGACGCGTGTACAAACCTGACATTTTCCGAAATCGCGCTCAAAATCGCCCGCATCACCCGATTTCGACGCGTCAAGGTCCTGCGCGCAACCTGCCCGCGGCAAAACCAGTCCTTGACATTCCCTCCCGAAACCCTCATGTGCGCTTAATCACGGCGCCACCGCGTGAGCATCGTCGGGCTTCAGGCCCCACAGCGCCAGCACATTACTCCCGGTTCCCCTTCACGCAGGGTTCTTTACGCGATGGCCGGATGGCGCTGGATTCGCTCGCGCATCCCGAGGTCTCGCACAACCCTGCCGGTCACATGAACGTGGCCAGTCACCACCTGCTCGTGGGGTTTAACCTGCGGGCCGTAAAGGATAATTTTTTGTTCGACTTCGATATGCTCGGCCTCGCGCCGACACTGAACGACGCGTTGAAACGCGCCAATTTCACTCAACCCACCCCGATTCAGAACCAGGCCATTCCGCTGGCCCTGAACGGGCATGACATCCTCGGGCTGGCCCAAACCGGCACCGGCAAGACACTGGCCTTTGGCCTGCCCCTGATCGACCACCTGCTGGCGCAGCCCGGCAAGCCCGATCCCAAAACAGCCAAATCACTGATCCTCGCCCCCACCCGCGAGCTGGTGAACCAGATCGCCGACAGTTTGCGCACCCTCACCAAAGGAACAAAGCTGCGGGTCGCTACAGTTGTTGGTGGCCAGTCGATCAACAAACAAGTGATGTTCCTCGCACGTGGCACCGATATTCTGGTCGCCACCCCGGGCCGCCTGATTGACCTGATGGAACGGGGCGCTGTTGACCTTGGTTCGGTGCGCCATCTGATATTGGACGAAGCAGATCAGATGCTTGACCTGGGCTTCATTCACGCTCTGCGTCGCATCGCGCCTGCACTGGGCACGCCCCGCCAGACCATGCTGTTCTCGGCCACAATGCCGAAACAGATGGAGGAGCTCAGCCGTGCCTATCTGAACAATCCGCAGCGGGTGCAGGTTTCGCCCCCGGGCAAGGCCGCTGACAAGATCACCCAGTCCCTTCACTTTGTTTCGAAACCCGGAAAACCGTCTAAGTTGCGCGAAATCCTGTCGCAGGACGCGGATGCACTGACACTGGTCTTCACCCGCACAAAACACGGCGCCGAACGGCTGATGAAAGGGCTGGTGGACGACGGCTTTAACGCGGCGTCCATTCACGGGAACAAAAGCCAGGGCCAGCGTGACCGGGCCATCAATGCCTTCCGCGCTGGTGAGGTGAACATACTGGTGGCCACCGACGTTGCCGCGCGTGGCATCGACATCCCCGGCGTCGCCTATGTCATCAACTTCGACCTACCCGACGTGCCCGACAATTACGTCCACCGTATCGGGCGCACCGCCCGTGCCGGGCGCGAAGGGGAAGCGATCGCGTTCTGTGCACCGGAAGAAGTCGACCTGTTGCGTCAGATCCAGAAGCTGATGAAAATTGAAATCCCTGTCACAAGCGGCACCATGCCGGAAGGGGTCGAGGTTCAGCAACCTGCACGTCGTCAAAACAACCGCCGTCGCGGGTTCAAGCCCAAGCCGGCCAACGGCGATGGGAAACCTTCCAGCTCCAGACGGCGCCGTCCCAACAAAAGACGCTCAGCCGCCTAAGAACTGAAGAGCCTGCCAAAGAAAACGCCGACGCCAGTTTTTATACCGGCGTCGGCGTATTTTGTTAACAAAACCAGCAATCCGCCCGGCTTAATTCCCCGAGCTCTGCTGTTCTTCAATTTCGCGCCATTTGGCAACGTTGCGATTGTGCTCCTGCAGGGTTTCTGCAAACGCATGCCCGCCCGAGCCGTCAGCGACGAAGAACACATAGTTGGTGTCATCCGGCGCAACCGCTGCTTCCAGGCTCGCCAGACCTGGATTTGCAATCGGCGTCGGAGGCAGCCCGTCGATCTGATAGGTGTTCCACGGTGTTGGACGGTTCAATTCGCTGCGCCGCAACCCGCGACCCAATGTGCCCTGCCCCTTTGTCACGCCATAGATGACGGTCGGATCGGTTTGCAACCGCATCCCTTGTTTCAGGCGGTTCACGAACACACTGGCGACCTGGCCGCGTTCCTCCGGAACACCGGTTTCCTTTTCGATGATAGACGCAAGGATCAGCATCTCTTCAGGAGTGTCCAGCGGCAACCCGCCTTGACGGCTTTCCCAAACCGCGTTGATCCGCAGTTGTTGCTTGTCCTGCATGGCTTGCAAAATCGCATTGCGATCCTGTCCGGCCACAACATCGTAACTGTCCGGGGCCAACATGCCCTCAGCCGGAATCTCGGTCACATCACCCGACAGCGCTTCGAATGATTTCAGAGCTTCAACCACCTGCCACGAGGTCACACCTTCGGCAAGCGACACGCGATAGCGCGTATCAGACTCGTTGCGTTTCTCGGTATAGGCCTCAGGCGTTTGTTCCTCTGCCGCATCAAATGAAGCAATCTCGACAAAATCCAGTGTTGCCGGATCCAGTTCACGCACGCGGGTTTGGGTGCGTGTCACACCGATACGGTATTCGATTTCCGACCCGCAAGTGCTGGCGCCGCTGCTGGTGATTTCTTCGATGATCTGCGCCATCGACGCACCTTCGCGCACCAGAAAGCTGCCCGCTTTCAACCGCTGCGCCTGATCGGTATAGTCAGCGGCCATTCGAAACAGAATTGAACTTCGAATGGCACCCTGATCTTCCAGATCGCGACTGACACGTGTCATGTTCGAACCGCTTTTGACCTGAAGGCAAATCGCGGTCTCAAGCGGGCCTTCGGCCTTGTACTGCGACTGTCCCCACAGGATCAGACCGCCCACCAGAAACAGGCCGACCACCAGGATGGTCAGCGCATTCGAAGCGATGGCCCGCCACATTTAATTGACCTTTCCGAAGATCACGCTGGCATTGGTTCCACCAAACCCGAACGAGTTCGACAGCGCCACATTGATTTCACGCTCGCGCTTGGCGTTGGGGGCAAGATCAATCGGAGTTTCAACAGCCGGGTTATCCAGGTTAATTGTTGGCGGTGCGACCTGATCGCGGATTGCCAGAATTGAGAATATTGCCTCAATCGCGCCCGCAGCACCCAGCAAGTGACCGGTTGCCGACTTGGTCGAACTCATCGTCGCATTCCCGGCATGCTCGCCCAACAGGCGCTCGACAGCACCCAGTTCGATCGTGTCCGCCATGGTCGAGGTGCCATGCGCGTTGATGTAATCCAGGTCCTTCGGCTCCAGCCCGGCGCTGCGCAACGCCGCTCTCATAGAACGTTCGGCCCCGTCGCCATCCTCGGACGGCGCAGTGATGTGATAGGCGTCGCCCGACATACCATAGCCCAGAACCTCGGCGTAGATCTTAGCCCCACGCGCTTTGGCGTGTTCGTAATCTTCCAGAACCACGATGCCGGCGCCCTCGCCCATCACGAAACCGTCACGGTCCACGTCATAGGGTCGGCTGGCAGCCTTTGGATTATCTGCGTATTTGGTCGACAGCGCCTTACATGCGTTGAACCCGGCAATACCGATCTCGCAGATGCAGCCCTCGCCGCCACCTGCCACCATGACATCCGCGTCACCCGCCCGGATGATGCGGCTGGCGTCGCCGATTGCGTGCGCACCGGTTGAACATGCGGTCACGACCGAGTGGTTCGGCCCTTTGAACCCATGGCGAATTGATACCTGACCCGAGGCCAGGTTGATCAGTGCGCCCGGAATAAAGAACGGAGATACCCGACGCGGACCCTTGTCGCGGATCAGGTTCGCGGTATTGGCAATCGATCCCAGACCACCAATGCCCGAGCCGATCAGAACACCCGTACGCAGGCGCGATTCTTCGTCTTCCGGCAGCCAGCCTGCATCCTTACAGGCCATTTCGGCGGCCGCGATGGAATACAGGATAAAGTCTTCGATCTTGCGCTGCTCCTTCAGCGGCATCCAGTCATCGGGATTGAAGGTCCCGTTGGTTCCGTCGCCGCGCGGCACCTCGCAGGCGTAGGTCGTTGCGACCCCGCTTGCCTCTGCATCGAAATGCGTGATTGGGCCTGCACCGGACTCTCCGTCCAGCAGCCGCGACCAGGTTTCCTCGACCCCGCTGGCCAAAGGAGTGACCAATCCAAGACCGGTTACAACGACTCTGCGCATGAAGTGCCTCTTGCCTGCTTCCTCTTATGAGAACCGCTCATACCCCGGCCCGGGGTGCGGGGGCAAGAGCAACGGTTCTTTCCGTCCCGGCGTCCTGTCGCCGAATGCCCAAGGAAACCAGAAATTCGGCGCTTGTCAAAACCGCCCTTTCGCGCGTCCAGCCGAAAGGGCGGAGTTGCTTACTGAAACTGCGCGACCGGCTCGTGGGCCGATTTGGCAGTTTCAAGTGCTTTGGCCAAGTCCAGTGTCTTGCGGAACAACGCACGCCCGACAATCGCGCCCGAGATGTTGGGGATGTATGCCAGCCGTGAGATATCGTCTGCTGTGCGCACGACACCGCTGGCAATCACCGGAGTACGCGAATGGTTTGCCAATCGCGAGATCAGACCAAGCTTTGCCTCGACATCTTCGATGTCGCTGTCGATATCTGTTACCACGATGGCGGCAAAGGGCGTATCGCCGAATGCGTCGATAAAGGCTTCGGGCGTGAACGCACTTTGGCTGCGCCAGCCGTCAGTCATAACAAGGCCTTGCCAGACATCCACTGACAGCACGATCTGGTCAGGGTGCAGCTTGGCCAGATCCTTGACCAGGTTTGGTTCACGCGCAGCAAGCGTGCCAACCACGATGCGGCCCGCGCCCTTGTCGATCCAGCGCTCAATCTGCTCGCGCGAGCGCATGCCACCCGCCAACTGCACCGGAATCTCGGCCTTGCGAAGGATATCTTCGACCAGCTGCGCGTTGGTATCCTTACCCTCGATCGCGTCGAAATCCGTCAGGTGCATCCATTCGGCACCCGCCTCTGCCCAGCTCCGTGCGGTTTCTACCGGATTCACGTGCCAGATCATCGCTTCTTCCAGACGACCCTTGTCCAGCGAGACACACCGGCCGTTCTGCAGTTCCATCGTGGGGTAAATCCTCATGAGCTTGGTCCTCCGCTCAATCGCTCTGAAAATCCCCGGCAGCATACATCCAGAACGCCCGTCCGAAATCACCGGGATCGGCACAGCTTGGCCATTTTGCGGCATACTGTTTAAGTGGCGAATCTATGCGCGAGCTGGCGGTCCGTTGCGTCGTAACAAATGCACCGGGGTTTCATTATACACCCCTTCCCGCATCAGAACATAGCCTAGCTTCTTGGCGAGTTTCTGCGAAGACATGTTCGTCGCGTTTATCATCGCGACCAACGGTCCGGGAATCACCCGATCAAACCAGTCATGCGCAGCCTTGGCTGCCTCGTATCCCAATCCCTGCCCCTGTGCTTCGGGGACCAGCACCCACCCCGCCTCTGGGAAGCCGTCGAAATCGTCGCCCATGCATCGGTTGCTATAGAAGAATCCGGCCTGCCCTATCAGCTTGCGATTCGATTGTTGCATCACGCCCCACTGGCCAAAACCGGCCATCTGCCAATGCCCGGCATTACGCAGGAACGAATCCCACGCTTCGCCACGCGACCGGGGAGAGCCGCCGATATGCCGGACAACACAAGGGTCACGCCAAATTTCCGCAAACCGGTCGAAGTCTTCCGGGCGCATGGCGCACAGCGTCAAACGCGCGGTATTTATCATCGGAGTGGATCTTATCATGCCCTGTCCACTTTGAGTTTTGCCTCAGTGGAAACAGTGCGCAGGCCACAATAGCCACGCAAGTCCGAAATTCGGGCAGGCATAAAAAAACGGCGCCCCCGTTGCCCGGAAGCGCCGATTTTGATCAGAAAGAAACGCTTAGGACGCTTCGCTGATGAACTTGACGGCGTCGCCAAAGGTCTGGATGGTCTCGGCTGCGTCATCGGGGATCTCGATGCCGAACTCTTCTTCGAAGGCCATGACCAGCTCAACAGTGTCCAGGCTATCTGCGCCCAGATCGTCGATGAAGGACGCGTTTTCCACGACTTTATCTTCTTCAACACCCAGGTGCTCAACAACGATCTTCTTAACGCGATCTGCGACGTCGCTCATGTCTATTCCTCATTCCTTTACAGGGCGGTCCGCCCGATTCTGCCCTTGCCCGCACGGGTTGGCTTTGGTTTGCCCGTTTTGGGCGGTTTCGGTCCCGGCGAACCGGGAAATAGAAGGCCGACCTGAACGACCGGCCCCGCATAGATGCGCCGCCTATAGCATAGTCGACGCAAGAGGCAAACGCTTTCGCACTCGCCCCTGTCGCGCTCACAACATGGCCATACCGCCGTTCACATGCAAGGTGCTTCCGGTAACATAGCCCGCTTCGGGGCTGGAAAGATACAGAACGGCAGCTGCAATTTCCTCGGGATCGCCCATGCGCCCGGCCGGAACCTTGAGCAACAGACCCTTTTTCTGTTCCTCGGTCAGCTTCTCGGTCATTGCAGTTGTGATAAATCCAGGTGCCACGGAATTCACAGTAATTCCGCGTGTCGCAACTTCGTGGGCCAAAGCCTTGGAAAACCCGATCATACCGGCCTTGGACGCGGCATAGTTCGCCTGCCCCGGATTGCCGATTGCGGCCACCACGGACGAGATATTGACGATACGGCCCCAGCGCGCCTTCATCATGCCCCGGATCACCCCTTTGCACAGTTTCATGGTCGAGGTCATGTTCACGTCAATGACGCTTTGCCATTCTTCGTCGGACATGCGCATGAACAGGTTGTCGCGCGTGATTCCGGCGTTGTTTACAAGAATGTCCACCGATCCCATCGCCTCAGCCGCTTGCTTAGGCAACGCTTCAACGGCTTCCGGGTCACTTAAGTTGCAAGGCAGAACATGCGCGCGTTCGCCCAGTTCGTCGGCCAGAGCCTGAAGCGGTTCAACGCGTGTACCGGACAAACCAACCGTTGCACCTGCGCCATGCAACGCACGTGCGATGTCACCTCCGATACCGCCCGAAGCACCGGTGATCAGCGCATTCTTACCTGTTAAATCAAACATTCGGTTTCCCTCTTGCTGCGTCGCTTACAACGCGGATTGAGCTTACGATTCGACCTGAATGGTCTTCTGAACGTCTTCCGGTGTGCCCACGGCCTTGCCCGCGATTTCGCGATCGATCTTGCGGATCATACCGGACAGCGCCTTGCCAGCGCCGATTTCCCATGTTTCAGTCACGCCTTGAGCCGCCATATATTGCACGCTTTCCCGCCAGCGAACCGAACCGGTCACCTGCTCGACCAGCAATTGACGGATCAGATCCGGATCGCTGACAGCCTCGGCGCGAACATTGGCCACCAAAGGTACGGCTGGTGCCTTAATTTCGACGGCAGCAAGCGCTTCTGCCATTACATCTGCAGCAGGTTTCATCAGCGAACAGTGAAATGGAGCACTTACCGGCAACATAACGGCACGTTTTGCACCTTTTTCCTTGGCTATCTCGGCTGCGCGCTCGACAGCCGCTTTTGAACCCGACACGACGACCTGCGTGGGATCGTTGTCATTTGCGGCCTGACAGACCTCGCCCTGTGCGGCTTCTTCCGCCACGGCGCGCACGGCCTCCAGTTCCAGCCCCAGAATGGCGGCCATGGCCCCCTCGCCCACGGGTACCGCGCTTTGCATAGCCTGACCACGGGTGCGCAGCAAACGCGCTGTATCTGCAACAGACATGGCCCCCGCCGCGGCCAGAGCCGAGTATTCACCCAGTGAATGCCCCGCCACAAAAGCCGCCATGCTGACGGATACGCCCTCGGCTTCCAAAGCGCGCATGGCTGCCATCGATGTTGCCATCAACGCGGGTTGGGCATTCTGGGTCAGTGTCAGGTCAGCAATATCGCCGTCCCAGATCAGGCTGCTCAACTTCTCGCCCAACGCATCGTCCACCTCATCGAAGATGGCCTGAGCTGCCGGGTAGGCCTCAGCCAGAGCTTTGCCCATACCTATGGTCTGGGCGCCTTGCCCCGGGAAAACGAACGCGAGTGTCATTGCAACCTCATGGATGGTGTCAGGTTGCGGCGGGGTGTAAACTGACTGACCGTCTGGCACAAGTATTGCCTGCTTTCTGCATTCTGGCACCTTTTGTGTGCACCCGCGCTCACTTGTGTCTGTTTCATCCGCCTTTACCTTGGGCACACCCTAGAATCCCGGAGCGCCCGACATATGCAATCGACCAATTCTTTTTCAAGCTACGGCAGCATCGCAAAGACGTTTCATTGGCTAACCGCGTTGCTGATCTTCACGGCTTTGCCCCTCGGCTGGGTCGCGGACAATCTGGCACATGCGGTACTGCACTCGGCAACGGCCCCGACCGAGTTGGAAATTGCCCGTGCAGCGCGCGTGTTCTCATTGCATAAAACCGTGGGGGTTACCGTGTTCTTCGTGGCATTGGCCCGCATTCTTTGGGCGTTCACGCAAACCAAGCCCGGCCTTCTGAATGCTGACAACAAACCCGAAGCCTTCGCCGCTGAAACCGTCCACTGGCTGCTTTACGGATCGCTGGTCCTTGTGCCGCTGACCGGTTGGATTCACCACGCCGCGACCGAAGGCTTTGCCCCAATCCTTTGGCCCTTCGGCCAAAACCTGCCTTTTGTACCGAAATCCACCGCCGTGGCCGAGGTTACAGGGGTTCTGCACTGGCTTTTCATGTGGGTTCTGGTTGTTTCCCTTGTCCTGCATGTCGCAGGTGCGCTGAAACATCACGTCATAGACAAGGACAGCACATTGCGCCGGATGTTACCGGGCCTGTCTGATGTGCCGGAACCACCACATCAAACCCATTCACTGATTCCAGCCGTCGCGGCACTGGCGGTCTGGGGCGTCGTCGTCACCGGTGGCTGGGCAACTGGAAAGCTTGCCCAAAACGTAAGTGAAGCACCGGATGTCCAACTGGCCGAGGTTCAATCTGAATGGCAGGTTCAGAGCGGCACGCTGTCGATTACCATTTCGCAATTGAACAGCCCCGTTACGGGTACGTTTTCCGACTGGACGGCAGCAATTGCCTTTGACGAGCCCACAGGCCCGGGATTGGCGGGATCTGTCGATGTCACGATAGCCATTGGCTCGCTTAGTCTTGGAACCGTAACTGATCAGGCCATGGGGCCGGATTTCTTCGATAACGCCCGGTTCCCAACTGCCCAGTTCAAGGCCGACCTTTATAAAACAGAAAATGGGTACGAGGCGCGCGGCCCGCTTACAATTCGCGACAAGTCGATCGACGTCGTTTTGCCCTTCTCGCTGGATCTTCAGGGCGACACAGCCACAATGGCGGGCACGACCGAGCTTAATCGGTTGGAGTTTGACGTAGGCACATCGCAGCCTACCGAAGACTCGCTGGGCTTTACCGTCGCAGTATCCGTAGAACTCACTGCGGCACGCGGTTAGTAAGGCAAAAAAAACGCCGGTGATTTGATCACCGGCGTTTTTCTGTTCGTGATTCCGCGATTACTCGGCTTTTTGTGCCTCGACCGAAATCTGGATCTGCACTTCGTCGCTGACAAACGGTGCAAACTGACCCAGGTCGAATTCGCTACGGACCAGCGTTGTTGTGGCATTGAAACCCGCCCAGGGCTGATTTGCCATCGGGTGAGTGTCAGCCTTGTTGAGCTTTGCGTCCAGAACAACCGATTTGGTCACACCGTTCATCGTCAGATCGCCGGTGATGTTCGCGGTGTTTTCACCAGTCACCTCGATTCCTGTCGAAGTAAAGGTGATCAAATCTCCTTCGGCCGCGCCAAAGAAATCCTCGGTCATGAAGTGATCTTCACGGGGTTTCCAGCCGGTAAACATCTCCAAAACGGGCATCGACACACTCACGCTCGAAGCGGCGGGGTTTTCCTGGTCGAACATGATCTCGCCTTCAAAGCCGGAAAACATGCCAGTCGTGGTTGAAAACCCAAGGTGGTCATAGCTGAAAATGACCTGGCTGTGGCTGGGATCCAACACGTATTTCTCGGCGCTGGCGAATGCCGTTGTCGCTGATACGGCCAATGCAGCAGCAAGAAGGGTGGATTTCATATCAATCTCCGCGGTTTTGTGAATGCAGTCCGTCAGGACTGCTTGAATACAAAATGTGCCGCCCAAGGGCGGCACACAACCTTTTTTGATTCACAACTTCTGTTCTTTTTTGAACAGAATAAAAATCAACCGAAAATTGTTACGCTTTTGCTGAGCTGCCCTTTCAGCGCCCGGCTGACATCCGCCGATTCAAGTGGCAGCTTCATCAAAAGACTGCCGTCCACGTCAAACAGGTGAACTTCATTCTCTTCAAAACGCGCCCCACCCAGCGAGTCATAGCTGCGGCGCAGGACAGTCTGAGGGCGTCCGTCTTCGTTCTTTTGCAACACCCGGACTTCTCGGCGGATCGGGTCGAAATAGGCGTCAGGGCGCGGGTCAAGAACCTCGATCGTCAGCAAGGCGACGCCAACGACCAGAAACAGCATGGACGCCGCCATCTTGATCGGCCAAACATCTGCGCCAACGACCGATCCGGGCATCAACCACATGGAGAACGCAGAAACGATCAGGAACGCCCCGACCATCCGCGCCAGGATCAGGCGGGCCTTCCAGTTCGGTGCAAACGTGATCATTACCGGCACTGAATTTTCAAATCGCGAGCCGGCAACGCTTTCCTGATATGCGTTTGTGTTAGTAGCGGTCATAACACGTCACCCTTTTAAGGTTACTTTCGAAATTCTGTTGATCCGGTTGATGTCCGGTATGCAAAACAACTTTGAGCCGAAAAGCGTCAGCAATTGGGCGGCCTAAAGGAATTTGGGCGGCGTCTCAGAGGCATATGTGGCAGGGCTTGCCCTTGCGGCTCAGACGTGTATACGGGGCCATCCTTCGCAGTCGTAAGAATCGCGCAGCCTCTCGTGGCAGGGTCGCGAAGGAACGTTTGGCCCCGCCTATGAAATGCGCCTTGATATAAACAGGAGTGCACATGCCACTGTATGAGCATGTAATGATCGCGCGTCAGGATCTGTCCAACGCGCAGGCGGAAAGCCTCGTCGAACATTTCGGCACCGTTCTGGCTGACAACGGCGGCAAGCTGGTTGATAGCGAGTACTGGGGCGTCAAGACGATGGCCTACAAGATCAACAAAAACCGCAAAGGCCACTATGCCTTTCTGAAAACCGATGCCCCCTCGGGCGCGGTGCAGGAAATGGAACGCCTGATGCGTCTGCATGAAGATGTCATGCGCGTTCTGACCATCAAGGTCGACGGCCACGAAGATGGTCCGTCGGTTCAGATGCAGAAGCGTGACGAACGTGGCGAACGCCGCGAGCGCCGTTGATCAACGCCTGAGAAAAGGACTCTAAACCATGGCCGCAAAACCATTTTTCCGCCGCCGCAAGGTCTGCCCGTTCTCGGGTGAGAACGCGCCGAAGATCGACTACAAAGACACCCGTCTGCTGCAGCGCTACATCTCTGAGCGTGGCAAGATCGTTCCTTCGCGCATCACCGCCGTTTCGGCGAAGAAGCAGCGTGAACTGGCCCGTGCTATCAAGCGCGCCCGCTTCCTCGCCCTTCTGCCCTACGCTGTGAAGTAAGGAGAGACTGACATGCAAGTTATCCTGCTGGAACGCGTTGCGAAACTGGGTCAGATGGGCGACGTCGTTGACGTCAAGCCCGGCTACGCCCGCAACTTCCTGCTGCCCCAAGGCAAAGCCCTGAGCGCGTCCGACGCCAACATCGCGTCGTTCGAAGCCCAGAAAGCGCAGCTTGAGGCCCGCAACCTGGAAACCAAGAAAGAAGCTGAAGCACTGGCTGAAAAGCTGGACGGTCAGCAGTTCATCGTGATTCGCTCGGCATCGGATGCCGGCGCTCTGTACGGTTCGGTCACCCCGCGTGACGCCGCTGACGCCGCAACCGAAGCAGGTTTCACCGTCGACAAGAAACAGATTGTCCTGATCGCCCCGATCAAAGAACTGGGTCTTCACACTGTCGCAGTGAAACTGCACCCCGAGGTTGAAGTCGAAATCAAAATGAACGTGGCCCGTTCGGCAGAAGAAGCCGAACTGCAGGCTTCGGGCAAATCGATTCAGGAACTGGCTGCTGAAGAAGAAGCCGCTGCTGAATTCGAAATCGCCGAACTGTTCGACGACATCGGCTCGGCCGCTTCGGATGATGATGACATGGTTGCCGACGCGGCACCGGTTGCGGAAGACGAAGCCAAAGCCTGATCCGGCTGCTTGTGAGCATCCTAAAGGCCGCGCCAAAGCGCGGCCTTTTCTTTTTTCCCTTTGTATTCACAAGTCGTACCGGCAAGTTTCAGCCCATTTTCCCGTGTACGCTTGAAGGCTCATTGTCGTTCCGTATCATTGCCGCCGAAATCCAGAGGACCGAAAAATGCTTGTTTATCTGCGCCAAAGTTTCCTGGCACTGTTTCTATTTGTGTCGTTGGTTGCCTGCGGGGCAGACCAGGTCTCCAAGGCGGGTACGCCACATTTTGACCCGCCGCTCCACCCGAATGAAACGCCCGAGCTGAGAGCTTCGATCAACAGATGGGCGGACTATTACGAAATTCCGCGGGAGCTGGTTCACAAGCTGGCCATTCGCGAAAGCACACATCGACCATGGGCCGTCAACCGGCCCTATTACGGCCTTCTTCAGATCCTGCCAGCCACGGCGCGCTCGATGGGATACACCGGCAAAGCCGAAGGTTTGCTGGACGCCGACACCAACCTTGAGTTTGCCGGGAAGTACTTGCGCGGGGCGTGGATGCTTTCAGATGGGGACCAACGCAGGGCAATTTTTCTGTACGCCAAAGGTTTTTATCCCGAAGCTAAAGCCCGAGGAATGCTGGTCGAAACCGGGCTTAGGCCAACACCCTGACGGTCATTCGCGTCAGAATTCGATCGGAATCAGCACTTGAAACTGAATAGTGACAAAAATGTTCTATTGGGTGTCGCAATATGCGATATTGCACAGACAATTTAGACCTCTCCTTGTCATGTTTAGAAAAGTATGATGTTCTGACTTGGTGAGGTAAACGGGTTCCACTCTGTGTAATACGCATGCTCGACGACACCATCGGGCAGCAAGATGGGCCACAGCTGGTAGGCGCCACATGGAAATTGTCGATCTGAGCACCCTGCCGGATTCAGAAGTTCGATATACCGAATTTCTTAGGCAAATCTGTGAGAAGCATGACATGGATCATGCTGCCTACGCAGGCATGAATCCGGCGGCAGGAACTGTGGCTGGCTTTGTCACCTATGACGACGCCTGGACTGAGCACTACCAGAAACAGGGTCTGATCATGATCGATCCTACCATCCACATGGCCCGCCGCAGTATCGCACCGGTGGATTGGAGCCGTCTGGAAAGAAGCCCAGATTTTCAACGCGTTTTCCGGGATGCTCACGATTTTGGCTTGCCCAGTCAGGGTGTTACGATCCCGGTACGTGGCCCCTACGGTGATATTGGCCTGCTGAGCGCAACCCGAAATTGCAGCAAGGAAGAGTGGCGTAAGCTTTACACGAACTTTATCGGCGATTTGCAGGCCATGGCCGTGCACATCCACGACAACGTCGTGTCCTCGGATCAGCTGACCGGCGCACTATATCATCCGACATTGTCCTCTCGCGAAGCGGAAATCCTGCAATGGGTCGCTGCAGGTAAGTCGCAGCAGGATATCGGCGATATTTTGTCTATTTCGCACCGAACCGTAGAAGTACACTTGCGTTCGAGCCGGGAAAAGCTTAGTGCGCTGACCACCCCTCAGGCTGTAGGGCGGGCGATAGCGATCGGGCTTATTACCCCGGGATAAACAAAAAAATCCCCAAATTTCGTCAAAATACGGGAATCCCCCAATAGAAAAATCTTTCGAGAGCGGTAACGTCAGTATTACCGAACAACCACTCGAAGGGGGAAGAAATGATCATCGTGGTAGATGGCCTGAACAGACATATGTTCAGCGAAGTTCTTGACGAAATGTTCGAGTTGAGAGCACGTGTTTTTGGCGGACGTCTTGGATGGGACGTAAAGATCGAAGACGGCAAGGAAATTGATGAATTCGATCATCTGGACCCGGCATATGTAATCGGACTCGACGACGGGGGGAATGTCGTCGCAGCCGTGCGTGCCCTACAGACCACAGGACCTCATATGTTGTCGGATGTGTTTTCGGCAATCCTTTGCGGGGAAGCACCACTTCGCAGCGCAACAATGTGGGAATCAACACGCTTCTGCGTGGACACGCAGCGCCTAACGCGTGGCAAGGAAAAGAATTCTGTCTCTTATGCTACCTGCGAGCTGATGATTGGTTCTCTGGAATATGCCAAGAACTCAGGCATTCAGGATATCATCACCGTAATCGATCCGGTCATGGACCGGGTTCTGAAACGGTCGAACTGCGCGCCATATGACTATGTCGGCGAAACGGTTCCCATGGGGAAAGTCTCGGCACTGGCCGCCCTGTTGGATTGTACCGATGAACGCATCTCGGGCCTGCGCGAATTTGCAGGCATCCGTGAGAACGTCTTTATGGACGACGAAGAGGCACTGGCACTGTTTGCAGCCAAGAAGGCCGCAATCCAGAACCCGGCCAATCAGGATCACAAGCCACTGACTGATCTTGAGAAGTATTTTGTGGAACAGATGAGCGCCGCGAGGAACGAAGCTGAACGTCAGGACGTTCTGAAGCTGATCGAAGCGCTCTCGGATACGTTCACACCAGAGCAGAAGATCGCTTTGTTAGAAACCCCCCGTGCTTTTGCTCATGAGGCCTGACCCCCTCACCTCATAGACACAAAAGCCACCCATGCGGAGCCGTCTGTTTACAGGCGGCTCCGTTTTTTCCCCTCTCTGAACAAAGAGGGAAGGAAGAGGATTATTCCTCTTCCAATGCCTCAATGGCTTTTTGCAGGTCGTCCTTGCTGACTTCCTTGTCGCTGACCTGGGCCAGCTCGAACACATAGTCGACAACCTTGTCTTCGAAGATCGGCGCGCGCAGTTGCTGCTGCATCTGAGCGTTCTGCTGTACGAACTCGAAGAACTGGCGTTCCTGGCCCGGGTACTGACGGGCCTGATTCATGATCGCCTGGGTCATCTCGGCGTCGGTGACTTCCACCTCTGCCTTTTGGCCCAGTTCAGCCAGCAACAGACCCAGACGCACGCGGCGTTCGGCCAGCTTGTTGTGCTCATCGGTGGGTTCGATCTCACCGTGGTCATGGCCGGTTACCTCGGGGTTTTCCTCGTGCCACAGCTGATGTGCAATCTGCTTGGCTTCGGCTTCAACCAGCGACGGCGGCAGGTCGAACGACACTTTCTCATCCAGCGCGTCCAGCAGGGCCCGCTTCATGACAGCGCGCGATGCACCTGCGTATTCTGCTTCCAGACGTTCCGAAATCTGAGTTTTCAGGGCGGCCAGATCCTCGGCGCCGAACTTCATCGCCAACTCATCGTTGATCTCTGCTGCAACCGGCTCTTTCACTTCCTTGATCGTGCAGGTGAAGACCGCGTCTTTTCCGGCCAGGTGTTCGGCACCATATTCTTCCGGGAAAGTCACGTTGACGTCTTTTTCTTCCTCGGCCTTCACACCGACCAGCTGGTCTTCAAAACCGGGGATGAAGCTGTTCGAGCCCAGAACCAGCGGGTAATCTTCCGCCGATCCACCTTCGAATTCTTCACCATCAACCTTGCCGACGAAATCGAACACGATCTGGTCGCCTTCCTTGGCTTTCGAACCCTTGCGGCGGGCTTTGAAGTCCTGAGCGGTTTCAGCCAGATTGTTCAGCGCTTCCTCGACGGCTGCGTCATCCGCCTTGACGATCAGCTTGTCCAGCGCGACCGATTTCAGATCGACCTCAGGGATCGCGGGCAGCGCTTCGTAGGACATCGCGACCTCGATATCATCGCCTTCTTTCCAGTCCTCGTTGGTCATCTTGACTTCGGGCTGCAGCGCGGGGCGGTCGCCGCTGTCCACAAAATGCTTGTTCATCGCACCGTCGATGGATTCCTGCATCGCCTCGCCCAGCAGGCGCTGGCCAAACTGCTTTTTCAGCAGCGCCATCGGCACCTTGCCTTTGCGGAAGCCTTTCATTTCGATTTCCGGCTGTGCTTCGGTCAGCTTTTCATTGACCTTGTCGTCCAGTTCGGCTGCGGTCACAACGATGTTGTAGCCGCGTTTCAGACCTTCGTTCAGCGTCTCGGTAACCTGCATTTTGGTAGTCCCCATAGGATTCGGGGCGCGCAAAACGGGCGCGCCGGGCAAATTTGACGCCTTCTATTTGCCCTGCCGCCAACGTGCAAGGGGCAAAGGCTGAATCAACCTGGTTTTGGCAAAAAAGAACGCCCCGGTTTTCGGGGCGTTCGTGTTGGGTCGCTGGAAGGCAATTAAAACTTCCAGCGCGCGCCCAGAACCCATGCTTCGTTGTTGTCAAAGGATGAACCATCATCGAAGTCGTGGTTGCGATACTTCAGGTATACATCGGTATTGATCGCTTCGACCTTCTGCACGACAGCGATACCCCATGCCTTGGTGTCGGACCCGTTGGTCTCGAAATCCGCGCCGTCATAATAGTCGATGCCGACACCTGTCTTACCCCAGGAAACCCAGTTCCCTTCGTACGAGACCTTGCCGTACCAGTAATTCGGGTCCGTCTGGCCAGCCCGGTCATCGTCACGCGTGCCGCCGGCAATCGTGAAACCCAGACCGCTGGGCAACAACACCGAGGCCGAACCGATGGTATCTTTGCGATCCCCTGAATTGTCATCCCGGTCCCGCACCGAATACGCGACAGCTGCCGCAAACTCTACTCCGCCTGCAAAGGTGTTTTCATAGAACACACCGACGTCGTAGTAGTCATCATCGTCACTGCTGGACAGGATGTTCTGACCATATGCAAATGCGGCCGAGAACCCGTTAACCGTTGGTGTGTCATACCGCACACGCCCGCGACGTGAGCCGTCAAAGTTGCTGGAACTGTCACCAACCGTAATACCGCTCAACACACCGTTTGTGCCACGATAGAAAAAGCCCGAGTTTTCATCGTTTGTGAACGAATACAGCGCGGTGCCGACATAGGACAGGTCCACCTCGGCAGCACCATCTGCCACCATGCTGCCCTGACCAGCCGAGAATTTGCCGTAGCTGCCCTTCAAGGCAAAATCCACAAATCGGATATCGTCGCGAGTCCAGCCGCTGAAATTTGTACCGTTCTGGTTCCATTCAGTCGAGTTCGGCAAGCCCAACGCCGTTTCCAAGCGAAAGGTAAACTCGTTCTGGCCAAATGGCTGCATCAGGCGCAGGCCAACCCGGCTGTTCGACAGATCGTTGTCGAGGACCCGGGTCTCGGTATCTTGCCCGTCATCAACAGAAATCAAGGCTGGGTTAAACTGCCCGTACAACAGCACATAGCCGCCACTGTTATTTTCGTATTTCAGCTCTGCGGCTGCCGGAACAGCGACCGTGGCAGTCAGAAAGGCAGCAACCGATATCTTTTTGATATTTGGGGTCATTTCACTCACCATAATTGGTTCGGGGTTCAGATACTGCCCATTTGTTTACTGAATCCGAGCGTTCCAGTGGTCTGCCCCTTGTCTTACGCAAGAATTGTATTTTAGCAACAGAACACACAAAGAACTCTACCATTTTACATTATTTTTCATCAGCTTACAAGATACGACTCCAGCCCCCACTGGCAGCTTGCAAATGAATAGTGATGCCTACCTATGCACCTGACAAATATGCGGTATGCATCCGCGCACATCTTGACAGCGAAAACATGCGATTCAGACAGAGCCTGAACTGCTTTCTGCCCAAAACAACTAGACATTCAGCTGTTTGAAAACACCGGGCAATTGCTCAGGCAGATCCTCGGCGATCAATCCCGGCCCGAAACGCCGTGCGCATTCCACGTGCAGCCACGCTGCTGTCTCAGCCGCCGTCATCGGATCGCCCCCCCGCGCCAATAGCCCGGCGATGTAACCGGCCAACACATCGCCTGACCCGGCGGTTGCAAGCCAAGGGGCCGCGCGATCATAGCACGCAGCATTGATCGAACATCGCCCGTCCGGGGCCGCAATGACAGTATCCGGCCCTTTGAACAACACGACACATCCCGCACGTGCCGCTGCCTCTCGCGTTGCGCCCACCTTGGAATAGGCGGGGCCTCTGACCGGCGTTTCGCTCAGCTTTTCCGCCAGATCGGGGAACAGCCGCGCAAACTCTCCGCCATGTAGGGTCAGAACGCAGCGGTCATGCAGCATTTCGAACAGGTTTCCGGGATCACCAGCAAAAGCTGTCAGCGCATCCGCATCCAGAACCGTCGCACGTTTCGCAATCAGGGCGACCGGCACCAGGTCCCGCGCGCGCTCCAACCCCAAACCGGGGCCCAGACAAAGGGCGTTCATCCGCACGTCCTGCAATACGTCTGACAGCATTTGAGAACCATCAATGCACTGTAGCATGAGGGCAGTGATCCGGCTCGCCACCTCTGCCAACGCCAAGGATGGCACCCCCAGCGTCACCAACCCTGCCCCAATCCGCAAGGCCCCCCGCGCGGCCAGACGCGCCGCACCGGTCTTGCCGGGGCCACCCGAAAGGATCAGGGCATGGCCATGGGTGTATTTGTGCGCAACGACTGAAGGTAAATCGCTTTGCTTTGTCAAAAGCGTTCTTGCACGCCGCCCGCTATCGAGCTTCTGGTCGTCCAGAGTGACGCTGCGGACTGGACCCCGGCCTGCTCTTTCTCCTTGCAAAATAACCTGCCCCCAGTGCCGCTCCGACGTTTCATTCAGACCAATTTCGACGACGCTCACTTTCCGGCAATAAGCCGGACCGTCGCTCAACACATGCCCAAGTTTTCTTCGTTCGAAGGTTACTGTCAGATCCGCAGAAAGGGGTCTGGCATCGGTCAGTATTCCTGCTCGGGCACCAAGCACCTTTCCGCTGTCCATGCACAGCCCCGAAGGTGAATCGACTGCCACAAAGCGAACACGTGATGACAAGCTGCAAAAATACTCCAACAATTGCCCAAGCACAGGATCAATCGGACGTGTCAACCCCGTGCCGAAAATCGCGTCCACCAAAACGTTTGGTATTCCAAAATTGGCCAGGCGGTCATTCTTCAAGCCTTCTTTTGAAAGCGCGTTGATAACACCCAACTCACCCCATCGCTGATAATTCACCCGCGCGTCCGGCGGCAGCCTATCTGGATCGCCATACAGGAATACCTCAACCTTCCAGCCCAGTTCCCGCAAAAGACGCGCCACGACAAACCCGTCACCGCCGTTGTTTCCGGGCCCGCACAGCACGACCGCGCGCAACGGATTATCTTCATCTTTTTCCAAATACTCCGGGGAGCGCGAGGGGTTGGCCCCTCGCCTGTCCAGATCTGGCCATTCCTCGAAGATCGCCTCGACAACGCCTTGCCCTGCCCGCTCCATCAGCTCCAAGCCCGTGACCTCACCGGACTCGATGGCCGCGAGTTCGATGGCTTTCATCTGCGCCGCTGTCAGCAATTCGGACATGTCACACCCTCGCGCGATTCAGTTTCGATTACTTTTTGTGCAAACCGCCCAAAAATTAGCACAGAGCCTGATTTCAACGGATACCGACCCGACCGATACCGCAATCACGTTGCTGCCCGATCTTAGACGTGATCACTGCGCCTGAGACAACCATTCAAGGTGAGCCGGAATGAAAAAGATCGAAGCGATCATCAAGCCGTTCAAACTGGACGAAGTGAAAGAGGCGTTGCAGGACGTAGGTGTTCAGGGTCTCAGCGTCGTCGAAGTCAAAGGTTTCGGCCGTCAGAAAGGCCATACCGAGCTGTATCGTGGCGCAGAATATGTTGTCGACTTTTTGCCCAAGGTAAAGGTCGAGGTCGTATTGGACGATGACCAGGTCGATGCGGCCATCGAGGCCATCGTGTCGGCAGCCAAGACCGACAAGATCGGCGACGGTAAGATCTTTGTCTCTCCGGTTGAACAAGCCATTCGCATCCGTACCGGCGAGACCGGCTCGGACGCGCTCTAACATACCAATCTTCAAGTCAGAGGAATCAAGAGAATGAGCAAGGACGCAGTTCTTCAGCTGATCAAGGAAGAGGGCGCCGAATATGTCGACGTCCGTTTCACCGACCCCCGCGGCAAGCTGCAGCACGTGACCCTGATGGCCGATCAGGTCGACGAAGACTTCCTGGACGAAGGCTTCATGTTCGATGGCTCGTCCATCGCAGGCTGGAAGTCGATCGAAGCATCGGACATGAAGCTGATGATCGACACCGAAAGCGCATATGTTGATCCGTTCTACGCTGAGAAAACCATTTGCGTACACTGCACGGTCGTCGAGCCCGATACAGGCGAAGCCTATGAGCGTGACCCGCGCGGCACAGCGCAGAAAGCCGAAGCCTACCTGAAGGCATCGGGGATCGGCGATGTTGCATACATGGGCCCCGAAGCCGAGTTTTTCCTGTTTGACGATGTCCGGTATTCGAACACGATCAACAAGGTATCCTACGAAGTTGATGCAACTGACGCATCATGGAACACCGACACCGAATACGAAATGGGCAATACGGGCCACCGCCCGGGCGTCAAGGGTGGCTACTTCCCGGTGAACCCGATCGACGAAGCGCAGGACCTGCGGTCGGAAATGCTGTCCACCATGAAGCGTCTGGGCATGAAGGTCGACAAGCACCATCACGAAGTTGCTTCATGCCAGCACGAACTGGGCCTGATCTTCGACAGCCTGACCAAGCAGGCGGATGAGCTGCAAAAGTACAAATATGTCATCCACAACGTGGCTCATGCGTACGGCAAATCGGCAACCTTCATGCCGAAGCCTATCGCAGGTGACAACGGCACCGGCATGCACGTGAACATGTCGATCTGGAAAGACGGCAAGCCACTGTTCGCGGGTGACAAATACGCTGATCTTTCTGACGAAGCGCTGTACTTCATCGGCGGCATCCTGAAGCACGCCAAAACCCTGAACGCCTTCACCAACCCGGCTACCAACAGCTACAAGCGTTTGATCCCCGGTTTCGAAGCCCCAGTTCTGCGCGCCTACTCGGCCCGCAACCGTTCGGGTTGTGTTCGTATTCCGTGGACCGAAAGCCCCAAAGCCAAGCGCGTTGAGGCTCGTTTCCCCGACCCGGCTGCAAACCCCTACCTGGCGTTTGCCGCTCTGTTGATGGCTGGCCTGGACGGCATCAAAAACAAGATCGATCCGGGCGAAGCCATGGACAAGAACCTGTACGATCTACCTGCCGAGGAACTGGCCGGTATCCCGACTGTCTGCGGCAGCTTGCGTGAAGCTCTGGAAGCGCTGGCTTCCGATCACGACTTCCTGTTGCAAGGTGACGTGTTCACCAAAGACCAGATCGACGGCTATATCGCCCTGAAGATGGAAGAGGTCGAAACCTACGAGCACACACCACACCCGGTTGAGTACGGCATGTATTACAGCTGCTAAGCAACACGGCATGGATTTACAGGGGCGCCCAAACGGGCGCCCCTGTTTCATTTGCGCCTGTCTGTCGCTGTTCAGCCTTTTCGGGTGCCATGGCACAGAATACACACCTTTTACCTTCGCCCTTGCTATCTGCCCGATGCTGAGGATCTGAAACTCTTCAAAGGCGATCTGCAGACCAATCAACAGGCTTTTGCAGGAGCGGTTGGTGCCACTCCAACGAACTGCTTTGCCCAATTCAAAGCTCAAGGTAGGCTGGCCTCAGATTTTAACACAACCGGATTACCTGCATGTTTCGCCTTTACGTATTATTCGCCCTGCTTGTGTCCTCGCCCCTTCTGGCCGCGCCTTGTGGGAATACCAGCGTGGGGTTCGAGGCCTGGAAGGCCGATTTCGCCCAGCAGGCCCGCAAGGCTGGTGTGAAAAAAAAGGGCCTTCAGGCGCTTGCCCAAGCTCAATACGCCACGGGCACAATTGCGGCAGACCGCAATCAGAAAAGCTTCAAATACACACTGGACAAGTTCATGCGTGTAAGAGGCGCTGATGCAATCGTCGCGCAGGGGCGCAAACGCAAGGCTGCAAATCCCGATTTCTATGCTGCGCTTGAACGGCAATACGGTGTTCCGCCGGGCATTCTGATCGCCATTCACGGCATGGAAACCGGCTTTGGCAATTTTATGGGAGACAGTCAGGTTGTTTCCGCAATCACAACACTGGCCTATGATTGTCGCCGGTCCGAGTTCTTTGTTCCGCACGCAATCGGGGCACTTAAACTGGTCGATGCAGGAAGCATTACCGTGGCGACAAAAGGGGCAAAACATGGCGAGTTGGGCCACACTCAGTTCCTGCCGGGCAACGCCCTGACCTATGGCGTCGATGCCACCGGCGACCGTCGGGTGGACTTTTATGACATGACCGACGCGCTTGCCTCGACCGCCAATTATCTTCGCAAGAAAGGGTGGAAGCCGGGGCGTGGCTATCAGCCAGGGGAGCCGAATTTTCAAGTGCTGCAACAGTGGAACGCGGCCTCTGTTTATCAGCAATCCATAGCAATCATGGCCGCCCGAATCGACCAATAGGCGGTCGCACCAATAACACACTCCGCACCCGCTTTCGCCACATTTCCGCCACAGTGACAAACAAAAGCCTTTAGTTTCTTGGTTTCCAACGCGTAACCAATACCGGAGTAAAATCACCTTTTTTGCATTTTCCGCCAAATTCTCCACACGAATGGTTGTTACAGTGTTTGCTGAACAGTACGCAAAAAGGACAGTGCAGTGGCTCGGAAGCACAGCTACCATGGCGGCCTGCAATTTAATGGCGACGCGAATGGCGCGATCGAGCGTTTTGGCACAATCGTTGCCACGACGCTGGAAGATTACGGCCATCTGGTCGAACGCAAGGCGTTGCTGAGCAATTCTGAAGCCAGCATTGTTTCAAGTCAGTATCTTGTGCGACTGACTTTGGATACAGGCACCCCCGAGCAGGAAGACCGGTACGAGCGTATGGATCGCGCCGCGGGGCTAAAAACGATAACAAAACCCCGCGCCGCAAATCCGCAAAACAGATTGGTTCTTTCAATCACGCCGGTCTCACCCCTGCTGGATGACTCCGAGATTTCGGAACTGATGATGGTCGTCATTCTGTATCGCATGGTCGACATTTGTTCGACCCGGCGCGTTGAATGGCTGTCGCCACACACGGTTCTGACGGTCGAGCAGTTTATGAGCGCCTTTGACACTCTGGCCCCCAGCCGATCACGCGACAGAAAACAAATTTTTCAGTCGCTGACCGGGCAATTCTCGGCAGTGAATGTGCCAGAGAACGGTGACACCTTAAGTGTACTTCATACTTCGACGTCCCGCCCGATCCAGCTGACAGATGAACAATTGCTCAGCATCGCGTTTCGCAGTGAAGATACAAACATGCCAGGTCAGGAAACGTTCGATGACGACGATGGTGTCGTAAAGCCAAGCGACGTTCTGCGTCTCAGCAGTTGGTGCATGACGGGTGTACTGGCAGGCGTTTCGACCCCGATTGCCCTGTCAATGGCTGCAGTGAATCTGATCCGGGGTGAAGATTTTCGCCTCAACACCCAGGTGCTTGTCTTTACCTTCGCGATAGTTGCCCTGAACGCAACGAACGCGTTTGCCGATGTTGCGGCCGCCTTGGGCCAATAAGAGAACTACAGAAGACCCTCCTTGGATGCCCCGCCTTCAGGCGGGGTTTTCCATTTTGGGAACCGTGTTCGCGGCCAGAACATAAGTGTGGATTGAAAAGACGACCGCATCCGTTTTCGGCAAGCGCAGCAGGGTTTGCCGCTCGCTTCGCAAGTAGGACGTTTTACGTCGATCTGTGTCGCCCCGCCTGTCACTGGCGCTTCGGGGTTGAAACAGTTCGGGGTCTTCATACCAAAGCGCGTTAAAGCGCCAGAGCGGACGACCGGGCTGTATCCCGTCGAACAGGCGCTGCACCCGCTTGGCGATATTTTCGTCGTAACTTGCGACAGGCACATGGATGTCGATCAGTGGTCGCATGAATTTTTCGGACAAAAGCCAGCTGGCCGGGAAACACAGGATTGCGCCGGTCAAAACATGTTCAGTTCCACGCTTTTGCAGGATGCAAAAATCCTCCTGAACCAGCCTACACAATGTATCAAGCGGCTGGGCCCGGTCGACTGCGACCGTTACACCATCGGGTCTGACGACTTCTTCACCTGCATTGGGATAGACCTGCGACAGCACAAGGTCGAGCAGTTCCCGAGCGGCGGGTTCTGCCTGCGGATCAAGCGCCAGAACGTCATCGCGGCGTTCCGTCAGCAGCTTTTCCCGGCATCGCATCTGACCGGCAAAAGCCTCGTCCCGATGCAACCAGTTTTCCATCGTTGCAGGCTGGATACCCGGCAAAGCACGCGGGTCGCCGACATCATACGGTATTTTATCTTGCAGAATTTTATTCATACCAGCGACTTAGCATGGGTCGAAATATTTGTCGGTCGAAAACGACAGGATCGCCGTCGCATTTTTCCAAGACGATCCACATGGGCACCTTAGGTTTGACTGAACAAGCAACGAGGTCCGTCATGAACAAGCATTACCGAGACACGCGCAAGATTGACCCCAGCCGAGGCGCTACGCTGGGTGATGGCACGCCAAACGAAAATGACCGGATCGAGATCGGGCCGACACAGCTGGCTTTTGACGAATGGGCTGCGGCAGGTCTGGAACTGCCCAATCTTGCACGGATGCGGGAACATCGCTGGAAGCGTCTGACGCAGGCCATCGTTGATCGCGGATACGGAGGTTTGCTGGTTTTTGACCCGCTGAACATCCGCTATGCGACCGACAGCACGAACATGCAGTTATGGAATACGCATAACCCGTTTCGCGCGGTGCTGTTATGTGCCGATGGCTATATGGTGATATGGGACTACAAGAACTCGCCTTTCCTCAGCACGTTCAATCCGCTGGTGCGCGAACAGCGTTCAGGTGCGGACCTGTTTTACTTCGACCGTGGCGACAAGGTGGATATCGCGGCAGATGTCTTTTCGAACGAGGTGCGCGTGCTGATCGATGCGCATGGTGGCGGCAACAAACGTTTGGCCGTCGACAAGATCATGCTGCACGGTCTGCGCGCGCTTGAGGCGCAGGGCTTTGAGGTCATGGAAGGCGAAGAGCTGACCGAAAAAACCCGTGCCGTGAAGGGACCGGATGAGATTCTGGCCATGCGCTGTGCCAATCACGCCTGCGAAACCGCTGTGGCGGAGATGGAGAGCTTTGCACGCGCCAATGTCGGCAATGGCAAGACTACCGAGGATGATATCTGGGCTGTTCTGCACGCGGAAAACATCCGTCGCGGTGGCGAATGGATCGAAACCCGGCTGCTGGCGTCAGGCCAACGCACAAACCCGTGGTTCCAGGAATGCGGCCCGCGCATCACGCAGCAAAACGAAATCATCGCCTTCGACACCGATCTGATCGGGTCCTACGGAATATGCATCGATATCTCGCGCACATGGTGGATTGGCGACCAGAAGCCCCGCCCTGACATGATCTATGCCATGCAGCACGCGCATGAACACATCATGACCAACATGCAGATGCTGAAGCCCGGTGTGATGATCCCGGAACTTACCGCCAGGTCGCACAGGCTTGACGACAAGTTTCAGGCGCAGAAATACGGTTGCCTGATGCACGGAGTGGGATTGTGTGATGAATGGCCGCTGGTCGCGTATCCGGACAAAGCCGTGGAAGGCGCCTATGACTATCCGCTGGAGCCCGGCATGGTGCTGTGCGTCGAAGCCTGCGTTGGCGAAGTCGGTGGCGATTTCAGCATCAAGCTTGAGGATCAGGTTCTCATTACCGAAACCGGGTTTGAGAACCTGTCCAGATATCCCTTTGACCCCCAATTGATGGGGATCGAATAAGGCCGGGCCTTCAATTCGACCAATGGGACCGGCGGACATTTCCATGCCAGTCTTCCGTGGCAGGGCTGACCTGAACCTGTGAACCACCTTGGGGCGCGGGCCAGGATTGGCCGACCGCGAACCCGGCAAGGCCGACCAGAACAATAGCCAGGATCATACGTGAACGCAGGTCGGGTATCTGGGGCGTAATATCTGCATGTGACATCTGTGTCTCCTGTTTCAGCTTTCAGGAACCACAGATGGGATGAGGAGGATCATAAGTGAAACGAATGTTTGTTTGCATCGCCATCACTATTCTTGATAATAACAGAAGGTAAGAGCTCCGCCGTCATGCGGCCCGAAGGCGACAGGGATCTTGCGCCGTCCGTGCAACGCCCGTTTGTTCTCACCTTCCTGTTACGCGTGTGACTTAAGGGTTGTGACCCAAGGGGCAAATACACAGTATTGGGCGTGTTCCCCCGTACCATTCAAGGAGCCGACATGCCCACGGAACGCATCACTTTTGCCGGACATGACGGCAGCCAATTGGCGGCGCGACTGGATTTGCCGGATGGACCCGTGCTGGCAACGGCCCTGTTCGCCCACTGCTTTACCTGCTCCAAGGATATCCCGGCCGCCCGGCGCATTTCCGCCCGTCTGGCTGCCATGGGTATCGCGGTGCTTCGGTTCGATTTCACCGGACTGGGCCATTCCGAAGGCGAGTTTGCCAATACGACCTTCACTTCGAATGTCGCGGATCTGATTTCAGCCGCGCAATATCTGGCCGGTCGAAACATGGCACCTGCCCTGCTGATCGGCCACTCGCTTGGGGGCGCGGCGGTGTTGCGGGCGCGGGCAGGTATTCCCACTGTAAAAGCCGTCGTGACATTGGGTGCACCGGCGGACCCCGCCCATGTGTCGCATCACTTTGAGGACGCGTTGCCTCAGATCGAAGAGGATGGCAGTGCCGAGGTCTCTCTGGGTGGTCGCCCCTTCCGAATTGGTAAAGCTTTTGTGGACGACATTGCCAAATCGGCCTTGTCATCTGCAATCGCCGACCTCAAAGCCGCCCTGCTGATCCTTCATGCCCCACGCGACGAAACGGTCAGCATCGACAATGCGAGCGCGATCTTTCTGGCCGCGAAACACCCCAAAAGCTTTGTTACCCTTGACGATGCCGATCACCTGATCACCCGTGCCTCTGACGCCGAATATGCGGCCGATGTCATTGCTGCATGGGTTTCGCGCTATGTGAAACTGTGCCCACCCGCGCCGCCACCGGGTGCGCCAGAAGGCGTTGTGCGCATAACCGAAGCAGATCCCGGCGGGTTCATGCAGGATATTCAGGCCGGTCCAAACCACCATCTGGTCGCGGATGAGCCCGCATCTTATGGCGGCACTGACAAGGGCATGTCGCCTTATGGCTTTGTCTCGGCCGGTCTGGGGGCCTGCACGTCGATGACAATACGCATGTACGCCCGGCGCAAGGGCTGGCCCCTGACAAATGTCAGCGTCGATGTGTGTCATGACAAGGTTCACGCGCAGGATGCCGGATTGGTGAATGACGGCAAGGTGGACCAGTTTCGCCGGAAAATCCGCCTGAGCGGCCCGCTGGATCAGGAGCAAAGGCAACGTTTGCTTGAGATTGCGGACAAATGCCCGGTTCACCGGACGCTTGAAGGCTCGGCCCGCATAACGACCGAGCTTCTTTCATAAGAAAGGCCGCCTGACAGGCGGCCTTTTTGTTCCTTAGCGCCGCGGGCCCGGTCGATGAATGGGCGGGCGGGCAACTGGCGGACGCGCCACAGGTGGGCGCGGGCGCGCGGGAGGTTTGGCCACAGGTGGTTTCGGACGCTCGGGGCGCACTGGTCGATCAGGTCGGTTAGGACGATCAACGTCTATATCCACATTAACGTCATGGTAGTAGTCGTTCCACAGCATCGAGTCGTAAAACGGGTCATACCCGTACCCGACCCCAACCGTAACACCGTCACAGGCCGACAGCGTCAAAGTCGCGATCCCCAACCCCAGCGCAAGGGACATCCTTTTGATCAGTCTAATGCTCATTGTCCCCTCCCTTACTGAAGCGCCCGGAACGACGCGAATACGGCGTTCAGATCATCAGCAAAACTCGGGTCTGCTCCGTCCCGCAGAATGGCAACTGCTATGGCAACCCGGCCTTGCGGAAGGTCAATGGCGGTGGCGGTAAAGCTTACCCCCTTGCCGTCCCGGTGCCCGGTGCCCCGAAACACGCGTGCTGGCAACCCGCCAATACGGGTATCGCTGGTGCTGGTCATCGTCGGGTCTTTGACCAGAAACCTGTCGATATCCTGCAAGTACCGGACGCCGCCCTGAATTGTTCCAACCCCCGCAGGTGATACGAAACCCATCCACACCGCGTCGTCTGTCACTGGCCGGAACCCCATGACCCGCGCGACCGCACGGGCGTCGCCCAGTTCGGTATCCTCAATCTCGCGCGGGCCGCCGGTACGAAGGACCCAGAAGTCTGGTACATCAAACCGAAAGAGCGCTTGGCCTTCATCGGTGTATATCACGGGTGTGTCAGCCAGTGCTGGTGCAGCTGCGCCGACCCAAAACGCACCACAGAGGGCAAGTATAGAACATGATAAAAATCGCATATCTCAATAACCTGGTTTTTTCCTTCCGATCAGATTGAACTGTCAATGCGCTGTTTGTCCAGCATCGCTTGGCAGCAAGGGCAAGGCGGGCATCCACCCCAACTGGCGGCATGATCCGGTGAGACCTAGTTGCAGGCCCAAAACCTGCCTTGTTGTGGAGCCCTGCCCGTCAATGCCTTGCTATATCCTTTGCAGGACAGTTTTCCGAACCCGTCTGCTGCTGAAAAGCCCGAACAAACGGCAAGAATCAGGGCAAACCGTCTCATATACGCTCTCGCATCTTGTTCCCTACCCCGCACGCGGCTAAACCCCGCGCCAACGCCTCATCCAATCTGCAAAAAAGGTGCCGTCGCCTATGATTCCCCGTTATTCCCGCCCCGAAATGGTTGCCATCTGGTCGCCCGAGACCAAGTTCCGCATCTGGTACGAGATCGAGGCGCACGCGTGCGACGCCATGGCGGATCTGGGCGTGATCCCGCGTGAAAATGCCGAAGCCGTCTGGAAAGCCAAGGATGTGGAATTCGATGTCGCCCGCATCGACGAGATCGAGGCCGTCACCAAGCATGACGTTATCGCATTCCTGACCCATCTTGCAGAGCATGTTGGCAGTGAAGAGGCGCGTTTTGTGCATCAGGGCATGACCAGCTCGGACGTGCTGGACACCTGTTTCAACGTACAGCTGACCCGCGCCGCCGACATCCTGATTGGCGACCTTGAAGGGCTTCTGGCCGCGCTCAAACGCCGCGCAATGGAACATAAGAACACGGTTCGTATCGGACGCAGCCACGGCATCCACGCCGAACCGACAACCATGGGTCTGACCTTTGCCCGCTTCTACGCCGAGATGGACCGCAACCTGTCCCGGATGCGTGACGCACGTGCGGAAATCGCCACCGGAGCGATCAGCGGCGCGGTTGGTACCTTTGCCAATATCGACCCGCAAGTCGAGGAACATGTCTGTGACAAGCTGGGTCTGGTGCCTGAGCCGATCAGCACGCAGGTCATTCCGCGTGACCGCCACGCGGCTTTCTTTGCCACGCTGGGCGTCATCGCCAGCAGCATCGAGAACATCGCCATCGAAATCCGCCACATGCAGCGGACCGAGGTGCTGGAGGGGGCCGAGTTCTTCTCGATGGGCCAGAAAGGCTCTTCGGCGATGCCGCACAAGAAAAACCCGGTGCTGACCGAGAACCTGACCGGTCTGGCGCGCATGGTCCGCGCGGCCGTAATACCGGCGATGGAGAATGTTGCGCTCTGGCACGAACGCGATATCTCGCACTCATCGGTCGAGCGCATGATCGGGCCGGACGCCACAATCACGCTGGATTTTGCCTTGGCCCGCCTGACAGGCGTGATCGACAAGATGCTGATCTTCCCGGAAAACATGATCGAGAACATGAACAAGTTCCCCGGGCTGGTCATGAGCCAGCGCGTTCTTTTGGCACTGACCCAGGCAGGTGTCAGCCGTGAGGACGCCTATGCCATGGTACAGCGCAACGCGTTGAAGGTTTGGGAACACCGCACCGACTTCAAGGCGGAACTGTTGGCGGATGCTGATGTAACTGCCGCACTCAGCCCTGCGCAGATCGAAGAGAAATTCGACCTCGGGTATCACACCAAGCATGTCGATACGATCTTTGCGCGCGTGTTTGGCGACTAACGGTTATCTTTTCAGTCTGTTAGCCGGGGGTGCTCTGCCACGTGCATTGTACCCCCTTGTTTTTTGCCAGACCAACGGAAATGCGGTATCCTGCATGTGCTTTTTCCATACGAGGGAAACATCATGATCCGAACACTCCTAAGCGCATTGGCACTGGTTCTTGTGGCCTCGGCCGGGCTTGCCTGCGAACAACATTCCAAACAGACCCAATCCTGCGCACCCGGGACAACGTGGGATACTGAAACAAAAAGCTGCGCGAAATCTGTCAACAGCTGACAATTTTTGTCCAGTTCGTGAATAAAAGCGACCGTTCCCCTGTTAGCTTTTTTGTAGATCACACTATGATTTCAATAAGAGCCCCGAGAACGGAGTAAAGAAATGCGCCTTTTGTTAGCTTCTGCCCTTGCTTTGCAAGCCTTTGCCTTCGCGCCAGCTGTCCATGCCGCAGGTGGTGACAACAGCAGCCCGCCGAAACCTACGAATACAACCAAGAAATGCCTGTTCGGCCGTGTATATGACGAAACCCGTGGAAAATGCGTCAAACCCGACAAGTCAAGCCTGACAGATGATCAGCTATATGATGCGGTCCGCGAACTGGCGTATGACGGGCAATACGGGCACGCTCAGGACATTCTGCGCATCATGGATCAGGACGATGATCGTGTCCTGACCTATTGGGGTTTCACCTATCGCAAGATGGGCGAGCTGGAACTGGCAAATGTCTTTTACCAAAACGCGATCAATGCCAACCCAGACAATCTTTTGGCGCGCAGCTACATGGCGCAGGGGTTTGTGTCCGAAGGCCGAACCGATCTGGCGATCGAGCAATGGCGCGAAATAAAGGCCCGTGGCGGAGAAGGCACCTGGGCCGAGGCGTCGCTGCGTGAAGCGATCCGAACGGGTCTGACATACAGTTATTAAGGTTCAGGGTTATTTAACCCGACTCTCTCTAATCTGCCTGTGGTTCGAAAACTTTGGCTCCACAGGCAGATGCAAAACACCAACGCATTAATTCAAACGGTTCAAGGGGCTTCGGCTCCGTTTCCCGCAGGGGGTGGCGACAGCCCGCGCCTTGTTCCCCGGACTTTGACCAGCCGTCAGAAGGCGGCCGTCGTCGTGCGCCTGTTGTTGAACGAAGGCGCCGATCTTCCGTTGGAGGAGCTTCCCGACGACCTGCAAGAAAAACTGACACATCAATTGGGGGAAATGGGTCTTGTGGATCGCGTGACCCTGGGTGCCGTGGCACAGGAGTTCAGCGAAGCCCTGAACAATGTCGGTCTGGCCTTTCCACATGGGCTTGCCGGGGCCTTGGATGCCGTCAGTGGAAAAATCACACCCGCAACAGCGGCACGTTTGCGCAAAATTGCCGGAGTTCGTCAGATCGGTGATCCTTGGCAAAGGTTGCGCGACATTCCAGCCCAGGACCTTGCGGCCATGGCACAGGCGGAAAGCACCGAAGTGGCCGCTGTGATGCTATCGAAAATGGATACGGCACAGGCGGCGCAGATGCTGGGCCACATGCCGGGTCCGGTGGCGAGGCGGATCACTTACGCAATCTCGAAAACAGCAAATGTCACGCCCGAAGCGGTTGAGCGTATTGGCTGGTCACTGGCTGCTCAGCTGGATCAGCGGCCTGTTCAGGCCTTCAATGACGGTCCGGGCGCGCGGGTGGGTGCAATCCTGAACCAGTCTGCGTCCGCCACGCGCGACGACCTGCTGAACGCGCTGGATGAGGACGACGCTGATTTTGCCGATCTGGTGCGCCGGTCGATCTTTACCTTCGCCCATATCTCCAGCCGGATCTCGCCCCGTGATGTTCCAGCGATATTGCGGGAAGTCAATCAGCCTGTTCTGGTCGCGGCCCTGGCTGGTGCCGCCGCGGATGATGACAAGGCATCTGTCGAGTTTCTGCTGTCGAATATCTCCTCTCGTATGGCAGAAAACCTGCGCGAGGAAATCGCGGAACGCGGGCGGGTCAAGCAATCTGAGGCCGAAGATGCCATGACCCAGATTGTTGGGGCGGTTCGTGCCCTGTCTGACGCCGGAACAATTACGCTGATTGAAAAGGAAGAAGACGAAAGCACGGGTTGAGGCAGGAACAGGCGCTCCCACAAAATCGTTGGGGCGGCCATTTCGCTTGGGTGCTTGAGGTTACGGGTACCGGGTTGTATGTCTTAGGCAACATTTCGCAACACGCGGTGAGACACCTCCATGCCCGTCGAAAAGTCGGAGCTCAGCCGGTTTGAGCTTGGAAAATACTATGTCGCCAATATGTTCCTGCAGGGAATCATCAGCGCTATGCGCCTGCTTCCTTATGAAAGGCGCATAGCGACCATGGGTGCAATCATGAAAACCCTTGCACCCGTCGTTGGATTTCGCACCCGCGTCCGCCGGAATCTAAAGCTCACCTGCCCTGAATTGTCTGACGTCGAGATCACAAAGATCTATCGTGACGTGTCGGATAATGCCGGTCGGGCAATAATGGAGCATTTCTCACCCGAAGGTTTTATCGAACGTCAGGTGAACGCCAAGATATCCGGGCCCGGTATTGCTGCATTTGACGCCGCGATCGCCGAAGGGCGCCCGGTGATGATGATCACGGCGCATTTCGGTCACTATCTGGCCGCACGCGTCGCCCTGCAGAAACACAGCGGCAAACCGATAGGATGCCTTTACCGGCGGATGGCCAATCCTTATTTCAACGACGCCTATGTCGAAGCTTTTTACAAAACCGGCGCGCCGATGTTCGAACAGGGGCGGCGCGGTATGGTCGAAATGGTCCGGTCACTCAAGAACGGTGGAATTATCGCTATCGTATCCGACCTGCATGCGTTGGGAGGCGAAGAGCTGACATTCTTCGGCAAGCCTGCCGTGACATCCGTGTTGAACGCAGAACTGGCCATCAAGTACAAGGCCGCACTAATACCTTGCTATGCCGTGCGCCAGCCAAATGGCATCGACTTTGAAATCATCCTGCATGATCCCGTGCCGCACACGGACCCAAAGACGATGACCCAGTTCACCAATGACGATCTGGAACAGATAGTGCGGCAGCATATGGGGCAGTGGTTCTGGATCCATCGGCGCTGGAAAAGCTGGAACGGGCTTGGCGTCCAACCGGACAACCTGCCCTGATCACTTGGCCCATGTCGCGGCAACAATCGGCCCGTGACCGGCCCTTTGCACAAGCACGACGGCTGGCAAGTCTGGTTCCAGCTGCGCCGAGTAAGTCTGCGGTGTTTGCCCATCCCACTGGCCCGCAATCTGCCAGGTTTCGACAACATTGGCATAATCCAACTCCCGCCCGGCTAACTCTCCACGACGGATCGAGGCATGGCGCAGGGGCGAATACTGAACGATACGCACGTCATAGGTCTCACCTTCGGGCAATTCCACAGGTGTCACACTCACGGTCACTTCGTCTGCGTCTCGGGTCGCGGTCACCGCTGCCTCGGGGGCGGCCGTTAGATGCGCATCAATCAGACGGTCGAGCTCCTGAGCCTGAGCGCCGACGATATCGTGCTGACCATTTATGATCATCTGGGGCGTATAGATCATGGATTTTCCGTTTTCGCGGGCATAAGCCCGTTGCCGGAACGTGTGATCAGGATCGGCATATTCGTCTTTCCAGCCGATGTAATCCCAATAGTCGACATGCAGTGCCAGCCCGATGACATCGTCGCGTTTCGCCAGCTCATGCATGATCCGGTCCGCCGGCGGGCAAGATGAACACCCCTGTGAGGTGAACAGCTCAACCACCACAGGATCCTCACCGGACATGGATTGGGTGGCGAACAGGCAGGATACGAGGGCGGTCAAAGCAGCGGATTTGAACATAAAAACTCTCGGATTGAACGGGTGTTCTCTGGGATAGCCGTTTTGCCGCTCAACCGCCAATCAACGTTTCTTGAGGGCGGCTTCTGCAATTCGCCGCCTAAATGTGTGCAATGGTATACAAAATTGCAAATCCAGTGCTATTGAACCTTGAACCAACGGCTTGGGTGATGCAGATAACACTCAGCGATGCCCGAAATCCAAGCCATTTGAGAAGGGAGGCCACCAGATGCCCATTAAAGTCGGACAGGATACCGCCAAGACACGCCGCAGCCTGAACGTGAATGGCAGATCCATTTCCTACTATTCGATCCCCGCCGCGCAGCAGGCCGGTTTGGGTGATTTCTCCAACCTTCCTGCCGCGTTGAAAGTCGTGCTGGAAAACATGCTCCGATTTGAAGACAGCGGCTTTTCGGTCTCGGTCGATGACATTAAGGCATTTGCCGAATGGGGTGCCAATGGCGGCAAGAACCCGCGCGAGATTGCATACCGCCCTGCCCGCGTGCTGATGCAGGACTTCACCGGTGTTCCCGCGGTGGTCGATCTTGCCGCCATGCGCGACGGGATCAAAGGCCTGGGCGGTGACGCACAGAAGATCAACCCGCTGAACCCGGTCGATCTGGTTATCGACCACTCGGTCATGATCGACGAGTTCGGGAACCCGCGTGCGTTCCAGATGAACGTCGACCGCGAATACGAGCGCAACATGGAGCGCTATCAGTTCCTGAAATGGGGTCAGAACGCGTTCAACAATTTCCGCGTAGTGCCTCCCGGCACCGGTATCTGCCATCAGGTGAACCTGGAATATCTGGCGCAGACAGTCTGGACGGACACCGATCAGAACGGCGAAGAAGTTGCCTATCCCGACACGCTGGTTGGCACCGACAGCCACACCACCATGGTCAACGGCATGGCCGTTTTGGGGTGGGGCGTTGGCGGAATCGAGGCGGAGGCTGCAATGCTGGGTCAGCCGATCTCGATGCTGATCCCTGAGGTGATCGGTTTTGAGTTGACCGGCTCGATGGTCGAAGGCACCACCGGTACGGACCTTGTTCTGAAGGTTGTCGAATTGTTGCGCGCCAAGGGCGTGGTGGGCAAGTTCGTCGAGTTCTATGGCGAGGGGCTGGACCGCCTGCCGCTGGCTGACCGTGCAACCATTGCCAACATGGCGCCGGAATACGGCGCAACATGCGGCTTCTTCCCGATCGACGGCGAAACCCTTCGCTACATGCGCAACACCGGCCGCGACGAAGACCGCATCACGCTGGTCGAAGCCTACGCCAAGGAAAACGGGTTCTGGAGAGGCCCGGATTATGCACCGATCTACACCGACACTCTGTCGCTGGACATGGGCACAATCGTTCCAGCAATTTCAGGCCCGAAACGCCCGCAGGACTACGTCGCGCTGACCAACGCCAAGGCCGCTTTCACCAAGGAAATGAAAGAGACCTTCAAGCGCCCGATGGGCAAGGAAGTCGCGGTCAAGGGCGAAGACTACACCATGGAGTCGGGCAAGGTTGTAATTGCTTCGATCACCTCCTGCACCAACACGTCGAACCCTTACGTGATGATCGGTGCAGGCCTTGTGGCCCGCAAAGCCGCAGCGCTGGGTCTGAACCGCAAGCCTTGGGTCAAAACCTCGCTGGCACCCGGTTCGCAGGTTGTATCGGCCTATCTTGAGGCCGCTGGACTGCAAGAAGATCTGGACAAGGTCGGTTTCAACCTTGTTGGGTACGGCTGCACCACCTGCATCGGCAACTCGGGCCCGATCCAGAAAGAAATCTCTGAAGCCATTTCCGAGGGCGATCTGGTCGCCACGTCGGTTCTGTCCGGCAACCGTAATTTCGAAGGCCGTATCTCACCGGATGTCCGCGCCAACTATCTGGCTTCGCCGCCGTTGGTTGTTGTCTATGCGCTGGCAGGTACGCTCGACATCAATCTGACGTCCGAACCTATCGGTCAGGACAAGAACGGCAACAACGTCTTCATGAAGGACATTTGGCCGACCCAAAGCGAAATCGCGGAACTGGTTGAAGCGACCGTAACCCGCGAAGCGTTCCAGTCGAAATATGCGGACGTCTTCAAGGGCGATGAGAAATGGCAAAGCGTAGAGGTTCCGCAACAGGAAACCTATGACTGGCCGCCAACGTCGACCTACATCCAGAACCCGCCCTATTTCCAGGGTATGGGGGCGGAACCGGGCACGATCTCGAATATCGAAGGCGCCAAAGTTCTGGCCATTCTGGGCGACATGGTGACCACCGACCATATCTCACCCGCGGGGTCATTCGCGGCAACGACGCCAGCAGGCAAATACCTGACCGACCGTCAGGTTCAACCGCGCGAATTCAACTCGTACGGCTCGCGACGGGGCAACCACGAAGTCATGATGCGCGGCACCTTTGCCAATATCCGCATCAAGAACGAGATGTTGGACGGAGTTGAGGGCGGCTATACCAAAGGCCCGGATGGCGAACAGACATCAATCTACGACGCCTCGATGGCCTTTCAGGCCAATGGCACCCCGCTGGTCGTGTTTGGTGGCGAACAATACGGCGCGGGCTCAAGCCGTGACTGGGCGGCCAAGGGCACCGCACTGCTGGGTGTCAAAGCCGTGATTGCGGAAAGCTTTGAGCGAATCCACCGGTCCAATCTGGTTGGCATGGGCGTTATCCCGTTCGAATTCACCGGTGGAGATACCCGCAAAACCCTGGGTCTGAAGGGGAACGAAACCGTCTCGATCCACGGTCTGGATACGGTCGAGCCGTTGCAGATCGTGCCCTGCACCATCACCTATGCAGATGGGGCTGAGACGACCATCCAGTTGAAATGCCGGATCGATACCGCGCCTGAGATCGAATACATCGAAAACGGCGGCGTGCTGCATTACGTGCTGAGAAATCTGGCGAAGGCTGGCTGAGGTACGCAGCGAATAAGTAAGTTTTGAGGGCGCCTTCGGGCGTCCTTTCTTTTGCAAGGCTCTGCCTCGCGCTCCGAAGTTTTATTCAGCAGAAGAAGTTGGATATACGCGGCACTCTGAAAACAGGAGGTGGTTATGGAAAAGGTGGCGTTGGTAACAGGCGGGGCGCGGGGTATTGGACACGCCATCGTAGAGGAGTTGAGCCGCGACCATAGGGTGGCGTTCACTTGGTTGTCCACCAACCCTCGGGCGACGCTATTGCGGGGGGAAGCTTTGGCGATCCGTTCGGATCTGACGGCTCCTGATCAACCTGCGGCGGTGATTGCGCAAGTGATGGAGCGGTTTGGACGACTTGATGTGATCGTGAACAATGCTGGGTTGGTTCGATCGACGCCAAAAGAGGAGTTCCAAGCGGAGGAGCATCGCGCCATTCTGGACATGAATCTGCTAGTCCCCGCTGCTTTGCTGGCTGCAGCTTTGCCACATTTGGAACGGGGCGCCGCCATTGTCAGTATCTCGTCGATGAATGCAGTGTTGCCGCCCCGTGATGCTGTCACTTATGGTGCCAGCAAGGCGGCTCTGAACCTGTGGACCCGTGCCATGGCCAAAGAGTTGGGGCCAAACGGGATACGCGTCAATGCTGTGGCCCCCGGTGCGATCAACATTCCTGAAGCGCCTCGTTCGGAAGAACTGACAGAACTTTTCGTGAAGGATACTGCGTTGGGCCGGGCCGGACGGCCCGAGGATATAGCCAAAGTGATCAGGTTTCTGGCGTCGGACGCGGCCTCGTTCATCACAGGTGAAGTTTTGTCCGTAACGGGAGGCTATCGTTTATGAACCGCCCGCAGCTTTCTCAAGCGCAGGCCGGATGGTGCTTGCGATGACACGCTGCGTAATCGGGCCAGCAAAGCGCAGAATGATCGTTCCGTCACCGTCGATCACGTAGGTCTCGGGAACGCCGTACAGACCCCAGTCAATCGCCATACGGCCCTGTTCGTCGCGGCCCATGGCGGTGTACGGATCACCAAGGTCATCCAGGAAAGCCTCGGCATTGCTCAGCTTGTCTTTGTAGTTGATGCCGTAAACCGGGATGCCTTCAGCCGCCAGCGCCTCAAGGTTGGGGTGCTCGGCGCGGCATGGAGCGCACCAACTGGCCCAATAGTTGACCAGCTTGACCTCTCCGTTGCGCAGCGTTTCATCGTCGAAAAGGGTCTTTCCCGGAAACTCGGTGAGAACCACGGGCGGCGCCGGTTGCCCTTCGCGGGCCGAGGGCAAGGCGTTGGGATCTTCGCGAAACATGCCGATGCCTGCGAGAACCGCGAATGCGCCAAATATCAGAGGTGGCGCAATCATCAGGGGCGAGATTTTAGCCATTGCGCGACATCCTCTGTTCGACCTTTTCCATTTCCGCACGCACCTTGCGCCCGCGCATCACGCTGAACGCAACCAGCGCCACGATAAGGGCAATGGAAACAGCATAAGACGACAAAACAGCGTCTGCATATTTTCCAAGATCGGGGATCATCCGCCCACCCTTTCCCGTGCCTGTAACGCCTTAATACGACGGGCGCGAATTTCCGTTCCGGTGCGGTACAACACCAAGGCGATGAACAGCAGAACAAATCCGATGATGCAGGCCAGCAGAGGGTAGAAAAAGACATTGCTGACTTTCTCTTCCGTATCCGCCCCGGTAACGGCCCCGGCCCGCATGACCGATGCGCCCTGATGCAGGCCCTGATTCCAGAAATTCACCGCATACCGGCTGAGGATCGCAAAGACCGACCCCACCAAGCACAAAACCGAGGTCAGATCGGCTGCGGTATCAGGGTCCTCAATAGCTTCCCACAAGGCGACATAGCCAAGGTAGAACAGAAACAGGATCAGAAACGATGTCAGGCGCGGATCCCAGGCCCACCATGTGCCCCACATGGGCTGTCCCCAGATGGCCCCCGTCAGCAGCGCAATCAGGGTCATTACAATCCCGATCGGCGCAGCAGCCCGTGCCGCAAGCGCGCTGACATGGTGGCGACGCACCAGCCAGACCAATGAGGTGGCCAGCATCATCAGCCAGCAATTGATCGCCATCAGGGCCGCCGGAACATGCAAATAGATGATCTTGACCGTCGACCCCTGCTTGTAGTCGTCCGGTGTAAAGAAAAATCCCCAGGTCAGACCGACAACGATGCAGAGGATCGAGACGATCCAAAAAAACGGCAGGACCCGTTCGCTGGTTTCAAGAAACTTGCGCGGGTTGGCATATTCCCAGAGGGCGTTGGCTTTGGCTGCGATTGACATGGGCCCTATCTAGTCCGAGTTGGGGTGGTTCTCAATTGACATCCATCAAACTTGTCGCGGTTCACCGCAGATTGATACGTAGCACGGCAGCACTGGCAAAGGGCAACAATGCGATGGTTGCCGCCGTGATCCCGGCCAGCATCAGCAGTGGCGTCTGCACTTCCATCCCTGTTGCTCCACGCCGGGCAACTTCGGCCCCGAAAATCAGGGTGGGGACGTAAAGCGGCAACACCAGAAGCGACAGCAATAGCCCGCCACGTTTCAGACCAACTGTCAGGGCAGCACCAAATGTCCCGATGACGCTCATGGCCGGGGTACCGATCAGGAGCGAGATCACCAGCCAGAAAAACCCCGGCATCGGCAGGTTCAAAAGAACACCCAGAAACGGCGCGGCCAGTACCAGCGGCAGACCAGTGGTCAGCCAGTGGGCCAGCGCCTTGACTGTGACAACCGATTCCAGCGGCAGCGGTGCCGTGGCCAGCAGGTCGAGCGAGCCGTCTTCCCAGTCCAGTGCCAGCAGGCGGTCAAGCGACAGAAGGCAGGCCAGCAAGGCCCCCAGCCAGAGCACACCGGGCGCAATCGTGGACAGCAGCGAGGATTGCGGCCCCACCGCAAATGGCACCATCACGGTCACGATCAGAAAAAAGGCCAAACCCAGCCCGAACCCGCCGCCCGCGCGGAAAGCCAGTTTCAGGTCGCGCAGCAACAGGGCGATCACAGGAAACCTCCGTCGAAATCGTCGATGGGTTTGGGTTTGGCCTTGTTCGGACCGACGTCCAGAACCTCGCCATCCAGGCCAAGATCTATATGGGTCGCGATCAGGGCTGACCCGCCCTGACCCAGATGTGCTCCCACCGCATCGGCAAACATTTGCACCGCGTTCCTGTCCAGCGAGACGGTCGGCTCGTCCAGCATCCAGATCGGCCGCCCTGTGACCAGCATCCGCGCCAGCCCCAATCGCCGTTTCTGGCCCGCCGACAGATTGCCGGCGTGACGGTCGGCGAGTTCGTTCAACTCAAAAGCGTCCAGCGCCGGCTGGATGTCATATGTACCAAAGACCGCTGCCCAGAATGTCAGGTTTTCAGTCACCGACAATGTCGGTTTGAGCCCGTCCGAATGGGACGCGTAGGCGATCCGGTCCTCGGCCCCTTCGATCTTGCCTTCCAGCGGAGGCTGCAAGCCAGCCAACGTGCGCAGAAGCGTCGTTTTTCCGATACCGTTCGGCCCCCGCAGGATCAGAGCCTTGCCCGGCGACAGCTGAAAGCTGAGGCCCTCAAGGACGGGAACACCGCCACGCGTGATCGTCAGATCTGTTACAGTCAAAGTCATGAGACCCGCTTAGCGGATTGTCCGCAGGGGCAAAAGGCGAGATTTGCCGCAGGATGCCGGTGCACAACCGCTGCCCCATGTCGGAGTGAGGGGCCAGCCCCTCACACTCCCTGGGATATTTTCGGCCAGATGAAGAGGATCCCGTCAGACTGGGATCAGGGCAAGTGCGATGCGGCGGCCTTCAGCGAGCAGCACATTGTAGGTGCGGCAGGCGGCGGGGGAGTTCATGATTTCAACACCAAGTCCGACATTTTCCAGCTCAACCCGTAGCGATTGGGGGATGTGGGCCATGTCTGCGCCCGTGCCGATAAGCAGGACGTCGATTCTGCCCGCCAGGTCCAGAAGGGGGTGTCGGTCGTCATAGCCGCCCCACTCTGCCGGACCTGCCGGGCCTGTCAGGACAGCGCCGTGGAAGACATCGCCACCAATTCGAAAAAAACCGGGGCCGTACCCATCTATGGGTTTGGCATCTGTAAAAGTAATCTGATTCAGACGCATGATGTCCCTTCTTCAATCCAGAAGCGGCAGTCCGGAAATGACCGCAATCAGGATGACCGAATAGGCCGCGAGGCGGTAGATCCGTTCCAGTTTCGGGTCGAACATTGCTTTGCCGATAAGCGTAGTGATCAGATAAGGCACGCACAGCAGCAGGACAATCCATAGGATCGACAAATCTGCGGCACCGCTGATGAGGATGTTGAAAACGATGACAACGTCCAGCAATGCCAAAAAAATGATGGTGTTGGCACGAATCTTGCGCACGTCGGTGGAACTGGCCAGATAAAACACGATGACAACCGGGCCGGTCAGCCCGGTCATGCCGCCGACAACGCCTGCGCTACCGCCGATGGCGAGACGTCCGGGTAGTCCCAGTTTCCCCTCCCATCGCCAGCCGGTAACCACGGCCAGCAGGGTCAGACCGGTGATGCCACAGACAACCCAGCGCAACGCAACCGAGTCCACCTGCACCATGATCCACAGCCCCAATGGAACGGTTACGGTTGCAGCAAAGCCCAGAGTGCTGATTTCGACCTTGTCGCAATCCCGCCACGCCTGAGGCGCCAAGGCAAATGTTGATGCGATTCCGGTGGCGGCCATCAGAAAGACCACATCTGCAATAGGCAGGAACTGGGTCGCCACCGGCACAAAGATCATCGCGGTGCCAAAACCTGTGAAGCCGCGGACAAGTCCCGCGGCTCCGATAGTCAGGATCAGCCAAGTGAGGCCCGGTAGGGCCAGGGCCTGTTGCAGGGCCTCAGGCATCAATATTGGCAAACTGGTTGCCCGCCGTGTTCGACGGTTTGGACCAGTCGCGCTTGACCCCCAGCCAAAGCAGGATGGTCGAAGCCACGAAGACCGACGAATAGGTCCCGACGACGACACCCCAGATCATCGCGAAGACGAATCCGCGGATGACGTCCCCGCCCAGAAGATAAAGCGAGATCAGCGCCAGCAAAGTTGTGACCGAGGTCATCACCGTCCGGCTCAGAGTTTCGTTGATCGATACGTTCAGAACCTCTTTCAGGTCCTTCTTTTTGTATTTCCGCAGATTCTCGCGCACCCGGTCGAAGACGACAACCGTGTCGTTCAGCGAATAGCCGACGATGGTCAGCAGCGCCGCGATGATCGCCAGATCGAAGCGGATTTGCAGTTCCGAGAAGATGCCGATGGTCAGGATCACATCGTGCACCAATGCGGCAACTGCCCCCAGTGCAAACTGCCATTCAAAGCGCAGCCAGATGTAGACAAGGACGGCACCGATGGCCAAGACAACCGCGATCACAGCCGTCTGGATCAACTCGCCCGACACTTTTGGGCCAACGGATTCGACAGAGGGAAAGCTCATATTGTCGTAAGAATACGTGATCGTCCCAATTGCAGCTTCTGATTTTGCTGCATTGGAGATTTGATCACGCAATTCGAAGGAACTTCCGGCCGGGAAAACAAATTGTCGTTCACTATCGCCGTCTGCGACACCACCCAAAGCTTCAACAGCTGAGGCCAGCGCAGCGGAATCGACCGCTCCTCCGTTCTGCCCCTCGAAAGTCACGATCATCTTGCTTCCAGTCGCACCGGCAAGCACGTGCTCGACCTGAGATATCGTATCGGCAGTAACTGCTTCCTCACCTTCTTGGGCCTGAATGCGGATCATCGCGACATTTTGATCCGGGCCAAAGCTTGGATCAAATATTTCGGTGATCGTTACATCGCCCAGCTCCAGCGGCGCGATGGCGTCGCGATAGGCGCCTACGTCGATCTGCTGTGTGCTTTCGGTTCGGATCGTGGTCCCACCCCTGAAGTCGATGCCGAAGTTCAGCCCTTGCAGCATGAACGAAGCAAAGGCCACGACCACCATCAGAGCAGAAATGCCCAACCAAATCTTCCAGCGACTGAAAAAGTCGAACGAGGTGTTCTGCGGTACGAGTTTCAGTCTCATGATCAAACCTCGATCGTTTTCGGTCGGCGGCGTTCGAACCACATGACAACCATCAGGCGCGTCACGAAGATCGCGGTGAAGACCGATGTCAGGATACCCAGGCCCAGAGTGATCGCGAACCCGCGCACAGGGCCGCTGCCCATGGCAAACAGGATAACGGCGGTGATGAAAGTGGTTACGTTGGCGTCCAGAATGGCCGACAACGCCTTTTCATAGCCCAGATCGATGGCGCGGGCTGGACCTCTGGCGGATTTCAGTTCTTCGCGGATGCGTTCAAAGATCAGTACGTTGGCATCCACCGCCATACCGACCGTCAGAACGATCCCTGCAATCCCCGGCAGAGTCAGGGTTGCGCCGATCAGGGACAGCAAACCGAACAACAGGCCCACGTTTATGATCAGCGCGATGTTGGCGAAGACACCGAACAGGCCATAGCTGAGCGCCATGAATACCAGCACGGCGACAAAGGCCACGATTGTGGCAACTTTGCCTGCGTCGATACTATCTTGCCCCAGTTCGGGCCCGATGGTGCGTTCTTCCAGGAATTCCAGCCCTGCAGGCAAAGCACCTGCACGCAACAGGACGGCCAGATTGGTGCTTTCCTCAACGGTGAAATTACCGGTGATGATACCCGATCCGCCTGGGATATGGCTTTGGATCACGGGGGCCGAGATCACTTCGTCATCCAGAACGATTGCAAAGGGTGCGCCGATATTGTCACGGGTATAATCCCCGAACTTGCGTGCCCCGGATGTGTTGAATCGGAAGCTGACCGCAGGGCGGCCGTTCTGATCGAAGGATGGCTGCGCGTCGACCAGTTCCTCTCCTGTCACGACCGGAGCGGATTCGATGGTGTAATAAACGCCGTTTTCGTCAATCGACGGCACGATTTTTTCGCCGACGCCTGCAACGGCATCCGGATCGGTTCCGCGCCCGACAACCGGGTTGAAGGTCAACTGTGCTGTTGTTCCGATAATTTCCTTCAGTTCACCCGCACTGCCGATACCCGGCACCTGAATTAAGATACGATCCGTCCCCTGACGCTGAATTGTGGGCTCACGTGTACCGACTTCGTCGATCCGGCGGCGGATGATTTCCAACGCCTGACGCACCGTGCGGTCATCCGAGGCCAGTTTTTCTGCTTCGGACAGTTGAACAACAATTGTGTCACCATCCGCGCGGGCTTCGATATCTGTGGCTCCTACACCTGTCAGGGTCTGCACTTGCCGGGCCAAACCGCGGACAACCTCCAATGCCTGTGGCATTCCTTCGGGCTGGCTAATGCGCACGCGAATCTCATCCGCAGCCGAGTCCTGACGGCGGATGGTTCCCACCGTGGCACGTTCATCGCGCAGGGCGTCGCGGATTTCCGGCCACATCGCCTCCATCCGGGAGCCGTAGACGTCTTGTACTTGTACTTCGGCCAGCAAATGCGCGCCGCCGCGCAGGTCGAGGCCAAGATTGACCAGGGATGACGGCAACCAACTCGGCCATTGCGCGGCTTCAGCCTGCATCTGGGGTGTGTCGTTGCCCAACTCGATCGCGGCCTTGGCGTCGTTGGATTGTTCGACCCGCGTGTAAAATGCGTTTGGCAGGGCCATGAGCAGGCCGGTCACGCAGACCAGCCAGATCAGAACCCGCTTCCAGGTATCAAATTGCAGCATTACCCTGCCTTTTCAAGGAATTGTCGCGCGAAGTTACTTCGCCGGCTCAGTCTTGTTCAGAACCTGAGCGATGGTCGATTTGACCACGCGAATCTTGACGCCCTCGGCGATTTCGACCTCGATCTCGTTATCGCCTTCCTTGACCTTCGATACCTTGCCGATCACGCCCCCCTGAGTGATCACCTGATCACCGCGACGCACGGCATCAACCATGGCCTGATGTTCCTTCATCTTCTTTTGCTGCGGACGGATCAGCAGGAAATACATGATCGCAAAGATTAGGATCAGCGGGAGAAACTGGGCGATTGCGCCACCATCCATGGGACATTCCTTTGTTCTAGTCTTGCGGCACAGTTCCGCAAATTTGGGCGGAACCTATGCTTTGAAATGTCGGTTTGCAAGCAAAGGCGGTCATGTAACTCACCTGAAAACAGCATGTCCCGGCAACCACGGGCAAAACGTTGCAGATATGCCCTAGGAACATAACCAATACCGGGTATAGTTTATCCGAAGGGGGACACATGACGCGGCCACTCAAACCTTTCCTTTCGTTGCTTTATTTACTGACTGCCCTGTCGGTGAGCGTGTGGCTGTCCAGTGCGGCCTTGTCGCAGGAAGCACCCGCGGAATCCCCCCTGTCCGAGACTGCGGGATCGGACACGTTCATGGCCCCGGTCATAGTAGACGGGGACATTCTGTTTCAGGTGCGCGGATCAAGCGCCCTGCCTGCTCCGGAGCGCGCCGAGGGCGTACAGGACAAGATCATTGTGGTTGCGGAAGCGTCGGAAGCACCTTTGGTCGAGATCACATATGAAGAGACCGAGTTTGGCATCTGGATTCTGGCCGATGGCCAAAAAATCTCGATCGTTACTAAAGCTGACGCTGAACTGGATCAGATGGAACTAAGTGTTCTGAGCGTTTTGCATGGCAATGCGATCAAACAATCCATTGAGGCGTATCGAGCCAACCGAACCGATCAGGCGCGCGTTTCCGGTGCTATTGAAGCGGCTGCCTGGACGTTGGGATTTGCCCTGTTTGTTGTCACTATCCTGTGGCTGCACCGTCGGATCAGGCGTCGCACATTGAAGCTGGTAAAACGCTACTTAAAGGATGTTGAAACAGCGACAGCCAAAAGTGTTCAGGCCGAAGCAATCGCGGCCCTTATCCGCTATGGTCTGAACTTCGTGCTGCTGATCATCTTCTTTCTCGGTTTCTACTATTACCTGTCCTTTGTTCTTTTGGCTTTTGCGGAAACCAGATATTTCGCACAGCTTCTGCTGACCTATCTGACAGAGCCCGTGCTGCTTATCTTCCGGGGCATCCTCAGCTATATCCCCAATCTGATCATGCTGGGCCTGATCACATGGGTCACGTTGTACATCATCAAAGGGCTGCGCGTGTTCTTTGATGCGGTCGAAGCTGGTTCGTTCGAAATGGGTGATTTCGAAAAACACTGGGTCAACCCGACGTTCAACATCGCCCGTGTCGTCGTTATTTTGATCGCGCTGGTGTTTGCGGTTCCCTATATTCCGGGCTCAGATTCTGCCGCGTTCCAGGGGTTGACCATTCTGGTTGGCGCCATGCTGTCTTTAGGCGCGAATTCAGTCGTGTCCAACATGCTGGCCGGGCTGTTTGTGATTTACCGCAGGTCTACCTCGATCGGTGACCGTATCCAGATCGGGGACCACATCGGCGATGTGGTTCAGATTAAACTGATGGAGACCCACCTGAAGTCGATCAAGAACGAGCTGATCTCGATCCCCAATGCACAATTGATGAACTCAGATGTCGTTAACTTTTCAAAGAAAACCAATGGTGACGGACTATTATTGCACACGACCGTCGGCATCGGCTACGAAGAACCCCCTGAGAAGGTAGAGGCGATGCTGATCGAGGCCGCCAACCGCACCAAAGGTATCAAGGTCAATCCCGAACCTTTTGTGTTGTGGACCGCGTTGGCCGATTACGCGATCAATTATCAGATCAACGGCTACACCACCCGTGGCAGCATCATCCCCAAAATCCGCTCGGACCTGCATCGAAACATTGTCGCTGTATTTAACGAGAACAATGTGCAGATCATGACGCCTTCTTATGTGGCTGACCCGCCCGAGCCAAAAATACCGGCCGGGGCATGGGATGGCCACCTGACGCATGAAACCCACGAAGACGCTGATAAGTCGTAACCGGTGCTACACCCTGCCCCGCAGATGGTGCATAAGCGGGTTCAGTGATTCACGCATTCAAGGATCTGAGACATGCACGACATCCGCGCCATTCGCGAAAACCCTGCCGCCTTTGACGCCGCCCTAGCGCGCCGTGGGGACGCGCCGGTGTCGTCAGATCTGCTGAGGCTGGACGAAAGCCGGCGTGCCAAGATTCTGGCCGCCGAAACCGCACAGGCCGAACAAAACAAGGCCAGCAAGGAAGTCGGCGCTGCTAAGGGACGCGGCGACGAGGCTGAATTCGAACGCCTGCGCGCGCTTGTCGCCGAGAAAAAGGCCGAAGTCGCCCGGATGCAGACCGAGGCCAAGGATCTGGATGCCTTGCTGACCGATCAACTGGCCCGCATCGCCAACCTGCCCGCCGATGACGTGCCGCAAGGCGCGGACGAAAACGACAATGTCGAAGTCAACCGCTGGGGCACCCCGCGCGATTTCAGCTTTGCACCGAAAGAGCATTACGACATTCCCGCCGTCGCAGCCGCAATGGATTTCGAAACCGCCGCCAAAACCAGCGGCAGCCGATTTGTGAACCTGTCCAAGGGGGTTGCCCGCATCCACCGCGCGCTGGCCCAGTTCATGTTGGACACACATATCGACAAGAACGGTCTGACAGAAATGCAGACACCGGTTCTGGTCCGGGATGAGGCGATGTATGGCACCGATAAATTGCCTAAATTCGGCGACGACAGCTATCAGACGACCAATGGCTGGTGGCTGATCCCAACCTCCGAGGTCACGCTGACTTATTCAGTGGCTGGTGACATTCTCGAAGAGTCTGCTCTGCCCATCCGTATGACCGCCCATACCGTCTGTTTCAGGTCCGAGGCCGGAAGTGCAGGCAAGGACACCGCAGGGATGCTGCGCCAGCACCAGTTCGAAAAGGTCGAGATGGTCTCGATCACCCATCCCGACGCGTCAGATGATGAGCAAAAGCGCATGTTGCGCTGCGCCGAGGATTTGCTGGAACAGTTGGGTATTCCCTATCGAACCGTAGTTCTGTGCACCGGTGATATGGGCTTTGGCGCGCGCCGCACCTATGACATCGAAGCGTGGCTGCCCGGACAGGACACCTATCGCGAGATCAGCTCGGTCTCGACCACAGGCGCGTTTCAGGCACGCCGGATGAACGCCCGTTTTCGTCCTGAAAGTGGTGGCAAACCTGAATTTGTTCATACTCTGAACGGTTCCGGTCTGGCAGTTGGGCGTTGCCTGATCGCTGTTCTGGAGAATGGGCAGAATGAAGACGGAACTGTTTCGCTGCCCGAGGTACTTGGCCCCTATCTGGGCGGCAAGCTGACCCTGCAATCGGACGGTTCTTTGGCCTGACAAACAAAACAGGCGCCGTCGGGCACCGGTAAGGACATCAGCAGAAGGCGAAGAAGTTTACTTCTTCGCTTTTTTCTTGTCCTTCTTCTTTCCGCCTTTCTTGCCGTCCTTCTTTTTCCCGTCCTTCTTGGACTTTTTGTCCTTGCTGGATTTGGCTTTCACTTTGTCCTTCGCCTTTGAAAAGGCGGCTTCCATCTCTTTACGCTTCTTCGCGGCTTTTTCAGCCTTGGCCTTGGCTTTGGCCTTTTTCTTTTCCGCAGCTTCGGCTTTTTCGGCCGCTGCTTTTTCTTCTGCCGCCTTGCGTGCGGCTTCCTCGACCCGTTTCTCGGCTGCGGCTGCGGCGATTGTTTTGCGGGACGCGGCTTTGCGTACGGAAGGCCTGCGTACCGCCGGAGTCCGGGCCGCAGTTCGGCGTGTTGTTGGCTTCGCAGCAACCGGATTTGCGGCAACGGCTTCTTTGGCAGATGCAATCAAAACCAACGCGCGTGCCTCACCGATCCGAGGGACCTTGACCAAATCAGCAGGAGCGGCCTTGGCTATCATCTCGGCGGTCTTGAAGCCATTGGCAACAAGGGCCTGGCCAAGCGCGTCCCCTACACCTTTTATTTCGGTCACTGCGGTCATTATGGGTCCTTTCTGTGTCGTTCTATAACTTCGTATATACACCGGATATACGAAGCAGCAAGCAGCGTAGTGATAACCCCTGTTCTGCCAGCTTAGTTATGGGCAAGACTAGCGGCACGGTTGTCTCTCGGAAAGGGTACAAGGCGCTTGGCATCTTCGTCCCATAGCTTCAGGTTCAATGCGGCCACGGCCTCGGGAAACTTAATCCGGCGGGGGGTGTATTCCGGCGGCAAGTTATAATGGCAGGCACGCAGGCGATATGATGGGATACGCGCGTTGAAATGGTGGATGTCGTGCAACGTGATGCAGGCCACAGCCATATCGAACCACCATCCGAAATCCAGTGCGGATGATCCCTCAAGCGCTGCTGTCTGAGGGTTCAGATCGGGGCGGCGATCCCAATAGGTATCTTCGAAGTTGTGCTGAAGATAAACAAGGAAGACGCCCAGCATTCCACCCAAAAAGGAAAACACCAACCAGACCCAAATGCCGGTCATGCCCGCAATCAGATACAACAATCCTAGAAACACGATGATCGACAGGTTGTGCAACACCACACCTTTAGCGCCAAAACGCGCCGTATTCTTGGGCCAGCGGTATCGGATGAAGTAGGTGAACAACGCGCCGACCGGAACCAGGATGAACGGATTGCGATACAGCCTGTAAAAAAAACGCGTTTTCCAATCAGCCGCATTCCACTCTCGCAGAGTCATCGTATGAATTTCACCTGTCTCGCGATGTTCAAGATTTCCGATGCCCGCATGGTGCAGATTGTGGTTCTGCTTCATCACCTCGAACGGGGCGAAAGTGAAAGGTGACAGACCATGCCCTGCCCATTCGTTTTGAATCCGTGTTTCAAACAGAGAGTGATGCCCACAATCATGTTGCAGCACATAAAGCCGTACTGCGGCAAAGGCGAACACTATCCCGGCGGGTATCATGATGTACCAGCGATCAACAAAGGTGATCGCAAGGGTCAGCGACGCGAAATACACCGCAAATGTGCCAAAATAACTTGCCGCGGCCAATCTGTTGTCCTGCACCGCGTAATGTCTTGTATATTCCCTCAAATCCATCCAGCCGTCTCCTTACGATGGCCGTTCAGTTTTCTGTTCAAATCTAGGTGCGGCTAGTCCGCATGCAAGCAGTGCGTGCCCAAACAAATGCACACGCATGAATGCTAGCGCGGAGAACAGAAACTGTCACGCCCCCGTGAGGTAAGATGCTGAAAATTGGCGCAGTTACGCGCGGCCCTTGAGATGCTTGGCCAGCGCGCCCGCATTTTTCTTGCGCCGACCCTTATATGGGTTCTTGTCGCCCTGCCCGCGCAGCGTCAGGCGGATTGGGGTGCCAGGCATGTCAAAGTCCTGACGCAACCCGTTGACCAGATAGCGGGTATAGCTTTCGGGCATCTTATCGGGATGAGAACACATCACAACAAAACCCGGCGGCCGCGTTTTCGCCTGGGTCATATAGCGCAGCTTGATGCGGCGGCCCTGCGGGGCCGGCGGCGGGTGCTGTTCCAGCATGGCAGTCAGCCACCGGTTCAACGCCGCGGTTGGCACACGGCGGTTCCAGACGTCATGGGCGCGCAGGATGGCGGCGCGTAATCTCTCAAGCCCGCGGCCCGTTTTCGCCGAGACGGTAACCAGAGGGGCCCCGCGCAGCTGCGGCAGCAAGCGATCAAAGGCATCTTTCAGTTCCCGCAGCTTTTCCTGCTTGTTTTCCTCGACGTCCCACTTGTTTACGGCAACAACAACAGCCCGGCCTTCGCGTTCGGCCAAATCGGCAATTCTCAGATCCTGTTGTTCAAATGGAATGGCCGCGTCCAGAAGTACGACGACAACCTCGGCAAACTTCACCGCGCGCAAGCCGTCTGACACCGAGAGCTTTTCCAGCTTTTCCTGTACCTTTGCTTTCTTGCGCATTCCTGCTGTGTCAAAGATCCGCATCGGAGTGCTTTCTCCGTCCGGGTCGGCCCAATCAATCCGCAGGCTGATAGCGTCACGGGTGATCCCGGCCTCAGGCCCGGTCAACAGGCGGTCTTCGCCGATGATCTTGTTGATCAGCGTGGATTTGCCCGCATTCGGACGGCCAACCACGGCCACCTGCAACGGCTTGGCAGAGGTGATCAGGGGCATTTCGCCCTCACCGTCTTCATCCAGCTCGATCTCAGTTTCCGGGGCTTCTTCGACCTGCTTTTCCTCGGCTGCATCGGCCAAAGGCATAAGCCGAGCATAAAGATCTGTCATCCCTTCGCCATGTTCACCAGAAAGACGCACAGGTTCACCCAGACCCAGGTTATATGCCTCGAGCACCCCGGCATCCGCTGCGCTGCCTTCGGCCTTGTTGGCCGCAAGGATCACGTGCTTGGACCGCTTGCGCAGGATTTCGGCAAACATCTCATCCGTGGGCGTCAGCCCGACCCGCGCGTCGATCATGAACAGGCAGACATCGGCCATGTCCACGGCGCGTTCGGTCAGACGGCGCATCCGGCCCTGCAAACTGTCATCTGTCGCGTCTTCAAGTCCGGCCGTATCGATCACAGTAAAGCGCAGATCGCCCAGACGCCCTTCGCCCTCGCGCAAGTCACGCGTCACACCGGGCTGGTCGTCGACCAGCGCCAGACGTTTGCCTACGAGGCGGTTGAACAATGTGGATTTGCCCACGTTCGGGCGCCCCACGATGGCGAGGGTCAGCGACATGATACTCTACTTTCAAGACTCAAGTTGCGCCCTTTAACGCATCTTGCCGTCAACGGAAAGCGTGTAGATCACCTTTGGTCGAAACAACATACAGCGTCTGCCCGGCCACAACAGGGGATGCTGTCGCGCCTCCGGGAACCTCAGCCTGATGAACCAGTGTTCCGTCAACTGGATTGAAGAACCGCAGAAACCCGTCGTTGGACGCAACCACAATACGACCCCCGGCCAGAATTGGGCCGTAATGCGCAAAGATCGGTCCCCGGCGGCCACGCTTGTCCTTGACGAAGCCCGGCAGATCCTGCGCCCAGATGACAGACCCGTCCGCCGCGTTCAGACGCACCAGCTGGCTGCGATCACTGATCAGGAAGATGCTGTTGCCCGCAGGCCAGACCGTATCGACCGCACCTTCGTCTGCAGTCCACCGGCGCTCACCGGAAGCGGCATCAAATGCGACGGTCCGGCCCGAGTGATTGCCGATGTAGATACTGTTGCCGACAACCATCGGACCGCCAGTCACATCGACGATTTGCGCCGCGGCGCGCCCGCGACGCCCCCCTGCAACAGACGCGTTCCAGCGGCGGATACCACCGCGGCGGAAAGTGGCCGCCACGTCACCCGAGCCAAAGGCAAATACCGCCAGATCAGATGCGATTGCAGGCGCAGGCGCACCCAGAACGTTCCCGACGCTGGGTGTGCCTTCGAATTGCCAGGCTATGCGTCCGTCCTTGGTGTTTACAGCCCAGCCGGTTTCATCTCCGGCCACAACGTATAACAGCCCGTCGTTCACCAGCGGAGCGCCGCTGCCGGTCGCTTCCAGGCGTTTTTGCCAGCGCACGGCACCCGATTTGGCGTCCAGCGCGGTCAACCGACCGAACCCTGACGACACATAAAGGACGCCGTCGGCATAAGCCAAACCACCCCCTGTTGCATCCGAGTCGCCATCACTTGGCGGGATCAGATCGGTTTCCCATGCCAACTGCCCCTGCTGGGTGACGGCTGAAACCGTCGCTCCTGAATCCAGTGTAAAGATCAATCCGCCCGCAACCACCGGCTCGGCAGTTATGCGTTGCTTGCGCGAGTCGCCCTGCCCGATCGAAACAGACCAGATCCGTTGTGGTGTTGCGCGCAAAGCGGCATGGGTGGTTCGGTATGCGGACGTTCCCGGACTTTGTGACCAGTTGGCGTTGACCTGTTGCGCCGGCAGGCTGATCGGTTGCGAGCCGCGCTTTTCGACCGTTTCCAGATCTGAAACAGGGCGAATATCCTCGCGTTCACCGGGCAGAATGGCTTCGGGCGGCTCACAGGCCGCCAGTGCTGTCAAGGCCAGAGCCGCAAAAGGCAATCCCGTACGGGAAAAAAATCTTGTTACCATGATATTCCGAACTCGCCTGTCGTTAAGTCTTTTGTCCCGCCTGGTCAGCCTTGCTGCGCCACCAATGGTTCAGGTTCCCCACCCAAAGCAATGATCATTTGCGCCGCGCGCTGTTGCAGATCGATCCCAACCTCTGCATCCTGCCGCAGCGCCTGCAATCGATCCAGCGCAGCATCGACATTCCCCTCGGCCACGTCAATCAGGGCCAACTGCTCTTCCGCCAGCAGCCGCAGCGGCGCTCCGGGGGCCGCCAACGCCTCGAACTGTTGCCGCCGGTCGGCGGCAGGCAACGTATCGCCTTGCAACAGCAGCGACTTGAAGCTTGCAATCGCGCGGTAAATCTCGGGCAGGTCGCCCTGAACGGCAACCGCGTTCAGGCTGGTGACCGCGTCTTCTCGGGATCCGGATTCGACCTGTGACGCAGACAACAACATGTCCAGCACGGCTTTCCCGCCCGGTGACATCGCCTCTGCCTGTGCAAGACCAGCAGCCCTTGCCGCCGGGTCATTTTCGGACAATGCAGCAAGAATCGTGTCACCCAATAGCTGAGCTTGCGCCGTGTCCCGCGCCTTGCGGTATTCATTGAAAGCGGCACCGCCGACGATCAACACGACGGCGACGACACCCACCCAGCCCCAGCGACGCAGCAACAGATAGATCCGGTCACGGCGCACCTCTTCGGTTACCTCATCAATGAAACTGTCTATATCGCTCATCCAAGCCCCCGGGCTGTCTATCTTGTATTAGTGCGCCATGTCATACCCCGGCACCAACGCCAAGCCAAGGGTCCGAATATGCGCATTTTCACCGCTTTGCTTCCCTCTTGCGAAAAAATGCAAACCGAACTATTCAGTTCAGTATGGAAAAGATGCCGAACAGACCCCATTTCATGGCGTGACAGCCCAAGTATTAATGGCGCAGATTCTTAGGAGAAACACTTTATGCGTTTGATTTCATTCATCAACGCCCTTCTCGTGATTGTTGCACTGTATTTTCTGGTGTTTGAACGTGACACCATGTTCGCCTTTGCCGGACGCGGTGATGCCGTGGAAGCAACACAAGTCGAAGCCACGGAAACCGAAAACTCCGATATCTCTGCCGTGGGCGTTGTCGCCGTGCGCTCGCAAGCGCGCGAAATTGACAGCGCTGTGCTGCTGCGCGGGCAGACGAAGGCGAACCGGCAGGTCGAAGTGCTTTCGGAAACCACGTCCACCGTTGTCTCTGAGCCCAAACGCAAAGGTGCGTTTGTTGAGGCGGGCGATATATTATGCGAACTTGACCCCGGCACGCGCCCGGCACAACTGGCCGAGGCCATGGCGGGCAAGCTAGAAGCCCAAAGCCGCATTCCCGAATCCGAAGCACGTCTGATAGAGGCACATGCGCTTGTGGCCGAGGCCGAGATCAATCTGACAGCCTCACGCAAGCTGGCTGAAACCGGATATGCGTCGGAAACCCGCCGCATCTCCAGCGAAGCTGTGATGAGCTCTGCAAAAGCCGGTGTGAAATCTGCCGAAGCCGGGCTGGAGGCCACGCGTGCGGGCATCGAAGCCGCCGCAGCAGCAGTCGAGGCCGCACAGCGAGAGATTGGCCGCCTGACCATCAAAGCCCCCTTCAAAGGTTTGCTGGAAAGCGACACCGCGGAACTGGGCAGCCTGATGCAGCCTGGATCGCTTTGCGCGACTGTCATTCAACTGGACCCAATTAAGCTGGTCGGTTTCGTGCCCGAGACCGAAGTCAATCGGGTGCTTGTCGGGTCCGAAGCAACGGCAACACTTGTGACCGGTCGGCAACTGGGCGGTCGGGTCACGTTCCTCAGCCGGTCCGCGGACGAGACAACACGTACATTCGAGGTGGAAATCACCGTTCCGAACCCCGACTTGACCATTCGCGACGGTCAGACCGCCACCATCCTCATCGCGGCTGAAGGTACGAAAGCCCACCTGCTGCCGCAATCGGCGCTGACACTCAGCAACGAAGGTCAATTGGGTGTGCGCACAGTTGGCGCAGGCAATGTGGTTGATTTCATGCCGGTCCGCATTTTGCGCGACACAGCCGAAGGTGTCTGGATCGATGGCTTGCCGGAAACGGTTGATATCATTGTGGTCGGGCAGGAATTCGTGATCCGCGGTGTTACCGTTGCGCCAACTTATCGGGAAGCCTCGCAATGACGGGTATCGTCGCATGGGCCGCAGGAAGGGCCCGAATGGTAATGGCGTTCATCGCCATTTCGCTGGTCGTAGGCGGCTTTGCCTATGTCTCGCTTCCGAAAGAGGGTGAGCCGGATATCGAAATCCCTGCCCTTTTCGTTTCGGTGCAGTTTCCCGGGATTTCAGCGGAAGACTCAGAAAACCTTTTGGTCAAGCCGATGGAGACCGAACTGGCGGATCTCGACGGGCTCAAGGAAATGACGTCGACTGCGGCCGAAGGTTATGCCGGGGTCGCGCTGGAGTTTGAATTTGGCTGGGACAAGACCTCGATCATGGCGGACGTGCGCGATGCCATGAACACGGCCCAGGCTGATTTTCCCGAAGGTGCGGAACAATACTCGCTGACGGAAATCAACTTTTCCGAGTTCCCGATCGTCATCGTCAATCTGACCGGTGCCGTTCCGGAACGCACAATGGCCCGTGTCGCCAAGGATTTGCAGGACGAGCTTGAGGCGCTGGATTCCGTTCTCGAAGCGGGTATCGCGGGCAATCGTGACGAGTTGCTTGAGGTCGTTATCGACCCATTGCGGCTTGAAGCATACAACGTGACCGCAGACGAGCTGATCAATGTCGTGCGAAACAATAACCAGCTGATCGCGGCAGGCGAGGTCGAAACTGCGCAGGGTACATTCTCGGTCAAGATTCCATCGTCGTTCAAAACGGCGCAGGATGTTTATGGCTTGCCGATCAAGGTCAATGGCGACCGGGTTGTAACGCTGGGTGAGCTTGCGCAGATCAACTACACATTTGAAGATCGCGAAGGTACCGCCCGCTTCAACGGCGAGGCGACCGTCGCGCTGCAAGTTGTCAAACGCAAGGGCTATAACCTGATCGACACCGTTACGCAGGTGAAAGAAACCATAGCTCAGGCCAAGACCAAATGGCCGCCCGAGCTTCAGGCCGCGGTCGAGCTTGGAACGTCGAACGACCAGAGCCGCATTGTCGGTTCGATGGTCAGCCAGCTTGAAGGCTCGGTTCTGACCGCAATCGCTCTGGTGATGATCGTGGTTCTGGCCTCTTTGGGTACGCGGGCCGCGCTTTTGGTGGGCTTTGCAATTCCGACCTCGTTCCTGCTGTGTTTCGCATTTCTGGCGGTCATGGGCATCAGTATCTCGAACATTGTGATGTTCGGCCTCATTCTGGCCGTAGGGATGTTGGTCGACGGTGCCATCGTGGTCGTGGAATATGCTGACAAGAGAATAAAGGAAGGCGTCGGCCCGATGCATGCCTATGTCGAGGCGGCCCAACGCATGTTCTGGCCCATCGTATCCTCGACCGCGACGACGCTATGTGCCTTCCTGCCCATGCTCTTCTGGCCCGGTGTTCCGGGCGAATTCATGGGGATGTTGCCCGTCACGCTGATCTTTGTTCTGTCGGCGTCGCTGATTGTGGCGCTGATCTACCTGCCGGTCATGGGCGGTGTTTCGGGGCGTCTGAGCCGCGTTTTCGACCGGTCTTCGAACTGGCTCCGTGCGCGTACCCGGTGGTGGATTCGGGCAGTGATGGTGCCCCCGTCGCTTTATATGATCTTCCTGGGTGCGATGCAGGTTCTGAACCCTGACTATCTACTGCCCGGAGGAGTGGTCGCTGGTGCCCTGCTGTTCCTGTTCGGGGCCTTTGCCGGGTCTGTAACACTGAGCGCGGCCAAGTTCGAACGGGCGGAAGAAAACCACGTCCACACCGCTGACGAACACACACCTTTCGGGCATGTGATCCGGTTCCTTGTCGGAAACCCGATCATGCCGATCGTGTCGCTGGCGGCAGTTTTCTCTGCCGTGTATTTTGTGACCTTCGTCTGGTTCCCACAGGAATCAAGAGGTGTCGAATTTTTCGTTGAAAGCGAACCGGAACAGGCAACAGCTTACGTCCGTGCCCGTGGCAACCTGTCACTGGCTGAAAAAGACAAGATGGTCCTGCAGGCCGAACAGATCATTGGATCTCATCCGGCGGTAATCAACGTCTTTTCCTTTGCCGGCGAAGGCGGTCTTGACCAGAATACCGGCGGCGCGCAGGCACCGGCGGACACGGTGGGGCGGGTCCAGTTTGAAATTATCCCATGGGAAGATCGTCCGAACGTTTCGGAATCCGCTTTGTGGGGATTGTTTGAGCGCCACTTTGTGGCACCCGAATATGATGGCGATTACGTAATCGGCGATCTCAACGCCAAACTGGCGACAATACCCGGTATCGTTGTTGAAATCCTGGCATTGGAACAGGGCCCGGCCTCGGCCAAACCGGTTCACCTGCGTATCAAGGGGGACGGTTGGGACGAATTGAGATCGGCCACCGTCGCCGCGCGCCAGGTCTTTGACGAAACGCCGGGGCTGATCAAAACCGAAGATACCCTGCCCCTGCCTGGTATCGATTGGCAGATCGATGTCGACGTGGCCAAAGCTGGTCGGTTCGGCGCTGATGTAGCCACTGTTGGTGCCATGGTGCAGCTTGTGACACGCGGCATCCTGTTGGGTGAGATGCGCCCAGACAATACGGATGAAGAGATCGAGATCCGTGTCCGATTGCCGGAAGAGGATCGCGTGCTGTCGACTTTGGATACGCTCAAGGTCCGCACTCCGGACGGGTTGGTTCCGCTGTCGAACTTCGTGACCCGGGAACCCGTGGCCAAACTGGCCCAGATCAACCGTGTCGACCAGCAACGTTACTATGACGTCAAAGCGGATGTTGAACCGGGTCTGAGCAAGGTTGTGACCAAAGGGCCGGACGGGAAAGAAGAACGTCTGGCTATAATGCGCGAAGTGACCGACGGCTACACTCCAACCGGCACCGTGTTGGACGGCGACGTAGGAAAGTCCTACGAGCTGGTTCAACTGACCGGTGCAAAGAATATAGACCAGCTACGTAGCGTGATTGACGCGGGAGACGCGCAGTTCGCCCTGATCAACCCGAATGAGCGGATCGCAGTACTGACCGAATGGCTGGAAACCAGCCCCTTCGCCAACTCGATCAGTTGGCAATGGACCGGTGATCAGGAAGAACAGGAAGAATCCGGCGCATTTCTGGTGAATGCCTTCATGGGTGCTTTGGGGCTGATGTTCGTAATCCTGCTCGCCCAGTTCAACTCGTTCTACAATTCGGTGTTGGTGCTGTTGGCGGTTGTTCTTTCGACCACCGGGGTTCTGATCGGCATGATCGTGATGGAGCAACCCTTCTCGATCATCATGACCGGCACCGGTATCGTTGCTCTGGCAGGAATTGTGGTGAACAACAACATTGTTCTGATCGATACCTATCAGGAATACAGCGCCTATATGCCAAGGATCGAGGCAATCGTCCGCACTGCGGAATCGCGTATCCGCCCGGTTCTGCTGACTACGTTGACCACGATGGCAGGTCTGACCCCAATGATGTTTGGGCTTTCGCTGGACTTTATCAATGGCGGCTATTCCATCGACAGTCCCACCGCTCTGTGGTGGAAACAGCTGGCCACAGCGGTTGTCTTTGGTCTTGGCATCGCCACTGTTCTCACCCTGATCGTGACGCCGTCGCTTCTGGCGCTGCGGGTATGGGTAACGACTTACGCTGTCTGGCTCAGCCGCGGGCTTGCCCGTATGACCGCGGGGCGGTCCAGTAAGATCGCGCAGGACATGGCTATTGGTCGCTCGGCCCGCAAACTACAGGCGACCGAGATTGTGTGGGATGAGCCGCACCAATCCGAGACCGGTTTGCAAGACGAGCCCACGGATCAAATTCCTGGATCGCCGCTAAAAGCCGCAGAATAAGAATGAAAGGACCGGGATTTCCGGTCCTTTTCGTTTTCTGTCGTCACAGTCGGGACCAGGTCTGGTGCGCGCAGATCGAATGTTCACAGCCTTTGACCATGAGCTTGTCACCCTGCAACGTCATCTGCGGAACAGCATCAACGTTGATCAGGGGAACCCAGAACTCACCCCCGCCGTATTTTCCGCCGCCTTCGCTCGACACGTCCCAGAACAGCTTTTTCCCGATATTCGGCGTTTGAACTTCTTTGCCGGAAGAATCAAAAGCCGAAAGTATCGTGCCGCAGAACTTGTCCGCGCAGGCGGATATCTGGATATGCGAGATCAGGTTCTTTCGATCAGGTTCGGTCTTCCACACGCCCTCAATCGGGTCAGCTGCGACCATAGCCGGGAGAAGAACCACAACGGCTACAGATACTAAACGTCTTGCTAATCCATTGATCATGGCATCCACCCTCATGCATGGCGCATCCTAGCACATTCCGCAGGGCAAGATGAGCCCCTCACGCGGCCTCACTGTCGGATTGCTGGCGGTTCCACAGTTGAGCATATCGCCCGGACCGCGCCAACAGCTCGTCATGGGTGCCCTGTTCGATGATCTCGCCAGCTTCCAGAACCACGATCCGATCAGCCTCGGCAATGGTGCTGAGGCGATGGGCAATCGTGATCACGGTCCGCCCTTCCCCAGCGCGCGCCAGCGCATCCTTGATATCCTGTTCCGTGTCGGTATCCAGGGCCGAGGTCGCCTCGTCCAGCAACAGGATCGGGGGGTTCTTCAGCAATGTCCGCGCGATGCCAACCCGTTGCTTTTCGCCGCCGGACAGTTTCAAGCCGCGCTCACCCACCATGGTGTCGTATCCGTCAGGCAGCGAAGTGATGAAGTCATGAATCTGGGCGGCACGGGCTGCGGCCTCGACATCCTCCGGGGTGGCATCGTCGCGCCCATACGCAATGTTGTAGCGAATGGTGTCGTTAAACAGCACCGTATCCTGTGGCACAACGCCGATCGCGGCATGCAGGCTGGTTTGGGTCACATCCCGAACATCCTGCCCGTCGATCTTCAGCGCGCCTTTGGTCACGTCATAAAACCGGAACAACAGCCGCCCGATGGTCGATTTTCCAGACCCCGTCGCCCCTACGATCGCGACCGTCTGTCCGGCCGGAACCGTCAAGGAAACACCCTTGAGGATTTCCCTTTCAGGGTCATAACCAAAATGCACATCTTCAAGTGTTACCTCGCCACCATTGACCGCAAGGTCGGGTGCATCGGGGTGATCGATGACTTCGGCGGGTTGTTCGAGCAGATCAAACATCTGCCCCATATCTACCAGCGATTGCCTGATCTCGCGATAGACCGTCCCCAGGAAGTTCAATGGAACGGTAATCTGGATCATATACGCGTTGACCATGACAAAATCGCCCACGGTCAGGTTTCCATTCTGAACGCCAATTGCGGCCAGAACCATGACTCCGATCAGGCCGCAGGTGATCAGGAAGGATTGGCCAAAATTCAAGAACGCCAGCGAATAGGCGGTTTTCAGCGCCGCCCCGGCATAGGCTTTCATCGACACGTCGTAACGTGCAGTTTCGCGGGATTCCGCGTTGAAATACTTGACGGTTTCGAAGTTCAGCAAACTGTCAATGGCGCGCTGATTGGCTTCGGTGTCCTGATCGTTCATCTCACGCCGCAGCTTTACCCGCCATTCGGTCACGGCAAAAGTGAACCAGATATAAAGGCCGATGGTGACGGCGACGACCACCAGATACCAGACGTCGAACAACCACATCAGGATGATCGCAACCAACAACAGCTCAAGGATCAGCGGCCCGATCGAGAACAGCAGGAAGCGCAGCAGGAATTCAACGCCTTTGACGCCCCTCTCGATGATACGGCTCAACCCGCCGGTGCGGCGCGAGACGTGATAACGCATGGAAAGGTTATGGATATGTCTGAACGTCTCCAGTGCCAGCGCCCGCAAGGCCCGCTGTCCAACAGGGGCAAAGGCGGCGTCCCGCAATTGCTGGAACCCAACCGTCATCATGCGCGCCACGCCGTAGGCAACCGTCACGCCCACTGCACCCAGCGCTAGCGGCGGCACGCCTTCACCTGCCAATGAGTCAACGGCGCCTTTGTAAAGGATCGGTGTATAAACCGCGATCAGTTTGGCCAGAACCAGCATCGCCATGGCAATAACCACGCGGCGCTTTACCCAAACCTCGTCCTGCGGCCAGAGGTAGGGCGCAACCTTGCGGATTGTGCGCCAGCCTGAACTGCGCCCGCCGCTCTGCACCCCGTCATTCGAGGCCATCGGAGATGTTCGTCTCATCACGTACCTTGTCTGCGGTCAGAGAAAGGCTCTGGCCCGCGACGGGCCAGCGCGTTGATTATTCCGGTATCGTAAAGATTTGCCCCGGATAGATCAGATCCGGGTCGCGGATCAAGTCGCGGTTGGCTTCGAACAGGCGCACATACAGGATGCCATCGCCAAAGCGGTCACGCGAGATCGCCCACAGCGTGTCGCCCCGCTGCACAGTGACCGACCGGATTGCCGGGGTGTCCTGCGCCGCCGTTCCGTCACCGCCACCTGATGCTGCTTCCAAAACTTCAACAGGCTCGCGCTTGAAGGGGGTTTCGACCCGGCTGAGGACCTTCCCGTCCGTGTTCACCGCGTCAACACGCAACGTGTAAACACCGGGGTCGATGCCGTCCAGATCACTCCGCCAGGATCCATCCTGTTCCGGAGCGAGGTCGGCAACCAGACGATTGTCCAGATACACCCTGATGGCCGCGCCGTCCTGTACTCGCCCGGTCAACTGGACATCACCGGTTTCAGAATACCCGATGGTATCCAGCGCGACCTGTTCCGGCGGGGTATCCCGAACCACGGGCGGCTGCACGAGCTCAACGCCTTCTTCGCCCGACCGCAGTACCGCGATCTGCTGACCAGTTTCAGTTGTCTCTACTGCTTCGTCGGCAACCTGCGTTTCGCCGGTATCCGGCGCGGTCGCTACAGGGTCTGATGTTTCGGTCTCAGCAGGAGTTTCGGTCTCTGGGTCGACCACTGCAGCGGCTATTTGTTCATCACTCTCGGCTGTTTCGCCCTGATCGGCAGCATCAGTTTGCTGCGCAACCGGCTCTTCTTCGACCGGCTTGGGCAGGGCGGCGATCAGATAGTCGTCAGACCGGGTTGTTTGCCCGCCGTTTTTGCTGTGCAGGATTAGCCCCTGCGCGGCATCGCTGAAGGGGATCGAGACGAACTCGGCGAACTGCCCGCTGCTGTCCACCGTGAATGTGTGTACGGTTTCACCGTTCAACAGAACTTCAATCTGGCTGCCCGGTTCGGCGTCACCTGACAAAAGCGCCGTTCCGTCTGCTTCAACAAAAATCTGATCCAAAACCGGGGGGGCCGTGGGTGCCTGTGCATTCTCTTCCGTCGGGGCCGTTGCAGTATCTGCGTCTGGAACAACATCTGTTGCCGCAGCCGTGTCTTCGGTGGGTTCAGCGGTTGGTGCCTCATCCGGTGTTACGGCGGCTTGCTCAGCTGGTTCTGTTGTGGCGGTTTCCGCGGGCGCTTCGACCGCTTGTTCCTGCGGTTGCGTGGCCGTAACAGATGCGGGTTCCTGCGGTGCACCCGCCTCAGGCTCTGGCGCTTTGGTGAAAGCGCCGGACAGATACAAACCCCCAACGCCCAGCACGGCAACCAGACCCGCAATCACACCCCAGACAAAATTGCCCGAGCTTCCGTTTCCCGATTTGGCGTCCATTGTTTTCCTTTCACCCCGCCGTACAAAAACTTTGTCTTCAAAAGCCTTCCAGCGGACAGTTGAGCCAATCTATCAATCCCGCTATCAGGGGTCAAAACCTCTGACACAACCCCGGAGCGTCTCTTTCATGTCTCAGAAATCCGTCTGTGTGTATTGCGGGTCACGCAATGGGGCCGAGAAGGCTTATTCTGAAACCGCGCGACAGTTTGGCAGCCTTCTTGCACTGGAGGGCTGGCGACTTGTTTATGGCGCTGGGGATGTCGGGCTGATGGGTGAAGTTGCCCGTGCCGCGCAACAGGCCGGTGGCGAGACCTTTGGTGTCATTCCGGTACACCTGGTCACACGAGAGGTCGGCAAGACCGACCTGACCCATTTCGTGATCACCGAAACCATGCACGAGCGGAAAAAGGTCATGATCATGAATGCTGACGCCGTCGTTGTCCTGCCCGGCGGGCCGGGATCACTGGACGAACTGTTCGAAGCACTGACCTGGCGGCAGCTGGGCCTGCACGACAAACCCATCGTGATCGTCAATGTGAACGGCTATTGGGACGCGTTGAAAACCCTGCTGCACCAGGTGATCGGTCAAGGCTTTGCAGATCGGTCATTGGGCGACTTTGTTATCTGGGCTGAAGATGCGGAAACAGCGATGAGAGCCTTGCGCGACAAGCTGAGGTAAACCCGGCAGATCGCGAAAGTGTCTGACCGAACACTGCGGTGCATCGTTGCCGCACATATGTGGGTAAGAAATGGGGCTGTTCGATTTGGCGAAGCCTCAAGCCTTTAGGCAGACAGTTCGATGACCGTGATCTCGGGGGTCACACCAAAGCGAACCGGAAGGATGGAACATCCGATACCGCCGGAAACAACCAGGTCCCGCCCACCTTCGCGTACATGCCCATAGGCATATCTGTTGCCGTATTTAGAAGGCACGATCGGCGACCAGCCAAACAGGCGGATCTGACCGCCATGCGTATGACCGGATAGCGTCAAGGCCACCCTGTCGGGCACTTGAGGGAAGATGTCGGGTTCATGCGCCATCATCACAACCGGGGCGTCGTCGGTGATTTGCGCCAGTGTCCCCGACAGATCATCCAGCCCCTTCGGTTTACCGTTACGCCAGATCGCAAGCTGATCTTCAAGACCCGCCAACCAGATACCAAAAGCTTCTAGCTTGATGGCGGCATTCGACAAAACCGTAATTCCGCTCTGTTCCAGCGCATCGACATATCGGTTGGGGCCAGCACCACGGCGCTGCGCCTGCCGGTCATCCCACCAGTCGTGATTGCCAAGTACCGCAAAGACACCGTTCTTGGCCTCAAGCTTAGCAAGAACCGGTGCCAGATCGTTCATTTCGACAGGACGTAAAACGCCTTTGTGGCTTGCGAAGAAATCACCCAGAAGCAGGATCATATCCGGCGCAAGCGCATTCGTGCGCCGTACCACCTGTTTTATTCGGTCCAGCCCGACCAAAGGCTCGCCCAGATGCAAATCGGCCAGCACGGCAATCCTGAGCGGTGGCGCTGTCCAATCCTCTCGGCGGACGCGCCATTTTCGCACGCGCAGCCGTAGGGCGGGTTCGATGAAAAACCCGTAGACTGATGTGATTAGGCCTGCCAGCGTCACCGCCAGCAGGCCCTTGATAAACCAGCGTCGGTTCAATGGTTTACATCCGCGACGCGACGTTTTCCCAGTTCACCAGATTGTCGAGGAAGTTCGACAGGTAAGCCGGACGCTTGTTGCGGAAGTCGATGTAGTATGAGTGTTCCCATACGTCACAACCCAGCAGAGTGGTTTGGCCAAAGCACAGCGGATTCACACCATTCTCGGTCTTGGTCACAGCCAACGAGCCGTCGGCGTTCTTGACCAGCCACGCCCAGCCCGAGCCGAACTGACCGGCACCTGCCGCACTGAACTGCGATTTGAATTCGTCAACCGAACCAAAGCTTTCGGTCAGAGCTTTCTCAAGCTCACCGGGCATGGCGTTGTCGCCGGGGCCCATCATTTCCCAGAACTGGTTGTGGTTCCACAGCTGGCTGATGTTGTTAAAGATACCGTTCTGCGCGACGGCATTTGCGTCGTAGGTGCCAACGATGATCTCTTCCAGCGACTTGCCGTCCCATTCGGTGCCGGCGATCAGCTTGTTGCCATTGTCGACATAGGCTTTGTGGTGCAGATCGTGGTGATATTCCAGTGTTTCCGCGGACATACCCTTGGCTGCCAGCGCGTCATGTGCATAAGGAAGATCAGGAAGTTCAAAAGCCATGTCGGCCCCCTGTTTAAATTTGAGTTGCGGTTCCCAAGGTTAAATGCTTTGGCAGCCGCCGCAGGTCAAGGGCCGAGACAAGAAAACCCGGAGGCAGGCGATGCTGACACAGGCGCGCAAGATGTTCTACCGCGCCCGCGGTTACTATGCGGGCAACCTGAACGGCGAACCGTTTCGTCTGGACCCTTATCATTCAAAGTTCTGGCGTAAAGCCTCCACTGGCCAGTGGGAGCCTGAAACCTTTGCCGTGATGGACAAGTATCTCTCGCCTGAAAGCGATTACTTGGATATCGGCGCATGGATCGGGCCCACGGTTCTTTATGGTGCGCGTAAGGCACGCCATGTCTGGTGCTTTGAGCCCGACCCCACAGCGTTCCGTCACCTGGCCTGGAACCTCGACCTGAATGACATTCATAACGTCTCCGCTTTGGGTGTCGCACTGTCGGATAAGTTCGGTGTCGCCCGCATGGCCTCGGTTCGTGGAGAGCCCGGAGATTCTACCAGCTCCCTTCTGCACGACGGCGCGCACGGAACCGATACCCTGACGATTGCCTGGGATCAGTTCGCCGCAGTGAACGATCTGTCCGCCGTGTCTTTGGTGAAGATGGATATCGAAGGCGCCGAATTTTCCGTGCTGCCGACGCTGGTGCCATGGCTGAAGGAACAGCGCCCAGCCCTTTATCTTTCAACACATGCGGGACTGTTGGATTCGAAGACGCGGTTGGATCGTATGGAGGAATTGGCAGAGCTTCTTTCGTTCTACACTCACTGCCAGACAAGTGACGAGACCTGTCGAAGCTTTGAGTGTATGACCAAAGCTTCGACCCTTTCCGGGTTTAAAACATTTTTGCTGACACGTTAAGCGCCGCAATTGACCCGACAGCGTAGTATTCGCCTAGTACAGGACTGCTGAAGCAATCGGTTTGCACGTACCTGTCCCATATGGTCGGAGACCCACATTTGCGTGCGGGAAGCTGACCCTCATTATTATGGCATTGCTCTTGGGATTGAGCGTTGCTGTATACGCAACCCTGTAGTCTCCTGTTGCTTGAGCTGGCAATGTCACACGCCACGACAACCGATATTCCCCTTTCCCCGTTTTCTTGAATTTGGCGTCTGCCGGTGTTTCAACAGGAGTATTTGCCAGTTCATTTGACGCACGAATTGCTCCGTCATAGGCTCTTGCGCGCTTGCCGTCTGCATCAACGCTCAAAAGCACCTTGCGTGGAATCCATCCCCGATCCTGTGTGCTATGTAGGTCGCATTCATAGCTTTGTACTTCCGCCTAAGCGGCGGCTGCCAACAAACTAAAAGCCAGAAATAAAGAAGTTAGTTTCATTAGTTTTACCATTTCTTGTGTTCTCTTTGTTTTCAACTCGCGCCCCTCGACCGCCGGTCCTGCATTAGCAGCAGAGGCATCAAAAGAAGGGCTGTGAGAATAATGATGCTTCGTCATTACGCCCTTGCGAAATTTAGGGCCTATCCAGGAAAATGACCATGCCATCTAAACCAAGTGCTTTGATTTGCAACCAAATTTTAAGTCAGACGCTCTTTCGCATCTAGCGCGAACAGACTGAAACACTTTCTCCAAATGGATGCAAGGCCGTCGCATTCACAATCGTAAGCCCAGGTTCAAAAGGAAAATTAAGTTGTCTGTCCTGAAAAAAGAAACCGCCCGCAATCAGCGGGCGGTCTTGTATTTTCGAGCCGAGGAAACTGTCAGTAAACGCCAACCTCACTGCCCGGTTGCGCCGCAACCTTCAGCAGTTTGAAAACGTAATCCGCAGCCGAACGGAAGCAGACCACGCGGAAGGTTTCGGCATCGTCCATCCAGAACGCACCTGCCACTTGCGCCAGGCGCGAGCGGCGGATTTGGCCGGGTTGGAAGGCCTCGGTCGACAGATCAACCGGGGTTACTTTGCCCAACACTTCTCGTGCGCTGGCGCCTGATATCGTGAAGACCGCGCGGGCATCCGAGACGTTGACGGCCAGTGCGTGAGTTTTTCCCAAAGCTTTGACCATTGCGGCCAGCTTGGCCTCGACCTCGGCATAAGGGACCAGCACCAGCAGCTCGTCCGGTGACATCCAGCATACGCCGGTATCGCCGCTGACCAGCGCCTCGCGCTGACCGGGCACATTCTGCCCAGTCGCGTCCTTGACGGCCTTGGCGAGGCTTTTGTCGGACAAGTCGCCGCGCAGGGTGATCATGCCTTGCAGGCCACATTCCCTGACATTGGCGATGCCATCATAGCTGGCGTGGTTCAGTGCGCTGATGGGTTCAGACATTCTGCTTCTCCCCGTCCTTGTCGAAGAAGATCGGGTCCACGATCTTGGCTTTGTACGTTTTGCCGTCGGTGCCCGGGAACTCGACGATTTCACCCATCCGGTCCGGGCCGTGCTTGATCAGGCCCATAGCGATCCCTTTGCCAAGGTTCGCTGAGAAATAGGTCGAAGTGACACGCCCGATCATGTTGCGCTGACCATTGGCATTGACGCCCTCGCCCACTGCATATGCGCCATCAGGCAGAACAGAACCATCCACAGTCTCAAGCCCGACCAGTTTCCAACGCTCTGGGTCGGCCATATGGCTGCGCGAATGGGCGCGTTTGCCAAGGTAGTCTTCTTTCTTTTTCGACAGTGCCCAGTGGAGCCCCAGATCCTGCGGGATCACGGTGCCGTCGGTTTCGTCGCCGATCATGATAAAGCCCTTCTCGGCCCGAAGAATGTGCAGACATTCGGTGCCGTAAGGCATCACACCGAATTCCTTGCCTGCTTCCATCAGGGCATCCCAGAACGCCTGACCCTGCGAGGCGGGAACGGCGATCTCGTAGGACAACTCGCCCGAGAACGAGATGCGATAGGCGCGGCAGTCGAACACGCCGATCTTGCCATCTCGCCATTCCATAAAGGGCAGCGTCTCGCGGCTGACGTCCATGCCGCCCAACTTTTCTAGAACCTTGCGGGCGTTCGGGCCGACTACAGCGACCTGAGCATATTGCTCGGTCACGTTGGCGACATAGACTTTCCAGTCCCACCATTCGGTTTGTAGCCATTCTTCCATGTGACCATGGATACGCTCGGCACCGCCGGTGGTGGTGTGGCACAGCCATGTGTCCTCATCGATGCGTGCGACCACGCCGTCGTCGATCAGAAAGCCGTTTTCCGAGCACATCAGGCCATAGCGGCATTTTCCGACCTTCAGCGTGGACATCATGTTGGTGTACAACATGTCCAGAAACTTGCCTGCGTCAGGGCCTTTGACGATCAGCTTGCCCAACGTCGAGGCGTCCAGCAGGCCAAGGTTTTCGCGGGTGTTCTTCACCTCACGGTTCACGGCGTCATGCACGGATTCACCGGGACGGACATAGGCGTAGGTCCGGCGCCAGTGGCCGACCGGCTCCCAATCGGCGCCGTTCTTGTCGTGCCAGTTGTGCATTGGTGTCTGTCGGATCGGCTGGAACACTTCACCCCGCGCTTCACCGCCGATCGCGCCCATCGAGATGGGTGTATAAGGCGGGCGGAAGGTCGTGGTGCCGACCTTCGGGATTTCGGACTCCAACGCATCAGCAAGAATTGCCAAGCCATTGATGTTGCTCAACTTACCCTGATCCGTCGCCATACCAAGTGTGGTGTAACGCTTGGTGTGCTCAACGCTCTCATAGCCCTCGCGCGCAGCCAGTTGGACGTCCGAGACTTTGACGTCATTCTGGAAGTCGAGCCAGGATTTCATGCGCAGCTGGATTTCTGCGTTTGCTGGCATCAGCCAGACAGCCTCCATAGGAGCTTCTGCAGTGGTTTCGCCAACAGGAGCCTTGATGTTTTTCGGCTTGAAACCTGCGGCCTTGGCTGCGGCTTTTCCCGCCGTGTGGGCGTCGGTCAGAACATCGCCCAGCGCCAACGCACCATTCGATGCCCCGGCGGCCAGAACAAAGCCCTCACCGTTTGCGCCCAGCGGCGGGCGCGAGGGATCGGGGCGGAAAAAGGCATTCGCGTCATCCCAGGTCAGCTTGCCACCGCAATGAGACCACATATGAACGACCGGCGACCAGCCGCCCGACATGGCCACTGCATCTGCTTCAACCTCTTCACGTGCGCCGCCAACACCTTCCTGGTTGCAGATGGCGACTTTTTTGACGCGCTTGCCGCCCTTGACCTTGGCAATGGCCTTGCCCGGATCAACGCGGATCCCCAACTGGCGGGCTTCCTCTGCCAAAGGTCCAGCCGTTGCCCGTGCGTCAACAATACGCAAAACATCCACACCCGCTTGCTTCAGCGTAATCGCGGTGCGATAGGCGTCGTCATTGTTGGTGGCGACGATGACACGCTCGCCCGGGGTGACACCCCAGTTCACGGCATAATCGCGCATGGCAGAAGCCAGCATCACACCCGGAACATCGTTACCCGCAAAGGACAACGGGCGTTCAATTGCGCCGGTTGCAGTCACAATTTGCTTGGCGCGGATACGCCAAAGGCGGTGGCGCGGGCCCTGCACGCCCGGCGTGTGGTCTGTCAGGCGCTCATAACCCAGAACGTAACCATGGTCATAAACACCCGCGCCCATGCAGCGAGAGCGCATGGTGACGTTGTCCATTGTTTCGAGTTCGGAAACCAATTGCTCCACGAACATATCCACAGGCTCATCATTGACTGTGCCGCCGTCAACCGGAGCGCGACCGCCCCAATGTGCGCTCTGCTCAATCAGCAGAACCTTGGCGCCCGAAGCTGCTGCCGCCTTTGCCGCCTGTAGGCCAGCCACACCGCCACCGATGACCAGAACATCGGTGAAGGCATAGAAGTGCTCATAGGTATCGGCATCGCGGCTGTCCTTGTCGGGCGCTTTGCCCAGACCGGCAGACTGACGGATGAACGGCTCGTAGACATGCTTCCAGAACGGTTTGGGGTGGATGAACATCTTGTAGTAGAAGCCAGCCGGCAGGAACCGGGCAAAGGCTGTATTCACTGCCCCAATATCAAAGTCCAAGTTAGGCCAATGGTTTTGCGAAATCGCAGTCAGACCGTTGAACAACTCGGTCGTGGTGGCGCGCTGGTTCGGTTCAAACCGGTTGCCCTGCCCCAGCCCGACCAGGGCGTTCGGCTCTTCGGCGCCGCTTGCAACGACACCGCGGGGGCGGTGGTACTTGAACGACCGGCCCATCATCATCTGATCGTTGGCCAGCAGTGCCGAGGCAAGCGTGTCGCCCTCATAGCCCTGCATCGAAGTTCCGTTGAAGGTAAACGTGACCTTTTTCGACCGATCAATCAGCCGGCCTTGTTTTGCGAGACGGGTGCTCATTGTGCGGACCTTTCGCGGGTAGAGGCGTCGGAGCCTCCGGCGGGAGTATTTTTGAAAAGATGAAGCATCAGGAGAACTCTCTCCAGGTCCATCCAGGGCGCTTTGCGGCGATGGCCTCTTTGATGTCCTGCGGCGGCTCAGAGGTCTGAGCCGTGTAAGTGCCGAACACTTCTAGCGTGCTTGTGCAGCGTGCCGCATGAAACCACTTGCCGCAGCCATTGGCATGGCGCCAGCGTTCAAAGTGCACGCCCTTGGGGTTTTCGCGCATGAACAGGTAGTCGTGGAACTCGTCATCCGACGAGCCGGGACCAAAACGCTTCAGATGCGCCTCGCCACCGGCGGCCAGTTCGGTTTCTTCGGCATCAACGCCGCAGTAAGGGCAATTCAGGATCAGCATGTTGTCATCCTTTTGGCGGTTGGTTGGCGCAGTGGCCAACCGGAATTCTGTTTTTTGGCAACCTCGGAACCACCTTCAGTGTGCAACCCCGGCGGCCACGCTTTCGTCGATGAAGCGGCCTTCCTTGAAGCGGTCCATCGAGAAGGCCTCGGTCAACGGCGAATGACCTGTGGCCATCAGCTGTGCCATGCCCCAGCCGGACCCGGGAATCGCCTTGAAACCGCCGGTGCCCCAGCCGCAGTTGATAAAGCACCCGCCCAGCGGAGTTTTCGACAGGATAGGTGAGCGATCACCGGTCATGTCGACGATACCACCCCATTGGCGCAGCATCTTGAGGCGCGAAATCATCGGGAAGGTTTCGACGAGGGCGCGGACGGTTTCCTCGATATGATGGAAGCTTCCGCGCTGGGTGAAGTTGTTGAACCCGTCGGTCCCACCCCCGATCACCATCTCGCCCTTGTCGGACTGCGACATGTAGCCGTGCACGGTATTGGCCATGACAACCACATCCATGCAGGGTTTGATCGGCTCGGATACCAGCGCCTGCAATGCAATGGCTTCCAGCGGGAGACGGAAGCCCGCCATCTCGGCCAGTTGACCGGAGTGGCCCGCAACGACGATACCCAGCTTGTCACAATCGATGGCACCCTTGGTGGTGTCTACGCCGACGACACGGCCATCCTGAGATCGGACACCCGTGACTTCGCATTGCTGGATGATGTCCATACCCATGGCTGAGCAGGCGCGCGCATAGCCCCACGCGACGGCATCGTGACGGGCAGTACCGCCGCGTTCCTGCCACAGCGCCCCTAGAACCGGATAGCGGGGGCCGTCCAGGTTGATGATTGGCACCAGTTCCTTGACACGTTCGGAGGTGATCCATTCGGTCTTTACACCCTGCAGGGCGTTGGCGTGTGCGGTTCGCTGGTAACCGCGAATCTCGTGCTGGGTCTGCGCCAGCATCATCACGCCGCGCGGGCTGAACATGATGTTGTAGTTCAGATCCTGGCTCAGATCCTCGTATAAGCCACGCGCCTTTTCATAGATCGCCGCCGAAGGGTCCTGCAGGTAATTCGAGCGGATGATCGTTGTGTTTCGACCTGTGTTGCCACCACCCAGCCAGCCTTTTTCGATCACCGCGACATTCTGAATGCCGTAGTTCTTGCCAAGGTAATACGCGGTCGCAAGACCATGCCCGCCAGCACCGATGATGATGACGTCATAACGTTTCTTGGGCTCGGGCGAACGCCAAGCGCGTTCCCATCCGGTGTGATAGCGCAGGGCCTCCCGCGCGACAGCAAAGGCTGAGTAGTGTTTCATAAGCGAATCCATCCGGTTCGGTGATTGCGCGCAGATATGCCGCGCGGCGACAGTTTAACCGCGCCGCGCAACGCCGCAATATCGCACTATTGCGACATGTCGTTCATTCGCGGCCATTTGTCCCTTTTGTTGGACGTCGCACAGGTCTAAGTCAGGACAGCATCTTCGGAGGGACCATGACGTTCTGGGTTCTGATTTTTCTTGTCGCGCTGTTGATCGCGGTGTTTTTGAGTTTCACACTGCTGCGCAAACGCCGTGGGGATGAACCTGCGGCGGCTTACGATCTGCGTGTGTATCGCGAACAGCTCTCCGGTGTGGACCGGGATCTGGCGCGCGGGGTGATTGGTGAGGCCGATGCGGAACGGGTCCGCACCGAAATCTCTCGACGAATTCTTGCCGCTGATGAACAGATGAAAAAGGGTGGCTCGGGTGCTGGGCCATCGCGGACCGTCTCGATTGTGACGATCCCGGTTGTCATTCTGATCATCATTGGGGGCGCGATGGCGATGTATCATCGTATTGGTGCCGTCGGGTTGCCCGACATGCCCCTGACCACGCGGCTGGAACTGGCCGAGGAGGTGCGCGCCAATCGTCCGTCCCAGAGCGCCGCAGAAGAGCTGGCGACCCCACCTCAAGCGGCGCATCTTGACGAAAATTACGCGTCTCTTCTCAAGCAGTTGCGAGAGACCGTTGCGGCCCGCCCGGATGATTTGCAAGGGCAGATGCTTTTGGCGCAGCATGAGACCAATTCGGGGAACTTCAAGGATGGATATACCGCGCAACAAAGGGTGATCGAACTGTCAGGCGACGCAGCCACAGCCGAGCACTACGCGGATTTTGCCGAGATGATGATCCTGGCTGCGGGCGGATATGTGTCGCCCGAAGCTGAAAAGGCCCTTGCCGAAGCTTTGAATCGCGATCCCCATCACGGCCCGGCCCGATATTATTGGGGGCAAATGCTGGTTCAGACAGGTCGACCGGACCTTGCCTACCGCATTTGGGTCGAAACGCTGAGGGAAGCCCCGGCAGGCGCGCCGTGGGCGGGGGCGATCCGGGATCAGATTGATGAGTTAGCCTTTCGGGCAGGGGTTTTCAATCCACCAGACCTGAGCGCGCCGTCTGGTCCAAGTCGCGAAGACATGGCTGCAGCGGCGGAAATGAGTCTCGAGGAACGGCAACAGATGATTCAGGGAATGGTGGATCAGTTATCCGACCGCCTGGCGACGGAAGGCGGCGCGCCCGAAGAATGGGCTCGTCTGATCGCCGCTCTGGGTGTTCTGGGCCAGGGCCAACGGGCCATGGATATCCACAATGAGGCGCTGGAGGTGTTTGCCGGAAACACCGAGGCGTTGCAGATCATTGTTGCCGCAGCCCTGCAAGCCGGGATTGCGCAATGATCCACGACGTTTTCGAAAACTTCGCCAATGCGCTTCCCCCGATGCAAGCGCTGATAGGGCTGGATCTGGGTGAAAAGACCATCGGCGTCGCGGTTTCCGACCGGATGCGGGGCGTGGCCAGCCCGTTGGAGACCGTAAGGCGCAAGAAATTCACACTCGATTCCGCCCGGTTGATCGAAATTGCTACGGATCGCGAGGTTGGCGGCATTCTGTTGGGTCTTCCCAAAAACATGGACGGCACAGAGGGGCCGCGCTGCCAGTCTACGCGGGCATTTGCGCGAAACCTGTCCCGTCTGACGGATTTACCAATCGGATTCTGGGATGAGCGGCTGAGTACGGTTGCGGCAGAAAAAGCACTGCTTGAGGCGGATACGTCACGAAAACGTCGCGGACAGGTTATTGATCACGTTGCAGCAGGTTATATCTTGCAGGGAGCACTGGACAGACTGCGCTTTTTGTAACAGGTCGGAGACCGATCGATGACGAATATGGTTTGGAAGCGCAATGAGGTCGAAAGCCCTTGTGTCCAGATTTGTGTTGTCCATCCGGCCGAGCGCATCTGCACCGGATGTTACCGCACGATTGACGAGATTTCTCGCTGGTCCAGGATGGACAGCAGCGAACGCGCTGAAATCATGAACGACCTGCCGTCTCGTAAACCGCGACTCAGCAAGCGGCGCGGCGGGCGTGCCGCTCGCATGAATGGCTCCTGACCGATCAGCGTAGACGTTTTGATGACATTTCTGCCGACTGTGCGGCCCTTTTCGGGATAGGTGCGTTCGGCGCGGTGCCACGCAGTTCTTTCTGAAACAGAAGCGCAATCTCGGATTGGCTGGTTTTGGGCCGCCGATCATCATTGCGCGCGCATTCCGATTGCAGCACGTCAGCTGCACGTTTGGTCTTTCTTGTATTAGTGAGTCTTCCGATCAAAGTCTTAAGTGGCATTGCGGACGTCCCGTTTCCAGTAACCGTGCCACTGCGGGTCGAGTTCGGGCTCCGAGGGGGTCTAGCTCTTGAACATTGAGGTTCAACGTGAGTGGTAACCCGCAGCGACAGGGTGTGGCTAAAGGTATTTCCCGTCACAAGTAGGGGGAAAACACGCGGCCTTTGATCGTTTTTGACGTCTCAATCAAGAAAAACTCTCAAAAGCACATAATTTCCTAACGTCACTTTTCGACCCGACTTTGCCGAGACTGGGAAAGCTGGGGCCGAAGCTGCGGGAAACCCGCCGTCAGCAGTCGAATCATGCCTGACATCGCACGACCGGATTTGAGGCTGCATCACGAACCTTGACCGATTGGGTGTTGCCTGCTCAGGCGTTCCACAGTCGAAGGTTTTATCCGGCGGCAAGCCAAGCCCTGGCGTTGTCGTACTCTTCGGACGGGAAAAACTGTGTCCGGGTCCCTAACACATGGCTGGCGACCTTCTGCGCCATGCGCTGCCAGCTTTTGTCCCCAACGATGGCAGCTCGGTCCAGTTGTCCGATATGTCGGCTGGCCAACCGAAAATGCGCCGCAAGCGCTGACAGCCCTTGCCAGCCGTCAAACTCCCTGAGGTCTATCAGCAGGCGAAACCCTAGCCGGTCCTGTAACACTGCATCCAGATCACGTTCTGCCTGTTTGTACCATTCAGGGTCCAGCTTGCCCAATAGGCTGATCTGAACACATGGACCGCTCAGGTCAGTCACGTGGATCGACCCAAGGGACTCGCGCATCCAGCGTCGGGCCGCCTCAAGCTCGGCCAGATCAAACACCTGAACCGGACAGGGCAGGATGGGGGCCGCCAGACGAACGCTTGTCTGCACCCAACCCTGATCAGCAACAACTGCGATCCGGTCGAAACCGCGCCAATGGCTTAACCCCAGCTTGGTGTCGGACCAGGCTGCGCCCAGATCATACCCCTGGAATTCAGGTTGTATTATCGCCAGTAGCCGAACCGTGTCGTGTTCCGTTAGCGCAGACTCGATGGCGGGAACCAGAGTATTGGTGTAATCGGCGCTGGTCACTTGCCCCGACAACTCGACTTCTATGAGTGCACCGTCAGAATTCGTATGAACCGTCATCATCGGTCAAAACCTCCAAAGCCAAATAATGACAGGACGTTAGGCGGATTCGATCCATTCGGCTACTCCACCGGCGCATTCGGGGCGGAAATAGGCGATCATTCGACCATCCTGCCCCGCCGTCGCCCCTTCGGCCCAAGGAGCAACGCCGTGCAGGCAATGGCGGTGAAGCAAATAGGCCTCTCCCGGCTTTGCAGGCAACTCGATCCTTGGGCAGGTCGCAAACACCTCGCGACGGGCGGATTGGTAGATGTCGGTTATGTCTACTTCGTGCAGGACCTCAGGTGGCATCCCTTCAAGCGCCTGCCTGAACGCGGTCCGCAGAATGTCATGACTGCCGTCCCACACCACCATCGGAGACGCGTCTGAGCTGGCCTCAGTCAGTGGAATGCCCAGAATCCAGGCATGAGGTTCATCAACCCGGCGGCGGCGATCCTGCCCTGTCGGGCGCAAACCGTCCACATGGGCCGCATCCCTGTTTCGACGGTACCGGGTGGCCGCTTCTTTCTCGCCCCGGCGCGGGCGCGGATAACCCGGATAAACAACCGAAACCTGCCCCTTGTGCAGCGGTAAATCTCCAAAGTGCTTGTCGATGAACGCCATGGCCTTTCCGGTCAGAGGCCCGGACTGCCCGACCCTGCCCTTCGTGTCATTGGATAGTGCGTCGACACCGATGAACCACGTACCTTCGCAATCCAACCATTCCGCGTGGGCCGGGTCCGTTGTCGACGCCCGTGCGGCAGGCAAAGCGTGGTTCACCCATTCGGCCAAAACCGGATCATACGGGAATTTCACCCAGCCCCGGGCAGAAAAATCGCTCATAAGCCCACGGCCTTGCGCAGCATGTTCAGCGCGACCAGCGTTAGGAACACGGCGAAGACACGTTTCAACGGTTTTGGGTCCATCGCATGGGCCAGCTTTACCCCCCAGGGCGCGGTGATCATAGTCATTGCGACAACGATCCCGAAGGACACAAGATTAACCGCGCCAATGGTCAACGGGGGGCGATGCTCGGGCGCGATATCTACAAACAAGAACCCAATGACCGAGGGTACGGCGATGATCACGCCAAACCCGGCCGCGGTCGCGACCGCGCGGTGGATAGGGGTGTTATAGAGGCTCATCAGCGGCACACCGAAACTGCCTCCTCCGATGCCCATCAGAACGGAAAGAAACCCGACCAGAGGGGACAGGACGGCCCGCTTGATTCCGTTGGGCATTGCGTCGCCCAACCGCCATTCTGCGCGACCCAACCCAAGATAGGCACCGATCACCATGCCCAGAATTCCGAACAGTGCCTGCAAAGCCTCGGTCCGCAGCGCCGATGCGACCAGCACTCCGACAATTGCGCCGACGACAATACCCGGACCCCAACCGCGCAGGATATCCCAATCCACGGCACCCTTCTTGTTGTGGGCTAGAACAGACCGCATCGACGTTACAATGATCGTGGCCAGCGACGTCGCCAGACAAAGCTGCATCAGTTGCGGGCCGCCATAGCCAAGCGTCTGAAACGCATAGAAGAACGCGGGGACCAGAACGATACCGCCTCCCACTCCCAACAGCCCGGCAAGCACACCGGCCAGCGCACCGATCACAAGCAAAAGGCCCATCATCTGGGCCAGCAACATTGTCTCGGGCATCGTCCCCCCCTTGCCGTTTAAACCTCGACCATCGGCGCAATATGGTCCAGGGCCTGTAGCATGACTTCTGGCCCGGCCCCTTCATGCACGGCCCCTTCGGACAAGGCGCGCCGCCATGCCCGCGCACCGGGGCGCCCCGCAAAGAGACCCAGCATATGCCGCGTGATCTGGTGCAAACGCCCGCCATTGGCAAGGTGCCTTTCAATATAGGGCACCATTTCTTGAACAACCGTCAGCGGATCGCGAACGGTTCCAACGCCAAAGATGCGCCGGTCGGCATCTGCCAGGATATCACCGGGCTGATGATAGGCCGCCCGACCAATCATGACACCGTCAAGACCCGCGTCCAGATGTGTTGCTGCTTCATCCAAGCTGGCGATACCACCATTGATCGATATATGCAGATCCGCAAACGCGGCTTTCATCCGATGCACAAGGTCATAATCAAGCGGTGGAACATCGCGGTTTTCCTTAGGGCTCAGCCCCTGCAACCACGCCTTGCGCGCATGGATCGTTACTCTTTGACAGCCCGCCGCACTGATCTGCTCAAGAAACGCAGGCAGAACTTCTTCGGGCTCTTGGTCATCCACACCGATGCGGCATTTGACCGTGACATCTACATTCGCCGCTTCGCGCATTGCTGCGACGCATTCTGCAACCCGCGCCGGATCTTTCATCAGAACCGCCCCGAAAGTACCAGACTGCACCCTGTCCGACGGGCATCCACAGTTCAGATTGATCTCATCATATCCTGCATCTGCACCCAATCTCGCCGCTTGCGCCAGCTCCTCTGGATCGGACCCGCCCAGCTGTAAAGCCACGGGATGTTCCTGCGGTGAATGATCCAACAGATGCAGCGCCCCTCCTCGGACAAGCGCCGGTGCCGTTACCATCTCGGTATACAGCAAGGTTTCCGTGCTAAGCCGCCGATGAAAATACCGACAGTGGCGGTCGGTCCAATCCATCATGGGGGCAATGCTCAGAGTAGCATGGTGTTGAATATTATCTCTTCCACGTGCAGTCAACTCAACCATCCTCAAGAATACGAAACCCGCAGCTATCATAGAAAAATCGCCAAAATAAGCCAATTCTTGAGGACTGGGCAAACGAAGCTGATTTGCGGGTTCGGACGTCGTATCAAATCCGATCGCCGCGCTTTCAACACTGGGAAAATCCAGCCGCTCCCTGACTTGCCGCAGACAACGCCATTGGATAATATGATCAATGGCTTAACAGATGTTTCCGTGATGTTTTCACTGAAGGAAACGCAAGGCGCGAGCTTTGTCCGCAAGACCAATTTCGTACTCGCCCAAAAACTATGCCGAGCAGTCACATCTGTCCCAAATATCAAAATTTGATCAAATTTGGTGACAAATCTGATCCATTGAAGTACATCACGGGGAAACAGAATTGACGGAGCCCCCAATGGACCTGAGCGCCTTGCACAGTTTTCGCGTGACTGCATGTGACCTGAACGGTCAGATGCGGGGCAAACGCGTGCCCCCTGAGTATGCGGGCAAGCTGGAGAAAGGCGCCGTGCGCATGCCGTTCTCGGCACTCAATGTCGATCTCTGGGGCGCGGATATTCACGGCAGCCCGCTGGTGTTCGAAACCGGCGATGCGGATGGCGTGCTGCGCCCAACCGACCGGGGCCCGGTGCCCGTGCCCTGGCTTCCGAAAGAAACGGCGCTGGTTCCGATGAGCTTGTATGACGATGCAGGTACCCCGTTTGCGGGTGATCCGCGCCACGCTCTGTCTGCCATTCTTGACCGTTATGCCAAACGCGGCTGGTCGGTCGTTGCGGCGACTGAGTTGGAATTCACACTAATCGATGCTTCGGGTGCGCAACCGCAACCTCCGTTGAACCCGATCACCGGGCGCCGCCTGCTGTATGAATCCGTTCTGTCGGTCGCTGAAATGGATGCGTTTGAGGATTTCTTCACAGATCTCTACGATGGCTGCGCCGCCATGGATATCCCCGCGCAAACCGCCATCTCGGAAAGTGGCGTTGGCCAATTCGAGATCAACCTGAATCATCAGGATGCCATGCGCTGTGCCGACGATACGTGGCTTTTCAAGGCGTTGACACGTGGCCTGGCGCGCAAACACGGGTTTGCCGCAACATTCATGTCGAAACCCTATGCAGATGATGCAGGCAATGGGATGCATGTGCATTTCTCGGTGCTGGACCATCGGGGGCGCAATGTGTTTGACAATGGCGGGCCTGAAGGGACCGGCATTCTGCATTCCGCCGTCGCGGGTTGTGTGGCGGCCATGCCAGGCAGCACGTTGATTTTTGCGCCCCACGGCAATTCTTACACCCGGCTTGTACCGGGTGCTCATGCCCCGACCGGGGCCTGCTGGGCCTATGAGAACAGAACCGCCGCAATTCGCATCCCGGGCGGGGCAACAGCAGCCCGGCGCATCGAACACCGCGTCGCAGGTGGTGACATCAACCCCTACCTGATGCTGGCCGCGGTTTTGGGCGCAGCCCTTGCCGGGATCGAAGACGGTCTGCGGCCCCCTGCCCCGATCACAGGCAATGCCTACGATATCGAAGACCTGCCTCAACTGATGCCAGACTGGGCGGCCGCAATTGACAGATTTGAGACCGACCCCCTGGTCGCCCGGCTTTTCTCGGCGGATCTGATCCAGTACCTGATCATGACCAAGCGACAGGAAATTGAACGATTTGAGCGTATCGCTCCTGAAGATCACTGGCTGAGCTATCTCGAGGCGGTTTGACCCCCCTTGCCGCCTCACTCGGACTCAGCTAGAGTGAATTTGATCAAATTTGGTGACACATGAAAATCGGCATATTACAAACCGGCCACACACCAGATGCCTTGCATGGCGAATTCGGCGACTATGATGAGCTGTTTCCTGCACTTCTCGGTGGCAACGGATTTGAGTTCCAGACCTTCGCCGTGGTCGACGGCATATTCCCAAGCGGCGCGGATGACGCAGATGGCTGGGTCATAACCGGTTCGCGCCACGGCGCGTACGAAGACCTGCCGTGGATCGCCCCGCTGGAAGACTTGGTCAGAGAGATACAGCAAAGCGGAAAGCCACTGATCGGCGTATGCTTTGGGCATCAGATCATCGCGCAGGCACTGGGCGGCAAGGTCGAGAAGTTCAAGGGCGGATGGGCCGTCGGACGCACTGAATACGAGTTTGACGGCAACACAGTCTGGCTGAATGCCTGGCATCAGGATCAGGTTGTCGAGTTGCCCGAAGGCGCGCGCGTTCTTGGTCAGAACGCATTTTGCGAAAACGCGATGCTGGCTTATGGAGACACGATCTGGACGGTTCAGGCCCACCCTGAATTCACCAATGGTTTTGTCGCGGGCCTGATGCGCACACGGGGAAAAGGCGTCGTCCCCGAAGACCTGATGCGCGAGGCCGCAAATCGCGAAACCGCCCCGGATGACAACGCCACAATCGCGCGCCATATGGCCGAGTTTTTAAAGAAAGAGAGAGCCTGATGGCTGATTGGACTGATAAACTGCCGGAAGCCGCCAAAGCCTATTTCCACGGACAGCGGCTGGACGAGGTTGAATGTATCATCTCGGACCTTCCCGGAATTGCACGTGGCAAGGCCGTGCCTGCCACGAAATTCGCCAAGCAATCCTATTTTCACCTGCCTGACAGCATATTCTTCCAGACCATCACGGGGGACTGGGGTGAAGCCGCAGGTGACGACGGGTTCATCGAAAAGGACATGATCCTGAAGCCCGACTATTCGACGGCTTCAGCCGCACCCTGGACAGGGGACTGGACGCTGCAAGTGATCCACGACGCCTATGACCGGGATGGTGATCCGATCCCTTATAGCCCCCGTAACGTGTTGAAACGCGTGGTCCAGCTGTATCACAACCGAGGCTGGAAACCGGTTGTTGCGCCAGAAATGGAGTTCTTTCTGGTCGCCCCCAATGTCGATCCCGCACAGGAAATCAAGCCGATGATGGGGCGTTCTGGCCGCCCAGCTGCGGCGCGGCAGGCGTATTCGATGACCGCGGTGGACGAGTTCGGCCCGGTCATCGACGATATCTATGACTTTGCCGAACATCAGGGGTTCGAAATCGATGGCATCACCCAGGAAGGCGGTGCGGGCCAGTTGGAGATCAACCTTCGCCACGGCAACCCAGTCAAACTTGCTGATGAGGTTTTCTACTTCAAGCGCCTGATCCGCGAGGCGGCGTTACGGCACAATTGTTTTGCAACCTTCATGGCCAAACCGATCGAGGAAGAGCCGGGCTCGGCCATGCATATCCATCATTCGATTATCGACATGGAGACCGGCCAGAATATCTTTTCGGGCCCGCAGGGCGGCGAAACGGACGCGTTCTATCACTTCATTGCCGGGTTGCAGAACCATCTGCCCTCCGGTCTGGCCGTGATGGCACCTTATGTAAACTCGTATCGTCGCTACGTGAAAGACCACGCCGCACCGATCAATCTGGAATGGGCCCGCGACAACCGCACTACAGGCATTCGCGTTCCTCTGTCCGGACCTGAATCGCGCCGTGTCGAAAACCGCATCGCCGGTATGGATTGCAACCCGTATCTGGGCATCGCCCTGTCGCTGGCGTGCGGCTATCTGGGTCTGGTTGAACAAGAACGCCCGCGTCGTCAATTCTATGGTGACGCCTATGAAGGCGAAGGGGATATCCCCCAGGTCATGGGCGATGCGTTGGATATGTTTGACGAAGCCACAGCCCTGCACGAAATCCTTGGCCCCGAGTTTGCCCGTGTCTATGGCATCGTGAAGCGGGCCGAATATGAAGAATTTCTGCAGGTCATCTCTCCGTGGGAACGGGAACATCTGCTGATCAACGTCTGAGACTTTTCGTGAATCTGCTCTATTCCAATGACCGCAAGGGCGAATACCCTGCTAGCTGGTATGCCGCGACTGCGAACCCAACGGAACGCTTTCCTGTTTTGGCCGAAGATATTACGGCGGATGTCTGCGTTGTGGGCGGTGGCTACACAGGCCTGTCCGCAGCATTGCATCTGGCCGAGGCGGGGTTCGATGTCGTTCTGCTTGAAGCCCACCGTGTCGGATTTGGTGCCTCGGGGCGCAATGGTGGCCAGCTGGGCAGCGCGCAGCGGATGGATCAGGAAGACCTCGAGCGTCTTGTTGGCGACGCGGATGCTGCAAAGCTGTGGGACCTGGCCGAAGACGCCAAGGATCTGGTCAAATCACTAATCTCCAAGCATCAGATCGCGTGCGACCTGCAACCCGGCGTCGCGGTTCTGGGTCTGTCAGCTTCGGAACGAGAAGAGCTGCACACCCATGCAGGCCATCTGTCCGACCGTTATCAGTATGACCAGATCAAGCTGCTGGATGAAGACGAAGGCCACAAACTTTGCCCCTCACCCGCTTACAAGGGTGGGTATCTGGACATGGGGGCTGCTCATTTGCACCCATTGAACTTTGCGCTGGGGTTGGCGCAGGCGGCGGCCAAAGCGGGTGTTCGCATTTTTGAGGGCACCGAAGTCATCGATATTGACGAAACCCGGCCTGCACTGATCCGGACCGCCAGGGGGAACGTTAGGGCCGACCATGTTGTGCTGGCCTGCAATGGCTATCTTGGCAATCTCAACCGGACCGTCGCGGCCCGTGTCATGCCCATCAACAACTTCATCGCAGCGACTGAACCCCTTGGCAGCGAGGCCGCGCGGGTCCTGACTCAGGATGTCGCGGTCGCGGATACCAAGTTCGTGGTGAACTATTTCCGCCTCAGCGCCGATGGCCGGCTTTTGTTCGGTGGCGGCGAAAGTTATGGCTATCGTTTTCCTGCGGATGTCGCGGCGAAGGTCCGCAAGCCGATGACCGAAATCTTCCCACATCTGCGCGATGTCAAAATCGACTACGCATGGGGTGGGACGCTGGCCATTACCATGCGGCGGATGCCTTATCTGGTGCGTATCGCGCCCAATATTCTGTCTGCTTCCGGCTATTCCGGTCATGGTGTAGGCACCGCGACCCATGCAGGGCAATTGATGGCACTGGCCATTCAGGGCCAATCTGAAGGGTTCGATACAATGGCCCGCGTGCCAACCCTGCCCTTCCCAGGCGGGTCTGCCCTGCGCAACCCGCTGCTTGTGCTGGCAATGACATGGTTCGCCATGCGGGACCGGCTTGGGATCTGATCCACGTTACTTGTGACATATTGGTGAATTTCCGCTGGCGCGGCGATTGAGGGCTTGGATTGCCGCCTGAATAGCTTTATCTTTACCAAAGATAGAATTCGGGAATTCCAAATATGACGCTTCCACCAAACGTTCATGACGCCGAACCCATCCCAGAAGCAGCAAAAGAAGCCATCGACGCCCTGATGCAGTCGGGCGACTTGTTTCGCTATACCGCCCCGCAAGATGCCCCGGTGTCTTTGCTGGAGGCCGAGTTTGCCGAACTTCTGGGCACAAAATACGCTCTCGCTGTTTCATCCTGTTCTGCTGCGCTGTTTCTGTCGCTCAAGGCACTGGGTCTGCCGCGTGATGCGCGCGTCCTGATCCCCGGCTTCACATTTGCCGCGGTTCCCTCGTCGGTCACCCACGCGGACTGCATCCCGGTCCTATGCGAAGTGGGTGAGAATTATCGCATCGACATGGCCGATTTCGAGGCCAAGCTCGACAGCGTTCAGGCGGTGATCATCAGTCACATGCGCGGCCACACATCTGATATGGACGCGATCATGGCGCTGTGCGACGCGCGTGACATCCCGGTAATCGAAGACGCTGCGCATTCGCTGGGCACGACCTGGCATGGCAGGAATATCGGCACCATCGGCAAGGTCGGCTGTTTCTCGTTTCAGTCCTACAAGATGATCAATGCGGGCGAAGGCGGTATTCTGATCTCAAACGATGCTGATCTGGTGGCCCGTGCCGTCATCATGTCGGGCGCGTACGAACATAACTGGAAGAAACATAAAGGACCGTACGGCGACAACTCGCCCGAATTGGAAGAGGCCTTCGCCCGCTGGCAGAACAAGTTGCCACTGTATAACCTGCGCTTGAACAACCTGAGCGCCGCTGTGATCCGCCCGCAGATCCCGGAACTGGCCCGTCGTGTCCGCGATGGTCTTGCGAATCACGACTACGTTGCCGGGCGCTTGAATACCTCACCCCATATCAATGTGCCCGCGCCCTTGCCCCCCGAGCAGCGCGCGCCGGATTCTATTCAATTCAATCTGGTTGGGTTGCAGGAACACGAGATTCGCGCATTTGCCGCCGCATCCGAGGCACGCGGTGTCAAAGTTCAGGTCTTTGGCCTGAGTCAGGACAATGCGCGCGCCTTCTGGAACTGGCAATTCTTGCCGGAGACGTTCGAGCTGCCGCAAACGCGTGACATGCTGATGAAAGCGTGTGACGTCCGACTGCCCGTACGCCTGACACGCGCAGAGCTGGACGTGATCGCCGATATTCTGCTGGCCGCGGTCGGCGAAGTGACCGGCCCAATGCCGGTCTACGGCACCTGAGACTAGAACTGACCCACTTAAATGGTGGGCCTTTTCCTCAGGCTCACCTTAATTCAGTTTTGAAAGCTTCTGTTGAAGTTCGGCCAACTGTTTCTTGATATCGTCAAGATCCTCTTTCGGCTCTGACTTTTCGCTTTCCTTCTCTGGCGAGGACCATCTGCCAGACAACCCACCAGTCATAGCCTTCAGAAAGGCCTGCTGCTGTGCTTTCAACGCTTCAAAACCCGGCATCTGGGACATCGGGTTCATGGCGTTCATGTTTTCCATCATCTTGCTTTGGCTTTCGCGCAGCATATCGAACGAGCTTTGCAGGAATTGCGGCATCATGCCCCCGCCCGGCAGCATGTAACTGCGCACCAGATCGTTCAGAACATTGACAGGCAGCACATTCTCGCCGCGGCTTTCATGTTCAGCAATGATTTGCAGCAGATACTGCCGCGTCAGGTCGTCGCCGGATTTCAGGTCGATGATTTGTACTTCGCGCCCGTCACGGATGAATCCTGCGATATCTTCGAGCGTCACGTAATCGCTGGTCTCGGTGTTATACAGCCGACGGCTGGCATAGCGCTTGATCAGCAGCGGTTTTTCTTGGTCCGACACCGGGTACCCTCCCCAAGGATGATGCGTTGCAGCACAGGTTATGCGAGTGCAGCACAAAAAGAAAGGGCAGGTCAATGGACCTGCCCAACGCGATTGCACCTATAGGGAGGGTCGGGTGCGTTTCGCTGACTTTTCTTACTTCGCAGCAGCAGCTTTTTTAGCGGCTGTGGTCACGTCGTTGGTTGCTTTTTTAACAGCGGCGGATGCTTCTTCCGCAGCTTCTTTACCAGCAGCCATCAGCAGTTCGACGGTTTCGGTCTGAACTTTTTTCGCGATTTCTGCGAAAGCGGCCATGTTCTCGGCTGCAACTTCAGCAGACGCGCTTGCGAAATCGGTTGCTGCTTTTGCGTAGTCGGCCGGCTCTGCCTTGGCTTTCGACATCTCGGTCAGTTTGGCCAGCGTGTCTTTGGTCCATTTGCTCGAGATTTCTGCCGATTTCTCTGCTGCTTCCAGAGCAACGCCCGACAGCTTTTCATTCAGCGAAGCGGTCGATTTGAATGCGCCTTCCATTGCGGTTGTGTCCACGGGGAATGCACCCATCATGTCTTTCATGATCGCGGTAAAGTCTTGGGTCTTAGCCATTGTCATAATCCTTTTAGCCAGTCCGGGCCCACCCCGGGTTTCATCAGCTTGAGGACAATATGATTGCTGCAACGCAGCATTGCAAGTTTTTTCTTGCTGCGCTGCAGAAAAAATTAAGTTTCAGAATGAAATCAGGCGTTTGGTTTTGCCACTACATACGTTCCGGGTGCAGCAGCCAGGCTCGGGTGCTTCGAATCGCCAGGTTCACGGGCCGGTACCTGCTTGCCTGAACGTTTCTTAAGCCAGGCATCCCACATGGGCCACCATGACCCTTCATGAAAATCGGCTTCCTTTAACCAGGTGGCGGCGTCTGGTTTCAAATCCGGGTTGGTGTAATGCCCATACTTTTTCTTGCTGGGCGGGTTCACGATGCCCGCAATATGACCCGACTCGGAAACCACGAAAGTTTTTGATCTCGAGCCCATCTTTTGCACACCGCGATAGCAGTCTTTCCACGCCGCGATATGATCGGTTTCGCATGTGATGGCCATCAGGGGCACATCAACGTCACCGAGCTTCAGCTTATGCCCCAGTACCTCAAAGCCAACGGTCGCGAATTCATTGCGCTGGCATAGCCCACGCAAGTACTCCACCGCCATTTTCGCAGGCAGGTTGGCTCCGTCACCGTTCCAGTACAGCAAATCAAAGGCCGGGGGCACTTCCCCCATCATGTAACTGCGAATGGCCGGGCCATAGATAAGGTCACGTGACCTCAAGAATGACATTGTGCGCGCCATGATCCACGACCGCAGAACACCTTCCTTTTTCACTTCTTCTTCGATTCCGTCGATAAAATCGTTTTGTAGGAAAGGCGTGAACTCTCCCTGATCGGAAAAATCCGTCAATGCGGTGAACAGGGTCGCCGATTTGACCGACTTGTCTCCTCGCTGTTTCAGCAGAGACAGCGTCAGGCTCAGGGTGGTACCTGCAATGCAATACCCCACCGCGTTGACCTGTTTGACCTTGCAAATCTTCTTGGCCGTCTCGATCGCGGTCAGGAAACCGTCCTGAATGTAGTCTTCCATGCCGGTTTCGGCATAACTTTCGTCCGGATTGACCCAGCTCACTACAAACAGGGTATATCCCTGTTCGGTGATCCATTTGATCATGCTGTTCTGGGCTTTCAGGTCCAGAATATAGAACTTGTTGATCCAGGGCGGGAACAGGACAATCGGTGTCTCATATACAGTTTCGGTCGCCGGCTTGTACTGGATCAGTTCCATCATCCGGTTACGATAAACCACCTCCCCCGGCGTCGTCGCCAGGTTACCGCCGACCTCAAAGGCACTCTCATCTGCCAGTTTGACGACCAGCTCGCCATTGTTGGCCTCAAGATCTGACACAAGGTTTTCCAACCCCTTGATCAGTGACTGGCCCTCGGTTTCGACCGCTTTTTGCAAGGCATCCGGGTTGGTCGCCAGGAAATTTGTCGGCGCCATCATGTCGACGATTTGTTGCGAGAAATACTGCAGCCGCTTTTTGTCCTTGGCATCCAGATCGTCCACGGACGCAACAGCCTGCGCGATCGCTTGCGCATTGGTCTGGTATTGCTGGCGGATCAGACGGAAATAGGGGTTAGTTTCCCAAAGGGGGTTCGAAAATCGCTTGTCTTCTGGCTTGGGTGTTTCGTCTTCCGCGTCAGACGCAGTCAGCGCTTTCTGCGCCTCGGCAAAGTTCAGCACTGACTTGCCCCAGAATTCTATCTGCTGTTCCAGTAATTTGGCGGGATTTTGCCAAGCCTCGGCCCAATAGGCACTTGCTGCTCGTGCGAAAAGCTCTTGATTCGGGCCGTCCAGCGCGGGAGTGTGGGGCCGTTTTACAGCCATGACCTCAATCAGGCGCTTCGATAACTTCTCGACCTTATCCATATTTTCTTTAAGGCGTTCAATGTGTTCTTCGGATACGTCTGGCATGTGGTCTTCACTAGTTGTCATTTTAACAATTCCCCCCTAACCTCGCTGCTATGCAGAATAACGTCGTGGGTGCTGGGGGGCAAAGCGACGAATGGTCCGAACTATCAGGCTGACACTCAGGAGGCCCCGTTTATGCGCTATATGATGACCTACGACCTGATGGAAACTGCGCGAAACACCAACCAATGGCTTGGTGCAACCGCCAGCGCGATGGCGTCCTATCCGATGTTTTCGATGGTGCCGAACCCCGCATTCAACTGGATGGCCGCCTGGGGCGAGGTTACCGAGCGTACGTTCCAGCGGATGGTTGCAAAGCCCGATTGGGGTATTCGCACGTTCACCTGCGAAGATGGCAAGGATCATCTGGTTGAAATCACGACTGTTCTGGAACGCCCTTTTGGTGATCTGGTACATTTCCGCGTCAATGGCCGGAAAGAACAACCCCGCAAAGTGCTGTTGGTTGCCCCGATGTCCGGGCACTATGCAACGTTGCTGCGCTCGACGGTCAAAAGCCTTCTGGTCAATTGCGAAGTCTACATCACAGATTGGCATAATGCGCGCGATATCCCTGTGTCCGCAGGTAAATTCGATGTCGAAGACTACACGCTCTACCTTGTCGATTTTATGAAAGAGCTTGGACCGGACACCCATGTTGTTGCCGTTTGCCAACCTGCGCCTCTGACATTGGCCGCAACGGCATACCTGGCCGAAATCGAACCCAAAGCGCAGCCAAGCACTCTGACACTGATTGGTGGCCCCGTCGATCCGGACGCAACGCCGACCGATGTGACAGACTTTGGCCGTCGCGTCACCATGGGCCAGTTGGAAGAAACAATGATTCAGCGCGTTGGCTTCAAGTACAAGGGCGTAGGGCGCATGGTCTATCCGGGCCTGCTGCAATTGGCCTCGTTCATGTCCATGAATGCAGATCGTCACTCCAAAGCGTTTTCCGACCAGATTCAGCGCGTCATGCGGGACGAAGCCTCGGATCAGGATGCCCATAACCGCTTCTACGACGAATACCTGGCCGTGATGGACATGACTGCAGAGTTCTATCTTTCGACGGTCGAGCGGGTCTTCAAGAACCGAGAGATTGCGAGAAACGAGTTCGTGGTCGCGGGTCACAAGGTGGACGTCAGTAAGATTACTGATGTTGCGGTGAAGACTGTCGAAGGTGCAAATGATGACATATCTGCACCCGGCCAGTGTATTGCTGCGCTGGATTTGTGCACCGGCCTGCCCGACAGCAAAAAGGCAAGCCACGTCGAACCCGGCGCAGGTCATTATGGTATCTTCGCAGGCCGCAGCTGGCGCGACAACATTCGTCCCCTTGTGATTGATTTCATGAACGAAAATGCGCGAAAACCAAACCGTCGCGCGGCCAATTCCAACAAGGTTGCCTAAGCGACATGAGCGGGCCAGCGCAAAATGGCCTTACCTTTTCCTGCCAATGCGGCGCGTTGCAGGGGCGTATTTCACCCCGCGGTGTTCGGCAAGGCACACATGTTGAGTGTTTCTGCCATGATTGCCGGGCCGCTCAACTATACTTCAAGCAGCCGGACCCGGCACCCGGACCTGTCGGGATTTTTCAGATCGCACCGGATGAGATCGAAATCAGCACAGGAAGTCAGTATCTTGCGGCGATTCAACTCAGCCCCAAGGGCATGCTGCGTTGGTACGCCAGTTGCTGTGACGCACCTTTGGCGGCGACGCCCAAAACCGCGAAATTCCCGTTTGCTGGCGTTATCGCCGGCCGGGTTGCGGGTGGAGCTTCGGCGCTGGGACCCGTCACGACACGTGGGTTTGTTCCCCAACCGGACGGAAAGCAGAAGCACGAAAAACCTGGCCCCGCCATTCTTGGGCTGTTGCGCAGGGCCGCCGGATCGCGCCTGTCCGGGCGGTGGAAGAACACACCGTTTTTCGACCAAAATACTGGTAAACCCGTGGTGACGCCAACTGTCATTTCAAAGACCGAACGCGCGACGCTTTACCAGTAATCAAACCGTTGCTGGGCGTCCAACCAGGTTTGCAGCGCCTCATTGACGAGGTCGGGCGTTTCGAGGGTCGGCAAGTGACCAGCCTTTTCAATAACCAGCAGTTCCGCTCCGGGAATGAGTTCTGCCATGAAAGAATGCCGTTTGACCGGTGTCAGAGTGTCATGCGCACCGCACAGAACCAACGTGGGCACCTTGATGCGACGCAATGCGGCTTGTTGATCCGGGCGGCGTTGCAGAGCACGCATTTGACGCACGAAGGTTTCAACACCCAAATCCTGTGCCATTGCCAATAAGCCGTTCAGGATGGGAATGCGCTGCGGGCCCGGTGCCAGCGTGTCGGACCCCACAAGTTTCCGCATGACCTCCTCCAACCGGCCACCCTGCGCGCCAATGATCAGGTCTTCGCGACTGGCAGCCATTTGAGGCGTGTCCGCCTGTGCATCAGTGGCCATCAGGCACAGGCGTGACACACGTTCCGGTGCCCGGCGGATCAGCTCTAACGCCACCACACCACCCATGCTTAATCCAGCCAGTGCAAACCGATGTGGAAGCTGGTCCAGCAGACCCGAGGCGATCTCTTCGATACGCTCACCTGCGGAAATCGGCGCAACGGTTACGGGTCGCGTCTGCGAAAACACCTCGATCTGAGGGCGATACAGTCGGGCATCGCACATCAGTCCAGGTAGCAGTACCAGCGGCTCGATCACACGGGGCCTCCTTGCGCTCGGTATTCCGAGCCTTTGGGTTTGTAGTCAGGTTGAGAGTTTATCACATTCAAACGGCGGAACGTCACGGATAGGCGATTGCCCGAAAAACCGGAAAGTCAGCATAGCGGGACCGTCGTGAAGTCGCACTTTCCTCGGGCTCAGCGCCGGGTTTCAGCAGGCATCCGCGTGGCGCAATGTAGCTGTCAATCCGGCGCTGCGGTTTAGGGCGCCACACCAGATTGAAAGCGCAGAGTTTCGGAAAAAACCAGATCTCGGAGTAATCCAGGTGATCATGCATCCACCATGCCAGATCCCGCCAATCCCTGCCCTGCGCATACTGATCCGCGAACCAGGGGATTACAATAGACGCCCCGGCAATCCGCGCATCCCCGTCCCCACGATCCCAGATGTGGCATTCCAACGGGTGATCATTTCGGGCACAGTTCAGTTTGTTTTCATTGCCAAACCTGTTTAGCGACGGTGAGCGATAGCCCGAGCGCACAGCGATCCTGCCAAAGGTCTCTTCCAGCGGGTCCAGCAGAGTTTCACAGAACGCACGTCCTGTCTCGATAGCCAGATCCGGATTGTCTGGAATGTTCTGTTTTTGGTGAAAGTTCCCGATCTCGGAATAGAGGAAATCGCGCATGAAGAAATACCGGGACAGACGAACGCGCCCTAAGGTCTCAAGGCTCCACATACTGCCCGGCTTACGCATCTTACCGCGACCCGAGGCCGCCATCATTCCACCCCCAGCCCTTTTAACCAATCCAGGATACCGGCCACAGCCGCGTCGGTCTGCCCTGGCGACATCAGGCGACCGGCAATAACATGAGATGACGGATCATCCTCGGGACCCATTGTCACCAGTTTGACGGATGCTGGCGCACCCCACGCTTCGGCGACCTCGTGTGTGCGGTCAGGGCGCACCACCTGATCGTTGTCCGAGAACCAGAACAGCACGGGCACCAGGGCGTTCGAGAAATCCAGCGCATAGACTTTTTCGACCAGAACGGACATCGGCACGACCGATTCCCACGGATAGACCGTAGACCAATATTTGTTCTTTTCCGGGTCTGGCCCCGATACATCGCGTTCGTCCCCCATCAGGACCGGTAACCAATCCCTCGCCCATGGCAAAGTGGGAATCCATGCCGCGGCCGTGTTGACCCCGAAATTCGGAGAGACAAAGACCATGCCGACAACATCTTCGCTGAGGCTGGCATCCAAAGCGGCGGCGGCTGCAAGCGTCGCACCGGTCGAAGTTGAGATTACGATCACCTTGTCCCCAACAGCACGCGCGGCCGCCAATCCCTCGGCGGTGTCCTGCATCCAGCCCGAGGCAGTGCCTTCCGCCATGGCTGATCCGGTTCGCCCATGACCTTGCAGGCGTGTGTAAACCAGATTGGCCCCCAGCGCGTCTGCCACAAGGTCCGGCACTGGCCGGATTTCCTCGGAACTTGCTGAAAAGCCATGGATGTAAAGAACGGAATACGGGGTGCGCCGTTCGTTAAAGCCATCCTGCCAGATCACTCGTTTTTCGACACCCGGAACGATATCATCAAACGCGGCTTCGGTGCTTTCGAAATAAACCTGTACGCCCTCACCGAACTTGCGCGGATCAAAGCTTGGGCTCAGGTTCACCTCTTCGCGCGGGCCAAACCAGTAGATAAGGCCGCCGACGGCAATCAACGCAAGGAACAAGCGCCCCAGAAGCCATCCCAAACGCCGCATCACGCGTCTCCCAACACATCCAGAACCGCCGCCTCGATCAAGCCAAGACATGCATCATCCGAGAACCTGTGATCGGCATCCTTGACCAAAAGAAGCTGCATGTCCGGCCCTGTTGCGTGGTCCAGCAACCGAACGGCCGTTTCAGTCGAAACGGCCGTATCCGCTGTTCCCTGTAGGAAACGAACCTTGAACGGCAGGTTCAACGTGTCGCGCAGTACAAGGCGCTGCCGCCCATCTTCGATCATCCTTTTGGTGACGATGTAAGGTTCCATGTAATCGGACGGCAACTCGACATGCCCGACCGTTTCCAGGTCGGCTTTCTGGTCATCGGTGAATGAAGCCCAATAGCCATCTTCCGTGAAATCCGGCGCGGCGGCGATCGTGACCATACCTGCGATCCGGTCCGGCAGGGCCTTGGCCAGCAAAAGCGCCTGCCACCCCCCCATGGACGAGCCGACAACGATCAGCGGCCCTTTGGTCAAGGCATCGACCGCAGCGACAGTGTCCTCATGCCAATCCCCAATGCAGCCATCCGTGAACGCGCCAGAGCTTTCGCCGTGACCGGAATAATCAAACCGCAAAAAGGCCCGCCCCCGCGCTTGCGCCCAAACTTCCAGATGGACTGCCTTGGTGCCTTCCATATCCGACATGAGCCCACCCAGAAAAACCAGGGTCGGCCCTGCCCCTTCGGTCTTGTGATAGGCCAGTTTTCGCCCTTGTGCTGTTTCCAGAAAATCCGTCGCCGCCATAAAACCCTCTTACGCTTTGGGGAACATCATGCACGGCAGCCCGTTGGTCGCAATTCCCGAATTCGGGGTGTCGTGGCGTCAGTGACCGTACCCTGCGACCCTTGACAGGAATTGCTGCACCTGCCACATCAGCCAGACGCAAATAACCCGCAACCGGGCGTTCAGTGGGCGCCAAACCGACGAGGAGAGCCAACATGGCCCTGGATTCAAAATCCGTCTCTCTCACTTTCCCAGATGGCAATGCACGTTCCTATGACGCAGGGGTTACGCCCGCGCAGGTGGCTGCCGATATTTCAAGTTCGCTGGCCAAAAAGGCCATCTCGGCCACCGTTGATGGCAAACACTGGGACCTGCAATGGCCGATCGAAGCCGATGCACAGATTGCCATCCACACCATGAAGGATGACGCGCAGGCCAACGAACTGATCCGCCACGATCTGGCCCACATCATGGCCCGCGCCGTGCAGGAAATTTGGCCTGCGACCAAGGTCACCATCGGCCCCGTTATCGAAAACGGCTGGTATTATGACTTCGACCGGGAAGAACCGTTCACGCCCGAAGATCTTGGTCTCATCGAGAAAAAGATGAAAGAGATCATCAACAAGCGCGACCCTGTCACCACCGAGGTTTGGGACCGCGAACGGGCCATCGAGTTCTACAAGGCCAATAACGAGCCCTACAAGGTCGAGCTGATCGAAGCCATTCCCGGGGATGAGCCGTTGCGCATGTACTGGCACGGCCACTGGCAGGATTTGTGCCGCGGTCCGCATCTGCAACATACCGGTCAGGTTCCCGGTGATGCGTTCAAGCTGATGTCCATCGCCGGTGCCTATTGGCGCGGCGACAGCAACCGCGCGATGCTGCAACGCATCTACGGCGTGGCCTTCACCGGCAAGGAAAAGCTGAAAGACCACCTGCATATGCTGGAAGAGGCCGCAAAGCGCGACCACCGCAAACTGGGCCGCGAGATGGACCTGTTTCACATGCAGGAAGAAGCCCCCGGTCAGATCTTCTGGCACCCCAATGGCTGGTCCATCTACACCCAGTTGCAGGATTACATGCGCCGTCAGCAGCGCAAGGGTGGGTATGTTGAGGTAAACACGCCGCAAGTCGTTGACCGCAAACTGTGGGAACGTTCAGGCCACTGGGACAAGTATCAGGAGAACATGTTCATCGTCGAAGTGGACGAGGAACATGCCCGTGAAAAGGCCGTCAACGCGCTCAAACCGATGAACTGCCCCTGCCATGTCGAGATTTTCAAGCAAGGCCTGAAATCCTATCGCGACCTGCCGCTGCGCATGGCCGAGTTCGGGTCGTGCAACCGGTACGAACCCTCTGGCGCGTTGCATGGCATCATGCGGGTGCGTGGGTTCACGCAGGACGACGCCCACATCTTTTCAACCGAAGAACAGATCGAGGCGGAGACCGCCGAATTCATCCGTTTCCTCAGTGTGATCTACAAGGATCTGGGATTCGAGGATTTTTCGGTGAAGTTCTCAGACCGTCCCGAAACCCGCGCCGGATCGGACGATGTCTGGGACAAGGCCGAAGCGGCGCTTTTGTCCGCCACCCGTGCCGCCGGGATCGAACCGGAACTGAACCCGGGCGAAGGTGCATTCTATGGTCCGAAACTGGAATTCGTGCTGACGGACGCCATCGGGCGTGACTGGCAATGCGGCACCTTCCAGGTCGATTTCGTTCTGCCCGAACGGCTGGATGCCACCTATATCGGCGCCGACGGGGCCAAGCACCGCCCGGTCATGCTGCACCGCGCAACACTTGGTTCGTTCGAACGCTTCATCGGTATCTTGATCGAGGAACACGCAGGCAAATTGCCGTTCTGGCTGGCCCCGCGTCAGGTTGTCGTCGCGTCCATCACGTCCGACGCGGACGACTATGTCACCGAAGTGGTCGAAACCCTGCGTGCTGCGGGTGTGCGAGCCGAGGCCGACATCCGTAATGAAAAGATCAACTACAAGGTCCGTGAGCATTCGGTCGGCAAAGTACCTGTAATTCTGGCCGTCGGTCACCGCGAAGTTGACGAGCGCACCGTAAGCGTGCGGCGACTGGGTGAAAAACAGACTCAGGTACAACCGCTTGATGTTGTAACAAAAGAGCTGGCACGCGCCGCCACCCCGCCAGATCTGCTGTAACAAACAGCACCATATCCAAAAAAATCCGACCCCTCCTATGGGGTCGGATTGTAACATTTCACCCTTTCTTCATCAAAAACAGTGAATTACGCTGCAAGGGGGCAGGCCGCCCCATGACGCGCTTGTGAGACACGGGCTCGTGAATTCAACTCTGCCCATCAAGCCACTACCTTTGTCATTGTCACAAGCAGACATACCCAGTCATCAAGAGGATTACCGAGATGTCGAAAACAGCTAAATCCCTGGTTATCGCAACCGCAGTCGCAGCCGCCGTGTCTGGTGCCGCAACCACAGCAAGCGCACAGGCAAAAGAAAAGTGCTACGGTGTATCGCTGGCCGGCCAGAACGACTGCGCCGCAGGTCCCGGAACCACATGCGCGGGCACCTCGACCGTTGATTATCAGGGCAACGCATGGACCCTGGTTGACGCAGGCACTTGCGCCGACATCGAACTGCCAGCAGAAGCAAACGGCACACCGCGCAAAGGTTCGCTGGAAGCGCTGGAACGCGACCTGCCGGCATAAGATTGGCCTGACGATTTCAAGGGGCGGGCTCCATCGCCCGCCCTTTCCCTTTCGTGATCGAGGAACTGGCCCATGTTGGATGACACCCACCGGTCAAACCGCCTGCCTGCAGCGCCGGGCGTAGGTTACAAACCGCAACATTTTGCTCAGATACTTGAACACGCACAGCCTGTTGCATGGCTGGAAATCCATGCCGAGAACTATATGGGCGACGGCGGGCGGCCCTTGGCGCAGCTGCGCCACCTCTCCGAAAAGTTCCCAATCTCGGTCCATGGCGTTGGCCTTTCCATTGGCGGTGAAGGCGCGCTGGACCCTGATCATCTGGCCCGGCTAAAACACCTGGTAGGCTGGCTGAACCCTGCAAGCTTTTCCGAACATTTGGCCTGGTCCACCCATGACAGCCATTTTTACAACGACCTGCTGCCCCTTCCCTATACCGACGAAACTCTTGCGCGGGTTTGTGAACATATCGACCAGGTCCAGCACACGGTCGGGCGCCAGATGCTGCTGGAAAACCCGTCCAGCTATCTGGCCTTCGAGGAAAGCACCTGGTCCGAACCTGATTTCCTGAGGGAGATTGCCAGGCGCACCGGTTGCGGCTTGTTGCTGGACGTAAACAATGTCTTTGTCTCGGCCACCAATCTGGAATTCTCGCCGCAAAGTTATATTGACGCCTATCCGCTTGAAAAAGTGTCGGAAATCCACCTTGGCGGCCATGATGAGGATGAAGACGATCACGGTCATCCGCTGCTGATCGACAGTCACGGACGAGAAGTGGTCGACCCGGTGTGGACCCTGCTGGATTATGTGCTGGAGCGTTCGGGGCCAAAACCCATTCTGATCGAATGGGACACTGATGTGCCGGATTGGCCCGTTCTGCGAGATGAGGCCGTTCGCGCGCAATCCGCACTGGACCGGATACCGGTATGAGTGTTTCGCAATCTGAATTCCGCGCGGCCATGATGGATGCGTCAGCGCCCGTTCCCGGCGGATTGCTGGACGGTGGCGCGCGCCCCGCCGGTCGCCGGTTCAGCGTGTACCGCAACAATGTTGCGGTGTCGCTGACCGAGGCGATGCATCAGGCGTTTCCCGTGATTGCCAAATTGCTAGGGGCGCAGAACATGGATGGGCTGGCCGGGATTTTCCTGCGTCAACACCCGCCCTCCTCTCCTCTGATGATGTTTTATGGCGAGGCGTTTCCTGATTTTCTGGCCGGAATGCCCCAACTTGCCCATCTCGGATACCTGCCCGACGTGGCCCGGTTAGAGATTGCCTTGCGCAAGTCCTACCACGCCGCCGACAGCGAACCTGCGCCGGCAGACGTTTTAGCGGTCGAGCCCGAGCAGGTCATGCAGGCCCGGTTGCAGTTTGCACCGGCCATGCAGGTGATCCGCTCGGACTGGCCCATTCACGCTATCTGGCGCTTCAACATGGAAGCCGATGCCCCGAAACCAGATGCACGGGCCGAGGATGTGTTGATCACGCGCGCCGAGTTCGACCCGACACCCAATCCGCTTCCAGCGGGTGGTGCAGACTGGATCGCCTATATGCAGAACGGCGACACAATCGGCGGGGCATTTGAAAAAACGACTGCTGAACTGCCTGAATTTGATCTTGGAACCACTCTGGCACTGCTTCTGAAGGGTGGTGCAATAACCTCTGTGACTATCGAAAGGCCCAAGACATGACTGCTCTGATCTCAACCTACAATAACACCATGGGAAAACTGGACTTTGCGTCTGGCTGGTTGACCCCTACGCTGGCACGGCTGGTCTTTGTTGCGGTTCTTCTGGTCTATTACTGGAACTCGGCCATGCTGAAGATCGACGGATCGATCTTTTCGCCTTCGGCAGGTGCCTTTGGTCAGATTTTCCCCAAAGCGGCAGAAGCTGTTCTGTATGACGTGTCCCAAATGACGTTCTTCCAACGCATCGTCATCTTCATGGGAACGGTTGCAGAATTTGTGCTTCCGACGCTTCTTCTGGTTGGACTGTTCTCGCGTCTGGCGGCTTTGGGCATGATCGGTTTTATCTGGGTGCAGACCCTTGTCGACGTCACCGGACATGGCGTGAAACTGGGCAGCCTGTTCGACGCGGCCCCGTCCCTGATGGATCAGCGCACGATGTGGACCTTCCTGATGCTGGTGATCGTCGTCAACGGCGCAGGCCCGATCTCACTCGACCGGATCCTGCGCCTTAAGTAACTTAGAAATGCGCCTTGGGCTGGTCCGGTTTTCCTGCGGCCAGCCCAAGTACTCCGGCGACAGCAGCAAATGTGATCGGGAACATGGTGAAAACACCAAAGCCGAACGCGTAGTACATCGCGGCCGCCGACACCAGCAACAAGACCCCGGCAATCAACGCGCGCGCTGGCGCCATGGCCCCGCCCGCGATTGCCAAGAGGGGCGCGATAATCGAAATGGCTTGCACCAGATCAGGATTGTCGACCTGGCTTAGCATGCCTTCAATTTCACCGACATGGTCAACCACGACCACCTTCGCATAGCCGAAGAACCCGACGATCATGCCGATCAACCCGGCGATTACACCCAATAACATTGCGGCATTACGCATTGAAAATCCTCATTGTTGCTTTCAGGCAGATAGGCACTCGTTCAAGAAATGCCAAGCTGAGCACGGGTTTCAGCCGTCCAGCCCAACAACAGCCTGCCATCCGCTTCGATCAGTGGGCGTTTCATCAGGGCCGGATGCTCTCTCAAAAGCTCCAAAGGGGCCTTGGCACGCTGGGTTTCGTCCAATCCGCGCCATGTCGTCGATCTGGTATTAAGCAAGTCATTGCCGAACTCAGCAAAGGCCCGTGACAGCACCGAATCCGGCACACCGTCGCTGCGTACGTCAAAAAACTTGGCGTCTGGAAGTGATTTCAATGCCTTGCGACAGGTGTCACAGTTTTTCAATCCATAAAGCTGCATGTCTTTGACGCTCCTGCCCTTGCTTCCTTTTTAGGCAATCTTGCCCGTTTCTTGCGGTTATTCTTGATTTTTTACTTCACCGTGCAATGTTGAAAAAGGCGAAACGCACGAATTGGACTGTTCAGCATACGCTACGCAGTTTTTTTGTGTGGTGACGCTGACCACAGCCCCCACCAATTTGTGGGACAATGCGTAAGTAGAAGGAGACACGGGACATGCCAACCGGCACCGTGAAATGGTTCAATACCACCAAAGGCTATGGATTTATTGCCCCTGACGAAGGGGGCAAAGATGTGTTTGTACATATCTCGGCCGTAGAACGGTCCGGCCTCACCGGACTCGCAGACAACCAAAAAGTTTCGTACGAGTTGCAGGACGGACGCGACGGCCGCCAAATGGCAGCTGATTTGAAACCACTGTAACGACTTCCCGCTAAACACGCGGTAGATCATTAAGGATGACGGCCAATTTCCGGCCGTTATCCATCCCCCACCGGTTTCGTTCCATTACCCTCGCGCGGGCTTGGCGTCGGCGTGGTTATTCCAGTTTTCGCCCGTAGCCACGATGCAAGATGTGCCTGTCGCGTAGGTGACAACCATTGTCCAGTCCCCGCGCTGACTTGCCCAGACTTCCATAACCTGTTCCGGCCCGCGAACACCCGATGCCACGCGCCGAACTGACTTTCCAGTTTCTGGTGCAGCCGGGGCGTCAGTTCGCACAGAACCTCAGCTATGGGGATTTGGCTCGCACAGGTAGGGCAAAACCAAAAACCAGACATAACAGAGCAAGGTTCAAAAAGCGGGCCATGGAACCAATGTAACAATTCCATGACGACACGTATAGACAAAAGCTATGCAGCTTGTCGGTTCTATCTGCGAATGATCGCCTCGAACTCACGCCATTCGCGCGCCGTCATCCCCGAGTTTTCCTGCGTGACCGCCTCTCCTGCCAGCATTCGTTGCAGGCTTTCGACCATCTGGGCAGACAGGTTTACCGCACCCAGCCGATAATCCTCGAACGCCTTATACGCAAACGGCACCCAATCAGCGACGATCTTGCACATCGCCTCGGCATAAACGCGGATTTCATACTGAGCATGTGGGTCGGCACGCAGGCGCAGGAAGTGGAACAGATTATGCAGGTCCACCTTCCAATACCACTGCGTATAAACGTTTGCGGGTAGGTTCATGCGGGCCAGTTCACGGGCAAGCCCCTGTTGCCCGTCCTGGCTGATCATGGACTCGTAGTTGTCATAGCACCGCGTGCTGTCCGCCTTGAGGGTTTCCAATACGCGCGCGGCCTCTTCACCTTCCAACGTTGCCCCACGGCCCTGATTGTTCACTTCGGACTGTGCTGCCACATGTTCAGGGGCAGGGATATAGAACTCGCGATCCAGAATTGAATACCGTGCCGAGTATTCATTCACATTGGCGGTCCGGTGCCGGATCCACTGCCGCGCCACAAACACCGGCAATTTCACATGCAATTTGACTTCGCACATTTCGAATGGCGTCGAATGCCAGTGCCGCATCAGATACCTGATCAGCCCCTCGTCATTCTGAACGGATTTGGTGCCTGTGCCGTATGAAACGCGCGCAGCCTGACAGATGGCGGCATCGTCACCCATATAGTCGATCACGCGGACAAAGCCATGATCCAAAACCTGATGCGCTGTGTATAGGTGGTCTTCCATTCCCGCCGAGACAACTCGACGCGTGGGATGCGATTGCGCGCGTTGCGCGTCGATCTCGGCCTGTTGATCAGGGGACAGCGGCATCGAATCTTCCTTTCTGGCAATGAGTCGCCTGCCACTATATATCGCCGATCCCGGCACAGGAACCGCGATATATGCCGCAGCGGACGCAATAAACAAATTGCTGCTGAGGGCTCTATCGACACGTCGAGGAGGAGCGCTAAGCTCTTGGCAATGTGAGTCGAAAAAGGATGGCCGAAATGGCGTTGAAATATCTTCACACTATGGTCCGCGTGAAGGATCTGGAAAAATCCATGGCATTTTACGAGCTTCTGGGTCTGAAAGAAACACGTCGGTATGACAGTGAAGCCGGGCGATTTTCTCTGATCTTCATGGCTCCTCCGGGACAGGAAGACGCCCCGATCGAGCTGACGTACAATTGGGACGGTGATGACGAGTTGCCCGCCGACAGCCGTCACTTCGGCCATCTGGCCTACGGTGTCGACAATATCTACGAGGTTTGCCAACATCTTCAGAACAACGGTGTTACGATCAATCGCCCGCCAAGGGATGGTCGCATGGCTTTTGTTCGATCGCCCGACAATATCTCGGTTGAGCTTTTGCAGAATGGCGAAGCACTGGAACCAGCCGAACCCTGGACCAGCATGGAGAGCAGTGGTCACTGGTGATCCGTTGGCTGATAGCAATTGGGCTGGTCGTTCAGGCCAGCCCTGTCAAGGCCGAGCAATGCCGCTTGGCGCTGGCCTTGGCGATGGATATTTCCGTTTCAGTCGATGAGGCCGAAGATGTGTTACAACGGCAGGGGTTAGCCGCCGCATTGATTGCGCCCGAAGTGCAAGAGGCCTTCTTTTCTTCACCGATGCCGGTTGCCCTGGCGGTATATGAGTGGAGTGGCCGCTCAACCCAAAATGTCGTCCTGAACTGGACAATGATCGATGATGTTGGTGATCTGCTGTTCGCATCCAGCCAGGTCAGCCAATCCGTCCGATCTGACAGCGGATCAGCAACAGCTATGGGCTATGCGTTGGCATACGGTGCAACCCTTATGGAGCAAGCGCCGCAATGCTTGTTTCAAACCATTGACCTGTCCGGCGACGGCACGAACAACGATGGCTATGGGCCGCAGATCGCCTATCGGCACTTTCCCTTTCAAAACACTGTCGTGAATGGGCTTGTGATCAACGCAGCCGATTTCGAGGGAGAGCTGTTCCTGATCCCTTTCTTCGAAAATAACGTCCTGCACGGGCCCGGCGCCTTTTTGGAAATTGCCACCGGGTTTGAAGATTTCGAGCGCGCCATGCGAAAGAAACTGAAGCGGGAACTGAGCGGCTTGCAGATCGGTGTTTTGCGGATTGAAGGCCCATGATACGTCGCGTGATTGTCTTTCTGGCTTGCCTGTTATCAGGACCTGCCTTTGGCGAATGCCGCCAGGCCCTTGCGCTAGGTCTGGATGTGTCGGGTTCGGTCGACAGCCGGGAATACAGGCTGCAACTGGACGGGCTGGCGGCGGCCCTGAGCCGCCCCGAAGTTGGCCAACTGATGTTGTCGGACGGCGCAACCTCCTTGCGTCTGGCGATTTTCGAATGGAGCGAGCGGGGACATGAACGGATGCTGCTGAAGTGGACAGAAGTACGGTCCCCCGCCGACCTGATCGCAATCAGTGATCGTTTAATCCGAACCTCGCGCAGCGCAGCGCCGCAAGGAACGGCGTTAGGGTCGGCCATGTTATTTGGCTCTTCCCTGCTTGATCAGCAAAGGGGATGCTGGCGCCGTACGCTGGATCTGTCCGGTGATGGCAAACATAACCTCGGACCGCATCCACGTGATGTGAAAGCTAGTTTACGACATGACGGGATCACAATTAACGGGCTGGTGATCGGTGCCGACGATCCGAAAGAAGGTGATCGGAGATATGTTCAGGTCGGTGAACTATCAGCCTATTATTCAGCCTGGGTCATTTTGGGGCCAAACGCATTCGTAGAAGTGGCGCTGGGCTTTGAGGCATATGAAGAGGCCATGACCCGCAAACTTCTTCGTGAGCTGGACAGCCTTGTTCTGTCTGACGCCCGCCACTGATCAATAGATATACCGTATCTGATCCGTCCAGTACCGTTCAACGCGACGCAGCGAACTGGTGATATCCTCAATACCGTCAAGCCCAAGCACCCCCCTGCCTTGCAGGCCTTCGGCGTGACGTGCAAACAGCTTGGACACGATATTGCGGATTTCTCTGCCCTGCGGCGTCAGGCGTACGCGAACTGAACGGCGATCAATCTCGCATCTTTGGTGGTGCATATAGCCCATCTCAACCAGTTTCTTGAGGTTATAGCTGACATTGCTGCCCTGATAGTATCCACGGCTTTTCAGTTCGCCTGCCGTAACTTCGTGATCACCGATATTGAACAGCAATAACGCCTGAACCGCATTGATTTCCAATACGCCGACGCGCTCAAACTCGTCCTTGATGACATCCAGCAACAACCGGTGCAGACGCTCCACCAGGACCAGTGCCTCAAGATAGCTGGTTATGAAGCCCTTAGTCTCTGGTGTGGAGACCTGCATTTCCATACTCATCCGACCCTCCGATTCCGTCGCGCTGTTTGACACACGATGAACCGAAAATCCGAAAAATCGGTTAAGCGGAACTTTGCCTTATTTCTGAAAGGTTTGCGCTATGTCTGCAACCAGGCTGGCAAATCGCGCCGGAGGCTGCACCTGCCCCGTAACCCATTGATAAAGGTCCTGATCGTTTTCGTGCAACAGCGCATCATAGATATCCAGACCGTCGGCATCCATGTCGGCCAGATTGCGCCCAGCATAGGCTGACAGGATAATGTCCATCTCTTTGATGCCGCGTCGCATCGACCGCATTTGCATGCGCTTGATGCGCACATCCCGGGGTTCGCTCAATTCTTCTGCTCCAGCATCTGACGCATTTTCTTTTCCAGACGTGCCGCGCGTTCGGAACATGCGCGCATCTCAGCGCGGATGGCGCGCAGTTCGGCCACGGCCGAGGACAGTTCCGTTCCACCTTCGCCCTCACCCACAGGTGCATCCATGCCGTCGCCCTCGCCGGTCAACAACCACATGATCGAGACATTGACCATGCCCGCCATCATCGACAGCCTGTTGGCCCGGGGTTCGGACAGATCGTTTTCCCAATCTGAAATTGTCGCCTTCTTGACCCCAAGACGCCGTGCCAGTTGCGCCTGTGTCATTCCCGCGGCTTCGCGTGCACCGGCCAGACGGTCTCCGAATGTCGCAGAATCCGGACCATACCAGTCGTTTTCATCATTCATTCGGGTCTCCAATTCACTTTATCTATACGGCTTGATCGTCACTCTGACGCACCCTATGACAGTCGGGCTGAACATACAAACCGAGGCCGAGCATGAGTTTTCTGTCTGCGACACTGTCACGCGTCAAACCTTCACCCACCATCGCTATGACAGCCAAGGCAGCCGAGCTGAAGGCCGCCGGGCGTGATGTCATCGGCCTGAGCGCCGGTGAGCCGGATTTTGACACGCCACAGAACATCAAAGACGCCGCTGTTGCGGCCATCGCAGCAGGCAAAACCAAATACACCGCGCCGGACGGCATCCCCGAACTGAAACAAGCGGCATGTGCCAAGATGAAACGCGATCATGGGCTGGACTATTCGCCGGCCCAGATCTCGGTCGGGACCGGTGGCAAGCAAACGCTGTACAATGCCCTGATGGCGACGATGAATGACGGTGACGAGGTAATCATCCCTGCGCCGTACTGGGTCAGTTATCCCGATATGGTGCTTTTGGCGGGGGGCACCCCTGTTGTGGTCGAAACGACGCTGGAAAACAGCTTCAAACTGACCGCAGAACAACTGGAAGCCGCCATCACGCCCAAAACAAAGTGGTTCATCTTTAACTCGCCCTCGAACCCGACGGGTGCAGGGTATAGTCGGGATGAACTGAAGGCGCTGACCGATGTACTGATGCGTCATCCGCATGTCTGGATCATGTCGGACGACATGTACGAACATCTGGCCTATGACGGGTTCGAGTTCTGCACCCCGGCCGAAGTTGAACCCGGTCTATTTGACCGGACCCTCACCTGCAACGGGGTTTCAAAAGCCTATGCCATGACAGGTTGGCGCATCGGTTATGCCGCCGGCCCGGTCGAGATCATCGCGGCCATGCGCAAGATCCAGTCGCAATCAACGTCGAACCCCTGTTCGGTCAGCCAATGGGCTGCTGTTGAGGCCCTGAACGGAACCCAGGATTTTCTGGCCCCGAATAACGAGACATTCAGGCGCCGACGCGATCTGGTGGTTCGGATGCTGAACGAGATCGACGGCGTCACCTGCCCAACGCCTGAAGGGGCCTTCTATGTCTATCCGTCTATCGCCGGATTGATCGGGAAAACGACGCCGGCAGGGACGGTCCTTGTAGACGATGAAGCCTTTGCAACCGCCCTGCTGGAAGAAGCCGACGTGGCCGTTGTGTTTGGTGCCGCCTTTGGCCTGTCGCCGAATTTCCGCGTCAGCTATGCTACGTCCGACGCGGCACTGACCGAAGCTTGCAGCCGCATCCAGCGTTTTTGTGCTTCTCTGAGGTGACCATGTCCGCCGAACTGCCTGAGTATTACTTTCGCATACGTGAAAACGGTGCTGCGGTGTTTCGGATCGATACTGAAAACCGTCAGCGTCGGATCGAAATGGATCAGATTGCCGTCATCAATATCCGCAATGGCGAGGTCAAGCCGCACGGGCAGCGGACGCTGTCAGACCGGGATCAGGCCGAGATTGCCCAATGGATGGAAGAGCGCCGGGCCCTGCTGGCCCAGCGCGACATCGACGACATTCATCGCGCGGTCGACTATCTGAATCTGACCACGCAATGGGCTCAGTCCAAGGCCAGCGACACGCAGCTGGAGGATGTGACCGACAGGTTATTGATGGCCATGCACGACCTGCGTACGGTATTGGTCCGGAAAAAGGCAGATCGTCTGGACAAAGACTAAGCGGGCTCGGCTGATATCTGTATCTGCTGTACCGAATACATCCAAAACCGGGTCATGAGAAGCACGGCCGCGAAGGCGAGACCAAGCACCAGCCCCAGCCAGACGCCGATGCCGTCCATATGACGAACAAAGCCGAAATAATACGACGCCGGAATTCCCACGACCCAATAGCTGAGCGCCGCCATGACCATTGGGATCTTGGCATCCTGCAACCCGCGCAGCAGGCCCAGCGCAATCACCTGCGCGCCGTCGACCAGCTGGAACAAAGCCGCCATGGCAAGCAAACCGGTACCGATGGTCAGGATTTGTCCCCGCTGCGGATCATCTGCTTCCATGAACAGGGAAATCAAAGGCTCGGCACAAGTCAGGAACAGGATGATGGTTGCCACCGACATGACCAGCGACATACCAGTCACGGAGATTGCGCCCTTTTCCAAATGCGCCCTGTCCCGACGACCCAGCGCATTGCCAGCCCGGATGGTCGCTGCATTTGATAAGCCCAGGTGAACCATGAAGGTGGCCGAAGCCAGGTTCAAGGCGATCCCATGCGCAGCCAGCGGGACCTGACCCAGCCAACCCATCATCACCGCAGAAGTCGCGAACAGTGAAACTTCGGCCAATGTGGTCAAGCCGATGGGCACACCCAGCTTCCATACGCTGGCAAACATTTCCCAATCCGGTCGCCAGAACCGTTGGAAGAGGCTGTGCTCCGGCAACGTCCGGACCACGTAGATAACGACCGCGATCAGCGAAACAACTTGTGTCGTGATCGAGGCGATTGCCGCCCCTGTCACGCCCAGTTCGGGGGCGCCCCAGTTGCCGAAAATCAACGCATAATTGGTCAGCCCGTTCACAGCCGCCGCCGCAATTGTGATCCACAAAACGATCTGCGTTCGCTCCAATGCAGCCAGATAGCTTTTCAACACCATCACAATGAGGGCCGGAAACAATCCCCAACCGGCGACTCTCAGGTATTCGGCTGCGGTTGCAGCGACTTGCGGTTCCTGCTTCATGGCGATCAGGATCGGATAGGACCACCACAGCAAGGGCATGACAACCACGGCATACAGCAACGACAACCACAGACCCATCCGGGTCGAGCGGCGAATGCTGGTTTCGTCCCCTTCCGCCGCTGCTGTGGCCACCATGGGCATGACTGCCCAGCCAAATCCCGCGCCAAACAAAAACAACACGAAGTAATAACTGTTGGCCAAGGTAACGGCCGCCAGCGCCTCGACCCCGTACCAACCCAGCATGATGGTGTCGGTCAAACCGATCGCGTATTGCGCCAGATGACCGCCAACCAGTGGCAGGCCAAGAACGGCAATAGCCCGAAAATGGGCCGGGTATGTCATCACCTTTGTCATCGCTCCAGCCATATGCGCGGCTTTGGCGCGGGACAAGAGCGGATCGGCAAAATTTCAGATTGAGACTTTGGTGCCCGTCCTTTCCCTGTGGCCGGGCATTTTGATGCTCAGCGGGCGTCGGGATGCAACGCGGTGCCCAGAATATGCTCGGATCGGTGAATAACGTGATGCGCCTGCCCTACGATCAGCGGATCAGGCTCGCACACGATATCGTGATCCTTGCCAGGGTAATCCAGCGAGGACAGGAAGTGACGCATACAGTTCAGGCGCGCGCGTTTCTTGTCATTCGACTTGATAATCGTCCAGGGTGCATCAGCCGTATCCGTGTAAAAGAACATGGCCTCTTTCGCCTCGGTATAGTCATCCCACTTGCTGAGGCTCGCCTTGTCGATCGGTGACAGTTTCCATTGCTTCAGGGGGTCGGTTTCGCGGCTTTTGAAACGGCGCTGCTGCTCTTGCTGTGTAACCGAGAACCAGTATTTGTATAGCTGAATGCCCGAGCGCACCAGCATCCGTTCCAACTCGGGCGTTTGCCGCATGAACTCAAGATATTCGTTGGGCGTGCAGAACCCCATGACCCGTTCCACACCCGCACGGTTGTACCAGGACCGGTCATAGAACACCATTTCGCCTACGGTCGGCATCTCCTGAATGTAGCGCTGGTAGTACCACTGGCCTTTCTCTTCCCAGGTGGGTTTGTTCAATGCAACGACACGGGCCTGACGCGGGTTCAGGTGCTCCATGAACCGCTTGATCGTACCCCCTTTGCCTGCGGCATCGCGCCCTTCGAACAACAACACAAACCGCTGCCCCGTTTCCTGCGCCCACAGTTGAACCTTCAAAAGCTCGGCCTGCAGATTGGCTTTTTGCGTCTCATACACCGACCGGGCCATTTTGCGGCCATAGGGGTATTTCCCACTTTCAAATGCCTGCCGGATTTTCTCGGGGCTGGGCGCTGAGGGGTCGGTGTCTTTGGCGAGCGTGGTCTTGATCTGGGTGGGTTCTGCGTTGGTCGTGGCAATGGCGTCCATACATCCTGTCCTTTTCTACTGTCCCGAACGGTGGCTAGCAGAAAGCTCGGAAATGCGCTTTGATTGGTATCAAATAGATGCCTCAAAAACCCATAGTTTCCAGCGCGGATCACTTGTTCCAATGCAAACGTCTTTTTTCAAGCTGAACGGCCATTCTTTCCACGTCAGGACATGGGGCGACAAAGCCGCGCCACCGTTAGTGATGCTGCATGGTTTCCCCGAATACAGCGGCGCCTGGGCCGATCTTGCGCCTCATCTGGCCGAACGCTTTTATTGTATTGCTCCGGACCAACGCGGTTATGGCCAAAGCTGGTGTCCCAAAGGGGTGCAGAACTATACCCTGTCGCAACTGGTCACGGACATAGCGGCGCTGATAGAATCCTGCGGTGCGCCTGTTGCGCTGCTGGGTCACGACTGGGGCGCATCGGTAGGTTACGGCGTCGCCATGTTCCGCCCGGAACTCGTAGATCGGCTAATCATTGCAAACGGCGTACATCCGGTGCCGTTTCAACGCGCCATGGCCTTGGGTGGCGCACAATCCACAGCCTCGCAATATATCAATCTGCTGCGGGCACCTGATGCCGCACAAAAACTGTCCGAAAACAACTTTGCGATGCTGGAACAGTTCTTTCGCCATGGTATGGGACTGGACTGGTTGACCGAAGCTCGCATGGCCGACTACCGCACTGAATGGGCTCGACTTGGTCGGCTGCAGGCGATGCTGAATTGGTACAGAGCTTCTCCGCTCGTTGTCGCCAAACCCGGTGTCCCCGCAACAGGTCTGCCTGACCTGCCGCTCGACCGGTTGCATGTCAGGTGTCCGCACCTGTTGCTTTGGGGGCCGGACGACAAAGCCCTTTTACCCGAATCCACTGAGGGGCTGGAGGCGTTTGCCACCTACCTCACCCGTGTCACGATCCCTGGGACCGATCATTGGTTGCATCATCAAAACCCGAGGTCCGTGGCGCAGGCCATTCTGGAATGGACTGGCCTGACGTAATCAGGCCCCGCCCGCGCGCAACGGCAAGCCAAGCAGCCTTTGTCGCAGCGCCAACGACATCTTTAGCACCTTACCGGTGCCCCCAGTCGTCAGGGTTGTCAGAGTTGTTCGGCGACAAGCCCAACTCATCACCATCGGTTGAGCACCCAAGCCCCAGAACCGTCCGGTTTGCATATGAAAAATAGGAGCAGACCTGATTGATCTCGAGGATTTCGCCATCATCCCACCCCGCGTCGCGCAGGGCAGCGACGTCCGCCTCGACCAGATCGCCCGGCGCTTCGGTCAGCTTGCGAGCATAATCCATCGCAGCCATTTGCGCCGCATCCAGCGGTGCAGCCGAGGGATCGCGCGCCTCAATCGCTGCCCTGATCGCGTTGCCACGCACCGTATCACCCAGCAAGCGCTGAAGACCTGCAAAGTGATGCTCGACGCAATACCCGCACCGGTTCAGTGAGCTGACCCAAACCCCCAGCACTTCCAGAAACCATTTCGGTATCTTGTTGCCCGAATGATGCAGCACTGCCTTGTACATGGCCATATGGCCTTCCATCGAATGCGGGCGAAGGCTGTGTGCCATCATGATGTTGTCTACGTTATTGTTCGGCCCGGTCACGCGTTCGTAGAGTTTCTTCAACTTTCCAGTCGCGTCTTCGAACGGAACGGTTCTGATCCAGCTCATTTATTCACCTCCGCTTTACCGGGATCAAAGGACTGGTTATCTGCACGGATTGCAAGCGGCTTGACAGAAAATCCACAACACCTCGCGTCCCCCTTCCCCCGGACCACATCACCTGCCATAATGGCGGAAACCCAAAAACAAGAGCAGCACCCATGCCCGAAGATCTGTTGACGCCCAGCGCCACTTCTACCTATGACGCCTCCTCGATCGAGGTGCTCGAAGGGCTGGAACCGGTTCGCAAACGCCCCGGCATGTATATTGGCGGCACGGATGAGCGTGCGCTGCACCATATGTTGGCCGAGATCCTCGACAACTCGATGGACGAGGCTGTGGCAGGCTTTGCCAACCGGATCGAGGTAGAGCTGCATTCCGACTACGCCCTGACCGTCCGTGACAACGGGCGCGGTATCCCGATCGACCCGCATCCGAAATTTCCGGGCAAGTCCGCGTTGGAGGTGATCCTGTGTACCTTGCACGCGGGTGGCAAGTTCTCGGGCAAGGCCTATCAGACCTCGGGCGGCTTGCACGGGGTCGGTGCGTCGGTGGTGAACGCGCTGTCTGATTCGATGGTCGTGCAGGTGGCGCGGGACAAAACTCTCTATGAACAACGTTTCTCGCGCGGTATCCCGCTTGGCCCGGTCGAAAAGGTTGGCGCGGCCCCGAACCGGCGCGGTACAACGGTGACCTTCCACGCCGACCCGGACATCTTTGGCCATCACAAGTTCAAGCCCGCGCGGCTGTTCAAATCCATCCGCTCCAAGGCCTATCTGTTCTCGGGCGTCGAAATCCGCTGGAAAACCGCCATCGATGACGGTGAAACCCCGCTTGAGGCCTCGTTCCACTTTCCCGGCGGCCTGTCTGATTACCTGAAAGAGACGATGAACGGCTCGTCCACCTATGCCGAGCAACCCTTTGCGGGCACCGTGGATTTCAACGAGAAATTCGGCACCCCCGGCAAGGTCGAATGGGCGATCAACTGGACACCGTCGCGTGATGGATTCATCCAATCCTATTGTAACACCGTTCCCACCCCCGAAGGCGGCACCCATGTGGCTGGATTCTGGGCTGCGATCCTCAAGGGGATCAAGGCATATGGCGAGTTGATCAACAATAAGAAAGCCGCGCAGATCACCCGCGACGACCTGCTGACCGGTGGCTGCGCGCTGGTGTCGTGCTTTATCCGCGAGCCGGAATTCGTAGGCCAGACCAAAGACCGTCTGGCCACGGTCGAGGCGCAGCGGCTGGTCGAAAACGCGGTCCGCGACCATTTCGACAACTGGCTGGCGGCTGATACGAAATCCGCCGGAGCGATCCTCGACTTCCTCATCCTGAGGTCTGAGGAACGCCTGCGCCGTCGGGCCGAGAAGGAAACACAACGCAAGTCCGCCACTAAGAAACTTCGTCTTCCCGGCAAGCTGGTGGACTGTTCCAGTTCAACACGCGACGGCACCGAATTATTCATCGTTGAAGGCGATTCTGCGGGCGGCTCGGCCAAAATGGGTCGTGACCGCAAAACGCAGGCCCTGCTGCCCCTGCGCGGCAAGATCCTGAACGTGCTGGGCGCGGCCAGTTCGAAACTGGGCACAAATGCCGAGATCAACGACCTGACCCAGGCGCTGGGTGTCGGGCTTGGCACCAAGTTCAACGTCGACGAACTGCGCTATGACAAGGTCATCATCATGACCGACGCGGATGTGGACGGGGCGCATATCGCGTCCTTGCTGATGACGTTCTTCTTTACCCAGATGCGCCCAATGATTGACGCGGGCCACCTTTACCTGGCCTGCCCGCCTTTGTACCGCCTGACCCAGGGCGCCAAACGCGTCTATTGTCTGGACGAGGCTGAGCGCGACGAATGGCTGAAAAAAGGTCTGGGCGGCAAGGGCAAGATCGACGTGTCCCGCTTTAAGGGTCTGGGCGAAATGGACGCCAAGGACCTGAAAGAAACCACGATGGACCCCAAATCCCGGAAATTGATCCGGGTCACCATTGACGAGGACGAACCCGGCGAGACCGGCGATCTGGTCGAGCGCCTGATGGGCAAAAAACCCGAACTGCGGTTCCAATACATTCAGGAGAACGCGCGGTTTGTGGAGGAGCTGGATGTTTGAATTGGAAGATTTCGATTGGAAAAGATCACAAGACAAATTCGAAATAATATCTTTGATGGTCTCAGATTAGAGCGGATATTTTACGCTGGCGAACTTGGCGACGTAGATTTTTTGGGCCGCCTTTACGACTTGCGTGAGCTCCCAAGTTACGATCAACGGTTCAAAACTGCTGACCAAGATATTTGGCAGCATTGTGAGAACAACAACGATTGGCCAATAGACTGGGTGTTTGCGGACGCTAGGTTTAATCTACTTGGCTGTTCTGATGACGCCTTCTTACGCTTTCTGTGCGAGACAGTTCACCCTGTCGTTCGACCTGACGCCTTCGAGGCGGCAAAGATCGTCGGCCACTATAATGATCAATTGGGCCGAGCAAGCTGGAAGCTAGTAGAATCTCAAAAGATTGCGGGAAGAGCCGTCTTCATCGCCCAGCGAACCAACGAGTTTCACAGCCAGATTCAGCGAGCAAGCACCGTGGCAGAAAAATTGTCTTCCAATTGGATGCAAGCCGAAATCAGACGGATTCAAGACTCTATCGAAACTGACCCAGCCTTGGCAATCGGAACTGCGAAGGACTTAGTCGAATCTTGCTGTAAGACAATCCTTGCACAACTGCCAAATGCAGATGCTCCGCAAAAATCTGATGATTTACCGACACTCTCAAAAAAACTCTGCAAAGCCTTGGCGCTAGTTCCTGAGGGTGTCCCAAAAGAAGCAAAGGGAGCGGGCAGTATCAAAAGGACGCTAAGCAATCTAGCATCTATTACAAAAGGAATATCAGAATTGCGCGGTTTATACGGCTCAGGGCATGGGCGCGACGGAAAGCACATTGGCCTCGAACCAAGGCACGCGAGGCTTGCAGCTTCCTGTGCAATAGCATTTGTGGATTTCGCTACAGAAACCTATTTGCAACGCCATAAGGATAGCTGAGGATAAGCCTTCTTGTGACCTTGGGAAAGCAAGCGTTTGATGGGGGCTCGCACCCATCCATTTCCCCGCGTCAAGATGGGAACAAACACCCATCCTACTTGATCACAACCATCGCGCCTGCCCATGCGAGCGAATAGGGTGCGTGTATGATGCTTTGCATCATGCATCGGGTGGATTGGACAACACCCCAACACCACACGCGCCCTGAAAAAACCAAAATCTGCTGCAATTCAAATCCCTTCAGTTTACTAATCAGATCAAGACCCGGCTTCCCCGTGACAAGCTGGCTTGGATTTAACGATTAAGGATTTGCAATGGCCCGCCTTTATGACAGTCGAAAACGTGTTCTCGTAACCGGTGGGGCCGGATTTCTGGGCTCGCACCTGTGCGACCGGCTTCTGGATCAGGGGCATGAGGTTCTGTGCGTCGACAACCTGTTCACCGGCACCAAGCGCAATATCGACCATCTGCACAGCAACCCGCGGTTCGAGTTTATGCGCCACGACGTGACGTTCCCTCTGTTCGTGGAAGTGGACGAGATCTATAACCTCGCCTGCCCCGCCTCGCCCGTGCATTATCAGCACGATCCGGTGCAGACGACCAAGACCAGCGTGCATGGCGCGATCAACATGCTGGGTCTGGCGAAACGTCTGAAATGCAAGATCTTTCAAGCCTCAACGTCTGAGGTTTACGGCGACCCGACGATCCATCCGCAGACCGAAGACTATTGGGGCAACGTCAACCCGGTTGGTCCGCGCTCCTGTTACGACGAGGGCAAGCGGTGTGCCGAGACGTTGTTCTTCGACTATCACCGTCAGATGGGGCTCGAGATCAAGGTCGCCCGCATCTTCAACACTTACGGGCCCCGAATGCACCCCGCCGACGGGCGCGTCGTGTCGAATTTCATCATGCAGGCCCTGACCGGCGAGGCGATCACGATCTTTGGCGACGGCACGCAGACCCGGTCATTCTGCTACGTGGATGATCTGATCGAAGGCTTCATCCGCCTGATGGATACCGGCAAGGAGGTCACCGGCCCGGTCAATCTGGGCAATCCCAACGAATTCTCGATGAACGAGCTGGCCAGCGAAGTGCAGGCGCTTGTTGGCGCGGAAACCCCTATCAGTTTCAAAGAGTTGCCCGAGGATGACCCGAAACAACGTCAGCCCGATATCACGCTGGCGCGGACCCTGCTGAACTGGGAGCCTACGGTGCAGCTGAAGGAAGGGTTGGACGCAACGATCCGGTATTTCCGGGCGCTTCAGTCAGAAGGCGCAGCCGGATAACGCGTCTCACCGTGGCTCGGGGACCGGGTCAGACCGCCGTGCCGATCAGCGCGACGCCAATGGCCATAAGGACAGCGGCACCCAGGCGTCGCATCCAATTGCCTTCCTTCAGGAAAATGAACCCGATAAGCGCCGCAAAGATAACCGAGGTTTCCCGCAGGGCCGAAACCGCCCCCAGCGGCGCAAAGTTCTTGGCGTAAAGCACCAGACCATACGCCGTCATCGAAACCAGCCCGCCCAAAAGGCCCGTCATCCATATTCTGACGGGCAGGTCTTTCAGGGTGGCGCGTTTCCTGACCCCGATAAACCCTGCTATGAACAGGTGCAGAAAGGCCCCCCACGCCCAATAGCTGAGCGTATTGCCGGACAGCCGCACCCCGACCCCGTCAACCACCGAATAGATCGAAATGCAGAACCCGGTGCCTAGCGCAAATCCCAGCGCGCTGCGCCCGACGCCCGAACGCAGCGCGGCCCAGCTGCTCAGCTGAATGCCAACCGCGATCAGGGCGATCCCGCCCCAGGCCTGCCAGGGCAGAACTTCGCCCACCAGCACCATCGCCCAAAGCGAGACCAGTGCCGGAACAATCCCGCGTGCAATCGGGTAAACCACACTCAGGTCGCCATGCTGGTAGGCCTTGCTCAGCATGAAGTAATAACCGAAATGCACGACGGTCGAGAGCAGGATATAGACAAAGCTCTGCGTGTTCGGCAGGGGCAGGACCATCACCATTACCGCCGCTGGCAAGACCTGACCCAACGCGACCAGACCCAGCATCGTGGTGCGGTCCGCCGCCGTTTTCACGATGGCGTTCCATACGGCATGCAGCAACGCCGCCGACAGAATAATCAGAGTGACGAACAGGGTCATGCCCGACCTTTCCCGCAGAATACGCGCAACAAGGGTCTTGGGCCCTATTCACTTGGGGGTGGTGTCTGCCAAAACCGGGATTTTTGTCAAGCAGGATTCCAGTGGTCAAAATACCGCCACCGTTGGGAATGTGTCCGCAAGCCGTTTCCGGTCTCGTCCTGCGCCTTTGTGCCCGGTAAGAAGTTACAACTGCACGTGATCCCGGTTGCAGGACGTGCATCAGGTTCTAAGATCGGGCACATGAGTTTTGTGACAGACAACCAATTGCCCCTGCTTATCCTGTTTTTTCTGTCAGGATCGATCGGCACCGCCTTTTTGTTCCGCAAACCAGCGGGGCACCGGGCGTGGAAACTGGCCGATCTGGTCTGGGTCGTGCTGGGTGGTATCGGCGCATTGGTGGCTGTTCTGGCAGGGCTTTATACGTCGGACAGTTCGCGACTGGATCGTCAGATTGATGTGGCCTACGCGGCAACATTGGCATTCGACAGGGATGCCGCACGGTTTCGTCTGCGTTTCTGCGACCCTGCTTACGATCCTGACACGGCAGTGCTGTGCGACAAGGTTGAATTTCTGTCGGCTTCAACTGCCAGCAACTCGGAATTGCCCCTGTTCATCGCCGTTACCAACGAAGTAGCCCCCCTGCAGGGCCTGCACTTCCTGTTCGGAAGTCAGGCCAAGGATGAAATGGACGAGCTACGGGATATGACGGCCAAAGCCGATGCTTTCGATATCGACCAGTTTCTCGTATTCACGTCCCTGGACGACAAAACTCAGGTAGCCATCGACAACATGCGCCGTAAGGTGCCCGCGATTGCCGGAGATTATCAGATCCTAGCACAAAGCTATGACGACCTGATCGAGCAAGTCGGCAAGTTGAAGAACGAATGGGAATACCTGCAGGCCAACGCCCATATTCTGGTGCTGCAAATCGTGGCGCTTTGTCTTGTTAGCTTTGCGGCCCCCTTTCGATTGGGAAAATCTTTGGTCGAATTGCGCACGAAGCTTAACGCCGATAGCCCCGCGCCAACACCTGAGGATCAACCCCCAGAAAATAGCGCAGAAGTGTCCACAAGTTCCGCGTGCCCCGCCGAAACCAACCTGCCTGTTCATAGCGCTCCGCGCTCGTAAAGGCATGCGACCCGAGTATCTTGATCCGTGGCAATGCGCGCACCAGCGCCACATCTTCCATCAAGGGTTGGTCCGGATACCCGCCAGCCGCCAGATAGGCCTCATGCGGAACCAGCAACCCCTGATCTCCGTACGGTAAACCGAACAGCCTGCTGCGCAAATTGGCCCATCCGGCCACCCAGGCTGGCGCAAGCCCACGCGCGCGAAAAGCCAACCGAAACGCCGCTGGTGCGTTGGATGGCAGATGGGCGCTTACGCTCTTGGCCCATCCCTCTTGCAACACGGTGTCTGCATGAAGGATCAGAAGCCAGTCTCCATCAGCATGCGCGCACCCCCGGCGCAATTGACCGCCGCGCGATGGCTCACCTCTAATGACATGCGCGCCAACATCTTCTGCTATTCTCAACGTCTGGTCAGTTGAGCCTGCATCGCTGACGATCAGGTCCCGGATCAGCCCGGAATGCACCCCTTCCATCAGGGCCTCAAGGCACGCAGGCAAGGAACCGGCGGCATTCAAGGTTGGAATCACTACAGTGAGGGGTGCGGGCACGTCCGATAACCTCTGGTCTTGGCTGCGAGACTTCCTATATCACGAGGCCAAAGGCAATGACGAGGACCAAGCCATGCCCACCCGCCGCATCCTGCGCCTGACCGGCTCGGACACCGAAAACTTTTTGCAGGACCTTGTAACCAATGACGTTCAGGGATTGGGCAATGGGCTGGTCTATGCCGCACTGCTTACACCACAGGGCAAGTATCTGGCAGATTTCTTTCTGAAACGCGATGACGGTGGCGTGCTGCTGGACGTGGCCGAGCCACTTGCAGATGACCTGATCAAGCGCCTGAACATGTACAAACTCCGTGCGGATGTGGTGATCGAAGGCACGGATCTACATCTGCAACGCGGCACTGGGCCAGCACCGGACACTGCCCTGCCCGACCCCCGTCATCCGGATATGGGTTGGCGCGATTACTCGACAGCCCCAGAAGGCGATGACGGAACCGACTGGGACGCGCTGCGTGTTCGACACTGCATCCCCGAGGCGGGCGCTGAACTGACGCCAGACAGCTATATCCTCGAATCCGGGTTCGAGACGCTGAATGGTGTGGATTTCAAAAAAGGTTGCTATGTCGGTCAGGAAGTGACTGCGCGCATGAAGCACAAGACCGAGTTGCGCAAAGGCTTGCGGCGGGTCTTTGTCGAAGGATCGGTTCCGGCGGGGACTGAGATTACCGCAAACGGCAAACCCGTCGGCACCCTGTTCACGCAATCAGGCGGCCAAGGAATCGCGTATCTGCGCTTTGACCGTGCGAGTGCTGACATGCTGGCCGAAGACGTCGTGGTTCGCCTGACGGACCAAGCGTAACTTGTTGCCAAATCGGCACGGCCTTATCCGCCGTATGTTTCATAAAGTTTGAACCCGTTACCCAGCCCTGCCAATGTGTCGGCACAGGGGCAACACGGATACCCGCATGTTTCAGCTTTATTCCGCGATTTGGCGCGCCAGCGCCGGGCGGCAGATTATCCTCATCCTGTTATCCATTGCCATTGCGGCGCTTGCCGCTGTTCCGCTTGAATTTCAGCGCGATATCGTCAACCACCTTACGTCCAATGATCTTCACGTCGAAAAGCTGGTTCTGCTGGGCATCGGCATGATGATTGTCATCCTGCTGAGCCTCGCCCTGAAATGGGTTCTGGGTTTTCGCGCAGGGATATTGGGCGAAGACATGATCCGGCTGATCCGGCAACGCTTGCTCTGGCGCGCGACCGACCTTAAGGAAACGGGTGAAAACCTGCGCAAGGGCACCATGACGACCGCCATCTCGGCCGAAGCCGAGGAACTGGGCAAGTTTGCAGGGGGCGCATTTTCGGACCCGGTGGTTCAGGTTGGAACGCTGATCAGCGTGATCGGGTATATATCCTCAACGCAGCCTGGCCTTGGCCTTATCGCGTTTTCCATGATTGTGCCCCAGATCATTATCGTTCTGGTGTCGCAACGCAAAGTGAACACGTTCGTCGCCGAACGCGTCCGCCTTTTGCGCAGCGCCACTGATAGGCTGACCACCGAGGATATCGATGCCGTCGAGCGGGATATCAATGCCCTGTTCGACGACATCTATGACACAAGGCGGCGCATGTTTCTTTGGAAACTTTCGGCCAAGTTCCTGCTGAGCGTAATCAACGGCGCCGGAACCGTAGGTATTCTGATGTTGGGCGGTTATCTGGTGCTGCAAGGAAAGACCGATGTCGGCACGGTGGTGGCCGCGACCAGCGGGCTTGGCCGGATACAGGGCCCGACCGCGTTCCTGATCGCCTTTTACAGACAAGTCAGTGCCAACCGCATCAAATACGAGCTGATGCTAGAACTATTCGGCCCGGACCCCGCGCATTACCGGTACCGCAACAGTGCATAAAAAAGACCGCGCAGCGGCTGTCTGCGCGGTCTGATATTAAAAGCGACGAAACGTCACGCGCGTTCGGAATATTCCATGGTTTCGGTGTTCACGATGATCATTTCATCCTGACCGATGAACGGCGGCACCATGACTTTCACGCCATTGTCCAGAATTGCAGGCTTGAACGAGTTCGCGGCGGTCTGACCTTTTACGACCGGCTCAGTTTCGACGATCTTGCAGGTCACTTTCTGCGGCAGCGTCGCGTTCAGCGCTTCACTTTCGTAGAATTCGACAACAATCGTCATGCCATCTTGAAGGAACGGACGACGCTCGCCCAGCAAATCCGCTGGCAATTCAATCTGTTCGTATGTTTCGGCATCCATGAAGACCAGCATGCCATCGGTTTCATACAGGAACTGCTGATCCTTCTGCTCAAGGCGCACACGCTCAACCTTGTCAGCTGAGCGGAACCGTTCGTTCAGTTTTGAACCATTGCGCAGGTTGCGCAGTTCGACCTGCGCGAAAGCGCCGCCCTTGCCGGGCTTCACATGGTCAACCTTGACCGCGGCCCAAAGGCCTTCGTTATGCTCAAGCACATTGCCGGGGCGAATTTCGTTCCCATTTATCTTGGGCATTACATAAATCCTTCACAAACGGTTGATGCGTCAGTTGCGCCTCCTATATCTGGCGGGAACATACCTGACAAGACAACCAAACCTAGTGCTGCAGGTGCAGCGAGATATGCAAGTGACGCAACGCAACTATGCATATTAGCTGTATCCGAATCGCACTTTATCGGTCATAAGGACCGTCACGCCGAAAATTGCAAGAGCAAGAAAAACAAGGAAGACGAGATGAGAGATTTCGTTGACGGCACTGCCTTTAACAACGAACAAGGCAATCGTGCTCGCAAACTTTTCGCGGCCGTTGTGTTGGCCGCACTCGATGACGCCATTGCCGATGACAAGAAATATGGCAATGGTCCGGAACAAATCGCCCGTTGGGCGCGCTCGCGCGATGGACGCGAAGTGCTGTCTTGCGCGGGAATCGACCCGAACGAACGGGTTGTCAGCGGACTGATGGAGTTCGTTGGCCGTGGCGTGCGGACCTCGGTCGCGCTGTCGCGTGAAGAAAGCGAGCGTCGCAACGCCGCTCAGCAGGCTGAAGCTGCCTGATCGAAGGCTGTTTCAACTCAGAAAAAACGCGCTCTGCCATCAGAGCGCGTTTTTCTATGCGTATACCGCCACAATCCCGATCCCGGGCGTCAAGGTGAGTTCGGGGCTTCCCCTGCCCGCCCAAATCAGGTCATCTGCGCTTTGACAGGTAGGAGACAATCCATGGTTCGCGCCATCATGATTCAAGGCACCGGCAGCAATGTCGGAAAATCCGTTCTGGTGGCGGGGCTTGCGCGAGCTTTTACACGGAGAGGTCTTCGGGTTGCGCCCTTCAAGCCGCAGAACATGTCGAACAATGCTGCTGTTACGGAAAACGGTGGGGAAATCGGTCGCGCACAGGCCCTTCAGGCACGGGCGGCAAGGCGGGCGACGCATACGGATATGAACCCTGTATTGCTGAAACCTGAAACAGATACCGGCGCGCAGATCATCGTTCAGGGGCAGCGCGCGGGCACCATGAAGGCCGGTGATTATCGCAAGGATAAATCCAGGCTGTTAAGCGCCGCACTGGAAAGCTTTGACCGACTGTGCAGCGATGCGGATCTGGTTCTGATCGAAGGTGCGGGCAGCCCGGCCGAAACCAACCTGCGCAAGGGTGACATCGCCAATATGGGCTTTGCCTGCGCTGCGAATATACCTGTTATACTTGTCGGCGACATTCACCGCGGCGGTGTGATCGCACAGATCGTTGGCACTCAGGCGGTTCTGGATGAGGGTGATCTTGCGCGAATTCGGGGCTTCGCCGTCAATCGGTTCAAGGGTGATGTGTCCCTTTTTGACGAAGGGCGCGATGACATCGCCTCTCTTACCGGGTGGCCCTGTTTGGGGGTTGTGCCATGGTTTCACGACGCCTGGAAGCTTCCGGCCGAAGATATGATGGACATCCGCTCTCACACAGGCGGCACATGCAAGGTTGTTGTGCCACAGCTTGAACGGATGGCGAATTTCGACGACCTTGATCCATTGTCGGCCGAACCCGGTGTGAGTGTCGAGATCATACCGGCCGGACGCGCATTGCCGGGCGATGCCGATCTGGTTTTGCTACCGGGCAGCAAATCCACCATCGGAGATCTGGCCTATTTCCGTGCACAAGGCTGGGACATCGACCTGTACGGTCATGTTCGGCGCGGCGGGCATGTTCTGGGTCTCTGTGGTGGCTTTCAAATGCTGGGCAAGACCATTTCCGACCCCGATGGCGTAGACGGTCGACCGGGTAAGGTCGAAGGGTTGGGGTTGCTGGATGTAGACACGGTCATGGGAGGACAAAAGCAAGTTGTCCTGCGTAAGGCCCATGCCTTGCCGGACCGCGAGCCAGTCACCGGATACGAAATCCACATGGGTCATACAGACGGGCCGGATTGCGCCAATGCATGGCTTGAGGTCGAAGGCCGCCCCGAGGGCGCGGCCAGCGCAAACGGGCGGATCAAGGGAAGCTATCTGCACGGTATCTTTTCGTCCGACGCATTCCGGGCGCGGTATCTGTCAGCGTTAGGCGTGACCTCGGACCTGTCCTATGAAGATGGCGTCGAGCAGGCGCTGGACGATCTGGCCGATCATCTGGAGCACCACATGGACCTTGACCTGCTGCTCAGCCTCGCGCAGCCCCCGCACCGCAGCTGATCGTTACTCCAGATCCTGAGCCGCAAGAGCGCGGGCGATCTCTCGTCTGACCATCTTGCGCACATTTCTTGTAATTCGCTCGCCCATCGTTCCTTGCAGTTCGGTGCGGACAACCTCTGCGATCAGGGCGCGCAGAGCGTCCTCGTCCATGTCGATCGTCCTGACGTTTTCGTCGGAATCAGCATCAGACACAACAGCCTGAGACGACCGGATGAATTTCGCCTGATAAGGTGCACCTTCGTCCTGCTGAGCCGCCTCTGGTTCGTCGCCTCCAGCAGCATCAATCGACATCGCAGCGGCAAATTCTTCTTCGACATCCCATGGCAGCGCATGAGACGGTGTGCCCGAATATGCATCCTGGCTGTCACCGTCCGGTTCCCACTGGTCTTCTGTTTGTGCAATGGCCGCTTCCAACGCTTCGATCTTTGCACTCAGGCTGATTGCAGCATCATCCGACGGGGCGTGTTTCGTCTCGGCTGCTTCTGGCTTGTCCTCGTCGGCGTTCGCGGGTTGACCCGTCTGAACGATGTCACAGGTTCGCAGCAACATCGGCTTGGCGGCATCTGTAACTTCGGCTTTGGATACAGCTTTAGCGGGAATCACTCCTAACTGATCTGGTGTGCTGATCCGCAAAGCATCGGTAAGCACCAGCCGCCCCGGCTTGCGTGCCTTAGTCGTTTGATCCGAGACGGATTTATCACGACTGTCTTCACTGACCAGACGTTTGACCGATGACAGAACGTCTTCGATCCCTGCTTTCACGACATTATCAGACATTGTTCTCTACCGCTCTATCCTTGGATCAAGTGTAGCCAAACAATCCGTGCCTCACAACAAATAGTATTGGCGATCAGTCCCGGCGCAACGCTTTGAGAACACGATCCAGATCCTTGCTTTGCTTGCTGACCTGTGCAGGTGCATTCTTGACCAGGTTGTAATACAAAGTCGGATCATAGATTTGCACCGCCAGCCCAAGACGCTCGGCTGTCAGAAGGCCCTGCGCCTGCAACAACTGATAGGCAGCCCGCGACCGTTCGGTGCGCGAAGCAACTTCCGCCAGCTGTGCATCCAGCAAATCCTGCTGTGCATTCAATACATCCAGAGTTGTTCGCGCGCCCAGAGTCGCCTCTTCCCGGATGCCATCAAATGCCACCTGCGAGGCGTTAACGCGCTCGGTTGACGCCCTCAAACTGGCGCTGGCCGCCTGAAACGCCGCATACCGGTCGGTCACACCCTGCGTGATGTTCTTTTGAACGTTCAGAAGATTCGCACGCGAGGCATCGCGGCTGGCCATCGCGCGGCGCACATTTGCCGCCAACCGGCCACCTGCGTAGATGGGTTGATTGAAGTTCAGCGACACGGTCGCGTCGTTCACATAGTCATTATTGTCATAGCGCTCGGACACGCCTGCATCGGCATTCAGGCTGACATTCGGCCCAAGGTTGGCCCGCTGTTGCTGCACGACCAGATCGAACGCCCTGACCTGATGCTGTGCCGACAGAATGGCCGGGTGGTTGCGTTGCGCCAGGTTCACAGCTTCAGCTTCGGAACGCGGCAGATTGGGCAGGCTCGGCTGGCCAGCCGTTCGCCCCGGTGCCTTTCCGACCGCGTTCACGTATTCGGCCTGGGCAATGCTCAATTCACCGCGTGCCACAGCCAGATCCGCCTGAGAGCTTGCCAGCTGCGCTTCGGACAATGCGACGTCCGTCCGGGTTACTTCGCCCACTTCGAAGCGGTCATTCGACGCCCTAAGTTCCTCTGCCGACACATCCACGTTGTTCTGGCGGATCGCCACGGTCTCTTCCTGCAACAGGACGCCCAGATAGGCATTTGCTGCGCGGATAAGAACCTGTTGTTCGATATCGATCAGGGTTTGCCGGGTCGATAGCACCGTTTCCTGCGCCGACTGCTTGCCCAGCACCGACGCGCCGCCATCATACAAAAGCTGGCTCAGCGTCAGGCCCGAAAAGAACCGCGACGGCTCGTTTGTCGTCACGACGTTATTGACCCGCGAACGGGTGTAATCCTGGCTGACCTGCACGGTCCAGTTGATGATTGGCCGCAACGCAGAAAGCGCAATGGCCACATCTTCATCCGCCGCGCGCAGCAACGCCCGGTTCTGCTCAAGCAAACCACTGGTGTTATACGCGCCGATGAACGCATCCGTTATGTTGTCTGCCCACGCTGCACGCCCTGGCATCACGCTCATGGCAAGTCCTGCGGTCACAGCAAACGCCCTGACCAGCTTACCTGTCGCCGAACCACGCATACCAAAATCCTCTCAAACGAAATTACACTGCCCTACAGGCAGTTTGCGGCCTTCTTTTCAACTAATCAAGGCGATAGAAAAATCTATCGGCGGACTATAGCGAAAATGCACACTCTGCCGAAAAACCTTCCAGAACCGGCGCATGGGCATTGAACACATCACGCCAACTGACGCGACCACCGGTTTTTCGACCGATCCGCACGGTACCCAGGTTGCTGTTGACAAACAGACACACAATCCGACCGTGGTCCTTGAGCTGATCCAACAGGGCATCGGGCACCTGCTCGACACCGCCCTGCACCATGATCGCATCATAGGGGCCGTGTTCCGCCACACCCTGTTCCAACGCGCCGACGTGGATGATGGCGTTGTGCACGTCAGCCTCGGCCAAGAGGTTTTGCGCCTCGGCTGCAAGGGTTTCGTCGCATTCAACACCCACAACCAACTCAGCCATCCGTGCGGTGACAGCCGTGGAATATCCCATTGCCGGAGCGATATCGAGGACCATCTCATCCTTGGATATGTTCAGCACGTCCAGCATTTTAGCCAGGGTCCGCGGCTCCAGCATGCTGCGCCCTCCACCCAGATCAATCAGGCCGTCCACATAGGCCGCCTCGCGTTGAGAATCGGGTACGAAGCTTTCCCGCGGAACACTCAGCATAGCCTCAATGATCGGGAACTTGGTGACGTCAGAGGGGCGGATCTGTGTATCAACCATTGTGCGGCGCCGGGCTGCGAAGTCAGTCATTGGATATCTCGTCTCATTCCCAAAGATGTCGGGCTTGTGCCATATCCTGAACCTTCCAGCAACGCCCCTGTTGCCGCAACCTGAATCGTGATCACCTTCTTGGGCATGGACTTCGGCAAATTTCAGTCTTGCCGGCAAATTCGCACGCAATCCACTGGACGCCCCAGAGGAAAGCTGTTAAAAACCCAATCACACCACGGCAAGTATTTGATTTTACTTGAAAAGGCGAGTTGGCGGAGTGGTGACGCAGCGGATTGCAAATCCGTGTACACCGGTTCGATTCCGGTACTCGCCTCCAATCACATCAAAATCGCTGACTTAACCCCGCAGTACACGCGTGCGACGCTCGGTATTTCAAGACGTTCAAGGCCCGCGATTCTGTCGAATTGCGGGCCAGATATGGCGTGTTTTTCGGAACTCCTGCCTACCCCTGCTCGTTCAAGGGGCCCGATTTTGTCTGGTATGTGCTTTACGTTCAGGCGCGCCCTTGTGGCACAACCTCGTATCCCGGCTCCTCCGGCTCATCATCCGTCATTTCGGCAGGGAAGCCCGGGGCGGTGATATCCAGGCCAGTTGCCTCTTCCAGCCGCTTGATAATATTTGGTGAAAGCTCGCGTTCGCCATAGCGTGCGATACCATCGTTAAAGATATTGATCATCACCGGGTTTATTTCCAGCGGCACCCCGGCGCGGTCGGCGACCTCCTGAAACAGACCGATATCCTTCTTCACCAGATCCATGGTGAAGGAAATATCGCGCGACCCGTTCAAGATGACCTGACTTTCGGTTTCGTGCACGAAGGACGTGCCGGACGAGATTTTGATCGCCTCATAGGTCGTGTTCAGATCCATCCCCGCAGCCTTTGCCGTAACCAGTGCTTCGGCGCAGGTGATCAGGTTGGCGGTGGCAAGATAATTGGTCATCACTTTCAGCACCGAGGCCGAGCCCAGTTCGCCGGTGTGCAAAACCCGACGACCCATTGTCGTCAGGAACGGCAGAATTCGTTCAAACGTTTCCCGGTTACAGCCCGCAAAGATCGAGATATTGCCCGTCGCGGCACGGTGGCACCCGCCAGAAACCGGGCAATCGACGGCCGCACCGCCGCGCGATATGACTTCGGCACCTAGGCGTTTGACTTCGGCCTCGTCCGTGGTCGACATCTCCATCCAGATCTTGCCGGGGCCCACTTCGGGCAACATCTCCTGCATGACTGCGTCCGATGCTGCCGGAGACGGCAGACAGGTGATCACCGCATCGCAATCGCGCATCAACTGGGCGGGCCCCTCAGCCGCCTTTGCACCTTTGGCGACAAACTCGGCCACCAGATCCGCGTTCAGGTCATGCACAGTCAGATCAATGCCGTTGCGCAAAAGGGATCCCGAAAGCTTGCCGCCTACGTTACCCAGACCGATAAATCCCACTTTCATATGACGCATCTCCAAGTTCGTCGTTTTCCCGTCATGCGACCACATACCGAACACATTCTTCATGCCGCCGAACGACGCCTACAGGTCGCTTTTTTCTCCTTGGCTTATTTGTTGCGCGCGAACCGCTTGACAAGCGGGTCAGCGGTGCCGCATGTCCCTTTCGTTGGTGTCGGCGACAGCCGATGAAAAGGGAATGCGTCAACGGTTCATCCGCCAAGCGCAGCCGCCCCCGCGACCGTGACCGGAGAGGATGCCCAATGCCACTGGCCTGTGCCGGGAAGGCGGGACATCCGACAGAGCGACCGCTCTGGCATCCGCAAGCCGGGAGACCTGCCAACACCCGAAGTTGAAACCGGGCGGGGTGTTCCGGTGTCGGGTCCATGTGCAGACGTGGTGCCCGCATGAAACCCCGTCCCCCGCGAAGAGGATTTGGGGGGATGAGAGACATGACCGAGAACGCACCGGTAGAGCTACTGGTCTGCACGACTTGCCGCCGGGGTCTGCCCGTCGAGGATGACGCTGAGCGACCCGGCACATTGTTGCACAAGGCCCTGGAACAGGCTGTCCTGCCGGATGGTATCACTCTGAAACCGGTCGAATGCCTTTCGAACTGCGATCAGGGCTGTTCCATCGTTCTTCGGGGCGGGCCGGATCGCTGGACCTTTGTTTACGAGAATCTGAACGAAATCGATCACGTCGATGTCATCATCGATGGCGCGACTAAGTATCTGGCCACAGGCGATGGTCTGGTGAAATGGCGCGACCGTCCTGAACATTTCCGCAAAAATTGCGCCTCGCGCATTCCCCCGATTGGAGCCTGAGATCATGTCGAACCTTGAAAAACTCCCCGTCACTGTGATCACCGGCTTTCTGGGCTCGGGCAAAACCACGCTGGTGCGCCATCTGATGCAGAACCCGCAGGGCAAGCGCCTTGCGATTGTTGTTAACGAGTTTGGCGATGTGGGTGTTGATGGCGACATCCTGAAGTCCTGCGCGATTCCGGAATGCCCTGCGGAAAACATCATGGAACTGGCAAACGGCTGCATCTGCTGCACCGTGGCCGATGATTTCATCCCGACCATCGAGGCGCTGATGGCGCTGGAACCGCGCCCGGATCACATTTTGATCGAAACATCCGGCCTTGCACTGCCCAAACCGCTGCTGAAAGCGTTTGATTGGCCTGATATCCGTTCGAAGATCACCGTTGATGGCGTTATTGCGCTGGCCGATGCCGAGGCCGTGGCCGCCGGTCGCTTTGCTCCGAACGTTGAAGCGGTGGATGCCCAACGGCTGGCTGATGACTCGATCAACCACGAAACACCCTTGTCCGAGGTGTTCGAGGATCAGATCTCGTGCGCGGATATCATCCTGCTGACCAAGCCCGATCTGGCAGGTCCCGAAGGTGTCGCGAAAGCTAAACAGATCATCGCCGCTGAGGCGCCGCGCCCGCTTCCCGTCGTCGAGGTTGCCGAGGGTGTCGTCGACGTTCGTGTCGTGCTTGGCCTTGAGGCTGCCGCCGAAGATGACATGGACGCGCGCCCGTCACATCACGATGGCCATCACGATCATGAGCATGACGATTTCGAAAGCATCATCGTCGAGTTGCCGGAACAGACCGACCCGGCGGAACTGGTTGCCAGGATTGAACGTCTGGCAACTGAGCTGAATATCCTGCGCGTCAAAGGCTATGCCGCCGTCACTGGCAAACCGATGCGCCTGCTGGTTCAGGCTGTCGGCGTACGGGTTCGTCACCAATACGACCGCCCGTGGGAGCCCGGTGAAGAGCGCCGCTCGCGCCTGGTCGTCATTGCCGAACATGACGACATCAAAGAGGCTGAGATCCGTGATATCCTAGTGGGTGTGACCGAGGTTGCCGAGTAAGTCATGCACGTCGTCTTTCGCGAAAGCCACGGGCTCGAGGAAACCGAGACCCCAACCGATCTGGGCCAAAGCCCGGCTGATCTGGTTGTACTGTCCTTTTCCGACAGTGACCTGGGCGCTTTCGCGGCGGGCTGGCATCGCGGCGGCGGACCTGAGGGGCGGATGCCAACCTTGCGACTGGCCAATCTTGCAGCATTGAAACACCCACTGTCCGTCGACACCTATGTTGAACAGACACTTGAAGGCGCAAAGGGCATCCTGATCCGTCTGATCGGTGGCGTGCCCTATTGGTCTTACGGGTTGCAACAGGTTCTGGCACTGGCACAGGCCAAAGGCATCGCGCTGGCCGTTTTACCGGCGGATGGGCGCGAAGACACTCGGTTGGATGAGTATTCGACCCTGCCCCTCTCGACCCTGCGGCGGCTGGCACATCTGTGTGATACCGGCGGAGAAGTCGCCGCGCAGGCCGCATTGGCACAGATGGCGTTAGCAGCAGGGCTTTATGCCGGCCCGGTGATGGGCGCGAAAACCCTGCCCGAATGCGGTGCGTGGTGCCCGGAACAGGGTGTCATCCCGGTGGATTGCGCGTTCGTGAACGATGCTAAACGCATTCTCGTAACCTTCTACCGCGCTTATCTGACATCAGCAGACACAGCCCCGGTCGCGGCCCTGATCCGCAGCCTGCGCGCCCGCGGGCTCCAGGCGGTGGGTTTGTTCGCCCCGTCGCTCAAGGCCCCGGCCGCTGCCAACTGGCTCAGGGAACAGGTCGTTGCCCTGAGACCATCGGCCATCATCAACGCCACTTCATTCTCGGGAAAGGGCGCGTCTGGCACGTCGCCTTTGGACGCGGCGGATGTGCCGGTGTTTCAGGTCGCCCTCGCCACCTCGCGACGCAAGGCTTGGGCCGAGGCCGAACGCGGCCTGTCGCCTGCCGACCTCGCCATGCATGTGGTATTACCCGAAGTGGACGGGCGAATATCAGCAGGCATTGCCTCCTTCAAAGAGCCGGGCAAGCGCGATCCGCATCTGGAATACTCGCGTTTTGCGCATCGGGCCGAGCCGGACCGGATCGAGGCGATCATCGACCGGGTATCGGGCTGGCTCGCCCTGAATGACAAACCCAAGGCAGACCAGATCCCCGCGTTGGTACTGTCCACATATCCAGGCAAAGACTGGCAGATGGCCCATGCGGTCGGTCTCGACGCGTTGGCCTCAGCCGAAGCGATGCTGTCTGATCTTCACGGTGAAGGCTACGACATCACGGCTGCCGAACCGATTGCCGACACACTCTTGGACGCCCGGGTATCGTGGCCGCTTGAGGATTATCTGAGTGCACTCGCTGAATTGCCCGAGACCCTGCGCACCGATCTGCACACCGTATGGGGCGATCCCGAGCAAGACCCAATTTTCGCTCATGACGCGTTTCAATTCACTGCTTTGCGACGCGGCAAGGCACTGGTCGCACTGCAACCAGAACGCGGAACACCCGAGCTGCGCGATGACGACTATCACGACCTTTCGCGCACCCCGCGCCATAGCTATGTCGCCTTCTATTTGTGGCTGCGCAAAGGTCTTGGAGCGGATGCGCTGATCCATATCGGTGCGCATGGCACGCTGGAATGGCTGCCCGGCAAATCAGTCGCCCTATCGGCAAACTGCTGGCCCGAGGCACTGATCCGTGACCTGCCGGTGATCTACCCGTTCATCGTCAACGACCCGGGCGAGGCCGCGCAGGCCAAACGCCGGATCGGCGCGGTGACACTGGGCCATATTCCACCGCCGATGAAAGAAAGCGGAACGCCTGACCGGATGGTGCGGCTGGAAGCCCTGCTGGACGAATTTTCAAACGCGGACGGCCTTGACCCCAGACGCCGTAACCGGTTGCAGGAAGATATCCGGGATGAGGCGCAAGCCATTGGGCTGGAGAACGATCTGGGTCTGGATCAGGCCACCAGCACCGCCGAAGCAATCACGCGCATTGACCGCTTTGTCTGCGATATCAAAGAAAGTCAGTTTGGCGACGGGCTGCACGTCTATGGGCGTGTCCCGGACGTGACCGGCAGTTTCGACCCTGCCCCATCCGCCCATGCCGAGCGCAATGCTCTGATCAATGCGCTGGCCGGTAAGAGGATCGAGGCTGGCCCGTCCGGCTCGCCCTATCGGGGCCGCCTTGACGTGCTGCCGACCGGGCGAAACCTTTACACCACCGATCCGCGATCTGTGCCCACCCGCGCAGCTTACACGCAAGGCGTGAAACTGGCCGAGGAACTGGTACGGCGGCACTTGCAGGAGGAAGGTGATTACCCGAAAGGGCTGATTGTCGATCTGTGGGGATCGGCCACCATGCGCACTGCGGGCGAAGAATTCGCCATGGCCCTGCACCTGCTGGGTGTAAAGCCGGTTTGGGACAAGGGATCCGAGCGGGTTTCGGGTATCGAAGTTTTACCCATCACCGACCTGAGCCGCCCGCGTCTGGACGTCACCCTGCGGGTTTCGGGCTTGTTTCGCGATGTGTTCCCCACATTGTCAGCCCTTTATGGTCAGGCGGTTCGGGCATTGTCAGAGCGTGACGAAGCGACCGACTGGAACCCCTATGCCGGTCACGCCCCGGCTACGCGGGTGTTTGGCCCGGCACCCGGCAGTTACGGCCTGAACATGACCCATCTGTCCGAGACCTATACGGACGAGGCGCGCGCCCAAGCCGGGGAGGCATGGCTTGAGGCCAGCTCGTACGCGCTGGAAGGTGAACACATCGCGCAGGACAAAGCGGGGATCACGAATCGTGTCGCCAATGCCGACAGTTTTGTTCACCTCCAGGATCTGACGGAAACTGACCTGCTGCTGGCCAACGACTATGCCACGCATGAAGCCGGTTTTGCCGCCGCCAAAAAGGTCGCTGGGGGCACCGCTCAGCTTTACCATTTGGACAACACCAACCCAGATAATCCGCGCGCCCGGACTCTGCCGGAAGAAATCAGCCGCGTCGTTCATGCCCGCGCTGCCAACCCCGGCTGGATTGCGGGGATGCAGCGCCATGGTTTTCGCGGCGCCGCCGAGATTGCTGCGACGCTGGATCACATGGCCTCTTTCGCGCATCTGTCCGGCACTGTCGCTCCGCATCTTTTTGATCTCTATCACGAAGCCACATTGGGTAATGAGGCCGTTGATACCTTTCTGCAAGAGACCAACCCGAAGGCCCATCAGGCCATGCAAGACAGGTTCCGTGCATTGCTGGAAGCGGGGCTTTGGAACACGCGCCGGAATTCGATCCGGGCCGATTTGGAAGGTTTGAGATGAGTGCACCTATCGTTCAAGGCTGGTGTCCCGGCGCGCATCGCCCGATGATGTCAGGCGACGGGCTGGTCGTGCGGGTCCGTCCGCGTCTGGCGCGACTGAATGCCAGGCAGGCTATTGGCTTGTGCGAACTGGCTGAACAGTTTGGCAACGGCACCATTGACCTGACCAATCGTGCCAACCTGCAGCTGCGCGGTGTGGATGAGCGCGACCACCAGCCGTTGCTTGTGGAGCTTGCGGCGCTGGACTTGCTTGATGCGGAACCCGGCATCGAAGTACGCCGCAATATTCTGGTCACTCCGCTCTATCAGGCGGGCGATTTGACCGCGCGGCTGACACAGGAATTGATCGATCGACTGGCGGAACTGCCTGCTCTGCCCGCTAAGTTCGGTTTTGCCATAGATACAGGCCCGACGCGCCTGTTGGCCTCGGATTCCGCAGATATTCGTCTGGAACTGGGTGCTGACGGTCTGATCCTGCGCGCCGACGGCTGCAAAACCGGGCGGTGTGTGGCCGAAGGCGACGCCATCGACCACGTGATCGCGCTGGCCCGTTGGTTTGCCCAGACCTATACGGCCGAGACACGCCGCATGGCGCGGGTCGCCCACGCGCTGCCACAGGATTGGCAGGGATTTGCCCCCGGTCCTATCGGTGAAAAACTGCAACCCGGCCCCTGTGAACTGGGTTCTCTCTACGGCGCGGCATTCGGCTCGCTGCCTGCGCGCAAGCTTTGTGAACTGGTTGAAGCCAGCGGCGCTTCTGCCCTGCGTGTCACCCCGTGGCGGCTGATCCTGCTGGAAGGCGGGGCGGCGATACCCTCCCCGGATTTCGTCATGGACGGAGCCGATCCGATGATGACAACCGACGCCTGCCCCGGCGCGCCGTTCTGCCCGCAAGCGCAGGTGGAAACCCGCGACATCGCCCGTGCATTGGCTCGGCGCATTCACGGTCGTCTGCATGTCTCGGGCTGCGCCAAGGGGTGCGCCCATATGGGCCCGGCCGAGATCACAGTGGTCGGCAACAACGGGCGATTTGATCTTGTCAAACAGGGCCGCGCAGGGGATGAGCCCTGCCAACGCGGCCTCGCCTCCGAAACACTCATGACCATGGACTTCACCTGATGCCCTACACTTACGAAACTGATGGCGCGGCGATCTACAAGGAAAGCTTTGCCACCATCCGGTCCGAGGCTGATCTGACCCGCTTTGATGCCGATGAAGAGCAGGTCGCCGTTCGGATGATCCACGCCGCCGGCATGGTCGGGCTGGAGGAGTTTGTACATTTCTCACCCGGATTTGTGCAGGCCGCACGCACGGCGCTGGAAAACGGCGCGGCGATCCTGTGTGACGCGCGCATGGTCAGCGAAGGTGTGACCCGCTTCCGTCTGCCTGCCGACAACCAGGTGATCTGCACCCTCCATGACGAACGCGTGCGCCCTCTGGCCACCAAGATGAGCAACACCCGTTCTGCCGCTGCGCTGGAATTCTGGCGTCCGCATCTGGAAGGTGCTCTGGTCGCCATTGGAAACGCGCCCACCGCGCTGTTTCACTTGCTGAACATGCTGGAAGACCCGGATTGCCCGCGCCCTGCTGCGATCATCGGCTGCCCGGTCGGATTTGTCGGAGCGGTGGAATCCAAAGACGCGTTGTGGCAGGCGCAACCCGTCCCCTCCTGCATTGTCAAAGGCCGTCTGGGTGGCAGCGCCATCACCGTTGCAGCCATCAACGCCATCGCAAGCCGGGCGGAATGAAAATGGGTACCATATACGGCGTGGGCCTTGGCCCCGGTGACCCTGATCTGATGAGTGTCCGGGCCGATCGCCTTCTACGCAACGCCAAACACGTGGCATTCTTTCGCAAACCGGGTCGCAGCGGTCAGGCCCGCAAAATCGTCAACGGGATGATCCCCGAAGGCGCGATTGAATTCCCGATGGAATACCCGGTGACCACCGAAATCCCGGTCACTGATCCGCGTTATAACGAGTTGCTGGCCGCGTTCTATGAAGAGTGCACAGCACACCTGAAGACGCTGTCGGAACAGGGTGAGGATGTGGTGGTATTGTGTGAGGGCGATCCGTTTTTCTACGGCTCGTTCATGCATCTTTACAATCGGTTGCGTGACGAAGCTCCGGTCGAGGTTGTACCAGCCATCACCGGTATGTCCGGTGCATGGACGGCCACCGGCGATCCGATCACCTGGGGGGATGATGTGCTGACCGTTCTGGTCGGCACCCTGCCCGAGGAGGTTCTGGCTGAACGCATGGCGAAGACAGATGCTTTGGTCGTGATGAAGATCGGGCGGAACATCGACAAGGTGAAACGCGCACTGAAAACCTCCGGGTTGTACGACCGCGCATGGATTGTCGAATACGCGCAAATGCCGAACCAGACGGTGACAAAACTGTCTGAGGCCTGCGAGAAGATCACCCCGTATTTCTCGATCATCGTTGTTCATGGTCAAGGGCGCCGACCATGAGCGGCTGGGTCAAGATCGCAGGCCTTGGTCCGGGGGACGAAGCGCTGGTCACCCCCGAAGTTACAGCGGCTTTGGCCGACGCCACTGATGTGGTGGGCTATATCCCTTATGTGGCCCGCGTGGCCGACCGCCCCGGCCTGACCCTGCACGCCAGTGACAACCGGGTTGAAATCGACCGCTCGCAACACGCGCTGCAAATGGCCGCCGACGGCAGGCGGGTGGTTGTTGTGTCCTCGGGCGATCCCGGTGTGTTTGCTATGGCTGCAGCTGTGTTCGAAGCGTTGGAGAATGGCCCAACAGAATGGCGTGACATTCAGATAGATGTGCTGCCGGGGATCACCGCGATGCTGGCCGCATCTGCCCGCGCAGGCGCTCCGATGGGGCATGATTTTTGCGCCATCAACCTTAGCGACAACCTAAAGCCTTGGTCGCTGATCGAAAAACGCCTGCGCTTAGCTGCGCAAGCCGATTTTTCGATGGCCTTCTATAATCCCCGCTCGAAATCCCGCCCGGAAGGCTTTGTAAAGACACTGGAAATCCTACGCGAAGAATGCGAGCCCGAGCGGGTGATCCTGTTTGCGCGCGCCGTGTCACGAGCGGATGAGGTGATCCGGGTTTCTACTCTGGCCGAGGCCACGCCCGAGATGGCGGATATGCAGACCGTGGTTATTGTCGGTTCGTCGCGCACCCGAGTCATCGAACGCAAAGGCACGCCGATCGTCTATACGCCACGCTTCACCCCGGTCGAGGATCAGGGATGAGACACCCAGTCCAGAACCTGTGTGACAGCCGAAAGCTCGGTCCGCTTAGGCAGAACAGGGCGCTCGATCATAAGCACTGGCAGGCCCAGCGCCCGCGCTGCGTCCAGCTTGGCGCGCGCGCCCGAGCCGCCCGCATTCTTGGACACCACAAGTTGCGTCCTATGTTGCTGCATCAGTGCGCGGTCATCGGCTTCTGCAAAAGGACCCCGGGCCACGACAATCTGCGCCAGAGGCAAGGGCACGCTGTCGGGTTCGTCCACCAGACGCAGCAGGTAGTGGTGCTGGGGCTGGGCAGCAAAGTCTTCAAGATGCATACGTCCGACAGCCAGGAACACACGCTGAGGATCACCTGCAAGCGCATCGACGGCGGCAGGGATATCGGGCACGCGGTGCCAGACATCGCCGGGTTGCGGCTTCCACGCCGCGCGGGTCAAGGCGGCCAGTGGAACCTGAGTTGTGTGACACGCCTCAATCGCGTTCCGGCTCATCTGCGCCGCAAATGGATGGGTCGCATCCACGACATGGGTGATCGCGTTTTCACGGATGTAGTGGGCCAGACCTTCCGGGCCTCCAAACCCGCCAACTCGCACCGGCAACGGCTGCGGACGCGGGGTTTCCACCCGTCCCGCATAAGAATACACAGCCGTAATCCCTTGTTCCGCAACAGCTTTGGCCAAAGCGTTGGCCTCGGTCGTGCCGCCAAGAATCAGGAGGTTGGGCATGTCTGAGTCTCCGTGGCTGACCGTTTTGGGATTGGGCGAAGATGGGCTTGATGGCCTGTCGCCTGCAAGCCGTCAAGTGCTGGACCGGGCCGAAGTGATCATGGGGCCGCCTCGTCACCTGTCGCTGCTGCCGGAAAACGAGGCTGAGCGAGTCGAATGGCCGGTGCCGTTCTCGGACGGATTGCCGATCCTGAAAGGCCTGCGCGGACGGCAGACGGTGGTTCTGGCGTCAGGTGATCCGTTCTGGTTTGGCGCGGGGTCCGTCATCGCGCGTAACTTCGATGCCAACGAGTGGACCGCCCTGACCGGCCAGTCCACGTTTTCGCTGGCCGCCGCGCGGCTGGGCTGGCCTTTGGAAAGCACGCCGACGTTCGGCCTGCACGCTGCGCCTTTGACCCGATTGCGGCCGCATCTGGCCCCGGATCTTCATGCCATTGTGCTTTTGCGTGACGGCAAGGCGGTTGCTGAACTGGCGACATATCTGAGCGAAACCGGTTTTGCCGACAGCGCGTTGCATGTGATGCAGGCCCTCGGCGGCCCGCGGGAAAGCATCCAGACAGTGAGCCTGACCGAAGCTCTGCTGGGAACCTTCGATCATCCTGTCTGCGTCGGGCTGGAAGTGACCGGCACTGGGCGGGGACTTTCCAAGGCCTCGGGTAAGCCGGATGATCTTTTTGAAACCGACGGCCAGATCACCAAACGCCCGATCCGGGCACTGACCTTGTCCGCACTGGCACCGCAGCGGGGCGAACATCTGTGGGACATTGGCGGTGGCACCGGCTCGATCAGTATTGAATGGCTGATGTGCGACCCGACCCTGACAGCCACCAGTATCGAACCCCGCGCCGACAGGGCCGAACGCATTCGCCGCAATGCCGACGCGCTGGGGCAGGATCGGTTACAGGTTGTCCACGGCACAGCACCCGAAGCGCTGGCCGGTTTGCCCCTTCCGGATGTGGTTTTCATCGGCGGTGGGCTAAGCGCCAGCCTGCTGGCGTGGCTTCGCGACGCCCTGCCCGCTGGCACCCGGATGATCGCCAACGCGGTAACTCTGGAAAGCGAAGCCCTGTTGGCGCGATGGCACCAAGATCTGGGCGGAGACCTGTTGCGGATCGAACTGGCTCATTCTGCACCCCTCGGACCGCGGCGCGGCTGGAAATCTGCCTATCCGGTTGTCCAGTGGAGCGTGACGTTATGATCGTGGCAGGCTTGGGCTTTTCATCCGACGCGACGGCAGACAGTTTGCGCGCCGCCTATGACGCGGCAGCGGCCAGCCATGATGTCCAAGCTCTGGCGACGGTCGCTGACAAAAACGGCCACTCTGCGCTGGTGGCCTTTGCGGAAAGCCTTGCTCTTCCGCTGCACTTCGTGGCGGCTGCCGATTTGGCCGGACAACGCACCCTGACATGCTCGAACCGCAGCCGTGCCGCTTATGGCACCGGCAGCGTTGCCGAAGCATCGGCCCTTGCCGCCGCCGGGTCCGGCGCGCGACTGCTTTCACCCAGACATATTTCGGACGACCGGCTGGCCACCTGCGCCATCGCCATCGGAGGACAAACATGACCGTTCATTTCATCGGCGCCGGACCGGGCGCTGCAGACCTGTTGACATTGCGTGGGCGCGACATCATCGCCTCGTGCCCCGTGTGCCTTTATGCCGGGTCGCTGGTGCCAGCGGAAATTCTGAGCCACTGCCCCAAAGACGCAAAAATCATCAACACTGCGCCCATGGATCTGGACCAGATCATGGCCGAGATCGAAGTCGCGCATAAAGCGGGTCAGGATGTGGCGCGGCTGCATTCGGGCGATTTGTCAGTCTGGTCGGCGATGGGCGAACAGATCCGCCGCCTGAAAGACTTGGGCATTCCGGTCAGTGTGACCCCTGGCGTACCATCCTTTGCCGCCGCGGCAGCGGCCCTGGGCACCGAACTGACCCTGCCGGGACTAGCGCAGTCGGTGGTTCTGACCAGAACGCCGGGGCGCGCGTCATCCATGCCCGAAGGTGAAACCCTGGTTAATTTTGCCCGTACCGGCGCGACACTGGCCATTCATCTGTCAATCGGCAATCTGGACAAGGTTATTGCAGACCTGACCCCGGCTTATGGCCCGGACTGCCCGGTGGCCGTTGTGTATCGCGCAAGCTGGCCGGATGAACAGATCATCCGCGCAACGCTGGAAACTCTGAAAGGGTCGCTGGATGAAAGCATCTCGCGCACGGCTTTGATCATGGTCGGCCCTGCGCTGGCCGGTGAGGGTTTTGACGAAAGCTGTCTTTATTCCAGAGATTACGACCGCCGCTATCGCCCGCAAAGTACCGACAGCCCTTGGTCAAGCTGGAGCCATGGTGATGACTAACCCTCCGGGTATTCTGATTTCAGCACCCTCTTCGGGTACTGGCAAGACGACGGTCATGCTGGGCCTTTTGCGCGCGCTGGCCGAAGACGGCCTGACCGTGCAACCCTTTAAAAGCGGGCCGGATTATATCGATCCCGCCTTTCACCGGGCAGCTGCCGGGCGGGCTTCGTTCAATCTGGACAGCTGGGCGATGGCAGATCCCCTGCTCAGTGCAATTTCTGCTCAGGCCGAAGGCGCTGACATTGTGGTGGCCGAGGGTTCGATGGGTTTGTTCGACGGTGTCGCAAAGCCTGGCGAAGTTGGGCACGGTTCGAGCGCCGAGACCGCCCTGCGCATGGGCTGGTCCGTTGTGCTTGTGCTGGATGTGGGCGGGCAGGCACAATCAGCGGCGGCAACGGCGCTGGGGTTCAGGATGTACAATCCCGATCTGCCCTTTGCCGGAGTGATCCTGAACCGATGCGCCAGCCCCCGCCACGAACGCCTGACCCGTCTGGGAATGGAGCGCGCGGGCCTGCCTGTTCTGGGCGTGCTGCCCCGCCGTGGTGATTTGACCCTGCCAGAGCGGCATCTGGGACTTATTCAGGCGGTCGAACACCCCGATCTGGAAAGCGCCATTGTAGGCTATGCTGCGTTTTTACGAGAACATGTGGACCTTGACGCAATCAAGCGGGCAGCTTCCTCAGGCCCCAGCGGACCTTCGTCAGCCGCACTGCCGCGGCCCCCGGCCCAGCGGATCGCGCTGGCCCGTGATGCCGCCTTTTCCTTTACCTATCCCCACCTTTTGCAAGGGTGGCACGATGCGGGTGCCGAGATCTTGCCTTTTTCACCCTTGGCAGACGAACCTCCGGCGGCGGATGCCGATCTGGTCTGGTTGCCCGGCGGGTATCCCGAATTGCACGCCGGAACATTGGCAGCGGCCACCACCTTTCTGAGTGGTTTGCGTAAACACGCGGAAACAAAACCGGTGCACGGAGAATGCGGCGGCTACATGGCGCTTGGTCAGGCGCTGATCGACAAGGACGGCGTGCACCATGAAATGGCTGGTTTGCTGGGCCTTGTCACATCTTATCAGAAGCGCAAGTTCAACCTTGGTTACAGAAAGGCCGCCCTTCTGGCCCCTATGCCCGGCTTTGCCAAAGGATCGGCATTGCGCGGACACGAGTTCCATTATTCCTCGATCGTGGACCAACCGGACGCCCCATTGGCACGCGTGTTTGACGCCGAAGGGGAAGAAGGCCCGCAAACCGGATCACTGCGTGGCAATGTCACTGGCACGTTCTTTCACCTGATTGCGGAGGCGTCGGCATGAGTGGCTTTGTCTCTTTCATCGGCTCTGGCCCCGGAGATCCGGAACTGCTGACGCTCAAGGCGGTGGACCGGATGCAAAAGGCCGACGCGATCTTGTTCGACGATCTCAGCAGCGGCCCGATCCTGAGCCATGCGCGCCACGATGCGGATCTGGTTGGTGTCGGAAAGCGGGCCGGTCGTCCGTCACCCAAGCAGGACCATGTCAGCCGGTTGCTGGTGGATTACGCGCAATCCGGTCAGCATGTGGTGCGCCTGAAATCCGGCGACGGCGGTATGTTCGGACGGCTTGAGGAAGAGCTTGTCGCCCTGCGCGCAGCCGGTATCGCCTATGAGATCATTCCCGGCGTCCCCTCAGCAGTGGCAGCGGCAGCGGCTGCAGGCATTCCATTGACGCGCAGGCTTACGGCCCGACGGGTTCAGTTCGTGACCGGCCATGACGTCAGTGGTGAATTGCCCAACGACCTGAACCTCAAGGCGCTGGCCGATCCACAGGCCACCACCGTCGTTTTCATGGGCAAACGCACCTTCCCCTTGCTCGTCGAAGCCCTGCACACTCAAGGATTGCCGTTGGATACTCCTGCGCTTATGGCCGAATCCGTCTCAACCCCCGACCAAAAACTGCAACGCGCTACGATTGGCGCGCTGGCGGAACAGCTGAAAACCGAGATCAGCAAAGCACCGGCGCTGATCCTTTACGGCCCGTTGGCGGAGTTCGACGATGATTGATTTGAGCTTGATCGGCATCGGCACCGGCAATCCGGATCATGTCACGTTTCAGGGTGCGCAGGCGATCCGGGCGGCAGATTTGATCCTGATTCCACGCAAAGGGGAAAACAAGGCTGATCTGGCCGGGCTACGTGAAGCGATCATTGAGCGTGTCGCCGAAACGCCGCCACAGATCGCCTATTTCGATATTCCCCAGCGCCGGGCCGACGATGGCTACCTGCGCGGTGTCGATGAATGGCACGACGCCATCGCCCTGCGCTGGCAAGCGGCCATTGCCGCTCATCCAGAGGCGCAGCATGTCGCGTTGCTGATCTGGGGGGATCCGTCCCTCTATGACAGCTCATTGCGTATCGCTGCCCGGTTGAACCCGCAACCCGATACCAAGGTTATCCCCGGCATCACCGCGTTGCAGGCGCTGACCGCTGCCCATGTGATTCCCATCAATGATCTGGGCGCGCCCTACGTTGTCACAACCGGTCGTCGTATCCGGGACGAAGGCTGGCCCGATGCGGCCTCGAACGTCGCGGTGATGCTGGATGGCGAATGCTCGTTCCAAACCCTTGATTTGGCAGATTATGACATCTGGTGGGGCGCCTATGTGGGTATGAAAGAAGAGGTTCTGATCAGTGGCCCGCTGGATGAAGTCGCGCAGAACATCCTTGAGACCCGGGCGAAGGCCCGCGCCGAACATGGCTGGATCATGGATATCTACCTGTTAAAGACGCGCCGGAAAAACCGCACGGGCACATGAACACGGGTTTGTGATGTCGCGGGACGGTAAGGTCTGGCACACAGGTTGCACCTCAATACAGGAGACGTGACAATGAAAGCCCTCATTCCCTTGCTCTGCCTGTTCACTTTACCCGTTTGGGCACAAGACGCCCCAGCCGGTTGGGCCGTGTTTCCTGCGGACAAAACCTATTCGGAACTGGTCGATGCAACCAAGGCTGCGATCAAGGACAACGGATTGATAGTGGTCACGCAGGCCGGCCCCACCAAGGCAGCTGCGGCGCGCGGAATCACCATTCCGGGCAATCTGGTTATTGGCGCGTTCAACAACGATTACGCGGTAAGGGTGCTGGAAACCTCTACCAATGCAATGATCGAAGCACCGATCCGTTTCTATGTCACCGAGAATGAGGACGGAACCGCAACCCTGTCTTACAAGACCCCCAGTTTCGTGTTTGACCCTTACATGGCGGAAGGCGGACAAGCTTTGCAGGACATTGCTGCAGAACTTGATAATACCTTTCAATCTGTCGCTGAAGACGCAGTCAAATAGTCACACTGACGTGATCCGCCTTGCGTCTGGTGGCGTCCTCCGCAATCTGCTTCGAAACGGTTATCTCGGAGCATGACTGATGCAGGACCCCACGCCGCGCGCCGCCGATCTTCTGGCCCAACGCCTGTATGAAGCGGGGTGCCGCCACGCCTTTGGAATGCCGGGGGGTGAGGTCCTGACACTGGTGGATGCGCTTGAAAAGGCGGGCATCACCTTTCATCTGACAAAACATGAAAACTCGGCCGGATTCATGGCCGAGGCCGTGCATCACCGCGACGGCGCACCTGCGATTCTGGTCGCCACTCTGGGTCCGGGCGCGATGAACGGCATCAATGTGGTGGCCAATGCCTTGCAGGACCGTGTTCCGATGATCGTTCTGACCGGTTGCGTCGATGCGGACGAGGCGCTGACCTATACTCATCAGGTTATGGACCACAGCCAGGTTTACCGTTCCATCACCAAGGGCACGTTTACACTGACGGCCAAGGGCGCGGATATCGTCGCAGACAAGGCCGTGTCACTGGCCACACAGCCGCGACCGGGCCCGGTCCATATCGATGTTCCGATCTCGGTCGCGGATACGCCAGTGACGGGCGTGAAACGCCGCCGTCTGGCCAAGGTCGCGCCCGTCAGCCCCAATGGCGAATGCCTTGAAAAGGCCCGGCGCTGGGTGGCTGAGGCCGAGCGCCCCATCGCCATTATCGGTCTCGATGTCCTCTATGACGACTCGCGCAGTGTGGTGCAGGCGTTTTTGGAACATTTCGAAATTCCATTTGTGACCACCTACAAGGCCAAGGGTGTTGTTCCCGAAGATCACCCATTGTGTTTGGGCGGCGCTGGTCTGTCGCCTTTGGCAGACAAGCACCTTGTCCCATTGGTCGAACAAGCCGATCTGGTGCTGTGTCTGGGGTATGACCCGATCGAAATGCGCCCCGGCTGGCGCGAAATCTGGGACCCCGAAGAAAAACGCGTCATCGACATATCAGCGGTGATCAATGACCACTACATGCATCAGGCGGGTCTTAATCTGGTGGCCGACACGGGCGAGACGCTTGAGGCCATTGCCAAGGGGAATCCCGCCCACACGACATGGCCGGGTGGTGAGCCCGCGCAGGTCAAGGCGGAACTGGCACAGGCCTTTCCCACCGTTGAGGACTGGGGACCCGCAGCGGTCATCGCCGAAACGCGCGCTACCCTGCCCCCCGAAACGCTGGCAACCGCCGACAGCGGCGCGCATCGCATTCTGCTGAGCCAGATGTGGGAATGCAGCGAAGAACGTGGGCTGATCCAATCCTCGGCGCTCTGCACCATGGGCTGTGCTGTCCCAATGGCCATTGGTCTGAAACTGGCCGAGCCCGACCGCCCGGTGATCAGCTTTTCGGGTGATGCCGGGTTTCTGATGGTCGCCGGGGAATTGTCGACGGCAGCTGAAATGGGCGGCAATCCGATCTTTCTTGTCTTCGTAGATGCCAGCCTTGCCCTTATCGAGTTGAAACAACGGCAGCGGCAGATGGTCAATAATGGCGTGGATTTCGGTCACCATGACTTCGCCGCCATGGGCCGTGCATTTGGTGGGAACGGCCACACTGTCCGCAACCGGGCAGAGTTGCGTGCAGCACTTGAAGCTGCTGTAAAGGCCGAGACATTTACCGTAATCGCCGCTGAAATCGACCGTGGAGGATACGATGGCCGCATCTGAGGGCCCGCTGAAGGGCGTCAAAGTTCTGGACCTCAGCCGTATTCTGGCCGGGCCAACCTGCACGCAGTTGCTGGGTGATCTGGGCGCAAGTGTCATCAAGATCGAGAACCCTGCCACCAGGGGCGACGACACGCGGCAATGGGGTCCGCCCTATGTCACCGATGCCGAGGGCAACCGTTCGGACCTGAGCGCCTATTTCATGTCAGCGAACCGAAACAAGAAATCTGTGGCCCTGGATATCGCAACCGAGAAAGGTCAGGCGGAAGTACGGCGGCTGGCCTCACACGCGGATATTCTGATTGAGAATTTCAAAACCGGCGGTCTCGCGAAATACGGGCTGGACTATGCAACCCTGTCGCAGGAATTCCCTAGCCTCGTTTACTGCTCGATCTCGGGCTACGGCCAAATCGGGCCAAATGCCAGCAAACCCGGTTATGACCTGATGGCACAGGGCTATGGCGGGATCATGTCCCTGACCGGCGACCCGGAAGGCGCGCCGATGAAAGTGGGGGTCGGCATCGCTGATGTGATGTGCGGAATGTATGCAAGCGTTGGCATTCTGGCCGCGCTGCGCCACCGCGACCTGACCGGTGAAGGTCAGCAGGTCGATCTGGCACTTGTTGATTCTCAGATCGCATGGCTGATCAACGAGGGCGTCAATTACCTGACTTCTGGCAACGTTCCGCAGCGCCGTGGAAACGGGCACCCCAACATCGTGCCTTATGACGTCTACGAGACATCCGATGGGCATGTCATTCTGGCGGTTGGAAATGATGGCCAGTTCAGAAAGCTGTGCGGTTTCCTGGGACAACCCGAACTTGCCGACGACCCCAGATTCGTGACCAACCCGGCGCGACTGGAACACCGTGATGCGCTAAACGCCATTCTTCGGCCCGCTGTCCAAGGTCTGGATACACGATCAGTAATTTCCGGTCTTGAAGCCGTGAAAGTGCCCGTAGGACCGGTCCAGACGCTGGATCAGGTTTTTGATACGGAACAGGTGGCAGCACGAAAAATGCAGATTTCGATGCAGGCCCAGCCCGGTATCGTGAACCTGATCGGGAATCCCCTGAACTTGTCACGCACGCCTGTAACATATCGCAGCGCGCCACCCACCTGCGGGGCCGATACTGACTGGGTGTTAAGCGCTGAAAACCCGTTCGACGATTGAAACACTTGCACAACTAGGCGGCAAGTTGCTGAAACATGCCTTTGAATCGGCGGATTTTTTCGACTTTCTTACACACGACATTTCACCAATTCGAGAGCGGGGTCGATACTGATACGCCGCTCTCGCACACTCTGTTACATCAAACAGTGTCAAATACCGCAATCAGATTGGACCCAAGTATGAAACAAGACGTTTTTGGACAGATGAACACCTTGGCGCAGCCGGAAGCTGTCGAAGCCTGGAATGGTGTTCTGCTTGGGTTCATGGCTCATGCCGCGGCTACACCCCAACATCTGGGCAAAGTGTTGGAGCTTGAGCCCGATTTTGCTTTGGGTCATGCCGTGAAAGGCCTGTTCATGGCCCTTCTCGGTCGGCGTGAGATGATGGCGGTTGCAGTCGAGGCTTTGGCGGCTGCCAATGCTGCGATGAGCCGGCAGCCCGTCTCGGCGCGCGAGCGGCTGTTTGTCGATGCATTGGGGCTGTATCTGGCGGGCCAACTGACACAGGCGGTGCAAAAGTTCGAAGCGGTTCTGCGCGATCATCCACAAGATACGTTGGCGATGAAACTCAGCCATGCGACCCGTTTCGTTCTGGGGGATCCGGATGGAATGCGCCGTTCGATCGAACGGGTAATGCCAGCATATGAACCCGATCACCCCGGTCGCGGCTATCTGCTGGGCTGCCATTCCTTCGCGCTGGAAGAAACCGGAGCCTACGAAAAGGCCGAAATTGCAGGACGTCAGGCGCTTTGGATGGTGTCCGACGATGCCTGGGGTCTGCACGCGGTGGCCCATGTCCATGAAATGACCGGCAACGCGCAGCTGGGCCTTGACTGGCTGGCCGGACGCGAGGCGGCCTGGGCCCATTGCAACAACTTCCGCTATCACGTCTGGTGGCATAAGGCTCTGATGCATCTGGATCTGGGTCAGATTGATCAGGTGATGGATCTGTATGACAACCACGTCCGCAAGGATAAAACCGACGATTACCGCGACATCTCGAACGGAACTTCGCTGCTGATGCGGCTTGAACTTGAAGGCGTAAATGTAGGGAATCGCTGGGAAGAACTGGCTGACCTGAGTGCTGCGCGCACCGAAGACGGCTGCCTGATCTTCGCCGATCTGCACTATCTACTGGCGCTGACCGGTGACAACCGCGCCGACGCCACCGCCAAGATGCTGACCCGCATGAACAAGGATGCAGCGCGTGCCAATGACGACACCACCCGCCGTATGGCCGATCCCGGTGTCGCGGCCGCCATGGGCCTTGAAGCCTTTGGTGACGGCCATTATGGCACGGCATTTGATCACTTGTTGGCGGCGCGCGGTTCAATGCAACTGGCCGGTGGAAGCCACGCACAACGTGATGTATTTGAACGCATTACCATCGACTCGGGTCTGCGTGCCGGGCGTCTGGATGCCGTCGAACGTATTCTGGATGACCGCCGTGCTAAACGCGCCGGCGGTGAAGACAATTATGCCATTGCGCGCCGCGCCCTGATTGATGCGGCGCGCGACGGCGGAGACATGCAAAGCGTCCCCGCCGAGTAACAAGACGACCAAGAAGGACAGAGACCGTATGGCGACCATATCGCCCGCTGCTGATTTTGCACCCGTCGCGGCCTCGGCTGCGACCCCCGCCCGCACGCGTGACCCGCGACTGGATTTCTATCGCGGCATCGCGATGTTCATCATCCTGATTGCCCACATTCCCAATGATCCCTGGGCGAATTGGATCCCGGCGCGCTTTGGGTACTCAGATGCAACCGAGATCTTCGTGTTCTGTTCGGGCATGGCCTCGGCCATCGCCTTTGGCGGGGCGTTCCTGTACAAGGGCTGGTGGATGGGCACAGCCCGTGTGGCCTATCGCATCTGGCAGGTTTATTGGGCCCATATTGCCCTGTTCTTCTTTGTTGCCATGACAATGGCAGCGCTGGACCTGACCGGTGCGTTCGAGAAAACCTATGTCTCGTCGCTGAACCTTCAGCATTTCTTCGATGATCCCGCCCCGCAGATGGTGGGGCTCTTCACGCTGACTTATGTACCGAACTACTTTGACATCTTGCCGATGTATCTGGTGGTACTGGCGCTGATGCCGCTCTACATCGCGCTATATCGTATCAGTTTCTGGCTGATGGCTGCTGCATCTGTGGCGATCTGGTGTGTCACCCAGACCGGCGCGCTGGCCCTTCCGGCCGAGCCGTGGTCGGATCGGCAATGGTTTTTCAACCCGTTTGGCTGGCAATTGCTGTTCTTCACCGGATTTGCCTTGATGCGCGGCTGGATTCCCGCTCCACCGGTATCGAAATCTCTGGTCTGGGCGGCTGCCTTGTTCCTGATCCTGTCAGCTCCGTTTGGATCTTGGAAGGTCTTCCTCTGGGTCAACACCGCTGCGCCTGAGTTGGGCGCTGCGATCCGCAAGATCTGGCCATTGACTGACGAATTGCGCGACAAGACCGAGTTTGGCGCACTGCGATATGTCCATTTTCTGTCACTGGCCTATCTGGGCTGGGTCGCGGCTGGCGAACATGGTCACCGCCTGATTGCGACGGGCCACAGCATGGGCGCGCGCGTCTGGCAGTTCCTGCTGACGGTCATCACCAAAGTCGGTCAGCAATCCCTTGCAGTCTTTGTATTTTCCATGGCGGCAGCACGACTTATCGGCGTTGCCCTTGATCAGACTGGGCGGGATGTTGCCACCGTCTTTGTCGCCAACATGATTGGCTTTGCCATGATCATTGGCGTGGCTTATCTGGCATCTTGGTTCAAGTCTCAACCCTGGAAATTGAAGAGATGAATTTAACCCGTCGCGCATTCCTCGTCTCGACGACAGCCTTGGCCTTTGCCCCATCGGCCTATGCATCCGGGGGCGCAGTTCCCTTTGACCGCGACCACGTGGTCGAATTGGCCCGCGACCTGGCCAGCCGCCCTTATGCGGAACGTGAAATGGTTCCTCAGGAATGGCAGGATCTGACTTACGAACAGTATCGCTCGATCCGATTCCGACTGGACCGGGCTTTGTGGTACGAGACCGAAACACCATTCAACGTCGATTTCTTCACACCGGGCCTGTATTTCCCCCGGACCGTCAAGGTGGAAACGGTCGAAAATGGCATGACCACACCGGTCGTTTTCGATCTGGGGATGTTCGAGAAATCTGAAGATGTGCCACAATTGCCCATCGACGAGACTCTGGGCTTTTCAGGCCTGCGCCTTCGGACCGAGATGCACCGCCCCGGCAAGACGGATGAATTCTGCGTCTGGCAGGGTGCCAGCTATTTCCGCGCTATCGGTCTGGACGAGGTCTACGGTTTGTCAGCACGCGGTCTGGCCCTGAAAACAGGCGAACCGGATGGTGAGGAATTTCCTGAATTCATCCGTTTCTGGCTGGAACGCCCCAAACCCGGCCATCGCAATATGGTCGTCCATGCGTTGATGGACAGTCCGAGCGTGACTGGCGCCTATCGCTTCAATGTCACGGCGGGGGCAGATTGCGTTATCGATGTCGAGGCCACGCTTTTTCCCCGCGAAGACCTGCCTCATGTGGGTATCGCGCCGGGCACTTCGATGTTCCTGTTCGACCAGACCAACCACAGCCGGTTTGACGATTTCCGCCCTGCCGTCCATGACAGCGACGGGCTGTTGATCCGCAATGGCGCGGGCGAGGTGTTGTGGCGTCCGCTGGCCAACCCGACCCGCCTGCAAATATCGTCGTTCGTTGACGAGAACCCGCGCGGCTTCGGGCTGATGCAGCGCAAGCGCGAGTTTTCGGACTATGCCGACCTTGAGGCGAATTATCATAAACGCCCGGGCCTGTGGGTCGAGCCTCAGAATGACTGGGGCAAAGGCACCGTTTCATTGGTCGAAATACCGGCAGATCAGGAAATCTACGACAACATCGTCGCCTATTGGCGCCCGGCAGAACCCTATGCAGCAGGCAGTCGGGTTGACCTGTCCTATCGTCTGATCTGGGGTGAGGAGCCTCAGCGCACTCCGATGCCACGGGTGACCAACACTGCCATGGGCGAGAACACCTTCGGTGAAGGGCGTTTGGCTGTCATCGATTTCGAAGGCAGCGATTTGTTCGATGATATCGAGGCGATCAGTGTCTTCGTGGATTCCCCTCATGCAGAAACCTCGGACGGTGTACTGCAACGCAACCCGGATACGGGTGGATTGCGTCTTGCGTTTTCATTCCAGCCAGATGGGCGCGATCATGTCGAGTTGCGCGCGCAACTGCTGAAAGACAAACAGCCTGCCTCTGAGGTGTGGCTTTACCGATGGACCATATGAACCGCGATTTGCATATCATGCCGCCCGAGGCACCTCTGGCGATGCCCGCGCAGAATTTCAGCGTTGGGTTCCACGATGCCGATGCCCCATCGGGCACAGACACGGGCGCGACTGGATTTTGGCGCGCGCTTGCGTTTTCACCGGCGATGGTAGCGACATTGGGCCTGCTGTGGATCATGAGCGACTGGTTCAGCGCCCAGGGGATCAATCTGATCGAGGGCATCCTGTTGGCGCTTATCTCGTTCAACTTCTTCTGGATTTCGTTCACGGTCTGCACCGTTCTGCTGGGTATGGTTTCGCTGTCGAGACAGGATCGTCCGCAGCGCAAACGCACAGCACAGCCCCTGCGCGTGGCCCTTTTGACACCGGTATACAACGAAGTGCCATGGAACGTGCTGGGCAACGCCCGCACCATGCTCGAAGATTTGCAGGCACGCGGTGGGCAGCATCACTATGCCATGTTCATCCTGTCCGACACGCGCGATCCTGAAATCGCGGCACAGGAACAGGCCAGCGTCGAAGCCCTGCGCACCACGCTCGCCCCAGGACTGGAGTTGTATTACCGCCGTCGCGAGCAAAACACCGACCGCAAGGTGGGAAACATCGCCGACTGGGTCAGTCGCTGGGGCGCAGACTGGGACGCGATGCTGGTTCTGGATGCGGACAGCCTGATGACCGGCCGCGCTATACACCGGCTGACCGATGCGCTGGCGCGTGATCCCGGTGCCGGGCTGATTCAGAGCTACCCGCAACTGATCGGCGCGCAATCGGTTTTTGCCCGAATGCAACAATTTGCCAATGGAGTCTATGGCATCGCCTTTGCCGAAGGGTTGGCGCGTTGGTGCGGGCAAGAGGGTAATTATTGGGGCCACAACGCAATTATCCGCACCAAGGCTTTCGCTACCAGTGCCGGACTGCCCAAGATGCGTGCGCTCAACGGTCAGGATAAGCTGATCATGAGCCACGATTTCGTCGAGGCTGGATTGCTGCGCCGTGCCGGATGGGCGGTGCGGTTCCTGCCGCGCATTCGGGGATCTTACGAGGAAACGCCCCCCACACTGATCGATCATGCGTTGCGGGATCGGCGTTGGTGCCAGGGCAATCTGCAACACCTGAAACTGTTGGGCTCAACTGGATTCCGGGCCGTCTCGCGTTTTCACATGTTCCACGGTGCCGTTGGCTATTTGATGTCACCTTTGTGGTTTGCGCTGCTTTTGATGTGGGCACTGATCGGTCAGGGCAAAGACGCTTCTGTCCTGCATTACTTCAGCCCCGATAATCCGCTGTTCCCGCAATGGCCGGAAATGTCCGAAACCCGGCACGTTCTGATCATTCTTGTGATGTATGCAATGCTGCTGGCACCCAAGGTGCTGGGAGTTCTGGCTTTGCCGCTAAGCGGTGTACGCTATTCCGAATTCGGAGGCGGCCTCAAGTTCCTGACCTCGTTTCTGGCCGAGGTCATTCTGTCGATCCTGTATGCGCCGATCCTGATGGTGCAACAGATGATCGCCGTTTTCCGGACGGCGCTTGGCATTCAGCGGGGCTGGTCGCCGCAAGCACGCGACGGTGGCACTTACGGATTGCGCACGCTGCTTCTGTGTCATGCATTGGAAACAGTCAGTGGCATCGCCTTGAGTGTTGGTATCCTGTCCGGGCTGGTCTCGATCTGGTTGGCTCCGATTGCCATCAGTCTCGCCCTGGCCATCCCGCTATCGGCACTCAGCGGTGTTTCGGCCGGTGCCGCACGCCGGATGGTCGGGATGCGCGAGGATTTCCGCGAACCTGCCATCACCCGGTCGGCCCGCCGTTACCGGGCCGAGCTGAAGCAACTGGTTGAAGGCAAGATCAAGATGGCGCCGGCAGAATGATCAACTGCCGGGAAGCCCTTCGTACCAATCCACGACCATATCGGCCCAACCGGCTGGAACTGTATGACCGCCCGGGAACAAGGCGAACTCCAGCGCGCTGCCTTTGGCACAGGTGGTCCAGCGGCGACGCATGAAATTCCCCGTTGTGCTAAAGCCGGCCGGTTTGTGATCGACGCAGCCATTTGCCTCGCGCCAGATTTCGAGCCCGGCATAGATATCGCCCTGCTGAAACCTGCCCCCGCCCAGTACGCGCCCCTCAAGCGGAACTACGTTGTCCGTCCAGCCATGGGTATGTAACATCCGGATCGGACCCTTGCAGGTTTCTGGGTGTGGCCGCCAGAATCCTCCGGACACCGGAACATATGCCGAAAATGTCCCGGGTGACTTGCAGGCGAGATAGTTGACCATAAAGCCACCAGCCGAAAACCCGCCCAGCATGACCCGATCCGCATTGATTCCGAACCGGTTTTCCGCGTCCTGAACCACTTCGGACAGAAAGGTGGTTTCATCCCGTTCGCCAAATCCAGGGATAAAATTCCAGCTTTTTCTGCCACCCCGGTTGGGCCTTTCCGAACCTTCAGGTGCCATCACTGCATAACCGCGCGCCAACAGAGGTTCGACCATCCCGCGATTTCGCATCGTTCCCGATCCACTGCCGCCATATCCGTGCAGAAACACCACCAATGGCGGGTTTTCCGCATCGGGCAGTTCGATATGGTACGCGCCCAAGGAGGTTTCGCAAATTTCCCCCTGATCAGCGCAACCCGCCAGGGCCAACTGCGCGGTGAAGGCAAATACTGCTGCCAGGCCGATTTCCCTGATCATCCCGCATCCTCATTGTATTTGCGGACCGGTAAACCGACTCTTACCCATCCCGGCCCGGCCGCCGAGCCCAACATACCCTCGGGTACGTCGATGATATTTGTGAATCCGGCTTCAATCAAACGATTGCTGAGGCGCGCGGACCGCACCCCTCGGGCGCAAATCAGGGCCACGGGCGCAGCCTGATCACCGCCGGTCATTTGTGTCAGAACGTCAACGAAATCCTCGCGGCGCAAGTCCAGCGGTACCGCGCCCTCGCCAATTCCCGAGGCGCGCCACTCGCGCGGTGTGCGGATATCAACCAGCAGAACGCGCCTGTCCACTGCCTGCTCGTGGGCGTCGGCCACGCTGATGCGACTGCCGTTGTGATCTTCGGGGATCAGCCTGTATTGCCTAATCGCAAACCCGGCAGCAATCGCGGCACCGACGCCAATCACTACCCACCGTCGGGATCGGTTCATTTTTTCGGCCACACCTCAGCCTCCTGTTCGCTGGTGCTGTTTCTATCACAACCAAACAGCAGGTTGCGCGGTGAAAGACAGCTCGCAGATCAAGATCGCGTCATTAATGCGCTGCGCCGCCAATACCTTGGTGATCCATTTCAGCTCGTTAAAAAGTTGCCATCTCTGGACAGTCGGCAAAATATCCTTACAAAATTGACCTCACCCTGACCGCCCAGACCGGAGTATCGCACTTGTCCCTATTCCTTATCGCGGCCCTTCCCTTCCTTGGTGCTGTATTTCCCGCACTGCTGATCCGCGCGGGCCGAAACGCTGCCGCATCCGCAGCCGGGTTGACCACATTTCTGGCCCTGATGGGGCTGCTGATCCACATCCCTTCGGTCATGCGCGGAGACGTCGTGACTGCCCGGTTTGACTGGATACCGAGGTTGGGCCTGAACGCGAATTTCATGCTGGACGGGCTGGGATTTCTTTTCGCCTTGCTGATCCTCGGCATTGGATTGCTCATCATCCTCTACGCACGGTTTTACCTGTCGCGCGAAGACCCGATGGGGCAGTTCTATACCTACCTGCTGCTATTTCAGGGGGCGATGGTTGGTATTGTCCTGTCCGACAATATCCTACTTTTGATTGTTTTCTGGGAACTTACATCGCTCAGCTCATTCCTGCTAATCGGCTATTGGAAACATCTGCCCGATGGCCGTCAGGGCGCGCGCATGGCCTTGGCCGTCACCGGCTCGGGTGGGTTGGCGATGATCGCCGGGATGCTGATCCTCGGCAATATCGTTGGGTCCTATGACCTGAGTGTCATTTTGCAGAGCAAGGAACTGATTCAGGCGTCCCCCTACTACCTGCCGGCGTTGATCCTGATCCTGCTGGGCGCTTTCACCAAGTCGGCACAGTTCCCGTTTCACTTCTGGCTGCCCCATGCAATGGCCGCGCCGACGCCGGTATCGGCCTATCTGCATTCGGCCACCATGGTGAAGGCCGGTCTGTTCCTGATGGCGCGGATGTGGCCGGTTCTGGCGGGAACAGATGCCTGGTTTTACATCGTGGCCACAACTGGTCTGATCACCATGCTGCTGGGTGCGGTCATCGCGCTGTTCAAAGATGACCTGAAGGCGCTGCTGGCCTTTTCGACCGTATCCCATCTGGGCCTGATCACCATGCTGTTGGGCTTTGGCACTAAAATTGCCGCCGTGGCCGCCATTTTCCACATCATCAACCATGCGACCTTCAAGGCCGCCCTGTTCATGACCGCCGGGATCGTGGATCACGAAACCGGCACGCGGAACCTGAAACGGCTGGGTGGTCTGCGTCATCTGATGCCGATCACCTTTACCATCGGCACCATCGCGGCCCTGTCCATGGCGGGTCTGCCGCCGCTGAACGGCTTTTTGTCGAAAGAGATGATGCTGGAAGAGACCGTTCACACCACTTGGTTGCATTCACATTATCTGGTTCCGGGGCTGGCACTTTTAGCAGCGCTGTTCTCGGCCGCTTATTCTTTCCGCTTCGTCAGCCATGTTTTCCTTGGACCCAAGCGAGACGATTATCCCAGCCAGCCGCATGACCCGCCTGTCGGGCTGTGGTTGGCACCCGCACTGCTGGTTGTACTGGTCGTCCTGATCGGCCTGAATTCCGCCACGATCGTTGGCCCCCTGATCGCCGTGGTTTCCAGCGCGGTGATAGGCGGCGAGAAGCTGCCGTATTACTCGCTCAAACTGTGGCATGGCTTCACGCCTGCACTTTACATGTCGGTTGTTGCGACATTGGGCGGCCTTTTCCTGCTGGCGCTGCACAAACGCGGCGAGCAGGTCTGGAATGCCCTGCCCCGGCCCGAGGCCAAGGTAATCTTTGAGGCTATCATCGACGCGCTGACCAGGTTAAGCCGCTGGATCACCGACGAGATGCATAACGGTGTTCTCAGCCGCTATGCGATCATCTTCGTCGCTTTCACCGTGGGCCTTGGTTATTACGCCTATTCGACAGGAACCATCGGCTTGGAAACCCGCGTTCCGCTGCCAGCGCAGATCATTCCGATCATCGGCTGGATTTGTCTGGTGGGCGCAACGCTTGGTATCATGTGGTTCCACCGGAACCGCCTGTTGTCGCTGGTGTTGATCGGCGTCGTGGGCCTGATCGTTTCCATCGCGTTCAACTATCTTTCCGCTCCGGACCTTGCCCTGACGCAAATCTCGGTCGAGGTGGTAACGATGATCTTGTTGCTGCTGTCGCTGAACTTCCTGCCGACCGAGACGCCATGGGACAGCAGCGCAGCGCGGCGATGGCGGGATGCCGCGATTTCCGTCGTTGCCGGTCTTGGCACCGGCGCGCTGGTCTACGCGATGATGATGCGCGATTTTGCATTTCCAACGATTTCAGAGTTCCATCTGGCCAATTCCTATAAGGGCGGTGGCGGCACCAATGTGGTCAACGTGATCCTGGTCGACTTCCGGGGTTTTGATACGTTTGGAGAGATCATCGTGCTGGGCATTGCCGCGCTGATTATCTTTGCGCTGACGGAATCCGTGCTAAGCACCAATGTCCGCAGTTACCTGCTGAATCGCAAACCGCACTGGCCCCAGTCCGGTGATTCACACCCGCTGATGATGGTTGTGGCGACCCGCGTGATGATGCCGATTGCGCTGATGGTCGGAGCCTATATTTTCTTCCGTGGGCACAACCAGCCCGGCGGCGGATTTATCGCCGGGCTGATCGTCGCTATCGCCTATCTGATGCAATACATGGCCAGCGGCTATACTTGGGCGATTGAGCGGCAGCGGTTTTATTACCACGGCACCATTGGCTGGGGCGTGCTGATCGCTGCGGCCACGGGTCTGGGGGCCTGGTTCAATGAACGCCCCTTCCTGACCAGTGATTTTGGCTATCTCCACTGGCCCCCGCTTGAGGAATTCGAATGGGCCACCGCCATGCTGTTTGACACGGGCGTGTTCCTTGCGGTTCTGGGCGCGGTAATGCTGGCGCTCGACAGCCTGTCCCGCTTTGCATGGCAACCCGGAATGGCACAGGAATTTCCGATGGATATCAACCCTCTGCGGGACTCTCCACCGGAACAAGAACAAGAGAAGGAGCAGGCCTGATGGAAGCGCTCGTAGCCTCTGCCGTCGGTATCTTGACCGCTGCCGGAATATTCCTGATCCTGCGCCGCCGGACGTTCCCTGTTATTCTGGGCCTGTCGCTGATTACTTACGCGGTCAACGTGTTCCTGTTCGCGACCGGGCGCCTTGCGCTGAACGCCCCCCCGGTTCTGAACAAATACAAGGACGTCGCTTATACCGATCCTCTGCCACAGGCGCTGGTGCTGACCGCAATTGTGATTTCCTTTGGGATGACCGCGGTGATCGTGATGATCTCGCTCAGCGCGTACCTGTCCTCCAAGGATGACCATATCGACATGACAGCGCAGGACAGCGTAGATGCAGCAGGAGAAGACGCATGAACCACTGGATCGTTGCGCCGATCGTCCTGCCCGCGATCCTGGCTCCGTTTAACATCATGGTCCTGCGATACCATCTGGATTTGCAGCGCATCTTTTCGGTTGCCGGTGTTGTAGCCCTGTTGGGTATCGCCTTGACGATCACGGCACAGGCCTCGGGCGGAGATATTCAGGTATACGAGCTTGGCAACTGGCCTGCCCCGTTTGGCATTGTCATGGTGCTGGATCGAATGTCAGCCATGATGGTTTTGCTGACAGCTCTGCTTGCCCTGCCGATTGTGCTTTACGCCATTGCAACAGGCTGGGACAACCGGGGCAAGCATTTCCACGCCCTGTTCCATTTTCAGCTTATGGGTGTCTGCGGCGCTTTCCTGACCGGAGATGCCTTTAACCTTTTCGTGTTTTTCGAAGTTCTGCTGATCGCCTCTTATGGCCTGATGACCCATGGTGGCGGTGCGGTGCGGTTGAAGGCGGGTGTGCAATATGTCGCTTACAACCTGTTGGGATCGACTTTGTTCCTGTTTGCTTTGGGCACGATCTATGGCGTGACTGGGACACTGAACATGGCAGATATCGCCTTACGGGTAGCAGAAATCCCGGCCGAGGATACGGCATTGCTGCGGGTTGGCGCGGTTCTTTTGCTGCTGGTCTTTTGCATCAAGGCCGCCGTTCTGCCCCTGCATTTCTGGCTACCTGCCAGCTACGCCAATGCGCCAATGCCCGTCGCGGCCCTGTTTGCAATCATGACCAAGGTCGGGGCTTATTCGATTCTGCGGATGTTCACACTGGCCTTTGGCCCCGATGTCGCCGCAACACAGGGACTGGTGGGTGCGTGGTTGCAACCTGCTGCACTTGTCACTTTGGCTGTCGGGGCTATCGGCATTCTGGGGTCAAAACACATCGCCCGCATGGTGGCGTTCTGCGCGATTGCATCCATGGGCACCCTGTTGATCGCAATCTCGCAATTCACGCCTGATGCAACAGCCGCGGCACTGTACTATGTGTTCCATTCGACACTGGCGACAGCCCTGCTGTTCCTGGTTGCCGATCTGGTGATGGCGCGGCGCGGCGGGGCCATCGCACCAACGCCACCCATGCCGCAAAGCGGGCTGGTGTCCGCGCTGTTCTTCGTGGGGGCGATTGCGATGGCGGGGATGCCGCCCTTGTCCGGCTTTATTGGCAAGCTGCTTGTGCTGGACGCCTCGCGCGATGCTTCGGATGCCACGACGGTCTGGGCCGTGATTCTGATCGGCTCGTTCGTCACAATAATCGGGTTGGCCCGAGCCGGAACTTTGATTTTCTGGAAAAGTTACGACACTCAGGCTGTTCCGATAGCTGAGCCAGCGGAAAATGAAGCTGCCCCTGCACCGGTCGCACCTGAACCGCAACCCGGTCTGGCCTTTACTGCCGTGTTTGGCGCCGTAGCCGGCCTGATCCTGCTGACATTGTTCGCGGGTCCTGCGCTGGAATATACAAGCCAAACCGCAGGGCAGCTGTTTATGCCCGAAAACTACATCTCCGCCGTATTGGGAGGGGCCGAGTGATGAAACTGCTACACCGGATTTTTCCGCACCCGCACCTGACCATTTTGTTGACGATCGTCTGGATTCTGCTGGCCAACAGCCCGTCACTGAATTCTCTGGTCTTTGGCCTGATCCTTGGAATCATCATTCCCTTCGTCACACAACCTTACTGGCCCGACAGGCCCAAGCTGCGCAACTGGCCCATGGTCGCCGAATACATGATCGTGGTGCTGTGGGATATTGTCGTTGCAAATATGACGGTGGCCCGGATCGTCCTCTTCAAACGCAATGAAGACCGGCGGCCCAACTGGGTTAGCATTCCGCTGGAGCTTCGGACACCCGAGGCCATAACCGTGCTGGCCGGAACCATCACGATGACGCCCGGCACCGTCAGTTGCGACCTGTCGGCACAGGGGCACAATCTGCTGGTTCATTGCCTGGACGCGCCGAACCCGGATCAGGTGCGCGACGAAATCAAGCAACGCTATGAACGTCGCCTGAAGGAGATTTTCGAATGATCGAATACGCAATCTACTTTGCATTTGCCTGTTTCGGCGCGGCGATCATGATGTGTCTGTGGCGGATCATTACCGCGGACGGCGTTGGGACACGGGTTCTGGCTCTGGATACGATGGTCATCAATACGATTGCCCTGATGATCCTTTATGGCCTGTCGAAAGGGACCGAGATTTTCTTCGAAGCGGCGATGATCATCGCGATGCTGGGTTTTGTCTCAACCGTGGCTTATGCGCGCTTCATGCTGCGCGGCAACATCATCGAATGAGGGCGATATGACATTCCTTGCAGAGCTGCTGATCGCCGTTTTCCTGATAGTCTCGGGTATCTTCGGGTTTGTCGGGTCCTTCGGCATGATCAAGTTGAATGACCCTATGTCGCGCCTTCACGCGCCGACCAAAGCGACAACTTTGGGTGTGGGCGGGGTGTTGCTGGCTTCGATCACCCATTCCGTTCTGCTGGAAGGCAAACTGTCGCTACACGAGCTTCTGATCACGCTGTTTCTATTCCTGACGGCTCCGATCACGGCCCTGTTCATTGCAAAATGGCACATTCACCGTCATGAACTGCCCAGCGACCTGCCCGATGCTGGCGAGGATGAGCTCTGGGCCACCCACGCGGTCGAGCAGGTCGAGGATGTTCCGGACCACAGCGCGAATTAACACAAATGCACACATCTCCGCTGCCCCTGACCCGTGATCTGGTTTTTATTGGCGGCGGCCACACCCATGCCCTGCTGCTGCGCAAATGGGGAATGAACCCTTTGCCCGGCGCGCGGGTAACCGTGATCAACCCCGGCCCCACTGCCCCCTACTCAGGAATGTTGCCCGGATATGTCGCCGGTCATTACGACCGGTGGGAGTTGGATATCGATCTTGTCAGATTGGCCCGTTTCGCAGGTGCACGTGTGATCTTGGGTGCGGTCAGTGGCATCGACACCGAAACACATGAAGTGCACGTCCCCGGGCATCCTCCGGTAGGCTTCGATGTGGCTTCGGTCAATGTAGGGATCACGTCGGACATGCCCGCCCTGCCGGGCTTTGCGGAACATGCAGTGCCAGCCAAGCCGTTGGGACCTTTTGCTGCGAAATGGGCCGAGTATCTAAAGGGTCAAGGGCCGGCCTCGGTCGCTGTGATCGGCGGCGGCGTCGCGGGCGTCGAACTGGTCATGGCGATGGCGCACGCGTTAAAGGCCAGGGGGCGGGCGGCACAGATTACCCTGATCGATAGTGCCTCGGCCCTGACTGCAACCAAACCCAAGGCGGCGGCAACAATCCGGATTGCAATGCATGATCTTGGCGTGGAGGTGATCGAAAACACGGTGATCACCCGGATCGGGCAGGATCACGTGGAACTACAGGACGGGCGCACAATTCCGGCTGGTTTCGTGACCGGTGCCGCCGGAGCACGCGCCTATGACTGGATCGCAAATACAGGGCTTGACCTTCAGGACGGATACATCCGCGTGAACAGCTACCTGCAATCCAGTGATCCGGCTGTGTTTGCCGCCGGGGATTGCGCCCATCTTTCGGAAAACCCCAGACCGAAGGCTGGCGTCTATGCGGTGCGCGAAGCGCCGGTTTTGTTCGATAATCTGCGCGCAGCGCTCGGCGCGGGACGGATGCGAAAATACACACCGCAAAAAGACTATCTCAAACTGATCTCACTAGGTGGCAAGTCTGCACTGGCCGAGCGTTTGGGAACATCGTTCAGCGGCCCGTTGATGTGGGCCTGGAAGAACCATATCGACCAGAGTTTCATGAAAAAGTTTCGCGACCTGCCGCGAATGACACCGCCCGCCCTGCCACGCGACCGGGCCGCTGGGCTTGATGGGGTTTTGGGTGAAAAGCCCATGTGCGGAGGATGTGGAGCAAAGGTCGGGCGCGACGCATTGCAAATCGCCCTGAAATCCCTCCCCGCCCCTACTCGTACCGACGTCGCTACCTTGCCCGGCGACGATGCCGCGCTATTGCAAACGGGCGGAGCGCAGCAAGTCATGACGTCCGACCATCTGCGGGCTTTCACCAACGATCCCGCACTGATGACTCGTGTTGCCGCGGTTCACGCCCTAGGGGATATCTGGGCCATGGGGGCCGCGCCTCAGGCGGCCACGGCAACGATCATCCTGCCGCGCATGTCCGCCCCCCTGCAAAGCCGCACAATGTCCGAAGTCATGTCAGTCGCGAGTGACGTCATGCGCGCTGCGGGCGCAGAAATCGTGGGCGGGCACAGTTCAATGGGCGATGAGATGACTGTTGGTTTCACGCTGACTGGCCTGTGTGAGGCTACCCCGATTACATTGGCGGGCGGGCAGCCGGGAGATCGCCTGATCCTGACCAAACCCTTGGGAAGCGGAGTTCTGATGGCAGCGGAAATGGCCGGTCTTGCCGAAGGGGCCTGGGTCGCGGCAGCCTACAAACATATGACACAGCCGCAGGGCGATGCAGCCCGCATTTTGGCCAACGCCCATGCGATGACCGACGTGACCGGGTTTGGTCTGGCCGGGCATCTGCAAGGCATCTGCGACGCATCGCATTGCGGCGCCATGCTTGATCTGGACGCTGTAAAGGTTATGGACGGTGCTCTTGCGCTGACGGATCAGGGGGTCCGGTCAACGATTTTTGCTGACAACAGCGCGATTGCGCCCAATCTTCCGTCCGGGGGCAAGGCGGCGCTGCTTTTTGATCCGCAATCAGCCGGGGGCCTGCTGGCCGCCGTGAATGCGAAGGACGCCGATACTCTTCTGCAAGATCTTCTGGACGCGGGATATCCGGCAATGATCATTGGCCAACTGACCAGCACACCCGGCTTGCGCATTCACAGCTGATCCAGCAGGCTTTCAATTTGCGCGGCCGCGTTGCTCAGCCCCGCATTGTCCAAAGTTGCGATATTGAGATTGGCCAACACCTGTACCGGGCGGGATTGCCGGGACTTGGTGTATGCGGGATCATAATGCTGTTCCATCAACGCCTGTGTCAGCGCCTGTTTTTCATCCGCATCAATCAAGCGCAGCCACCCGTCCACGACCTCATGCCCGCGATGGAACCGCAGCGGTGATAACCGGTCCCGCAATCGGTCACTGTCAGACAGAATGTCGTCATAAGCCCGCACCAGATAGGCCGAACGTGCTTCAATCGAAGCCGTAATGTTCACACGCGGAGCCTTGCACAACGCGTTCCAAAGGCTGGGAGGCAGGATCAAGCTGCCAATTTTGGATGATTCCGCTTCGACCACGACTGGACGCGCCGGATCCATTGAACACAGCGCAGCAGACAGGGCAGATTCAAACCCCTTCTGACTGGGCTGCCCCCCCGGCCTTTCGCCCAGCAAGGACCCGCGATGGTTGGCCAGCGCTTCAAGGTCCAGAACCTGTACGCCTTGTGCGTTCAACAAAGCCAAAAGATCGGTCTTTGCGGTGCCCGTGTAGCCATCTAGCGCGGTCAGCCGATGTGGCAAAGGATCATCGTACAAATAAGCGTTCACCAATCGACGGTAGGTACGATAGCCGCCGTCAACCACTTCGGCGCGCCAGCCAATTTGCTGCAACATCCATGTGAATGATCCGGAACGCTGTCCACCGCGCCAGCAATAGACCAAGGGGCGCCACGCTCCGTCATGATGGCTGAGGTGATGTTCGATGTGATTGGCTGCATTGCGGAACACCAAAGCAGCGCCCAGCTTGCGCGCCAGAAAGGGGCTGTCCTGTACATAAATGGTTCCGACCCGGGCGCGTTCCTCGTTGTTCAGCACAGGCAGGTTTATTGCACCCGGCAGATGATCTTCGGCAAACTCGGCAGGGCTGCGAACGTCGATCACGGTATCATAGCCGTGCGCGTAAAGTTGGGTCAGGTCAGGAAATTTCAGAGCCATGCCGAAGGTCTAGCTTGCCGCGTTTCCAAAGAAAAGGTCACGCGTCACAAGGTTCGATCAGCTCTGGCCCGCTGGCCCGGTTCGAGTTCACCGCAGGCCCGACCCGGTGGAAGGTCAACACATCCTCGTTCCCTGGCTGCATCAGCCGTGCGGCCCCTTTTCCGGCTTCACCCAACCACAATGGCCAGTCTTTGGATTCTACGATCAAGGGCATTCGCTGATGAATGACCTCAAGCCTTTTGTTGGCAGCCGTCGTCACGATAGCACAGGTGCCCTGCCGTTCACCTTCAGGACCCCAGTCCTGCCAGACCCCGGCAAAAGCAATCGGAGCTTTGTCCTGACGGTGGATATACCAGGGCAGGCGCGTTCCCTGTTTCGTTTTTGTCCATTCATAGAACCCGGTCGCTAAGATCAGACAGCGGCGTGTCCGGCAAGCATCGCGAAAGGCGGACTTGTCCGCCAGGGTCTCGGCCCGGGCGTTGATCAGCAACGGCCCCGCTGTTTCGGTCTTGTACCAATGCGGCAGGAATCCCCACCGCAGCGCGTCCAGATGGCGCCCTGTTTCGCCACTACGCACGACATGTACCTGATTTGTCGGACAAACATTGAAATTCGGCACCGCAGGCAGAGCGTTTGCCGGGCGCGCCGAAAACAGCTGTGCCATTGCGTCGTTGGGAAGAGTTATTGCAAACCGTCCGCACATGGGTAATGAACCACCGATACATTCTTGATACAGGCACAGGATTTCACGGGGTCACATGGAAAACCAGACAACGCAATCCCTTAAGAGCAAAGCACTGGCCCTTCTGGACGCGGGCAAGCTTCCGCAAGCTTTGAAAAAGGCCCAGTTGGGTGTCAAGAAATTCCCAAAAGACTCGGATTATCATGCCATCGCCGGCTTTGTCTTGACCGAGATGAAGCAATACAAGAAATCAATTCCGCATTTTATTGAAGCCTCGCGGATGAAACCGGACGACCCGCAGTTTGTCGAAAACCTGGCGAATGCTTTGATGCAGACCCGGCAGATTCCCAAGGCCCTCGAATATACCGAACAAAAACTGGAACTATTCCCCAACAATCAGGAACTGAACCGCGTTCTGGATGAAATTCATCTCAAGGGCACCAACTGGCGCATGATCATTGAGCATGCGAGCAAAAAGCTGAAAAGTGATCCCGACAATGTGGATCTTCTTGAAAAACGTGCACGAGCCTACGCCAAAGTTGGATTTGACGATGAAAACTCGCGCGATATCGCGCGCGCCTACGAGTTGGCCCCCGAGAACACAAAGATTGCTTTTCATAAATCCGTCAATCTGCACCAAAGCGGTGACAAGCGCGGGTCCAAGGCGATTCTGAAGCGCATACTTCAAAATGAACCTGGGCACGTGTCGGCGTTGCTGCAATTGTCGACAATGGTATCAGCTGAGGACGCTTCGGAACTACTAGAAGCCGTTAATACAACTATCTCCGACAGAGGAGATAATATTTTGGAGCTTCAGTTCGCAAAGGCACATCTGATTTCGACGCTAGACGGGTTGAATGCCGCCATGCCGCATTACGCGCGGGCCAATGATATTCAGCACCAAGGCAACCCTTATGTCTCGGCCGATGAAGAGGAAAAACTGTTCCGGATCACCAGCTTGTTTCCCGTTGATGCCGAAGCACCAGAGTCCGGCTTTGCCGAGGGGCCAACACCAATCTTTGTACTGGGTCAGCCCCGCTCGGGCACGACATTGATGGAAATGATGTTGAGTTCAGCCCCCGGAATATCCGGTTGCGGTGAACTGACTTTGGGGGCGGACCTGTCGCGTGAATATGAGAAAAAAGGCCAGAAGTACGACGTTGCCAAAGCGTCTGAACTCGCGCGGGAATTCCTCGAATTGATGCCGCCCATTCCGGGCGACTCTGTCGCCTTTGTCGACAAGATGCCGCACAATTATCAACGTATCGGCTTCCTGCTGTCTGCCTTCCCAAAGGCAAAGATTATTAATATGCTGCGCGATCCGCGTGATGTTGGATTGTCCAAATGGATCAGGTGTTTTCCTGCCGGTGGAATGCGCTATGCCTCGAATATGCAGGCCATCGCCCATTCGGCAAATATGTATCGTCGCTACATGGCACATTGGGATGCCGTGTTCGGCAATCGTATTCTGACGGTGCCTTACGAAGAACTGGTGGCAGACCCGAAAACTTACAGCCAGCAGGTCGCCGCGTTCTGCGATTTGGAGTGGAACGAAACGATGATGCACCCTGAAAAGAACACGAAACAGGTGCGCACGGCCAGCATTGATCAGGTGCGCAGCAAGATCTCGACCAAGTCTATCGGAGGTTGGCGCGGGGTTGTCGAGCATATCAAGCCGATGCTCGACGGGATCGACCCCGAACTCTGGCCGGAATACGATTTCAGCTGATCGGTTCCCCAAAAAGCCGCATCACGAGGATGCGGCTTTTTTCTTTGTCGTAAACCCAGTTATTTCTGCTTGATACGCCCGTCGACATAGGGCTGATAGGGCGCATTTTCCGCCAGGAATTCTGCGGTTACATCCGCAAGGTCCGGGCCGAAGTCATAGGCGTTCTTGTCGTCGCCTTCGAACATCTCGTACCCGTCACCGCCGTTGCGAACAAAGTTGTTGGTGACGACAAGGTAAGTCTTGTTCGGGTCGATCGGTATAAAACCGTCACCGTCGGCAACCATCACCTCGCTGACGCGTCCTTCGTTCGGCGCAACGCTTGGGTCCCAGGTAAAGCTAAGACCAGCGACCTGCGGGAAACGACCTTTCACTTCTTCCACCTGACTAACGCCATTCTCCAGCGCGTCAATGACACCCTGTCCGCTGATTTCGAAGGTCGACAATGTGTTCTGGAAAGGTAGTACAGCCAGAACTTCGCCCATGGTTACATCGCCAGGGTCGATGGACGCCCGCAACCCACCCGAGTTGGCAATGGCGATTTGAACGCCCTGATCCGCCACGCGCGCCAGCATCGCATCGGCGACCAGGTTGCCCATCTGGCATTCCTGCACGCGGCAAATAGAGCGATCCCCTTCAACAGCTTCCGCAGCGCTTGCAACGACCTTGTTACGGATGTCATCCAAAGGCACCGCCAGTTCCGCAATCCTGTCCAGCGCGGCCTGATCCTCGGTTACTGCGTTGTCCATGATCAAAGGCTCGCCAACTGCCTCGACCACTTTGCCGTCGTCATCGAAAGTGACGTTCAACTCGCCCAGAAACTTGCCATAGGCATAGGCCTGAACGATCTGTACGCCGTTTACCACCGTTGGGTACGGACCTGCCGCCTTATCCGACACATTCGAAAGATACGTATTTGAATGTCCGCCGACGATCACATCAACGCCGGTCGTCTCTTGCGCGACGCGCTGATCGACGCCATAGCCGGAGTGGCTGAGAACGATGATCTTGTTAACGCCCTCACCCGTCAGTTTATCGACTTCGGCCTGCACGGCTGGCACCGGGTCCGAGAACGTGACGTTGGGGCCGGGCGAGGCAAGCTCATCCGTGTCGATTGGGGTCAGACCGATCAGGCCGATCTTTTCGCCGCCCACCTCGATAACAGTCGATTTCTTGATCCTGTCCGTCAAAAGCTCTTCGTCGCGAATATCAGCGTTGGACATCAGGACCGGGAAGTCGACCGAGTCGATGAACCCCCGCAACACTTCGGGGCCGTCATCAAACTCGTGGTTGCCAACGGTCATGGCGTTATAGCCCAGCTTGTTCATGAACTCGGCCGCGACCTTGCCCTTGTAATAGGTATAGAAAAGGGACCCCTGGAACTGGTCACCTCCATCCACCAGAATCGAGTTTTCTGCGCGCTCGCGCGCATCGGCAACTGCCGTAACAAGGCGCGCCGAGCCGCCAAAGCACTTACCTTCCGCATTGTCTTCCGCACCGCATCCGCTGTCGTATTTGTTGATCGGCTCAAAGCGCGAATGGAAATCGTTGGTGTGCAGAATTGTCAGCTTGTAGTCGGCTGCTGCGACGCCCGCAGTCAGGCCCACCACCGCAACCGAAGTTAAAAATCGGGTCAACATCTTGGAACTCCCTATTATTATTGCCGGGGATCGTGCGCTTATGTCGACTGAGAGTCAAAGGAGAAATCCAGCTTGATTCCAAGCGCCGTGCGGGGCATCAGGTCATCATGCTGATCTACAAGATTTTCCGAACCGACGAATGGGCTGAACTGCAAAGTCTGGGCGCCACAGACGGAGCACCCATTGACGTGTCAGACGGGTTTGTTCACTTTTCCACCGCTGAACAAGCGGCTGAAACCGCCGCCAAGCATTTTGCCGGCGTTGAAGGGCTTACACTGTTGGCATGTGATGCCGACGCCATGGGCGATGACCTGAAATGGGAAGTGTCGCGAGGAAACGCCCTGTTTCCGCATCTGTATCGTCAGATCAGGTTAAGCGATGTTGTCTGGGCGCGTCCGCTGCCTTTTGTCGGTACGGCACATCGGTTTCCCGAGGACATGGCATGACATCCTATGTCGATCCGGATCGCGCCCAGTTCGAGGCGTTCAAGGCCCTGGACCGCGACCAGCCGATCGAGATGCTCAATCTAGTGAAGTTCCGCGCCGAGGCGCAGTATCCCAGTTCGCATGAATTGGCCGGCGCAGGGCTGACCGGGGCGCAGGCCTATCAGAAATACGGGACTGAAACCGCCGCAATCATTGGCCGTATCGGGGCAAGCATCCTGTGGCGGGGTGTATTTGAAACGACTCTGATCGGACCGGCTGATGAGGTATGGGATGCCGTCTTTATCGCACGCTATCCGACTGCATATGCGTTTCTTGAAATGGTGACTGACCCGGTGTACCGGGCAGCGGTGGTCCATCGGCAGGCTGCGGTAGAAACCTCGCGCCTGATCCGGTGCGGATCAAGCAAAAGCGGGAAAGCGTTCGGATGAAACTGACCGAGAAATTCGGGCTTGCAGCCCTGCACTGCATGGACCCCGAAACCGCCCACGGGATGTCGATCAGGGCTTTGAAGGCGGGGCTTGCGCCTGCGCCGGGGCCGGTGACAACACCGCGTCTGAAAACCAGCCTTGCAGGTTTGGACCTGCCTAACCCGGTAGGATTGGCCGCGGGCTTCGACAAGAACGGTGAGGTTCTGACGCCGCTGTCACGCGCAGGATTCGGCTTCATCGAAGTCGGCGCCGTCACACCGCGCCCCCAACCGGGAAACCCCAAACCCCGCCTATTTCGCCTGACCGAGGACAAAGCGGCGATCAACCGTTTTGGCTTCAACAACGAAGGCATGGAGGTGATGGCAAAACGGCTTGCTGATCGCCCCAAGAATGGGGTGATCGGCCTGAATCTGGGCGCTAACAAGGACAGCGAGGATCGCGCGGGTGATTTCGTCAAGGTGCTGGCGCATTGTGCCGCGCATCTGGATTTTGCCACGGTCAACGTGTCATCCCCGAATACGGAAAAGCTGCGGGATTTGCAGGGCAAAGCAGCGCTGAGCGCACTTTTGAACGGTGTGATTGAAACCCGGGATGCGCTGCCTCGTCCGCTGCCCATCTTCCTGAAAATCGCGCCGGACCTGACCGATGCCGAGTTGCAGGACATTGCGGAGGTTGCGCGCGAGACCCGTGTGGATGCCGTGATCGCCACCAACACCACCCTGTCACGCGACCGGCTGCGCAGTTCGCACAAAGGTGAAACCGGCGGGCTGTCCGGCGCACCGCTGTTCGAGAAATCAACACGTGTTCTGGCGCGGCTCAGCCAGTTGACCGGGGGTGACATTCCCCTGATCGGCGTCGGTGGCATCAGCAATGCGGAACAGGCCTATGCCAAGATCTGCGCCGGGGCATCTGCTGTGCAGTTCTATACGGCGATGGTGTATGGCGGCATTTCTCTGGCGGCGGACATTGCGAACGGGCTGGATGAACTACTGGCCCGCGACGGCTTTGAGAATGTAGCCCAAGCCGTCGGCAGCAAACGAGAGGACTGGCTATGATCGAATATTGGCACAACCCGCGCTGTTCAAAATCCCGCGCGGGTCTTGCATTACTGGAAGAGAATGGCGCACGGGTCACGGTGCGCAAATATCTTGAGGATGCACCATCAATCGATGAGCTGCGAGCGGCACAATCCGCCTTGGGGCTTTCGCCCGTTGAGATGATTCGTACCGGAGAATCTCGGTTCAAGGAACTGGGGCTGACAAAGGCTTCGCCAGACGACGCCCTGATCCGGGCCATGGCTGAAAACCCGATCCTGATTGAGCGTCCGCTTGCAATTGCGGGGGATAAGGCCGCCATAGGGCGTCCGCCGGAAAACCTTCTTGCGCTGCTCTAGGCCACCTGCGCCTCGAGCTTGGGATAGCGCCATCCCAATGTCACGCCACGTGCTATATTAAGCACCATCAACGCGGCCCACAGGCCGTGGTTTCCGAAACTTGGCACCAGAATGAACAGCGCAACCAGATAGATAGCGACCGATTGGAACATCGCGCTACGCATGGCGCGGGTCCATGTAGCACCTATGTAGATGCCGTCAAACATCCAGCTTGCCACGCCGATAACGGGTGCCAACGCGGCCCAGATAAGAAACTCGCGCCCGGCCTCGCGCACCTGCGGCGATGTTGACATGAGGTCGATCAACGCCGGTCCGGCGACAAAGAAAACCACACCCAGTAACAGGGCACCGCCAACACCCCATTGCGAAGTCATGACGGACGCGCGGCGCACCTGATACCTGTCTCTGGCACCCACCGCGCTTCCGACCAGCGCCTCGGCGGAAAAGGCGAACCCGTCCAGCGCAAAAGCTGTGATTTCTAGAAACTGAAGCAAGACCTGATTGGCCGCCAGATTGACATCACCCAGATCGGAACCGACGAAAAGAAAGGTCGTGAAGGATCCGGTTAGCAAAACCGACCGGATCATAATATCGCCGTTGACCTGCAACATCCGTTGCAGCCGAACGGCATCAAATACGCGGGCCCAGTCACGCCAGATTCCGTCTTCGAACCCGTCCCGACACAGCCAAAGGCCCAGCGCCAGACCCGTCCATTCCGCAATCAAAGTGGCTATGGCAACCCCTTCGACACCCCAGCCGAGACCAAGCACGAACCACAGGTCCAGAACGATGTTCAATCCGTTCATCCAGACCTGAAGAACAAAAACCCCACGCGTGCGTTCAACCGCAATCAACCATCCGGTAACCGCATAAAGCGCGATAGTGGCAGGCGCGCCCCAAATTCGAATCTCAAGATAGGCGTGGGCCAGCGTTTCGACCTCGGGACTTGCCGGAGATAAAGCGAACGCACCCGCGAACACAGCCACTTGGGTGAAAATAAAGAACAACCCGGCCGCGCCGCCAAGCATCAGACCACGCATCAGCAAAGCGCGGGTTTCAACAGCGTCGCCTGCCCCGCGTGCCTGCGCCGCCATCCCGGTGGTTCCCATCCGCAAGAAGCCGAAGATCCAGTAGATCGTTGACAGGATAACTGCGCCGATCCCGACCGCCCCGATAGGCGCAGCCTGCCCTAACTGACCGACAACACCGGTATCCACTGCCCCCAGAATCGGGACCGTGGCGTTCGACAGGACAATCGGCACCGCGATCTTCAGCACCCGTCCATGCGTGATGGGCGCCGAGGCGTCCTGCATGGTCAGCTCTTGTCTCTGGCTGGTTGCGGCATCAAGAAATGCCCCGAGGCCTGCGCAAACAGTTTCGCATGATTGTCCTGCCAGGCTTCAACCCGTACCGAGGCGTAACGCCGCCCGGACCGGCTGATAAACGCCCGCGCATAGGCGTCTCGCGGCAAGCCGGAACGCAGATAGTCGACGGTAAAGTCGATCGTCTTCGGAAACCGGATGCTTTCGTCTGACACGATGGCATCTGCATCGATCTCACCGTTTTCTATACTTGGGAATATGTGTTCCCAGCTCAGCGTGATAACGGCTGTCACTTCCAAAAAGGCAGCCGTCACGCCGCCATGAATTGCAGGCAGAAACGGATTGCCGATCAGCTTGTCATCGAAATTTAAAACGCCGGTCAGTTCATCCCCGCGCCTGTCAAAACTGATGTTCAGAAAACGTATATACGGTACGCCGTCGACAAGCGCACGCAGGGCTGCATCGCGGCGCTGCTTGACCACCTGCATCGGCTCGGGACGAGGTCTTGGCATATTACTTCCCTTCAACCGTAAAAGAGCCCGAGGCAGTCGCCACCGGCAGGTCCGTGTCGTTGTCCATTGCGGTGGCCCGCACGAAGGCAACGTTTCGCGTGATATGGTGACAGACGGCGTGCGCAGTAATCGTCTGACCTGGCGTCGCCGCGCGCATATAGTCTATCCGCAGATCGATTGTTGCGGTTCCTCCGGGGGCCGATGGGTGGCTCATCACCGCAGCACCACAACAGGTGTCCAGAATCGTGGATATCGCCCCCCCATGTATCACCCCTGTGCGCGGATCCCCGATCAGGTCTTCGTTGTAGGGCAAGGTTATCTCAGCCTCACCTTCGCCGATCTGCGTGAGCGTAAGGTTCAATGCCCGCGCATGGGGGATCGCCTCGATAAACTGGCGGGCTAAAACTGTCTTATCGACCATGGGTATGCGTCCTGTTCTCTGCACCGCCTTTATGAGCCGGTGTTCCGGTAAAGAGCAAGCCTGCCTGTTGCGCTTGGGATCGGGACCGCCTAGGTTGCTGACGAGGAGACCGGGAATGTCCAACAACCGTTTGTCATTCAAAGAAATGTGCGCCGAGTTTGACGTGACACCGCGCACCTTGCGCTACTACGAATATATCGAGCTTTTGCAACCGGACCGCGAAGGGCGTTCGCGCTTTTATGGGGCCCGGGAATGCGCGCGGATGAAACTGATCATGCGCGGCCGAAAGTTTGGTTTTCCTCTAGAAGAGATTCGCCAATGGCTACTGATCTATGAAGATCAGGGAAACGAGGCCCAGATGGCCACCTTTGTCGAAATGGCGGACCGCCAGATGAGTGAGCTTCAGCAGCAGCGCCAGCAGCTGGATGAGGCAATGGACGAACTCAAAAGCCTGCGCAACCAAACGGCCAAGTCGCTGGAATAACCTTTTCCGATATTTCATAACTAAGCATTGCAGGTGGCAGAACCTGTCAAAACCGGTGCGCATCCCCTTCAAGGCACCCGTTTATTCATGCCGGAAATTAGTTGACGTAACGGTAACAAAATTACGCCGGAAGCTGCTTACGTGCACGGATGTTACGTCAACTTAAAAGTGACGCAGCGTCTGGATTACGTAAACGTCACTCACATGTTGTAAAGCGCCCACCAACTGCGCAATTCATGTCTCATGACGCCAGTGACGAGAGTATGACGAATGACCGAAGATGTGATGACCATTCGCGAGATGTGCGAGACCTATGATGTCACACCACGCACCTTGCGGTTCTACGAGGCAAAGGAACTGCTGTTCCCGATCCGCGAAGGCCAAAAACGTCTGTTCACCAAACGTGACCGGGCGCGGCTGAAGCTGATCCTGCGCGGCAAAAGATTCGGGTTCAGCCTCGAGGAAATTCGACAGCTGCTGGATCTCTACCATGTGGGCGACCAACAGGTCACCCAGATGAATCGCACATATGAAATCGCGTGCGAGCGTCTGGCCGACATGGAATCGCGCCGCGAAGAGCTGACGCAGGCCATCGACGATCTGAAAGAGCAGTTGCGCTGGGGCGAGAAAGTCATCGCCTCAATGAAACAGGAAAAGAAGGCGGCCGAGTAACCTCGCCCTGCCTTCCGGACATATGAATTAAGGGAGTTTCACATGCCCGTTTACAACGCGCCAACCAAAGACATGCAGTTCATTCTGCACGATGTTCTGAAAGTCTCGCAGTCGGATATCCCCGGCTATGACGAACTAGAAGCCGAATTCACCGGCGCAGTTCTGGAAGAAGCAGGCAAGGTTGCCACCAACGTCCTGCATCCTTTGAACGTTGTCGGCGACACCGAAGGGTGCCGGTTGGAAAACGGTATTGTGTACACCCCTACCGGGTTCAAAGACGCCTTCGAGCAGATGAAGGAAGGTGGCTGGACTGGCCTCGACATGCCGGAAGAGTATGGTGGCCAGAACATGCCCTACGTGATCGGCACAGCCGTAGGTGAGATGTTCTCGGGCTCCAACCAGGCTTTCACCATGTATCAGGGCCTGACCCATGGCGCGGCCTCGGCCATTCTGGCGCACGGGACAGACGAGCAGAAGAACAAATACCTGCCCAACATGGTCAGCTGTGAATGGACCGGCACCATGAACCTGACCGAACCGCATTGTGGCACCGATCTGGGCCTGATGCGCACCAAGGCAGAACCGCAAGGTGATGGCAGCTACAAGATTTCCGGCCAGAAGATCTTTATCTCGGCTGGCGACCACGACATGGCTAACAACATCGTCCACCTGGTGCTGGCCAAGATCCCAGGTGGCCCCGAGGGCATCAAAGGCGTGTCGCTGTTCATTGTGCCCAAGTTCCTTGTGAACGAAGACGGCAGCCTGGGCGAACGCAACGGCGTATCGGTCGGAAAGATCGAAGAGAAAATGGGCATCCACGGCAACTCGACCTGCGTCATGAACTATGACGAAGCCACCGGCTGGCTGCTGGGCGAAGAGCACAAGGGCATGCGCGCCATGTTCACCATGATGAACGAAGCGCGTCTGGGTGTGGGCATGCAGGGCCTGTCGCAAGCCGAAGCGGCCTATCAGAACGCTCTGGAATACGCCAAAGACCGTTTGCAGGGTCGCGATGTGACCGGTGTCAAAAATCCGGATGGTCCGGCCGATCCTCTGATCGTGCATCCTGACATCCGTCGCAACCTGATGGATCAGAAAAGCTTTACCGAAGGCGCACGCGCGTTCATCCTTTGGGGCGCGACAATGATCGACAAGGCGCACCGCGCGGGAGACAAGGATGCAGACGGGCTGATCTCGTTGCTGACTCCGGTCATCAAAGGCTTCCTGACCGACGAAGGTTACGACATGACCGTTCAGGCGCAGCAGGTCTATGGTGGCCATGGCTACATCGAAGAATGGGGTATGTCACAATACACCCGCGACGCCCGCATCGCGATGATCTACGAAGGCGCAAATGGCGTTCAGGCGCTTGACCTTGTGGGTCGCAAACTGGCGCAGGATGGCGGCAAACACGTCATGGCCTTCTTCGAGATGGTCAAAAGCTTCTGCAAGGATAACGCGGGCCAGAACGAAGCTTACAACAAGGCGTTCATTGAGCCGCTGAAAGCTGCGTCCAAGGATCTTCAGGCCGCAGGCATGTATTTCATGCAGGAAGGCATGAAGAACCCGAATAACGCACTTTCCGGGTCCTATGACTTCATGCACATGTTCGGCCATGTTTGCCTGGGCCTGATGTGGGCGCAGATGGCCAAGGCCGCGCAGCACGCTCTGGACAGTAATGCGTCGGACAAAGAGTTCTACGAGACCAAGATCAACACCGGTCGCTTCTACATGGCGCGCCGCCTGCCAGCGACAGCGATGCATCTTGCGCGCATTCAGACCGGTGCGGACACGGTAATGGCACTAGACGCGGCGAACTTCTGAACTCAGTCTGGGTCTGGGCAACACCGCCCGGACCCAGCTTACCGGAGGAGACCAAATGCCAAAACGTTTTCGCCTGACCCGCCGCTTTCCGGTTGCGATGACTGAAGATGGGTATCGCAAACTCAAAGCGTTCGCGCGGGATGCTGGTCTGGACGAAGGCGAGGCGCTGTCTTTCTTGTTCGAGAATTTCAACAGCGTGATTGATGAGGAGAACCTGACCCACCGCCTGCGCATCTTCAATTCCGAACTTGAGGCACGGAAAAGATGAGCTGCTGCAAAGAAAACTCAACGGCGACGCTAACTTGAATGCCGGACGCCTCCGGCGGGAGTATTTGTGAAAAGATGAAGCGGCGATGCGTCCCTGCCACCGGGCGCACTCGCCATCAGGACAGGAACGACTTTCACCTTTTGCGGTCATCGGCTCTCCAGCCTGTCCCGCACGACCACTTGAAACGAAGATGGTTGATTTAAGGTTACCGGCAGTCCTTCATCTTTTCAAAAATACTCAAATCCAACCTAGCCACATGCGCCTTGGGAGGGGCGAGCACATGACCATCAAACTTCATTGCTTCGGAGAAAGTGGAAACAGCTACAAAGCTGCTTTGGCTCTGGAAATGTCCGGTTTGGAGTGGGAACCTGTCTTTGTCGATTTCTTCAAAGGCGTAACCCGCACGCCGGAATATCGTGCTGACGTAAACGAGTTGGGTGAAGCGCCTGTTCTGGTCGATGGAGATTTTCGCACCAGCCAATCCGGTGCAATTCAAGCCTATGTCACAGAGAAATCCGGCAAGTTCGGTGGCAAGGACCGGGAAGAAAACTACGATATTCTGCGTTGGGTCTTGTGGGACAATCACAAACTCAGCTCCATGGCTGGTTTGACGCGGTTCCTGATCAATTTCCTACCCGAGCAGCACCGCAACCCTGATGTCATTGCATTCAATAAAGGGCGTTTGAAGGCAGCTTATGAGATCCTGAACAACCACCTGGACGGCCGCGACTGGATCGTTGGTGATGGTGTGACCAACGCCGACCTTAGCTGCTGTGGTTATCTGTATTACCCTGAACCATTTGGCTTTGACCGTGCCGACTGGCCCCATATCGACGCTTGGCTGACCCGCTTGTCCGAACAGCCCGGCTGGAAACACCCCTATGACCTGATGCCCGGCAACCCGTCGGATCGAGCTTGAGGAGAAGACCCATGACCGAAGCCTATATTTATGACGCCCTGCGCACGCCGCGCGGCAAGGGCCGCAAGGATGGCAGCCTGCACGAGGTAACCTCGGTGCGCCTGTCCGCCCTGACCCTGAACGCGATGAAAGAGCGCAACAACCTGGAAGGTCACGCCGTCGAAGACGTGATCTGGGGAAACGTCACGCAAGTGATGGAGCAAGGCGGCTGTCTGGCGCGCTCGGCCGTTCTGGCGTCCGACCTCGACCAGTCGATCCCAGGTCTGGCGATCAACCGTTTCTGCGCCTCGGGCATGGAAGCCGTGAACCTGGCCGCAAACCAGGTGAAAGGCGGCGCGGGCGATGCCTACATTGCAGGCGGTGTCGAGATGATGGGTCGCGTGGCCATGGGCAGCGACGGTGCAGCAATCGCCGTTGACCCCTCGCTGGCGATGGAGACCTATTTCGTGCCTCAGGGCATCTCGGCCGACATCATCGCGACCGAGTATGGCTTTACCCGTGATGACGCGGATGCGCTGGCGGTTGAATCGCAAAGACGTGCTGCGGAAGCCTGGGCCGACAACCGGTTTGAGAAATCCGTGATCACCGTCAAGGATCAAAACGGTCTGACCATTCTGGACCGCGATGAATACATGCGTCCGGGCACCGATATGCAGAGCCTCGGCGCTTTGAACCCGTCATTCGCAATGATGGGCGAACAGATGCCTGGCTTCGACAAGGTTGCGATGCTGAAATACCCCCATCTTGAACGCGTAAACCACATCCACCATGCAGGCAACAGCTCGGGCATCGTGGACGGAGCCGCTGCTGTTCTGATCGGCAACAAGGAATTTGGCGAGAAATACGGCCTCAAGCCGCGTGCTCGCATCAAGGCCACCGCCAAGATTGGCACCGATCCAACCATTATGCTGACCGGCCCGGTACCGGTGACCGAGAAGATTTTGGCCGACAATGGCATGAAGATCAGCGATCTGGACCTGTTTGAAGTGAACGAAGCCTTCGCCTCGGTCGTGCTGCGTTTCCAGCAGGCATTTGATGTCGATCCTGCACTGGTCAACGTCAACGGTGGCTCGATCGCGATGGGTCACCCGCTGGGTGCCACGGGTGCGATGATCATCGGTACGCTGCTGGATGAGCTTGAGCGTCAGGACAAGGAAACCGGTCTGGCCACGCTTTGCATTGCATCCGGCATGGGTGCGGCAACCATTATCGAGCGCGTCTGATGCCCAAGCTGGATCTTTCTCAGATCCCGTTTCAGGGCGGCTCGGCCTATCCCGGCAAGCTGGCCGAAGCGACCGCAGGTCGCTTCGCGCAGCGGGTGGGCGATGCGGGCGGGCTGACCCAATACGGGGTCAACATCGTGCGGCTGGAACCGCAGGGCCTGTCCTCGCTGCGCCATTACCACATGAAGCAGGACGAGTTTGCCATCATCCTCACCGGCTCGTGCACGCTGGTCGATGATGATGGCGAGCACGAGATGCAGCCCGGCGATTGCGCTGCCTGGCCCGCAGGTGAGGCCAACGGCCATCATCTTGTGAACAAGACCGATGCGCCCATGACCTTTCTGGTGGTGGGCACACGGACCCCGACCGAGACCGGCTATTACAGCGACATGGACATGATGGTGAAGGTTGATGAGAACGGATTCTCCTTCACACGCAAAGATGGCAGCCCGCTGACGGCTGACCAGATTGGAGATGACAATGACTGATTTCACTCTGAGCAAAGACGCAGACGGCGTCGCCACGATCACCTGGGACGTGCCCGGGAAGACCATGAACGTGATGTCCTTTGATGGGCTAGCAGAATTGAGCGATTGCATCGATCAGGCGCTGGCCGACGATGAGGTGAAAGGCATCATCGTTACTTCGGGCAAGGAAGGGTCATTTGCGGGCGGCATGGATCTGAACCTGCTGGCGGTGATGAAAGAACAGGCGGGCGACAATCCGGCCAAGGGTCTGTTCGAGGGAACGATGAAAATGCACGCCCTGTTGCGCAAGATCGAACTGGCTGGCATGGACCCCAAGAACAAGAAAGGTGGCAAGCCGATTGCTACAGTTCTGCCGGGGACCGCTGCGGGCATCGGTATGGAACTGCCGCTGTCCACCCATCGTATCTTCGCGGCTGAAAACCCAAAGGCGAAGTACGGCCTGCCCGAGATCATGGTCGGCATCTTCCCCGGTGCGGGCGGCACCACCCGCATGGTCCGCAAAGTTGGCGCCATTGCGGCGGCACCGCTGTTGCTGGAAGGCAAGATGCTGGACGTCAAGAAAGCCAAGGGCGCAGGCTATGTCGACGAAATTGCAGCCGATCCAATGACAGCGGCTAAGGAATGGGTGCTGAACGCCAAGGACGCCGATCTGGTCAAGCCATGGGACGCGAAGGGTTATAAGATGCCCGGTGGCGCCCCCTATCATCCTGCGGGCTTCATGAACTTCGTTGGCGCGTCGGCGATGGTGAACGGCAAGACCCAAGGGGCTTTCCCGGCAGCCAAGGCTCTGCTGAGCGCGGTTTACGAAGGCGCTCTGGTGGATTTCGACACCGCGCTGAAAATCGAAGCGCGCTGGTTCACGTCCGTGCTGATGAACCCTTCGTCAGGTGCGATGATCCGGTCGCTGTTCCTGAACAAGGAAGCGCTGGAAAAAGGCGCCGTGCGCCCCGCCGGTGTCCCGGATCAGTCGGTCAAGAAGATCGGTGTTCTGGGCGCGGGCATGATGGGGGCTGGTATCGCCCTGGTTTCGGCGCAGGCCGGTATGGAAGTGGTTCTGATCGACCGCGACCAGGAGGCTGCGGACAAAGGCAAAGCCTATACCGATACCTATCTCGACAAAGGCATGAAGCGCGGCAAGGTCACGGCTGAGAAAAAAGAGGCCATGCTGGGTCGCATCACCGCGACGCCGGATCTGGACAACCTGAAAGGGTGTGACCTGATTATCGAAGCCGTCTTTGAAGACATGGGCGTCAAGGCTGAGATGACCAAGAAGGTCGAGGCGATTATCCCCGAAGACTGCATCTTTGCGTCGAACACCTCGACCCTGCCGATCAGCGATCTGGCCAAAGCCTCGGTGCGGGCTGACCAGTTCATCGGCATCCACTTCTTCTCACCGGTCGAGAAGATGTTCCTGGTCGAGATTATCAAGGGCAAGGAAACCGGGGATCGTGCGGTGGCCAAGGCGCTGGACTATGTGCGTCAGATCCGCAAGACCCCGATCGTGGTCAACGATGCGCGTTTCTTCTACGCAAACCGCTGCATCATTCCATACATCAACGAAGGTGCGCGCATGGTCACTGAAGGCGTCAGCCCCATTTTGATCGACAACGCCGCGCGGCAATTGGGTTTCCCGGTCGGTCCGATCCAGCTGACCGACGAAACCTCGATTGATCTGGGTGCCAAGATCGCCCGCGCGACAAAGGCGGCGATGGGCGATGCCTATCCGGAAAGCCCCTCGGACGATTTGATCTTCTGGATGGAAGAACAGGGCCGTCTGGGTCGCAAGGCGAACGCGGGTTTCTTCGACTATGACGAAAAGGGCAAGCGCGTCGAATACTGGAAGGGCCTGCAAGAGAAGTATCCGCTTGCCGATGACCAGCCTGACCTGATCGAAGTGCAGGAACGTCTGATGTTTGCTCAGGTTCTGGAAGCGGTCCGCGCACTGGAAGAAGGTGTTCTGGAAGACATCCGCGAGGGCGATGTCGGTGCAATTCTGGGCTGGGGGTTTGCCCCGTGGTCGGGTGGTCCGTTCAGCTGGCTGGACATCATCGGCACGCCCTATGCGGCCGAGCGTTGTGATCAATTGGCCGAGACATACGGCGAACGCTTTGCCTGCCCGCCGCTGCTGCGCGAGATGGCTGAAAAAGGTCAGAGCTTCTACGGTCGCTTCAACCCCGAAGCAAAAGCCGCTTAATCCAATGACGCGGGCGCATGTCATCATGCGCCCGCATCGTTCTTGTCAGTGTTTGGTTAGATCTGCCATTCGGGCCGCAGGAACAGAACCGGCGCGCTTGGGCGTCCCGGTCGACCCGGTCGCCTGACCCCAAATGGCGGGCGGATCGGAAATATCGGTTCCTGGGGAATGGGCGCAGGCAGCGCACCCAATGGGTTGGCAAGAGCCGACATATCGCCCCTGCTTAAAAGAGAATGGATCAGGTCGGAGGCAACCTCTTCGGTCGCGACTTCATACCGTGTTCCCGTAGTTGCGCCGCGCATGTTGAAGCGACCGGACGGGCAATAGGCCTGCAATCCGCCTTCGACAAAGATCACCTGATCATCATCAAAGAACAAGGAAAACACTTCAAAAGACGACCCCGGTGCCTGTGACGTCAGGCGACCGGCTCCGTTCAGCAAACGCGCGGGCACCACCGAAGGTCCATCGGCCTTGGCGTTAATCCGGGACAGGTTCAGCGCCATGCCCTGTTCGGGCATCAACCAGACAGCTCGCCCGTTATATGCAGCGTGGGCGGGCACGAGGACCGGCAGGAACTCGACCCGGCGTTCATCGGCCGGAATGACCACAACGCTTATTGAGATGCGCCGTACCTCTTTGAACCCATGATCGAGGGTTCTAACCAGATCACCCACCGTGATCCGTTCGACCGGCTTCCACCCTGCAGTCGTGGCGATCTTGGTGCCGTGCAAAAATCCGCCACGGCGCGCATTTACCGCCTGTTTTTTGTTGGTTCGATCAACTTCAGGCAGCTGATCCAGATAAACAGAAATACTTGTTACTTTGGACACGTGCCTTACCCCCTTTTGGCACAAAACGGTTATGCCAATGAGCTAACAGCAAAAATTCCGCCCGTCACATTTCAGACATATTTGCGCCCATTTTTGACCAATTCCGCGTAATTACCGAGGGTTTTCGTGAACACTCCAGGAAGCTCACCGGGCATTTTTGCCATTTCTGAAACGAATGCCATTTGTCGATCCTCCGAATCCACGGCGTTTCACTGGATACGGAAATAACAAAACGGTCTGGCTTAGGCGTACATACGACCCAATCGCGTCAGGCAACTTTTTGCTGGTCAGATGATCGGCTGGCGCGCCACCCCAGCAACAGACCCGCTGACGCAATCATAAGGATGCCCGAAATCTGAAAGACGCCAATGGTTTGTCCAAAGGCCACAAAAGCGAAAAGCGGGCCGAAAATCATGACAGAATACTCGAACACCGCCACATAAGACGGCTCGCCCACCTGATACGCCTTGATCAGCATGAAAACCGCGATTGTAGAACCGATAGCCTGAGTAACCAGCCACGGTATGGCAGGCCCCATATCCCAGACCCATCCACGCGTAACAAACCCCTCGGCACCGTCTGCCGTAACGACCGGCGAGATTGTCAGAAACGTGAGCCCCATCGCACCGGCCAAACCCAGCGTAATGACCATGACGGCCAGCATGGCCACAGTGCTTTCCTGAGAACAATGTGTACGCGTGAGGATCGAACTGAGGGAATAGAAAAACCCGGCCGCCACGGGCACCAACGTGCGCAGGTCAAAATCGCCGGGGTTTGGCTGAAGCACCAGAAGGATGCCAGTAAATCCAATCAGTACTGCCAGTATGCGCCACGGCCCTATTGGTTGCCTGAGCACCAGAGCGGAAATCAACAGCACAAAAATCGGTGAGGTGAACAACCCTGCCAGCGCCTGTGCAATTGGCATCATGGCAAGGGATGCAAAATAGAACAGCATTGCCGTGGTAATCAGAACGCTGCGCAAAATGACAGGGCCCCACCGCACGGGCCTCAACCCGCCCAGCCCCAGAAACGACAGGCCAACTATCAGCGGCAGCATCAACAGTGCACGGGTCAGATGGAACTGCCACAGCCCAACGGTTTCGGCCAAAAGGATCACAACATTGTCGATGACGCCGATAATTGCCATGGCACTGACCATCAGGGCCGAAGCCAGCATAGCAGAAGATGAGGAATGCGCCTGCATGAAGTCGTGTCCTGATTGTGATCGTGGACCGACAGTCTCGATCCTTTCGGGTATCCAGCACAATTCGCAATGACTGCGCAACAGGTTTGCGCCCTGCGATTTCAGCATGCTAAGCTGCGGCAAAACAAATTCGAGCAGACCCACCCAGATGACGGCCCTGAAACAGTACCAGCGGATCGAAGCCACCGGTCTGTGGCGCCCCTCGCCCGATGAACAGCGGCGCGAGGTTGTGGTGTCTATCGGCGAAGCCACCCTGACCATTTCCGATTTCAATGACAGGGCGCTGACCCACTGGTCGCTGGCGGCACTTGAACGCCAGAACCCCGGTTCCTTTCCGGCCATATTCAACCCGGACGGTGATCCGGATGAAACGCTTGAGCTGGCCGAATCCGAAACCACGATGCTTGAAGCGATCGACCGATTGCAGCGCGCTATAGATCGGTCCCGCCCCCACCCGGGGCGTTTGCGCTGGCTGAGTGTCGGAGGCGTCGTGGCCGCTGTGCTGGCGCTGTTGCTGTTCTGGCTGCCCGGTGCGCTGCAAAACCATGTTGTCTCGGTCGTGCCCCAAGTTAAACGGCAAGAAATCGGCGATATGATCTTGCATCGGATCGAGCGCGTCTCGGGCCGGGCCTGTACGTCGCGGGATGCTCGGGATTCACTGGAACAATTGGCCCGGCGCACCGGCGTACGGCAAATCATCATTCTGCCCGCAGGCGTTCAGGACAGCCTCAGCCTGCCTGGCGGCACAGTCCTGCTAAGCCGTGCTTTGGTAGAGGATTACGAAGACCCTGCGGTCGCAGCGGGCTATGTGATTGCTGAACGGGCGCGGACCGCGCACAAAGACCCGCTGGATGACTTGCTGGACAGAACCGGCGCAACCTCTGCCTTTAGACTGCTGACAACCGGCGGACTGACGTCCGAGATTATCGACACATATACCGAGCAGGTCCTGTCACAGCCCCGCCCGGCCATTTCTGATGACGACTTGCTGGCGATGTTCTCGCAAAGCGCGCTTCCCTCTACCCCCTACGCCTATGCCCGTGATGTGACCGGCGAAACCGTTCTTGGCCTGATCGAAGCGGATCCAATGGCGGGAAGGGCGCTGGAACAGGTGCTGCCGGACCGCGACTGGGTCCGGCTACAGAATATTTGCGGCGAATAAACCGGGTTACTTAGTTCCGAACATCCGGTCACCGGCATCCCCCAGACCGGGCATGATGTAGCCTTTCGAGTTCAACTCGCGGTCCAGCGCTGCTGTAACGATACGCACGTCAGGGTGCGCTTCTTTCATCCGCGCGACACCTTCGGGTGCCGCCAACAGGCACAGAAAGCGAATATCCGTCGCCCCGGCCTCTTTCAGTAGGTCAATGGCCGCGGCCGAGCTGTTGCCGGTGGCCAGCATTGGATCCACCGCAATGACCAAACGGTCCTTCAGGCTTTCGGGGGCCTTGAAATAATACTGTACGGGTTTCAGCGTTTCTTCGTCGCGATACAGCCCCACGAAACCGACGCGTGCTGAAGGCACAAGTTCAAGCACCCCATCCAGCATCCCGTTTCCGGCGCGCAGGATTGACACCAGCGCCATTTTCTTACCTGCCAGAATGGGTGCGTCCATCTCTTCCATCGGCGTTTCTATATTGCGCGTGGTCAAGGGGATGTCGCGCGTGACCTCGTAGGCCAGCAGCAATGTGATTTCGCGCAACAACTGCCGGAACCCGGCGGTCGAGGTGCCCTTGTCCCGCATGAGCGTCAGCTTGTGTTGCACCAGCGGGTGATCGACGACGGTCAGATGTTCGCTCATGTGTTCTCCAGTCTTTTCTTGACCCGCGCGCGGGTGTCTTCATCGCAGAAGGCCGCATTCAGGGCCATCTCATTCAATGCCGCAAAATCCCCAGCCTCCCAACCGAAAGCCGCGTTCAACATCTCATATTCCCGCCGCATGGTCGTGTGAAAAAACGGAGGATCGTCGGTGGAAACCGTAACCTTTACGCCCGCATCGCGCAGTTTCGCGATGGGGTGGGCAGCAAAATCCGGGAAAAGGCCCAGAACCACATTCGAACCCGGACACACTTCAAGCGTGATATCCCGGTCAACCAGTTCACGAACAAGATCAAGGTCTTCGATGGCGCGGACGCCGTGCCCGATACGCTCAACCCCCAGATCGCGCACAGCGTCGCGCACACTGTCCGGACCGCCAAACTCACCTGCATGCGCGGTCAGGCGCAGCCCGGCTTCGCGGGCACAATCGAAAGACCATTTGAAGTCGCCCTGCGTGCCGATGGATTCGTTGCCGCCCATGCCGAAACCGGTGATCCAGTTTCCGGCGGTCTCGACCGCACAATGGGCACTTCGCCTGGCTTGTTCGGCGCCAAAATGGCGGACACAGGTAACGACACCGCGCAAGGTGATAGCGAATTTACGCTCGGCTTCGTCTGCCGCATCCTGAATGGCGTTCAGATAATCCCGCCACGCATGCAGGTCGCCACCGCCGCAAAAATCAGGGCTGAGGAATGTCTCGGAATAAACCACGCCATTTTCAGCGCTTTCCTCAAGAATGGCCAATGTCAGCCGCCGGAAGTCTTCGGGCGTTTTCAGAACTTCGCAAGCGGCTTCGTACACGCTCAGAAAATGCGCGAAATCACGAAAATCATACGACCCGTCCGCCTTGAAGATACCGCTCAGATCCACACGTTTTTCATGCGCAAGCTGGCGGATGAAGGCCGGAGGCGCTGCACCTTCGTGGTGAAGATGCAGTTCAATTTTGGGCAGGTCAGCAACGCTCATAAAAAGTTCCTTCCCGGCCCTTGCGCCGGAATATTCAGATGATGGGCAATGCTGGCCGCGATATCGGCAAAATCCACTTGCCCGATCTGTCCCGCACCCTGCCCCGCAATCAGAACCGGAACCTGTTCACGGGTGTGATCTGTTCCGGTCCAGCTTGGGTCATTGCCATGATCAGCAGTCAACAGCAACAGGTCGCCCGGGTGAAGCTTCTTAAGGACTTCTCCGATCTCGCGGTCGAACCATTCCAACGCACGCGCATATCCGCTGATGTCCCGGCGATGTCCGTAAAGGCTGTCGAACTCGACAAAGTTGGCGAAGGCCAGACTGCCCTCTTCCGCCTCGTCCACAAGGTCAGACAGGTGCTGCATTAGCTGGGCATCCGACCCTTTGCGCAGCGTGTTGATCCCTTGCATCGAGAAGATGTCGCCGATCTTACCTACAGCATGAACCCGCCGCCCTGCATCCTGCACCCAATTGGTCAGCACCGGTGCCGGGGGCAGAATGGCGAAATCCTTGCGATTGGTCGTCCGATCAAACCCCGCCTCAGGCGTTCCGACAAAGGGGCGCGCAATGACACGCCCGACTTTCATCTGATGCAAACGCGGTGCAAGCGCGCGGCACATGTCCAGCAACCGTTCCAGCCCAAAGCTTTCCTCATGAGCCGCGATCTGAAATACACTGTCAGCGGATGTGTAGCAGATCGGCCAGTCGGTGCGCATATGCTCGGCGCCCAGCTCGGCAATGATCGCTGTTCCGGACGCGTGGCAGTCGCCAAGAATGCCTTCGGTCCCGGCAGCTTCGGCTGCCGCGCGGCTCAGTTCCGTTGGAAAAGCCGGAACCGTGTTTGGAAAGTAATGCCAATCCCAGGGCACCGGCAGGCCAGCCAGTTCCCAGTGGCCTGAGGGCGTGTCCTTACCGGGCGAATGCTCACGCGCGCAGCCCCATAGTCCAGCGGGTTCGGCATCGAGGCCCGGAGTGGCCTCTCCAGACGCCAGCCGCACAGCCGCGCCCAAACCCAGCGCGTCTAGGTTGGGCAGGTGCAATGGGCCGGTGCGCCCCTCTTCTGCACGGCCTTCCGCGCAGGCTTGGGCGATATGGGCCAGCGTGTTTGCCCCGGTATCCGGGACATCACCGTTGAAAAACTGATCTGCGTCGGGTGCCCCGCCTATTCCGACGGAATCCATAACCACAAGGAATGCACGGCTCATACGCTGATCCTTTCGTGGATCAGATCGGGACGCTTGGGAGCTGTATCGCTGATCGTCATCGCGCACAGCACAGTTTCCGCCGCGCGCCGTGCGGCGTCTTCCCGCGCAGCGTGGACCACGGCAATCGGTGAACCGTTGGACACACGATCCCCCAGCCTAAGGATGTTGGATATTCCTACTGCCGGATCGATCTCATCGCTTTCGACCTGACGGCCGCCACCCAGCGCGACAACGGCAAGGCCCAACGCCTCACCGTCGATGGCGGAGATGTAACCGTCTTCGGAGGCAGGAACCTCCTGAATAACGTTCGCCTCAGGAAGGAAACGGGTCCAGGTATCGACAAATTTCACAGGACCACCAACCGCAGCCAACATGCGACCAAACCGTTCGGCGGCGCGACCGTCACGGATGATCTCGGCGATCTGCTCGCACCCCTCCTCGACCGATTTGCACATGCCTGCATCGGCCAACAGGACGCCGCCCAACTCGGAAGATATGTCCACCAGAGGCGAAGCATCCGGACCGGTCAGAACCTTCATCACTTCCGCGACCTCCAGTGCATTGCCCAGCGCCGGTGCCAAAGGCTGGTTCATGTCGGTGATCACCGCCGAAGTCCGGCACCCGGCCGCGTTCGCAGTCTCGGTCAATGCTGTGGCCAGCTTGCGGGCATCCTCAATTGTTTTCATAAAGGCACCGCTACCGACCTTGACGTCAAGAACCAAGGCATCCGGGCTGGCCGCCAGCTTTTTGGACAGGATCGATGCTGTGATCAGATCCAGACTTTCGACCGTCGCCGTCACGTCCCGAACTGCATAAAGCCGCTTGTCCGCCGGTGCAATCTGGCCCGTCGCGCCGACGATAGCCGCACCCGTTTCGCGCAATATCTGCGCAAGTCGGTCCTGACTGATCTGAGTGCTGACACCCGGAATCGCCTCAAGCTTGTCCAATGTTCCACCCGTGTGCCCCAAACCCCGGCCCGAGATCATCGGAACAAACGCACCGCATTCCGCCAGCGCCGGAGCAAGCACAAGGCTGACACAGTCCCCGACCCCACCGGTCGAGTGCTTGTCGATCACCGGCCCGTCCACATCCCAACTGACAACATCGCCGCTATCGCGCATCGCAATCGTCAAGTCCGCACGCCCCTGAGGGCCCAGCCCGCCCATACAGACGGCCATGGCAAACGCCCCGGCCTGCGCATCGCTGACGCTGCCGTCTGCCAACCCTTGCGCGAACCAGATCAGCTCGTCGCGGCCTGGAACTTCGTGCCTGCGCAGTTTGGCTATGATTGAACGGGCGTCCATGCGTTCAGACATCTTCCATGTGCGACGCGTCAAACGCACCCGGCAGCAAATCTCCGATGGTTGTCTCAAACTCCGCACCATCGACGGTTGCCAGAGTGACCTTTACATCGCGCTTGCCAAACTCGGCCAGCTTCTGACGGCATCCACCGCAAGGCGGCACAGGCTGAGGGCTGGAGGCAACCACGTAGACTTCGGTCAGTTCCTGCTCACCCGCGGCCACCATTGCGGCAATTGCACCTGCTTCCGCGCAGGTGCCCTCGGGATAGGCCACATTTTCGACGTTGCACCCGGAAAAGACATGACCCGAAGAAGACCGGAGCGCTGCGCCAACTTTGAAGTTCGAATATGGCGCGTAGGCGTTTTCCCGGACAGACAAGGCGGCGTCTTTCAGCGACATGGCGATTCCCCATTTTTTTGATCATCTGGTCAGAAATTTGCACGCTAACGTATTAAAGCGGGGAATTTGAAGCCCCCGACCCGTGTTTTTCGCTTAACCCAGCGTTGTGTTGAAGGTACCGGGTAAGGTGACTTCCAACAATTCGATATTGTCTGTTGGGTCGGACAGCCGTGTGCGCATCCCAGGTGGGATGACGAACGCATCCCCTTGCTCCAGCCGGTAGGGATCGCGCCCCTCTCCTTCCAGGGTGACCTCTCCGTCCATCACAAAGGTAAAGTGAATGTCGGTGTCATGGATGGCCCATTCCGGATCACCCGATCCTTTGCGCACAACCTGCACCCCAGCGACGCCCTTGGTGTTCTCGGCAATCGTGGTGTCGCGGCAGATGTAACCCGGAAGACGGAAGGGCATCCACTCGGCACCCTTGGCCTGATTATAGACAAAACGTTGCCCCTGCCATTCGCGGTCCGGGCGGATGTGCGGAGTGGGAAGTATCATGTCATGGTCGATTTCCGTGACATGCTCAGCCGGCACTCCAATCTCGATGACCTGAACATTATCAGAGGCTTCGAGAACACGGTGCCGGATTTCCGGTGGTTGAATAAAGCAGTCCCCCGCTGTCAGGCGCATTTTCTCGCCCTGATCCTCATAGACCACATCCACCCAGCCATGGATGCAAAAGATCAGCTGAAACCCGACCTTGTGAAAATGCACCATGTCCGGGACCGGTCCGCCATCGGGAATGCGGATATGACTGGCGATGATCGACCCGCCCAGCCGATCCGGCACCAGATCGCGATAGTGCATCCCGGCCCGACCGATGATCCAAGGGGCCTGATCCTTGAGCCTGCGCACGACAAAGGAATGCACGGTCTCTGGCATCACCAGTGGCGGATTTCGTTCTTCAATTTCGACCCGGGTGCCATTTGGCGCCACCAGAACGCGTTCACCACCCGCGAAATCAGACGGATTATCCGTCAGAATACGCAAGGTTCCAGGGCTTTCCGGTGCGTCTTTTTCAATGCGCAACCGCACGCCATGCCCCGAAAACACCGCGACGCGCGGATCGTCAGCGGGATAGATCATGTCCATCTTCATCCCCAGTTTTTTCGTGTAAAAGGGGATGTCGTCGCGAATTTCCCGCGTGGGCAGGCGAATCTCAGCGTGCGTTTTCGCCAGATCGGATGTCTTGGTCATCAGTATTCTCTTCGAATTGCAACTTTGGCCATCCGATCAGAACAGACGCCAAAATGCCAACCGAAAAAAACATCCCCGGCATTTCTTCCGCAGCGAAGAACCGCATTTCAATGATCACGGGTAAAATTCCGCCGTTCAGCGCGGTGAACTCGACCAAAATCTGGGCGACAACAACTGCCCAGCATCGCTGCAACCAACATCCAACCTACTGATCCCTCATTGGTTACCAGCCATGTCATCAGGCCTGAATGTCACGACGGCCTTGCCAGAGTGATCTTGGACGTCGCAATGTGAAAAGGTGAAAATGAACTCAGACAATATCAATCCGGATTCTGGTTGCGACATCACGGCAGAGTTACGTAGCGTAGCCAAGTTCAAATAAATAGTTTAAGGCTAAATCAAATTCTCAATGGGAGCTGAATCGCCGATGTCTGACACCCCCAGCCTGCGACAAGCTGCGCTCGAATATCATGAATTTCCCAAACCCGGAAAGCTTGAGATCAAGGCCACCAAACCTATGGCCAACGGTCGCGATCTGGCCCGCGCCTATTCGCCCGGCGTGGCGGAGGCAAGTCTTGAAATCAAGGCCGATGCAGCCAATGCCGAGCGGTACACCGCGCGCGGTAACCTTGTTGCTGTGGTGTCAAACGGCACCGCCGTGCTCGGCCTGGGGAATATCGGGGCACTCGCCTCGAAGCCGGTCATGGAAGGCAAGGCTGTTCTGTTCAAAAAGTTCGCGGGCATCGACTGTTTTGATATCGAGGTAGATCAGCCCGATCCCGAAAAGCTGGCGGATATCGTCTGTGCCCTTGAACCGACATTTGGCGCCATTAACCTTGAAGACATCAAGGCCCCCGATTGCTTCATCGTCGAAAAGCTCTGCCGTGAACGTATGAACATCCCGGTTTTCCATGATGACCAGCACGGAACTGCCATTGTGGTCGGGGCTGCGGCCAAGAATGCGCTACATGTGGCCGGAAAGTCTTTTGAGGACATCAAGGTCGTGTCAACCGGTGGCGGGGCCGCCGGGATCGCGTGCCTGACCATGCTCGTCAAGCTGGGCGTGAAACGTGAAAACATTTGGCTGTGCGACATTCACGGGCTTGTCTACGAAGGACGGGCCGAGGACATGAACCCACACAAGTCACAGTTCGAGCAGAAGTCGGACTTGAGGACGCTGGACGATGTGATCGGTGGGGCTGACCTGTTTTTAGGTCTCAGCGGACCAAATGTTCTGAAGCCTGATATGGTCCGGAAAATGGCCAGCCGCCCGATTATCTTCGCCCTGGCCAACCCGACGCCGGAAATCCTGCCAGAGGACGCGCGCGCAGTTGCGCCAGACGCAATCATCGCCACGGGTCGAAGCGATTTTCCCAATCAAGTCAACAACGTGTTGTGTTTTCCGTTTATCTTCCGGGGTGCATTGGACGTCGGAGCGACCGAGATCAACGACGCGATGCAGATTGCCTGCGTGGATGGTATCGCTGAGATGGCGCGCGCAACAACAAGCGCCGAAGCCGCGGCTGCCTATAAGGGCGAGCAACTGACCTTTGGCCCGGATTACCTGATCCCAAAACCATTTGACCCGCGTCTTGTGGGCGTGGTGTCATCGGCGGTCGCCAAAGCCGCCATGGAAAGCGGTGTTGCAAAACGCCCTATCGACGACTTTGAAGCCTATAAGGAAAAGCTCAACCAGACTGTTTTCAAGTCTGCCCTTCTGATGCGTCCTGTGTTCGAGGCTGCGGCCGTCGCATCCCGTCGCATCGTTTTTGCCGAAGGTGAAGATGAAAGGGTTCTGAGAGCCGCGCAGGCCATTCTCGAAGAGACGACGGAAACGCCAATTCTGATCGGGCGACCCGATGTGATCGAAACCCGGTGTGAAAAGCTGGGGCTGACCATTCGTCCGGGCAAGGACTGTCAGATCGTCAACCCGGAAAACGACCCGCGCTATTACGATTATTGGACTTCCTACCACCAGATCATGCAGCGCCGCGGTGTTACACCGGATCTGGCCAAAGCGATCATGCGCACCAACACAACGGCCATTGGCGCGATCATGGTGCATCGTGGCGAAGCGGACAGCATGATCTGCGGCACATTTGGTGAATTCCGCTGGCACCTGAATTATGTCGAACAGGTGTTGGACGACAACAAACTGCGCCCGCATGGTGCCTTGTCCCTGATGATCCTGGAAGATGGCCCCCTGTTCATTGCCGACACGCATGTCCGGCAATTGCCGTCGCCGGAAGAACTGGCAGAAACCACCATTGGTGCTGCGCGACATGTTCGCCGGTTCGGGATCGAGCCCAAGATCGCCTTCTGTTCGCAGTCGCAATTTGGCAATCAGGCTGAAGGATCAGGCAAACGGCTGCGGGCGGCGCTGGAAATCCTTGATCGGCAGCCGCGCGATTTTGTCTACGAAGGCGAAATGAACGTAGATGCGGCTTTGGATGCAGACCTGCGGGCGCGCATCTTCCCGGCGTCGCGATTGGAGGGGGCGGCAAACGTTCTGATATTCGCCCACGCAGATGCGGCCAGCGGCGTGCGCAATATTCTGAAGATGAAGGCGGACGGGATTGAAGTTGGCCCGATCCTGATGGGAATGGGCAACAAGGCCCATATTGTTACTCCATCCATCACCGCGCGCGGTCTGCTGAACATGGCGGCGATTGCAGGAACACCCGTGGCGCATTACGGTTAACCGGGGGCAGCCTTGCTGGCGCCCCTGTCAACAGGGGGGAAGCGCATGAAAGGACATTGCCACTGCAACGCCGTGCATTGGGAAAGCGATGCCCAAGTCGCGTGGAGCTGTTATTGCCACTGTTCAGATTGCAGGCGAAACTGCGCCGCGCCGGTCACGGCTTTTTTCGGGCTGCCGCATGAAGCAGTCAGATGGCTGGGTCAGGCACCAAAGATCTATCGTTCATCTGAAGGGGTCGAACGTCTTTTTTGCGGCAACTGCGGAACCCAGATGGCCTATCGCACAGCGCGCGATTGCGTGAACATACATCTATACACCGCAACGCTGGACGAACCGGAAACCCTGCCACCACAGTTTCACGTGTTCCACGCCGATCACCTGCCCTGGCTGAACCTTCAGGACAAGCTGCCACGTTACGCCAAAACGGCTGGTTGAGATGATTCCCGGAGGAGCCCAAGATTTGCATGTAAAAGTTTGCAACTTTGCAAATCTTCGCACTGCGGCGATGAAAACTCTGCTACACCTGCGATTTTGCAAAAATTTGCAAGTCATATTCCGCTGATCTGCAAATTTTTTGCGATAAACTGACGCGTCGTCATGCGTCGCGCTTGCCCGGATGTTTTCTGCAACCTAACACAATGTCCAGGCCGTTGTGAGGAGGACGAGATGGCGTATCAGGACGTTTATGACAGCTGGAAGACTGACCCCGAAGCGTTCTGGATGAACGCCGCAAAAGGGATCGATTGGGTCAAGGCCCCCAGCAAGGCACTGTTCGACGACAATGCGCCCTTGTACGAATGGTTCAGCGACGCGCGGGTCAATACCTGTTGGAATGCCGTGGACCGTCATGTGGAAAACGGGCGCGGTGAACAAACCGCCATCATCTATGACAGCCCCATCACCCACACCAAGCGCGAGATATCCTATGTCGAGCTTCGCAACCGCGTGGCCACTCTGGCCGGCGCGCTTCGCGCAAAGGGTGTCGAGAAAGGTGACCGTGTCATTATCTACATGCCGATGATCCCCGAAGCGCTTGAGGCAATGCTTGCCTGCGCCCGCCTCGGCGCCGTGCATTCAGTCGTGTTCGGCGGGTTTGCCAGCAACGAACTGGCTGTGCGCATCGACGACGCCAAACCCAAAGCAATCATCGCCGCGTCCTGCGGGATGGAGCCGGGCCGCGTGGTTCACTATAAGCCCCTGCTTGACGGCGCGATCGACCTGGCTAACCATAAGCCTGATTTTTGTGTGATCTTCCAGCGGGAACAAGAAGTCGCTCAGTTGATTGAAGGGCGCGACTTCAACTGGCATGGCTTCCAATACGGTGTCGAACCAGCTGAATGCGTACCGGTTGATGGCAATGACCCGGCTTATATCCTGTACACCTCTGGCACAACCGGAGCGCCCAAAGGGGTCGTGCGCCCCACTGCCGGACACCTTGTGGCACTGAACTGGACGATGAAGAATATCTACAACGTCGATCCGGGTGACGTATTCTGGGCAGCCTCCGATGTGGGCTGGGTCGTGGGACACTCCTATATCTGCTACGCGCCCCTGATCCATGGAAACACCACAATTGTGTTCGAAGGCAAACCGGTCGGCACACCGGACGCGGGCACCTTCTGGCGCGTGATCTCGGAACATAAGGTCAAAAGCTTCTTCACCGCACCTACAGCCATCCGCGCCGTCAAACGAGAAGACCCAAAAGGCGAATTGATCGCCAAATACGATCTGTCTCATCTACAGGCCCTCTATCTGGCAGGCGAACGCGCCGACCCTGACACAATTATCTGGGCACAAAACGCACTGAAGGTTCCAGTGATCGACCATTGGTGGCAAACCGAAACCGGCTGGGCCATAGCCGGAAACCCGCTGGGTATCGAAGAGCTTCCGGTCAAGCTGGGCTCGCCCGCAAAACCGATGCCGGGTTATGACGTGCAAATTCTGGATGAAGGCGGTCACCCGATGAAGGCCGGTGAACTGGGTGCCATCGCGGTTAAATTGCCCCTGCCCCCAGGCACCTTGCCAACACTGTGGAATGCCGAGGCACGGTTCAAGAAATCTTATCTCGAACACTTCCCCGGATATTACGAAACCGGCGATGCCGGGATGATTGACGAAGACGGGTACCTCTACATCATGGCGCGCACCGATGACGTCATCAACGTGGCGGGCCATCGCCTGTCGACGGGTGGGATGGAAGAAGTGTTGGCCGCCCACCCCGATGTGGCAGAATGCGCGGTAATCGGTGTTTCGGACCAACTGAAGGGGCAGATGCCGGTCGGCTTCCTGTGCCTGAATGCTGGTGCCACACGGGATCATGGCGATGTGGTTCAGGAAGTCGTCAAAATGGTTCGGGAAAAGATCGGGCCGGTGGCCGCCTTCAAACTGGCTGTTGTTGTCGACAGGTTACCCAAGACCCGTTCCGGTAAGATCCTGCGCGGCACGATGGTGTCGATTGCAGACAGTCAAGATTACAAAATGCCTGCAACAATTGACGATCCTGCCATCCTTGATGAGATCAAGGTGGCGTTGCAGACAATTGGTTACGCAAAGTAACCATCGGGCGGCATCGGCCGCCCATACCATGTCCGCCCTTGCAACCTGAATCTGGGCCCCTACTGTCGCTGTAAGACAGTGAGGGCCCATGACACATACCAATATCTGGCGTCTCAGCGCCACAGAGCTGACCACCCTGACCCGACGCGGCGATCTGAGTGCAACCGAGGCGGTTCAGGCCTCGATTGATCGCATGGACGCGGTGAACCCCGCGCTGAACGCAGTCGTAGAAGATTTGCGCACCGAGGCCCTGGAACGCGCGCAGTCGCTAGATGCTACACGGGAGCGTGGTCAGCCGACCGGCCCGCTGCATGGAGTTCCGGTAACAATCAAGGTGAATGTCGATCAAAAAGGCCACGCGACCACCAACGGTGTCATTGCGCTGAAGGATGTGATTGCACCGGATGACGCGCCGGTGGTCAGCAACTTGCAAAAAGCGGGGGCCATTGTGATCGGGCGAACGAATACGCCCGAGTTTTCCTTCAGGGCCGACACCGACAACCCCCTGCATGGGCGCACGTTCAACCCGTGGGGACGGCACATTTCACCCGGGGGATCATCTGGTGGCGCTGCTGCCGCCGTGATGGCGGGTGTCGGTGCCCTGGCCCATGGCAACGATATTGGCGGTAGCCTACGCTTTCCGGCTGCCGCCATCGGTGCCGTGACGGTCAAACCGGGGTTGGGACGCGTTCCCGCGTGGAACCCAAGTCAGAAGGCCGAACGCGGATTGCTGGCGCAGTCAATGTCGGTTCAGGGCCTGATCACCCGGTCGGCTGCGGATCTGCACCTGTCCATGCCCAGCTTGATCGCCACCGATGCGCGGGACCCATTCCACGTTCCAATGCCCTGGCACGGCGAGCGTTTTGACCAGCCGATCAAGGTGGCATTCACCAAGAACACCTTCGGCTATGCCCTGCACCCCGAGGTCGAAAAAGCCCTCGACACTGCGCGCGATGCGCTGGTCGATGCAGGGTACGTCGTTGAAGAGGTCGATCCGCCCGATGTCTTTGAATGTGGCCGGATCGGGTATCGGACCTTGATGGGCGAAGTGCTGACCCTGATGAAATCTGACATTGAAGCCGCTGGTTCCAGAACCATCCGCGACATCTTTGACGTCTACTTTCAGGAGTTCCCGCCCATCGTTGAAACAGAATTGGTTCGGATGCTGGCCAAGCGCAGCCATTATGCACGCGAATGGTCCCTGTTTATGCAAGACTACCCGCTGGTTTTGTCTCCTTTCCTGCCACAGCCATTTTTCAAACCTGACCGGGACACCGAAGGCGCGGAAGGCGTGCATGATGTTTTGGGATGCGCTGTCTATTCCTATGCGATGAACTTTCTAGGACTGCCAGCAGCTTGCGTTCCGTCGCGGCTGGCCAATCTTCCCAAAGGGCCTCAACCTATCAACGTACAGATCGCGGCACAGCGCTGGCGCGAGGATCTGGCCGTGGATGCCGCCGCCGCGATAGAAGCCCGCGTGGGACAGATGTGTTTGCCGCTTTGGGATCATATGTAGCAAAAATAGACCCCGGGTCATTGTGCCCGGGGTCCAGCTGCTAAAATAAGCCCGGATTTCTGATGACGAGCGTAGCACCACCCACCCTCGCCAGCGCAAAATCTGCGCAACCATTCGAAAACACCGTTCAGGTGGCCACTCACTCCCACCTTGGCGCGTTCTCCGGGCAAGTTCACATTAGCCAATCGTTAAGGGAATTCCTGTGAACTGCTTCACACAGGCGTGAGAAAAATTTGGGGAATCCTAATTTTATGTGAATTGTTCGGATATTAGGCGTTCTTCCAACCCATGGCCGGGATCGAAAAGGATACGGTGCGCAATGGCTGGTTCCGACCTGATCTCGACCCAGTCTATATCCGGGAAAGAAACGGAATCGGCGGCCACGATGACCGGGCGCTTGTCAGCTTCGACCACATCGAACCTGACTTTCGCCATTTTCGGCAATAAGGCACCGCGCCACCGCCGTGGGCGAAACGCCGCGATGGGTGTCAGGGCCAGAACGTCAGCGCCAATCGGAACAATCGGCCCATGCGCGGAATAGTTGTAGGCGGTCGATCCCGCAGGCGTGGCAAGCAACGCCCCGTCACAGACCAGTTCGGCCATGCGCACCCGGCCGTCTACGCTGATCTTGAGCCTTGCTGCCTGAGGACCGGCACGCAGCAATGACACTTCGTTGATCGCCAGCGCCTCGTGCAGTTTTCCAGATTGATCCATCGCCTGCATGGCCAACGGGTTGATAACCTCTTCCTCGGCATCCTCCAGCCGCGCCATCAGGTCGTCTTCGTGATACTCATTCATCAGAAAGCCGATCGTGCCGCGATTCATCCCGTAGACCGGAGTATCAAGACGCTGCATGTTGTGCAGGGTGTGCAACATGAAGCCGTCCCCACCTAATGCAACCACAATATCTGCGTCCCGAGGTGCCACGTTACCATGTTTGGCCACCAGGATGTCGCGCGCCGTTTGCGCCACTTTGACCTCACTGGCGAGAAAGGCGATTCTCTTTTTCATGTTTTGTGGTTTCCGGTGTTGCACATTTGGTTCCGAAACAAACATACCTTTCCCCAATAGGCCAGTCTTGACGCCGCAGCAGGCCAAATCGTCGCTTTAAGCCTTTTGCGAATGTGGCGTTTCCGATAGGAAATCCGCAAGATTAATACCCAGCCATGTGGAGCGCCAATGAACGCCAATCTTCGTGACACCGGATTTTTCACCCAGTCCTTGTCGGACCGCGATCCTGAGCTTTTTGGCTCGATCCGGTCTGAGCTGGGTCGTCAGCGCGACGAGATCGAG